>CAZFEN010000009.1:6117-8281 GCA_964517765.1 uncultured Actinomycetota bacterium | reverse complement strand
CCGATTAAAGTCAATACTACAATTGCTTTTTTCCTGAAAAAAAGAGTCAGGTCTTTAGAAATCAGATTACTTATTATACGTATTTTCACTCCACGAGACCCCGTCCGGTAATCTTAATGAATATATCTTCAAGGGTGGCTTCTCTGCTGTGAACGGTAACAACTTTCTCATTAGAAAAAAGTTCTTTAATGCTGCCCGGTGTATCAGCCGCATCAAGCGCAATCTCGCGATCCTCAAGCTTGCCGCCTACCGTTAGCACCTTTGCATTAAGGGCGCGTTTACCATACTGCTGCTTAAGATTAAGTGGTGTATCCAGAGCTACGATCTTGCCCTTATTCATAAAAGCAACCCGGTCAGAAAGTTTATCGGCTTCTACCATATCATGGGTAGTAAGAAATACAGTGGCCCCCCGATCCCTCTCCTGAATAATAATATTATGAATGGCCAGGGATGAAGTTGGATCAAGTCCGGCAGTAGGTTCATCAAGAAAAAGAATTTGAGGCTTATTTACTATGGACCTTGCTACCATAAGACGCTGCTTCATTCCTTTGGAATAAGTCTCAACACGATCCTTCCCGCGTCCCTCAAGGCCGACACGGCTCAATAATTTACCGGCATCAAACGATTTGATGCCAAAGAGACGTGCAAAAAGATTTAAATTTTCAATAGCACTCATCTGCTCATATAAATTAGTTGTTTCAAAGCAAACACCAATATCTCCTTTTACTTTTTTAACATCCTTAGCAACATCTGTTCCGAGTAGAATAGCCCGTCCGCCTTTGGGTTTCATCTGTCCGGTCAGTATGTTAATCGTTGTTGTTTTACCGGCACCATTGGGGCCAAGAAAACCCAGGATTTCCCCTATGGCCACTTTGAAATCAATATGATCTACGGCAATCAAATCGCCATAATAGTAAGTCAGATCCTCGGCGATAATAGCATAATCAGACATACTGTCCCCCTTACTTACAAGTAATGACTCTAAACTTTGATGTTATCAAGATAATATTCAATATAATGTAATATTTATAGATTATAGTCAAAAATTCAAGTTATTTTTTTATTTAAAAATTTTTATATTTTTTGTAAGCCAGCTGGCCGCATGCAGCGTTAATATCATCTCCGAACCTGAATCGCTGCGTTACGGTTATGCCGCCATTTTCAAGAATGTTTCTGAATCTATTTATTCTTATTCTGGTGGTAGGTTTGAGATCACAACCATTACCATTATAGGGAATTAGATTTACAAAACATAAAAGGCCGCCCAGCAGTTTTATAAGCTGTTCGGCCAGGGCATCCGAATCGTTCAAATCTTTTATCATTATATATTCGAACATGACTTTTCTGTTGGTTCTTTCAATATAGAATTTTACTGCATCGATGATTTCTTTTACCGGATATTTCTGTGCGATGGGCATTATTTTTTGTCGGATTTTATCGTTTGGTGAGTTTAATGAAACCGCCAGATTGGCCTGTAAATTCTCGTATGAAAATTTTTTAATTTTTTCCGGAATCCCTGCGGTGGATACGGAAATGTGGCGCGCCCCTATATTGAATTTATTCTTATCATTTAAGAATCTTATGGCTCCAATCACATTATCGTAGTTTAGAAATGGTTCCCCCATACCCATAAAGACAACATTTTTTACACTTTCACGGATCTTTACAGATTTCTCCTTTTTTACGGGCCCGGTAACTTTTTTTAGATAATATGAAAAAAATAATACCTGTTCAACAATTTCATAGTGATTTAAATTTCTGATATAACCGATTTTTCCTGTTTTGCAGAATATACAATTTAAAGGGCAGCCTACCTGTGATGATACACAAACTGTGTTCCTTCCTCCCGTATGTTCCATCAAAACGGATTCGACATTGGGCCCATCCGGCAGTTTCATAATTACTTTTATTGAATTGCCTTTTAGAGAAGCAGCTGTATTAAAATCGAAAGTAATAGGAACTTCTTTTTCTAATTTTCCCCTGAGTTCGACGGGTAAAACCGTGACATCGTTCCAGCTGTCTATGAAATCCTTATAGAGAGCTTTTTCAACCTGCTTCAGCCTGAAAGGCGGTTCATTAACCAGCAAATATTCTATTTTTTCCAGATTCATAAAGTCTCTCTCTTGACTGTTAAATTTGCATAATTAGATGCTTTGATGATTAT
>CAZFEN010000009.1:0-6017 GCA_964517765.1 uncultured Actinomycetota bacterium | reverse complement strand
GATGATTATCCTTATGATAATTATACACTCTGGTGAGAGTATTTTCTCTTTTTTACTGCATGACGGGGCGACTCGCCGCTGTCCCAGAAATTTTTGATTCTCCGGGGTATGGAACCTGTATCAATATTACGATTTTTTTTATTTTTATTTTTATTATTATTATTATTATTATTTATTATTTCCTTTGCCAGATTGCCATATGCTGCCGCTCCCGGACATCTGGGATCATAGGTCAGGATAGACTTTCCATAACTTGGAGCTTCTGCCAGTCTTACGTTTCTTGGAATAACGGTCTTAAAAACTTTTTTATTAAAATATTGATTGATTTTTTTGATTGATTGGTTTGCCAGCCTGGTCTTGCTGTACATGGTCAATACTATTCCCGATATTTCCAGTTCAGGATTCAGATTTTTCTTGACCAGATTTATAATGTCTACAAGTCTTGCAATTCCTTCAAGTGCATAATATTCGCATTGAAGCGGGATCACGACTTCCCTTGAAGCTGCAAGTGCGTTCAGAGTCAGGAGCCCAAGAGCGGGCAAACAGTCTATGACTATATAATCATAAAGATCTACAATACTATCGATTGCTTTTTTTAACCTGTATTCTCTTTTAAAACCCGATACTAATTCTATCTCGGCACCGGCGAGTTTTGTCGAAGACGGTAAGATATCCAGATATTCGTGTTGAGTGGATCTTATGATCTTGCCTGGATCAAGGTTATTGATAAGGACATCATAAATCGAGTCGTTGTTATTATTTATGTAGATGCCCAATCCTGTTGTAGAATTCCCCTGGGGATCCAGATCGATAAGGAGGGTCCTGTAACCTGAGTGACTTAGATAAGTGGATAGATTTATTGCGGTTGTGCTTTTCCCCACACCGCCTTTTTGGTTTACAATTGAAATAACTCTGCCAAGTAAATTAGCGGTTTTCTCCGGTTTATTTTCTGCCACTATAACCTTTGGTTATTTAGCTTGATATTCGTTTTCGAATATATTGAATTATAACAAATTTTTTATAATTGTATAATAAATATGCCATAAAATTTAAAAAACTAAAAAGTTCTATTTTAAATTTTTCTTTTATAAAATCCTACAATTATTATAATGATGATAAAAGAATTTATTTATTAAATAAATTGGTGGTGGAACGGTTGAGAGGTTTTTTAAAAAAGTGCCGCAGTAAAACATTGACCGTAATATATATTTTCTTTATCTGTATTTTTGCAGGTATGATGCTTGTTTCATGTAAGGATTATTCCGAAACTCCGGAAGGATCAGTGGAAATCACAGAAAACGATGATTTAAATAATACTATGATAAATAATAATAATTCAGATAATGATTCGGATGAAACCGGTTCAGAAAATTCTGATAGCGGGGATCTAGTGGATGATGAAGTTAATGAGAATATCATATACGGTGATTCAGAAGCCCTTGTTGATGAAGTAATAGAGGAAGATGTTACTGGTGAGGAAAGTGCAGAAGAAGAGGGGCAGACTGACGGTGGAGAAATACAAAACGAAGAAGAAAATTCGGAAGAAAACGGTGATGAAGAAATAGATTATAGCAGCAGTGATAATTTTAGAATCGATGTGAATCTCTCGGTGCAAAAAGTCTTTGTATACTATAAAGATAACCTGATAAAAACGATGAAATGCTCCGGAGGAACTGCAGAAAAATCCACACCTTTAGGAGAATTTACCACTACTGAAAAGGGTTATTGGTTTTGGAATGATAAGTATAAGATGGGAGCTTATTACTGGATAAGGTTTTATTATAACTATCTCTTTCACAGTATACCCTTTGACGAGAATAATGAAATTATTCAAGAGGAATATGATAAACTAGGCATCCCTGCCAGCCATGGATGTATAAGACTGGAATTTGAAGATGCGAAATGGCTTTATGAGACTCTCCCACTGAGAGTAAAAGTAGTGATACATTAAAAAATTTCTGAATTCTCTTTCAATATCCTTTAAACCTTTTTAATCATTATAACTTTTAAACCAATAAATTTTCGTAGTAGAAAGAAGATTTTTACTTCATGTAATACTTTTATCTTACCGAATGGGACCATCATGCGTATTTATTGACAGGACCGGTCCCCGGAGTATAATCTTTAAATAATCGATTATCATTATCATTATCATTAAATAAGAATAACACTCGGAATCCGCAGATGGAAAGTAATAAAAGAAATATCGAAGCTTATAAACAGAAAATAAAAGAAAGTGGATTCAGGATTACCGGAACCAGAATGCTTATTCTGGATATTTTATTAAAGAGCTCAAAAGCGTTGAATGCAGATGAGTTATTTTTTCTTGCCCGCAAAAAACAGCCGGGAATAGGACTGGCGACAATTTACCGTACTTTAAAGCTTCTGGAAAAGGAAGGATTGATAATACGAGCCGGTTATGGAGACGACAGGGCAAAATATACTATAAAAGATAATAGAAACGGAATTCTAAAAGATTCCACTTCAAAATCGGAACAATATGGTTCAGATAAAAATAAAATAAAAATAGGCACCGGAGACAGGTTAAAGACCAATATCTATCGTAAGTCAGGCACAATTAATAAAAGCACTTCGGATAATTTCGAAGATATAAAAAGAATAGATACAATTCAAAACCAGCTGACCGAGTGGCTCGGTGATTTGAATAAAATAAAAAGAGAAAAGGAGTCAGTGTTGGAAGAAGCAATGGAAGATTTTGGAAAAGTAGATAAAATAATGGATCGTCATAACCATGAAAAGGGTAATTTGATACAGATACTTCTAGATATTCAAAATGAGTATAACTGGTTACCCAGGCATATCCTGCTTTATATCGGCAAGAAGCTGGATATTCCTCTTACAAATATCTATGGGATCACCACTTTTTACAAATATTTTAATCTGGAGCCGCAGGGAAAATATTCTATTGTTGCCTGTGTTGGTACCGCCTGTCATGTCAGGGGTGCGATGAACTTGCTTCAGAGAATCACCAATGTCCTGGGAGTAAAACCCGGAGATACGACAGGTGACTTCCGGTTTACTCTTAAAACCGTAAATTGTCTGGGATGCTGTGCGCTGGGGCCGGTGGTCATGATCGGTAATAAATATTACAGTAATCCCTCGACCGGCCAATTGAAAAAAATATTAAAGCAATTAAGTTAATATTTATAGAGGAGTGTTTGAAAATGACGGTTAATAATAAAATAAATTCTCTCCAGGATCTACAAAAAAAAGCAAAAAGACTTCAGGAGCAATCGGATAACGCCGATTTAATTTTTTCCATATGCAGCGGACCCGGATGTAAGGCTTATAATTCTGAGGATCTATATTCTGCAATTCTTGAAGAGATTAAAAAGAATAATATAAAAGAAAAAGACAGGATCATTATCCGCAGGACTGGCTGTCACGGATATTGTGAAATGGGACCAATCGTAATTGTATATCCGAAAGATATTTGTTATTTGAAAGTAAAGAAAGAGGATATTCCCGAGATATTCAGTAAAGCTTTAAAAGGTGAAGTGGTTGAAAGGCTTCTTTATAAGGATGACAAGGGAAATCCAATAATCAAGGAATCCGATATTCCATTTTATAAATTTCAGAAAAGGATTCTTCTGAATAGCCATTTAAAAATAGATTCAAAAAGCATAGATGATTACATCATGAGTGGTGGATATCAATCTCTTGCCAGAGCTCTCGGGGAGATGAGTCCGGAAGAGGTCATAGAAGAAGTGAAAAAATCAGGGCTCAGGGGACGTGGGGGAGGCGGTTTTCCGACCGGTGTAAAATGGGAAACTACCAGGAACGCAAAAAGTGAACCCAAATACATAATCGTTAACGCTGATGAAGGCGATCCGGGTGCATACATGGATAGAGGAATACTGGAGGGGAATCCTCACAGCGTTCTCGAAGGTTTAATGATAGGAGCGTATGCCATTGGTTCCAACATGGGATTTGTTTATGTCAGACAGGAGTACCCGATAACAGTAGAGAATCTGAATATTGCCATAGATCAGGCAAGGGAGTATGGACTTATCGGTAAAAATATTTTAGGTTCCGGATTTGATTTCGATATCAAGGTCCATAAAGGAGCAGGATCTTATGTATCGGGGGAATCAAGTGCCCTTACCACTGCAATTGAAGGAAGTGTTGGTGAACCCAGATTGAAATATATACATACCTCCGTAAGCGGTCTCCTGGGCAAGCCGACCAATTTGAATAATGTTGAGACTTTCGCAAATGTTCCGTTGATTATAAGAAACGGTGCAGACTGGTTCAGGAGCATGGGAACTAAAACCAGCACCGGAACAAAAATCTTTTCACTGGTCGGTAAAGTTAAGAACACCGGACTCGTTGAGGTCCCGATGGGAATAAGCCTGAGAGATATTATATTTAAAATCGGCGGTGGGATTAAGGATGGTAAAAAATTTAAAGCTGTGCAGACCGGAGGTCCTTCAGGCGGAGTAATTCCGGAAGAACTGCTCGACCTTCCGGTAGACTTTGATGAATTGAACAAAGCTGGATCGATGATGGGTTCCGGGGGCATGGTGGTCATGGATGAATCTTCCTGTATGGTAAATGTAGCTCATTATTTCCTTAAGTTTTTAGCCGATGAATCCTGCGGAAAGTGTGTTCCCTGCAGAGAAGGCTTAAGGCAGATGCTTTATATTTATGAGAGAATAATGGTAGGCAAAGGCAGAGAGGAAGATTTGGTGCTTCTGGAAGATTTATCGATGCTGCTTAAAGAAGCTTCCCTGTGCGCTCTGGGTACCACTGCACCAAATATTGTCCTTACCACCTTAAAATATTTTAAAGAGGAATATGAAGCTCATATTTATTATAGTATGTGTCCCGCAAAAATGTGCAGTCAATTGATAACTTATGTTATTGATAAGAATAAGTGTGCAGGCTGCGGGAGCTGTGTAAAAATATGTCCCGTTGATGCTATAAAAGGTGAAAGCAAAAAACCGCATGTTATAGATACCGAAATATGTATTAAATGCGGATCCTGCATAGAGGTCTGTCCGGAAAAATACAGTGCCATTGAAAAGAAAACCGGCCTTGTCAAAGAAGGAGCGGGGCAGGGGGAAAAAGAGTTATAGATTAAAGACTTAAAACTGATTATAAAAGATAAAGAGAATTTAAAGATCGGGAGAAATAACTATGAATGATAAAAAAGAGGATACTAATAGAAAAAAAATCAGTCTAACGATAGATGATAAAAATGTTGAAATAAATGATGGTGATACCATACTTCAAGCTGCAAAAAAGATAGGGATTCATATTCCCACTTTATGCTATAACGAAAAGGTAAAACCCCATGGCGCCTGCAGATTGTGTCTTGTTGAAATAGAGAAAAAGGGCAGGTCGAAAATAGTCGCATCCTGTGCCTACCCGGCGGAAGAAGGCCTCGTGGTCAAAACTGAGAGTCCCGGTGTAGAAAAAATCAGAAAGAATCTGGTGGAATTATACCTTGCATTATTTCCTTTTAATCCTGAGATAAAGAAGCTTGCAAAGAAATATAAATTAACCAGGTCCAGATTTAAAAAGGAGAATAATTACTGTATTCTTTGCGGACTCTGCGTAAGGTACTGCAGAGAAGTCAAGGGATACAATGCCGTGGGTTTTGTAGGAAGAGGAATAGATAAAAAGGTTATTTTTATCCCCGAATCTTCCTATTTCAAATATTGCGAAAAATGTATGGAATGTATGGATATATGTCCAACCGGCGTATTTCCTTCCAATTATGGAATGGAAAGAATTCAGCAGATTAGTGATTAAAAAACGCTTTTGCCCTGTCTGGCTTAAAAGTCTCATAGAGCGATTCGGGGGTATGCGTGTTCAGATTATCCATCACCAGTGTTATTTTTATAGCGTTTTCATACTTTGTAGCAATTTCTTTAAAGAAAATAAGGCCAGTCACTCTTTGTTCTTCTTTTCGTGATCTTCAACAATTTAAGGTTAACATGACACTAGAGTCTTTATTCCTTCAAATTACCTGTCCTTATCTATAGAGTATT
>CAZFEN010000008.1:0-53090 GCA_964517765.1 uncultured Actinomycetota bacterium | reverse complement strand
AAGTCTTAAGGAATATAGAAAATATGCAGCAGAGAAGTTCGGTATTAATTAAATAGAAATGAAGTAAGTTCTGGTATAGAATATTAAAATATCTAATTTTTTGATCCTGAAACGGTGAGAACTATGGTTAATGCAATAAATGACCGGGATTTAAAAAAAGTCATTGATATCATAATAGAAAATTTCAAGGAAAACGAAGCAAAAATCAATGATATGAATGTGTTTCCTGTCCCTGACGGGGACACAGGTACGAATATGCTGCTTACTTTAAATTCAATAAGGGAAGAATTATCAAAGATTAATGATTTTTCGGTAAAAAGTGTTCTGGGAAAAGCTTCATTTGGAGCATTGATGGGAGCCAGAGGAAATTCCGGTGTGATATTATCTCAAATACTTAAGGGTTTTTTTGATATTATAATAAAATATGACAGCGTCAGTATAGAAGTAATAAGAGAAGCGTTAAAATCCTCAAGGAATCTGGCTTATGATTCCGTACAGGACCCAACCGAAGGGACCATGCTTACGACCATAAAAGATATTTGTGAATTTGTTTATGATTCAACCAGCGATACCGATAAAATAGAACTGACCGAACTCCTGGATAAAATTATTTTAGAAACCGAAAAGTCTGTTGAAAGAAGTACTTTTCTCCTGCCTGTCCTTAAAAAAGCAGGTGTGGTTGATGCCGGAGCACAGGGTATTCTGGATATACTGATCGGAACGAGAAAAGCTCTTACAGAAATTGGCAGCATAAATAAAAAATTAGAGAGGTCACTTATAAAAGTGGGGGAGATTGCATCTTCCGGATCGAACAGCAGTGGCAGCAAGAACGGCAATAAATCAAAAAGCAATAATCCGGGAAACGGATCAGGGATAAATTTACCTGATGAAGATAGTGATAGTCTGAAGGAAGTAAAGAGAAGTTACGAGATCAAATATACTTATTGCACCGAATTTATATTAAAAGGCAGTGGTATAAATATAGAGAGATTAAGGGAAAGAATTGAAAGCTTTGGAGACAGTGCGCTGGTAGTTGGTAATGAAAATCTGGTTAAGATACACGTACACACAAATCACCCTCATAAGGTTTTGAGAAGGGCGCTCCATGAAGGTACACTTCACGATATCCAGATCAACAATATGGAGGATCAGAGGACCGAAGTAGCAGGAAAAGAAGAAACGACCATAGAGAAAGCAGAAGAAAGAAGAACGCTTATAGCAATGGTAAATGGTGAAGGACTGGAGGGAGTATTTAAAAGCATCGGCGTGGATATTATCATAAGCGGCGGACAAAGTATGAATCCATCGACCTACGATATAGTAAAGGCCATAAATAGTACCGAAGCTTCCGAAGTCATTATATTTCCAAATAATAAAAACATCATACTGACCGCAAATCAGGCGAAAAAAATTGTAAGGAAGAAAAGTATTTATGTGATACCCACAAGAAGCATACCGGCAGGGATATCGGCGATACTCCGATATAATCCTTACGCAGGTATGGAAGAAAATATATCCAATATGGAGGAAGCTGCCAAAAGAACCAAAGACGGAGAGGTGACACAGGCAGTAAGAGATGCAAATCTCATGGTTGGAGAGATAAAAAGGGGAGAATACATAGGTCTTTCAAACGGCAAAGTCAGAATAATATCCGATAACATCGTTGATGCAACTATCGACCTCATAAGAGATATTGCAGATTCCACCGAGGAAGTCATTACATTTTATACCGGTAAGGATAATAAACCGGAAGATATTGAGAAAATTAAAAAAAAGATTAAAATATATTTTCCAAAATTGGACATAGAAGTACATAAGGGTGAGCAGCCCTTATATCCTTATATATTTTCAATCGAATAATTTTTTTATACGGTGATGAGCTATTAGAGTTATTTCTGGTAAATTCAAGAGTAGAAAGTTAAGACCTCCATCTGATTATAAAATCAGACCTACTTTAGACAATGTAAAAGAAAGTATCTTTAACGTTATCGGAAGCAGAATAGAAGAGGCAAATGTACTGGACCTGTTTGCCGGAACAGGTTCATTGGGAATCGAATCCTTAAGCAGAAACTGCAGCCTTGCATATTTTGTTGATAGTAGTTTTGAATCAATAAAGCTTATAAGCTATAATGTCAACTGCTTAAAAATCGAGGATGAAAAATATAAAATAATCAGAAGCGGAGCCCCGGATTTTTTGCGTTCTTATACAGGCCCCGGGTGGGATATAATTTTTATAGACCCGCCATACAAAATTGAAAGTGGTATAATGAGGGAGGTATTTGACCTCTTATCGGAAAAAAAGATTACCCGGGCCGATACACTGATAGTATATGAATATTTTTTCAAGAAAGATATCGAAAAAGAAACGGAAAATTTGAGAAACATTAGGCAATCACATTTTGGAGATAAAAAAGTGGTTTACCTATCTCCTTATCAAAATTAAGAGACAGGATCTGATATGGAAAAAATAGCATTATGTCCGGGAACCTATGATCCATTGACAGAGGGACATAAGGATATAATCGAAAGGTGTTCAAAAATTTTTAGTAAAGTAGTTGTGGCCATATCTAAAGACACGAGGAAAAAACCGTTTTATACTCCTGAGAAAAGGGTCGATTTTGTAAAGAGGGCATTGAAAAATCTGGGCAATATAGAAGTGATTGTATTTGAAGGGCTGCTTGTGGATCTGGCGAAAAAAGTAAAAGCTACAGTCATAGTGAAGGGGCTCAGGGCTATTTCGGATTTTGAATATGAATTTCAAATGGCGCAAATAAATAAAAAGTTAAATCCGGAAGTAGAAACTATGTTTATGGTCACTAATCCCAGATTTGCATACCTGAGTTCAAGTGCAGTGAAGGAAGTAGCCAGGTTCAAGGGCTGTATTGAAGGACTGATTCCTAAAGAAATAGAAAAGGATATAGTCGAAAGTTTTAAATAAAAATATTTTAAGTAAAAAATAGGGAGAATTATATGAATGCATTCGAAATTGTGGATCGGATCGAAGAATTTCTGGACAAGAGTAGGAGAATTCCGTTTTCATCCAATATAATTGTCAATGAGAACGAAATATATGATCTGCTGGATGAACTAAGAAACATACTGCCGGAAGAATTCAAGCAATCCAGATGGATCGTAAAGGAAAGAGAAAATATGATTGAAGAGGCTAAAAGATATTCTGAAAGAATAATAAAGGAAGCGAAAGAAAAAGCAGGAATTCTGGTCAGTGAAACCGAAATACTTAAGAATGCCAGTAAGAAATCGGAGGAATTAATGTCCGCAGTGGAAGCCAGAGCAAGAACAATCAGGCTGGAAGCCGAAGATTATGCCGATGAAAAGTTAGCGAACCTTGAAGTTATTTTACATAAATTGTCGACTGCTATCGAAAAAGGAAGGGAACAATTCACAAGTACAATGGGAACAGGCGAAAAATAATATTGTTGAATAAATAATTTTTTATGATATATTTATTTATTTGTGTTTATTTATAACAGGTTTGTAACAAGATATTCAGGAGGTTATAGCGGTGGCGCTTCCAAAAAGAAAAACATCCAAGTCCAGAAGAGATAAGCGTAGGACTCATGATCGGTTAAGAGCAGTAAATGTCGTCGAATGCCCGAGATGCCATAGTAAAAAGATATCACATAGAGTCTGTGCAAATTGCGGGTATTATGCCGAACATGAGATAATCATATTTGAAGACAAGGGCAAAAAGAAAGAAAAGAAAGAACCAGAAAAAGCAAGCAAAGAAAAGTAAGATATAGAGAACTGGAATTGGAGGTATATTTTGAGTTTGCGAAATTTTTTTTGTCCTGATTCTGTTGCAGTAATAGGAGCTGCCAGGGAAGAAGAAAAAGTAGGCCATGCCATTCTTGATAATATAATAAACTCGGGATTCAAAGGTAAATTGTTTGCCATAAATCCTCATGCCGATGAAATTCACCGTATTCAATGCTATCCTTCCATTTTAAATGTTCCTGTAAACATAGATCTGGCTATAATAGTTATTCCTGTACAGTATGTACTCCAGGCTCTGGAAGAATGTTCCAGGAAAAAAGTTAAATGGGCCATTATTATCTCTGCAGGATTCAAAGAAACAGGAGTAGAGGGTGCGAAAAGGGAAAGTCAGCTGATTGCGAAAGCAAAGGAATACGGTATCAGGATACTTGGACCCAATTGTATGGGGATCATCGATACGGAATGTCCGATAAATGCAACTTTTTCAGACCTTATGCCGCCCAGAGGCAAGATAGGTTTCATATCACAATCGGGTGCACTGGGCAGTTCGATACTGGATTGGGCGAAAACTAATAAGATCGGGCTTTCTAAATTTGTGTCGCTTGGAAATAAGGCAGATATTTCTGAAAATGATTTGTTTGATGATTGGGAAGGTGATGAGAATACCAAAGTTATCACTGCATATCTTGAGGGTATAAAAAATGGCAGACAGTTCATTAAAATTTCTTCAAGGGTATCAAAAAAGAAACCCATAATCATCATTAAATCAGGAAATACAGATGCCGGAGCAAGAGCGGTATCATCTCACACCGGTACCCTTGCCGGTTCCGCAAAAGCCTATGAGGCCGTTTTCAAACAGACGGGAATCATAAGGGCAAATACTATAAGAGATCTCTTTAATTATGCTACTGCTTTTTCTTATCAACCATTGCCTAAAGGTAAAAAAGTTGCAATAATAACAAATGCGGGCGGTCCCGGCATTATGGCTACAGATGCCTGTGAAAAAAATAATATATCACTGACCAGTTTGAGTATAGAAACTCTGGATAAATTAAAGGGATTTTTACCGGAAGCGGCAAATTTTTATAATCCGATAGATATACTTGGAGATGCACAGGCAGACAGATATAGAAAGGCTCTGGAAGTAGTTATAAATGATGTTAATGTCAATGCACTGATTGTACTTCTTACGCCGCAGGCGATGACCCAGCCTTTAAAAACCGCAAAAGCAGTTGTGGAAATATTTAATAAGAACGACAGGGGTATAACGGTAGTGACAAGTTTTATAGGGGGTTCTGAAGTCGCGAAAGCAGTAAAGTTTTTAACCGAAAATAATATTCCAAGTTTTGATATTCCTGAGGAAGCGGTGGATACTTTGAAAGTCATGATGGAGCAAAGTGATTGGAAATCCAGATTGAGTTTCCCTATAGAAAATTTTGATGTTGACAGGGAAAAAGTTAAAAGAGTGTTCGAGCATTGCAGGGTTGAAGAAAGATTGGAACTCGGAGAATTGGAAGCAAGAGAAATTTTAAAGGCATATGGCATAAGGGTACCGGAAGCTGAATTAGCCCCGGATATAAATGCAGCAAAAGAAATTGCAAAAAGAATAGGATATCCTCTGGTGCTTAAAATCGTTTCTCCAAATATTTTGCATAAGACCGATGTTGGCGGTGTAAGGATTGGGATAGAAAATGAAAAAGAACTTGAGGAAAGTTACGATGACATTCTTTTTCATGTAAAAAGATATATGCCTGATGTCAATATTCGGGGTATCCTGGTTCAGGAATTTATTAAGGATAAAAAAGAAACCATTATTGGTATTAGTGAAGACCCGCAATTTGGGCCCATGATTATGTTTGGGCTCGGGGGAATATACGTCGAAGCATTAAAAGATGTTTCCTTTAGGATTGCTCCTTTAAGCAGACATGAGGCCGGTGAGATGATAGAAGAAGTCAAGACCGTTAGTCTCCTTAAAGGAACAAGAGGCGAAGATCCGTCAGATATTGAAAGTATAATCGAAATCATGCTTAAAGTTTCCCAGCTGATTATGGATTTTCCTGAAATAGTAGAAATGGATATAAATCCTTTGTTCGTAAAAAAACAGGGAGAGGGGTCCATAGCTGGAGATGTAAGAATAAGAATAGGAGGTTAAAATGGTACCGTTATTTTTTATTTCAAATCAGCCTTTTTCCGGAAAGAGTTCGATGTGCGTGGGCGTAGGAAAATTATTTGCTGAAAAAGGTCTGAAAGTAGGATATATGAAACCGGTAGGGACTCTGCCAACACGGGTAGGAGGGATTACTACAGACGAAGATGCCCAGTATATATCAAGCATACTTGACGTAAAAGAAAAACTTGAAGATATGTGCCCGATCGTGCTTACCCAGCAATACATCAGAGAAGGTTTGAGGGACCAGAATTTTTCCATGGGTTTCATTGATTTAATTGATAAAGCTTATAAAAGGATTCAAAAAGATAAGGATATTATAATACTGGAAGGGGCCAAAAGCATAGAAGATGGTTACTTCCTCGGAATATCCGCGAAAAATATTTGTGCAAAACTTGATGCCAGAACAGTTCTGGTTATTAAATATGGCTCTGAAATCGTAGATCAGATACTTTATTCAAAGGAAATGCTGGGTGATTGTCTGACAGGAATAATCATAAATTGGGTACCAAGAAGTCAAATGGATTTTCTTGAAGAGCTCGTAATTCCATACCTCGAGAAAAATAAAATAGAACTCTTTGGACATGTAGCTTCTGACAAGATGCTGTCTTCTGTAAGTGTCAGGGAAATGGCCGAACTTTTAAACGGTCAGATAATTTGTGCCGAAGATAAAGTGGATGAACTGGTGGAAACATTTATGGTCGGAGCAATGGGCCAGGAACAGGCGTTAAAGTTTTTCAGAAGAAAAACTAATAAAGCGGTTATAACAGGCGGTGATAGAGCAGATGTTCAGCTGGCAGCACTGGAGACCCCTACAAAATGTCTTATACTTACCGGTAATTTCCAACCGAGTACCGTTGTCCTCGGGAGAGCCGAAGAATTGGGCGTACCCATGATTCTGGTTAATTTCGACACTCTTACCGCAGTAGAAAAAGTTGGAGAAATAATCGGTCATGTAAGGTTTCATGAGATTAAAAAGATAAATAAGATAGTAGATGTGGTACGGGAGTATATAAATATAGACAGATTACTGGAAATATCAAAAAAATAGCTACAACCAATGATCTAATATGGAAAAGTTCGATTCGAATAATTACTCAATTATTATAGATGCAATGGGCGGGGATTTTGCTCCCGAAGAGATAGTAAAGGGTTCAGTGGAAGCCAGAAAAGACTATGGAGCAAAAATCAGACTGGTGGGAAATCCTGATAAGATAAAAAAAGCGGCAATTTCCAGCAGGCTGGATCTTGATGGTATAGAGATTGTTCCCAGTTCCCAGGAAGTAGGAATGTGTGAGCTCCCGTCGGAAGTATTAAAGAAAAAAAAGGATTCCTCGA
Source organism: uncultured Actinomycetota bacterium (assembly GCA_964517765.1). GTDB lineage: Bacteria > Actinomycetota > Humimicrobiia > Humimicrobiales > Humimicrobiaceae > Hydromicrobium. The sequence goes on along the minus strand of CAZFEN010000008.1, from coordinate 45,850 downwards.
TCTTTATAGGTTCGCAGCTTGTATCAGAGGGTAAAGGAGATGTTTTCATCTCAGCCGGTAATACCGGTGCCGTAATGGCATGTTCCCTTTTTAACATGAAAAGAATAGAAAATGTATACAGGCCGGCCATTGTTGTAGTTATACCACTGGGGGATAAAAAGTTTATATTGATAGATGCCGGTGCCAATGCAGATTGTAAGCCTTCTTATCTAAAACAATTTGCCATTATGGGAAAAATTTATTCCGAAAATATTTTAGGAATAAAAAATCCAAAAGTTGCTCTGGTCAATATAGGTGAAGAGGAAAAGAAGGGGAACGAACTAAGTGTCGAGAGTTATAAATTACTAAAGGATTATCCGGGGATCAACTTTATCGGAAACATTGAAGGTAGAGAACTGTTTGAAGGGAGAACAGATGTCGCTGTGTGCGATGGTTTCGTGGGAAATGTGATATTGAAATTGGTAGAAGGTATGGCAAATTTCTTTTTTGGTGAAATAAAAAAGATCCTGAAGTCAGGCACAATGGCAAAACTTTCAGCACTGGTATTAAAGAGTTCTCTTGTAAATATGAAGAAAAGATTTGATTATGAAGAGTATGGAGGTGCACAACTTCTGGGACTGAACGGACTTGTAATTATTTCCCACGGAAGTTCAAAATCCAAGGCGATTAAAAGTGCGGTAAGAGCTGCTATCGAAAGTCTTCGAAACAATTTGACGAGTAAAATCGACAAAGAGATCAATAATATAATTTAATAAAGATAAAATGAAAGCAAAAGGAGTAAGAATGGGAAATTTTGACGAGCTTAAAAAGGTTTTAGTTGAAGTGCTGGGTGCGAAGGAAGAAGATATTAAAGCTGAAAGTAAATTTGTTGATGATCTGGGAGCTGACTCACTGGATTTAGTGGAACTAATTATGGCATTTGAAGATAAATTCGGAATAGAAATAAGCGATGAGGATGCAGAAAAGATCATATCAGTAAAAGATGTACTTGATTACATAGAAGCTAATTCCAAAAAGTAGTTTGGGAATCGATTAATAACCCCTATTATATTACCAGGGGTGGCGGGATTTTTCGATGAAAAATAACGAAGAAGTTTTACGCACAAGAGTACAGGGCTGGTTAAAAAAACTGGGAATTGATGCCCCGGATCCGGGTATATATATACAAAGTCTGACTCACAGATCTTTTGCGCACCAGATAAATATTCAGTCACGGGGTAACGAACAGCTGGAATTTTTAGGTGACAGTGTGCTGTCTTTAATTATCACGTCGTATTTATATAAAAAACACGGCGACTTTACGGAAGGAAAGATGGCAAAGGTAAGGGCGGCCCTGGTAAGCAGAAGTGCACTTTTCCAAATAGCAAGAGAAATAAAGATAGACAGGCATATACTTTTAAGCGAGAATGAGGAATCCTGTAAAGGTAGAAAAAAGATATCTATTTTAGCCAATAGTCTGGAAGCTCTTATTGGTGCCATTTATATAGACAAGGGAATAGAATTCACAATGGACTGGGTTCTGGGAAGATATAGGGATAAGATCGAGGAAAATATCGAAACTCCGGAAATCACTGATTACAAAACCTATCTTCAGGAAATTGTTCAGGCTGATTACTCCAAACTTGCAAAATATAAGCTCATCAAATCCAATGGACCCGATCATAATAGATCTTTCTTCTCAGTGGTAACTATTGATGACAGGGTAGTTGGAAAAGGTAAAGGGAAGAGTAAGAAAGATTCCGAGCAGGATGCTGCCAAAAATACTTTAAAAACTCTTTATAAACTAAATTTATAATTTTTTATTTTGGGAATTAAATTTGTATTTAAAGAACATAACACTTCGCGGTTTTAAATCTTTTAAAAATAAAAGCCAACTATTCTTTGAGCCTGGCATCAGTGTTATTGTGGGACCCAATGGAAGCGGTAAAAGCAATGTAACCGATGCTATCTCATGGGTTCTGGGCGAGCAAAGTCCCACGTCCCTGCGGGGGAGCTCAATGGGAGATGTAATTTTTAAAAGTAAGAATGAAGAAATGGCTATTGCCGAGGTATCACTGCTTTTCGATAACTCTAATAAATCATTCGATACCGAATTCAGAGAGGTTAAATTTACAAGAAGAGTTTTTTCCCGTGGGGGAAGTGAATATTTCATAAATTCCTCACCCTGCAGGCTGTTAGATATCCAGGATCTTACCGCTGACAGTGGTATAGGTAAGGGCCTGCATATTATTATAAATCAGGGCCAGATCAATGAAATTGCCGTTCTTAAACCCATCGAAAGGAAAGCTATAATCGATGAGGTACTGGGGATATCGAAACATAAAAACAGGAGAGATAAATCCATAAATAAACTCCAAAAGGTCAAAAATGATATCGAAAGAATAAATGACTTGATGGAAGAAATAAAAAGAACCATGGATCCTCTCGAAATCGAAGCAAAAAAGGCTCAGAGATATGCAGAAATTTCAAATCTTCTAAAAAGTGAAGAAATCTCTCTGTTTATTGCTCATCTAAACAGGTTAAATAAGGAATGGGAAAATGAAAATAAATCATATAATAAAAATAAAGACGGGATAAAAGAAATCGATAGCAATATTTCTATTGTAGAAAAAGAAAAAGATGATTTTTTAAAGCATACCGTTAAAAGCCGGGATGAGTATGAATCCTGGAAAAATAAAACCGATTTATTTAATTCGGAGAAAAACAATCTTGAAAACCTGGCAGCTCTGATTGAGAGCAAAAAGAACATGTTCGGTACGTTATACAATATGTTCGACCTCCAATTTGCGGGCGGTATAGGAAGCAAGAATGTCCCGCAGGACTCATCCGGGTTTGATAAGGAATACGGCGGTGTACCTTTTCTTGAGAAGATTTCGGAAGGACTGAAGAAAATCAATGGCCTGCTTACGGAAATGCTAAAGAAAATGAAGAGGAAGTTTAAAGATGAGGATAGTACTTTATATATAGAAAATGAAACAAAACTTATCTCAGAAGAAATTGAGAAATTACAAAAAATAATCGGAGCTGTCATGCAGAATGAGGGCAAGGATGGGACAAAGGGACCGCAGAAAGCAGATGTTGTAAAAATCGATAATGTTAAAAAAAGAATGGAGTGGGCCGAAAGTATCAGGGATTTTTGCAATATCAACAGGGAAAGGTCCAAAAAGATACAATTGCTTCTGAACAGTCTTCTATTGATTTCGGAAAATATAAAAAAGAAACTCTACCAGCAGTTTGAAAAAAGAAGCAAGTTGATTTCGGAAAACCAGAACAAGTCAAACGAATTCGAAAACCGGATAAACCTTTTGAATAACTCCAGATCAAGCCTGGAAAATGCTATATACAAGGCTGAACTTAAGAAGGAACAAATAAAAGAAAGAGTGGAAACTATAACCGGAAATATCGTTGATAATTATAACGTATCGATTGAATATGCTTTAAAAAGCTATAAACCCTCAATTAACATCAGGGAGTCCGAAACAAAGGTAAGAAAGTATAAAAACGAGATAAAAGGGTACGGAATGGTCAATCCAAATGCAGCCATTGAATACAGTAGAATCAAAAAGAGATATGATTTTCTGGAAGGTCAGAGGACCGATCTCGTTGAAAGTAAGAAAAACCTGGAGGATCTTATTAAAGAGATAAATGATAGAATATCCGATTTTTTCTTTAAAAAATTTGATGAGATAAACAGGTGCTTTAAAAATTACTTCAAGATCCTCTTCCCCTTAGGCGAAGGTGAGATGCAGCTTGAAAAAAGCAATGGTGCCGATGACGATGAGATCGGGGTGGATCTCAGAGTAGATATTGGTAGTAGTAAGTTTGTGCCACTTTCTCTCCTGTCAGGAGGAGAGAAGTCTTTGATATCCATAGCATTTCTTTTCTCTATTTACTCGATAAATCCTTCTCCATTTTATGTTTTTGATGAAGTGGATGCTTCTCTGGACGATGCCAATATAAACCGTTTTCTGGTTCTGGTCAAAAAATTTTCCGAAAAACAGCAGATAATATTGATTACCCACCAGAAAAGGACCATGGAAATTGCGGACACGATCTATGGAGTAAGTATGCAATCAAATGGAATCTCAAAAATAATCTCGGAAAGAATCGGAAAGAAATATGCTGAGATTAATTAAGAATCTAAATAATATCTGGAACAAATTTAAGGATAACCACAAATTATTCTGGGATGAACTGGAAGAACAGATGGTTGCAAGCGACATCAGTATCAATACCACAGGTAAAATACTGGCTGAAGTGAAAAAACATGTTTATAGTGAAAATATAAATGATATCGAAAAAATAAAGGCACTGCTGAAAGAGCAAATCATAGAAATTCTTAAGACCAACGGAGACGGTGATTTAAAAATATCACCCGCACCTCCTACGGTGTTTTTGATAGTGGGCGTAAATGGGACGGGTAAGACCACTTCGGTTGCAAAGTTGGCCAGTATGTTTAAAGGAAAAGGTAAGAAAGTTTTGATATCCGCTGCCGATACGTACAGATCAGCTGCGGTTGAACAGATACAGCATTATGCCGAAAAGCTGGATCTGGATATCGTTTATCACCAGAAGTTTTCCGATCCGGGAGCGGTAGTATATGACAGCCTGGAAAAGGCAAAAGCCAGAGGAATCGATCTGGTTATAATCGATACTGCAGGCAGGATGCAGACTTCTTATAATCTTATGGAAGAACTTAAAAAAATAAAAAAAGTGATAACGAAGAAAATTGATCGGGAAGTAGACGAGATACTACTTGTAATTGATTCCACTACGGGACAGAATGCCAGAAATCAGGCGGAACTTTTTAACAATTCTTTGGATTTGACCGGAATCATTCTGACCAAAATAGACAGCACTTCCAGAGGAGGGATAGTGCTTACAATAAAAAATGATCTGGGTATACCTATAAAACTGGTAACAGATGGTGAAAAATTGGATAATATACATTTTTTTGATCCTGTAGGATTTGCAGAATCGATATTCTCCTGATAACTGAAGGCGGAAAGGGATTTTAGTTATGTTTGATCTGTTGACAACCAGGTTTGAGAATCTATTTTATAAAATAAGAAATAAAGGGAAATTAAGCCCAAATGACCTGGATGATGCCCTGAGGGAAATCAAACTGGCATTGCTGGAAGCTGATGTGAACTTTAAGGTAGTAAAAGAATTCCTGGAAAACGTAAAATCAAAAGCAATAGGTGAAAAGATACTGGAAAGTTTGACCTCATATCAGCAGGTAGTAAAAATAGTAAATGAGGAGATTACAAGAATGCTTGGCTCAACCAGCAGCGGCGTTGTTTTTGCTCCCAGGGGACCTACGGTTATAATGACTGTCGGACTGCAGGGGACCGGGAAAACTTCGGCGGTCATCAAACTGGCTAATTTTTTAAAGAATAAATACCAGAAAAAAGTATCTATTGTTGCTGCGGACATATACCGGCCGGCAGCAGTATTACAGCTTGAGGATATGGCAAAAAATATAACTGTGGATGTTTATTCGGAAAGCAATTCGAATCCCGTATCAATATCGGTAAAGGGAATAGAACTTTTTAAAAAATCCGGAAGTGATGTGATCATAATCGATACTGCCGGAAGATTACATATAGATGAAAAAATGATGAAAGAAATTGCAGATATCAAAAGCAAGGTAAATCCTCATCAGATATTTCTGGTACTGGATGCTATGACCGGGCAGGAAGCAGTAAACATTGCCTCGACTTTTAACCAGAGAGTCGAATGTGACGGAATAATTTTGACAAAACTGGACAGTGATACCAGAGGTGGAGCGGCGCTCTCCGTATACTATGTGGTTAAAAAACCGATAAAATTTATTTCCAACGGAGAGAGAATCGAGGATTTTGATATTTTTTATCCGGATAGAATAGCTTCCAGAATACTGGGAATGGGAGACATACTGACCCTTGTCGAAAAAGCGGAAAAAGTGGTAAGCGAAAAAGAGGCAAAGAGGATAGAAGAAAAGATCTATAAAAATGAGCTAAACTTCGAAGATTTTATAGGACAGCTTAAGAGTATTAAAAAAATGGGATCACTGGATAAAATATTTTCAATGCTGCCTATACCTAATAAAAACAAGATATTCAAGAAAATAAATTTAGACGATTCTTATCTATCCCGAATAGAAGCTATAATCAATTCAATGACCGTGGAGGAGAGAAGAAAACCGCATATAATTAACGGAAACAGGAAAAAAAGGATAGCAAAGGGAAGCGGGAGCTCGGTATCAGAAGTAAATAAATTGCTCGTGCAATTCAGTAAAACTAAGCAAATGATGAAACAGTTTTCAGGTCAAAAAGGAAAATTTAATTTTCCTACCGGAAATTTGTAGATAAAAAATGTTTTGCAAGTTTTATGGAAAAATATATAATTATTAAAGCGAAAAATTAACTATTTAAGAATTTGGAGGTTACAGGTTGAGTGTAAAGATAAGACTGACCAGGATGGGTTCAAGAAAACAGCCCTTTTATAGAATCATTGTAGCAGATATCAGATCACCAAGAGACGGAAGGTTCATTGAAAAAATAGGTATATACGACCCTAAAAGTGATCCATCAATAATAGAAGTGAATAAAGAAAAGGCTCTTGATTGGATAAAGAAAGGTGCAAAACCTACAAATACAGTTCAAAAGCTTTTTGATAAGATTGGTTTAAAGAAGTAGTTATTACAACTTAGACTGGAGGTAAACAGTGAAAGAACTACTGGAGTACATGGTAAAAGAGCTAGTTGATAGCCCTGATAACGTAGAAATTACGGAAGAGGAGGAAGATGAAAAAACAGTAATTTTCAAGCTTAACGTAGCTGAAGATGATCTGGGAAAAGTAATAGGGAAAAAAGGAAGAACTGCAAATGCTCTAAGGGTCATAATGAGAGCCGCATCTGCTAAAAGAGGTAAATCCTCTATTGTAAAAATAATGGATTGATAATTTAATATATAAGCATAAATAGATTATTTTAACAGGCATTGGTAAATGTCGGAAATAAATGTAGATGCAAGATTAATTGGGATAATCGGTAAGCCGCATGGAATAAAAGGAGAAACAGTTGTGATGTTGCTTACAGATTATCCCAAATCTATTAAAAGGGGAGACGTACTTTTTTTTGATGAAAGATGTACACGGAAAGCAGAAGTAGAAAGTATCAGATGGAGGAAAGATAAACCGGAAGCCTCGATAATAAAATTCAAAGGTATAGATAGCAGAAATGCTGCCTGTGATTTAAAAGGAATAAGTGTCTTCCGCCTCATAAAAGACGGTCCGGTACTGGAAAGTAACCAGTACTGGATAGATGATATTCTGGAGTGCACTGTTTGCACAAAAAACGACGTCCCTATTGGCAAAGTAATAAATGTCGAAAAATTAGCCTCCAATGATAATCTGGCAGTAAGAATAGATAACAAGAATCTAAATACAGGTTACATGGAAGGCGATATTCTTTATATTCCGGTTATTGAAAATTATATAGATAGCATAGATTTAAAAAACAGAAAGATAATATTAAAAAAAATTCCGGAATACATTTAAAATAATTATTTATTCATTTTTATAAGTCTTTTTAGGGTCTTTTATTTAGGAAATGTTAAAAATAGATATCATAACAATTTTTCCCAAAATGTTTGACAATATCACTGAATTCGGGATTATAAAAGAAGCATTCAAAAAAAATATCTGCCGGTTGAATATCTATAATTTGAGGGATTTTACAACATATAAACAGGGGAAGGTTGATGATAGACCTTATGGCGGGGGACCCGGAATGGTTCTAATGCCGGAACCAATAGGTAGAGCCATTGATTTTATCAAGAGACGGAGTCGGGTAAAGGATAAGGAAAAGCGAAAAGTGGTTCTGCTTTCTCCCGGAGGAGAAAGATTAAATCAAAATAAGTTAAAATATATGTCAGGTCTTGAGAATATAATTGTTATTTGCGGAAGATACGAAGGGGTTGACGAAAGGGTCATGGAATCTATGGTGGATCTCGAGATCTCTATAGGTGATTATGTACTTTCAGGCGGAGAAATCCCTTCAATGGTTTTGATAGACGGGATAATAAGGTTAATTCCTGGTGTAGTCGGAAAAGCGGAATCATTAAGATCAGAATCTTTTGAAAAAAATTTACTTGACTACCCCCAGTATACAAGACCTCCGGTTTTTAAAGGGATGACCGTTCCAAAAATTCTTCTGAGTGGGAACCATAAAGATATAGAGAAATGGAGAAAAGAAAAATCGGTAGAAATGACCAGGAAAAGAAGACCGGATTTATTTGACAAAGACAGTTAAATTAATTATATTTGTTTGGTTCTAATTAGAAAGAAAAGAAACAGGCTGGAGAAAAAAATGAATAAATTGGATAAGATAGAAAGTAAATATTTAAAAACTGATATACCCCGGTTCGGTCCGGGGGATAAAATAAAAGTCAAAATAAAAATCAGCGAAGAGAATAAAGACAGAAGTCAAACCTTTGAAGGGATTGTAATCGCTATCAAGGGTTCGGGAATCAGTAAGACATTTACAGTAAGAAAAATCTCTTTCAATAATGTAGGAGTCGAAAGAACATTTCTTCTGAATTCACCTGTAATCCAGTCTATAGAAAGAGTAGGCGAAGGCCTGACAAGAAGAGCCAAACTATATTACCTCAGGGATACGATCGGCAAGAAGTCAAAAATCAAATTTAAATAATGAAAGTAGCAGTGGGCTTTTATATTAATGCCTCTTGAAAATAAACAGGTTAATACCAGAAAAAGAAAAATCTTCAGGGAATTTTTAATATATATCATTATCGTTTTAGCCGCAGTAATATCAGCTACATTGATCAGAATTTATATATTGGAGCCCTTCAATGTTCCTACACCCTCAATGGAACCTATGCTGAAGGTGGGAGATAAAGTAATAATAAATAAGCTTGCATATAAATTCGGCACTATAAAAAGAGGAGATATCATAGCATTTCATTCTCCGCTAGAAAAGAAGGATCTTGTAAAAAGAGCAATCGCAATAGAAGGGGATGAAATTACTCTCACCACAGAAGGTGAGATTTTCATTAATGGAGAAAAAATCGTTGAAAATTATCTTCCGGCCGGTCAGGATATTTTTTATATAAATCAGACCGTAACTGTCGGTGAAAATGAATTATTCGTAATGGGAGATAACAGGAACAATAGTTTTGACAGCAGGTTTTTTGGGACAATTCCGGAAGATGATGTATTCGGAGAATTAGTCATAATTTACTGGCCGCCATCAAGGTGGTAATTTTTTTGGTACCGCTATGGAGTTTAAAGAAATAAAAAGGCTGCTGGATCTACGCTGTTATGAAGATAATCTGTTAATTGCAGGTTATGAAAAAATAGCCGGTGTAGATGAAGTGGGAAGAGGGTCGCTTGCCGGTCCACTGGTTGCTGCGGCTGTCATTCTGGATAAGAAGAAACTGATAATAGAAGATATAAATGATTCCAAAAAGCTTCCTTCAGAAAAAAGGAAATATATTTTTAAAAAAATAATCAGAAGCTGCCTCTGCTGGTCAATAGTAAAGATTCCTTCCGATGAAATCGACAGCCTATCAATAACCAGGGCGAATGCACTTGCATTTAAAAAAGCAATTGATGCTCTGAAAATAAAACCGGATATTATTTTAGCTGATTATATCAGTGTGGATCTGGGTATTGAGTATTTACCCATTGTAAACGGCGATAGTCTCAGTATTTCTATTGCCGCAGCTTCAATAATCGCCAAGGTAATCAGAGATTGTATAATGCTCAAGCTTTCAAGGTATTATCCTGAATATGGATTTGAACAAAATAAAGGTTACGGTACCAGAAAACATCTGAAATCCTTACAAAAGTATGGTCCCACAAATATTCACAGAGTATCTTACAGAGGTGTTTTAAGTTAGCAGTCTTAAGTAAAAAAATCATAGGAAAAACCGGCGAATTTATTGCCCAAAAGTACCTGGAAGAGGAAGGCTATTTTATATTAGAAAAAAATTACAGAACGAGATACGGTGAAATAGATATAATTGCCAGAAAGGGCAGAAATTTGATTTTTGCTGAAGTCAAAACCAGGACCAATCTGGAATACGGAGACCCTCTGGAAGCAGTAAATAGATTAAAAGTGTCAAGAATAAAAAAAGTGGCCAGTCTGTATATCACTTCTAACAGACTTTCGGAATATAATCCCAGTTTTAATATTATTTCCATAATCATTGGCAGAAGTTTTATCGAGGAAATTGCAATAAAAAAAAATTTGCTGCAAGAAATAAACTCATATGGTACTCTGAAAGATAACAGAAATCTGAAAATCGAGCATATAGAAAATGCCTTTTGATAAATAACATTGAACCTGCTATTTGACGTTATAGAAGTCCTAAAATATAATATTTTAAGCGAATAGATTTATTGTTATTATTTTTATAATGTGTTTTAAGTAAAAGTAATTAAAGAAATAACTATTATTTTATAAATTATTACAAAAAAGCCATGGTAACAAAAAAAGAAGTAACAAAAAGTAAGATGAATAATAAACAAAATAAGCAGATATTAGATGGAATAAAAGCAAGCGAAAACAGGTTTAAAGAGTTATTCGAGCATATGAGCAGTGGAGTATCAATATATGAGACTATAAATAATGGTAAAGATTTTATTTTTAAAGATTTTAATAGAGCCGGGGGAAAAATAGAAAAAATCAGAAAAAAAGATGTCATAGGCAAAAGTATTCTGGAAGTTTTCCCAGCAGCAAAGGAATTTGGACTTTTTGATGTCTTTAAAAGAGTATATAAAACCGGAACACCTGAAAAATTTCCCATATCTTTTTATAAAGATAACAGGATCTCAGGCTGGAGGCGTAATTATGTCTATAAGCTGCCTTCAGGGGAAATAATATCTATTTATGATGATATAACCAGACAGAAACAGGTGGAAGAATCATTAAAAATCAGTGAAAAGTTCAGTTCAAGCCTGATGGAGAATTCCCCCAGTCCCATTATGGTGATTAATGCGGATACTTCCATAAAATATGTGAATCAGGCACTGGTAAATCTGGTTGGTTTTAAGTCAAATGAAGTTTTAGGTAAAAAGCCGCCTTATCCCTGGTGGCCCAGGGAATCTAAAGCCAGATATGTTAGGGAGTTTAAGGTTATATTGAGAGAAGGCTGCAGCAGGAGGGAGGTACTCTTTAACAGTAAAATGGGAGAAGAGTTCTGGGTAGAGGTTGATGCGAAACCGATATTAAGTAATGGAGAGTTAAAATATTTAATAATAAACTGGTTTGATATAACTAATCGTAAGGCAATAGAAAATAATCTAAAAGTAAGTTACCTGAAACTGAAAAAAACCCTGGAAGGTACTATCAATACCCTCGCAGCAATAGTGGAAACAAAGGATCCATATACTTCGGGTCATCAAAAAAGAGTTTCTAAACTGGCTGTGGCTATTTCAACTGAACTCGGCCTGGATAGTAAAACAATCGAGGGGATAAGAACAGCAGCAGTGATCCATGATATTGGAAAAATAAATATACCTGCTTCGATTTTATCCAAGCCCGGCAGGTTATCCGATATTGAATACGATATGATCAAAACTCATTCACAGATGGGTTATGAAATGATCAAAGGGATAGAGTTTCCAACACCAATTGCAGAAATCATATTCCAGCATCATGAAAAGCTGAATGGTTCGGGTTATCCGAGGGGTTTAAAAGATAAAGACATAATGTTTGAGGCAAAAATACTGGCTGTGGCCGATGTAGTGGAAGCAATGTCATCATACAGGCCGTATCGTCCTCCGATAGGCCTGAGTGCAGCAATAGAAGAAATCAAGAAATATAAGGGTAAATTATATGATCCGCAAATTGTAGATACCTGTGTCAAAGTGATTACCAGAAAAGGCTTTAAATTCGATTAATAGGGAATCTAGCAGATCAAAAAGTTATTTTTGTCTTGCCGCGACTATATTATATGTTGTTGAGCTGGAGGGTGCGCTGGCAGAAGCCAGGCGAGACTCAAAAGGTCTTGATATAAAAGAGAAAGCCAGACTGCTTCATTCTATCCTGGACGGGATTGCCGCCGAGAAAAAATATTATTTAAAATTGAGAAAAAAATAAAAATACCTTCCTTTATCATTTTATCAAATATAAATATTATGATTATCACATCTATTACATAATTGACTATATGCATATATGATTATATAATCATATCATGTTCTTCAAACTTGACAGTTTCACACTGATTGGAATCAATGCCATAAGAGTATCCGTAGAGGTGCATCTTTCAAGGGGTCTCCCCGATTTTGTAATAGTGGGACTGCCTGGGAAAGCGGTAAATGAATCGAGACAGAGAGTAAGGTCCGCGGTAATCAACAGCGGATTCGATTTTCCGGTTAAAAAAATAATCGTAAATCTATCACCGGCAGATATAAAAAAGGACGGCTCTTTTTATGATTTGCCAATAGCACTCGCGATTCTTGCAGCCAGCGGTCAGATCAAATGCGATATATCCGGAGAGTCCTGTTTCGTAGGTGAGCTGTCTCTTGATGGGAAGATAAATCCGGTAAAGGGACTGATTTCGATGGCAGAGGAATCTCAGAGACTCGGTAAAAAATATTTTTTGGTGCCTCATGAAATTGCGAATCAGGCTTCTTTTATTTCCGGTGTGGGTATAGTGGCATGTAAAAATCTATCCGAAGCTGTGGAGGCATTTGCATGTAGGGAAAATATCGGGAAATTTATATGCAGGGATAAAATTGAGAGTGTTTCTAACAGAGGCAACTCCTATGATCTTGATTTCAGTGATGTGAAAGGTCAGCTCAGGGCAAAGAGGGCACTCGAGATAGCCGTAAGCGGCAGGCATAATATAATGCTGATTGGCCCTCCGGGAAGCGGTAAGACCATGCTTGCAAGACGTGCGGTTACTATAATGCCGGATTTGAATCTGGAGGAATGTATCGAGGTCACCAAAGTCTATAGTCTATATGAAAAGCATGTAAATCGATTGATTCAGAAAAGGCCGTTTAGAAACCCGCATCATACAATAAGTAGAGCAGGGCTTATCGGAGGGGGCGTTAATCCGAGACCAGGTGAAATCAGTCTTGCCCATAAGGGTCTGCTCTTTCTGGATGAATTCTCGCAGTTTCCAAAGAATTTTATAGAGGACCTGAGGCAGCCTCTGGAAAATAAGGAAGTCATTATTACGAGAAGCCATCTTTCTTTCAGCTTTCCCTGTAATTTTATGTTAATAATGGCCACTAATCCCTGTTATTGCGGATATTTCGGAGATGGAAGCAGAAAATGTGTCTGCAGTCAGAGAGAAATACAAAAATTCTGGAAGAAGATGTCGGGACCGGTCATGGATAGAATCGATATGAGAGTTACTGTTGCCAGACTTCCGGAAAGTAGTTTCATAAATACCGGGACGAGTGAGAATTCAGATGAGATAAAAAGCCGCATAGAGAAATGTCTTTATATCCAGAATGATAGATTCAAAGGCAAAAAGATCAGTTACAATTCCGAAGTCGGGATAAAAATTATAAATGAATGGTTAAAAGATGATAAAAAAATAAGGGACCTCATATACACAATTTCAGGAAAATATAATCTGACAGCCAGAGGAACGGTCAGCATCCTAAAAGTCTCAAGGACCATAGCAGATCTTGAGCAGAGCAATACCATCAAAGAGAACCACGTTATAGAAGCCATCAATTACAGGGTGGGATATGGTTGTAATCCGGGCAGCAATTTTTGATTATGGAAATCGGAAATAAAGAAAAAATATTATACATACTGATTGACAGGAAAATCAAATCCTCAAAATTCATGGATATATTCAGGCAAAATAGCGGCGATATAAATAAAACTATTGAACACTTTCTAAAATATGAAAATCTGAAGTTGAATCTGGAAACAGGGGAAAAAAATAATCATGATCCTGAAATCGATACACATAAAAAGGATAAATATGGATATCTTAAAGTTATGGATTATATTTTTAAGAATAAAGTAGAATTGTTATGCATCGGCGATGATGGTTATCCTGATATATTGGAACAGATATATTCGCCCCCTCCGCTTCTATTCTTTAGGGGAAATAAGATAAAAGAAATGGAATTCGGGATCGCTATTGTTGGCAGCAGGAAATGTACCGCTTATGGTCGGGAAGCAGCCGCATATATAAGCAGAAATCTATCGGAAATAGGAATAACGGTTGTGAGTGGTCTGGCGGTAGGAATCGACAGTTATGCGCATAAAGCAGCACTTGAGGGAAAAGGAGGGACCATTGGTGTCCTGGGCTGCGGAATAGATATAGTTTATCCTCCGGAAAATAAACTCTTATATGAGGAAATAATTTTAAAAGGCAGTATAATAACCGAATTTTTTCCGAAAACTCCTCCGCTTAAAAATAATTTTCCTATAAGGAACAGAATAATCAGCGGACTTTGCAGGGGAGTTATAGTGATAGAAGCAGGAGAAAAAAGCGGTGCAGTTATAACCTGTGAAATGGCGCTGAAACAGGATAGAGAAGTATTCGCAGTTCCCGGTAATATTTTTAGTCCGGCAAGCAGAGGATGTCATAAATTGATTAAAAACGGTGCCAAGCTTGTGGAGAGAATCGATGATATACTAGAAGAGTTTTCTCAAGTATATCAGGAAAATTTAAGACTATGCAGCGATTATGATCAAAAAGACAACATGAAAGCACAGGGCAAACAGGATATCGGGATCCGGGGTAACGAGGCCAGGATATATGAATTTATTGGATTCCGGGCAAAGAGTGTGGAAGAAATAGTAAGATACTCAAAAATGGAAGTCAGGGAGGTCCTTGGCATACTTGCCTCTCTTGAGATAAAGCAGCTCATCAGGGAAGGTAGCTTTAATAAATATAGTAGATTATTTTAGATTTTGTATTAGAATGATAATATATTTTTTAATCGGAAAAAGACGGAGAATAAAACAAAATGGCACTATTCAGAAAGAAAAAAATCGAAAAACCGAAAAGCCCTCTGGGACTTGCATTATACGATTATGACCTTATCATCGCAACGGACCTAAAAAAGGTCCTGGATGGAGTAAATTCCAATAAGAAGCTCGATGCGAGGAAAGTAAGTAGTATTTTTAAAGATGTAGATTATAAGTTTACCGGAATACTGGATAACTTATCGAAAGAAAATTTAAAAGTCGATTACAGGTCGGATAAAATAAGATATTTGATGATTGACATGATAGGCAAGTTAAAAGCATTTTTAAGTGCAGTAAAGAACGAAGGCTATGATTCGTTAAGAGAAGACAAAGATCAAGGATCTCTGGCAGTAGATAAAGTAAAGGAAATAAGAGAGACCGTGAGAAGAAAGATGAAGGATATCGAAAGTGATTATATATAAGTATGAGTTTATTTAATTTTCTTGAATTATATATAAAATATCTGAAGTATGAAAAAAACTTATCTCTTAATTCTATAAACTCATATCAAAAAGATATCATACAATTTTTAAATTTTCTAAAAAATAAAAAAATTACTGAAACTGCCGGATTGAATTTAGATATATTCAGAGATTTCTTGAAATACATCGACAATTTCCACTATTCAAATAGGACCATTATTAGAAAGTATTCTTCTCTTGTGAACTTCTTCAGGTTTCTTGAGAGAAATGATTATATAGATTTTCAGCTTACTGAATCCATAAATGTCCCCAGAAAACGCCACCGGTTCTACTCATTTATGTCCGAAAACGAAGCTGAAAGATTATTCGACAGCTTTGAACCGCAAAACGATTTTGAGATCAGGGACAGGGCCATACTCGAACTGCTTTATTCTACCGGTGCCAGGGTAAGCGAAGCGGAAGGTTTAAAAATCGGGGATATTGATCTTCAGGGCAGTGAATTGATAGTAACCGGTAAGGGCAGAAAGCAGAGAATGGTCTACCTCAATCAGACGGCAGCATTCTGGCTGAAAAAGTATCTTGGAATAAGGAGCAGATTGGTTTCCGGGGGGAAGGATAAATATGTAAATGATAAACATTTATTTTTAAATAGATTCGGGAAAAGGTTATCGTCACGCAGCATGAGGACAATAGTTAAAAAATATGTAAAAAAAGCACTTATTGACAAGAATATTACCCCCCACAGCATCAGGCACAGTTTTGCCACCCATCTGCTTCAGGAAGGGGCGGGCATAAGAGAGATACAGGAACTTCTGGGCCATGAAAGCATATCGACCACGCAAATATATTCACATTTGAATGTTAAAAAGTTAAAAAAAGACTATAAAAAATTTCACCCGAGAGCAGGAGTAAAATAAAAATAGAAAGCAGCATTTTTACTTTTGCGATATGTCAATTTGTTATTGATTATTTGATGAAATATAGGTATTATGCTAGACTTGAGCGTTGAAATCACACACACCACTTGCGGTATTATGGTGAATAAATACGGCAGTTAAAGTGGTGGAGGGAAAACCATAAAATTAGGAGGTATTACTTTGAGTATCGTAACTATGAAGCAGCTTCTGGAGGTGGGGGTCCATTTTGGTCATCAGACCAAGAAATGGAATCCCAAGATGAAAAAATATATATACACGGATAAAAACGGTATATATATAATCGATCTCCAGGAGACACAAAGGCTGCTAATTGAAGCCTATGAATACGTAAAAAAAGTTTCCAGCGAGGATGGAATCATATTATTTGTGGGCACCAAAAAGCAGATTCAGGATATAGTAGAATCTTATGCAAAGGAATGCGGAATGCCATATGTCAAGAACAGATGGCTGGGAGGCACCCTTACCAATTTCGAAACGATAACCAAGAGAACAAAAAGAATCGATGAAATAGAAAATATGGAAAAATCGGGAATATTTGAAAAGTTACCCAAAAAGGAAGTCCTCGGGATAAGAAAAGAATATGAAAAGCTTCTCCTCAACATAGGGGGTATAAGAAACATGAAAAAACTTCCTGACGTCCTTTATGCCATCGATCCCAGCAAAGAAATTATAGCAATAAAAGAGGCAAGAAAATTGGGAATACCAATAGTGGCCATAACGGATACGAATTGTGATCCGGACCTTATTGATTTTATTATCCCCGGCAATGATGATGCTATCCGTTCCTGCAGTCTGATAACCGGTGTGATAAGCGAAGCCATAAAAAAAGGCAAGGAAGAGAAGGTTAAGCTTGAAGAAAGTCCGGAAGTAGAAGAAGCAAAAGAGCTGGAGAAGGAAAAAAGTGAAGATAATTTGGAAGATTCACCCGAAGATGACGTATGGGTTTAGAGATTTAAAGATTATATGGAGGAACAATGGAAATAAAAGCAGAATTGGTTAAAGAATTACGGAAAAAAAGTAATGCCGGAATGATGGATTGCAAGATAGCTCTGGTTGACAGTAAAGGAGATATAAAAAAAGCGGAAGAGTTATTAAATGAAAGAGGACTGGCAAAAGCTTCCAAAAAAGCTTTGAGAGCCACTAAGGAAGGCCTGATAGACAGCTATATACATCTGGGATCCAAAGTCGGAGTAATGGTCGAAGTCAATTGCGAAACCGATTTTGTAGCCAGAAATGAGATGTTCAAAAATTTAGTGCATGATATTGCACTGCATATTGCCGCAGCAGCACCCTTGTATGTTTCCATGGAGGATGTACCTGGCGGTGTACTCGAAAAAGAGAAAGAACTTTACAGGAAGCAAGCTTTAAATGAAGGAAAACCCGAGAAGATCGTTGATAAAATAGCTGAAGGCAAACTTAAAAAATACTACGAGGAAAACTGTCTTCTGGAGCAGCCATTTGTAAAAGATAACGACATAAAAATAGGGGACCTGGTAAAGCAGAGCATAGCCAAAATAGGTGAGAATATAGTAATCAAAAGATTTACAAGATACGTTCTTGGCGAAGAGAAATAAAAACATCTTTTTATATTTTTTGCCCGGAAGGCAATAAATAAAAAATATGGAAAAATTAAAATACAGCAGGGTTCTACTCAAGATAAGCGGGGAAGCGTTACTGGGTGATCTGGATTACGGAATAGACCCGAGGGTTACCAATAATATATCCAGTCAGATCAAAGAAGTGGTAGAACTGGGGGTCGAGGTCGCTGTAGTTATTGGCGGAGGAAATTTCTGGAGAGGTGTATCTGCCAGTGAAAATGGCATGGATAGAACCACTGCCGATTATATCGGAATGCTCGCTACCATTATGAATGCTCTGGGGCTGCAGAATGCATTGGAAAGAATGGGAATAATCACAAGAGTTCAAACTGCAATATCAATGCAGGAAATTGCCGAACCTTTTATCAGAAGAAAAGCGGTAAGACACCTTGAGAAAAAAAGAGTGGTAATATTCGCCGGCGGAACCGGTAATCCTTATTTTACAACCGATACCGCTGCCGCATTAAGAGCACTGGAAATAGAAGCAGAAATAATTTTTAAAGCCACGAAAGTAGACGGTGTATATAACAGAGATCCCCTTAAATTTAAAGACGCAAAGAAGTTCACCAGGCTCTCTTTTCTGGATGTATTACAAAAAAACCTTAAAATTCTGGATTCTACAGCCACATCTTTATGTATGGAAAATAATTTACCTATAATTGTCTTCGATATCACAAAACCGGGTAATATAAAAGGAGTTATAATGGGTAAGAAAATTGGCACTCTGGTTACAAAGGAGTAAGAAATGAAAGATGCATTACTGATTGATACAAAAAAAAGAATGGGGCAGTCTCTGGAAAGAACACAGCATGAATTTAATACCATCAGGACGGGGAGAGCGTCTGTATCACTGCTCGATAATATTTATATCGATTACTATGGCAGCAAGACCTTATTAAAACATATGTCCAATATGAGTATACCCGAACCAAGGGTCATTCTGATTTCACCTTATGAGCCAAAGTTTTTGAGAGAAATCGAGACCCAGATATCCAAATCCGATCTGGGAATCAATCCATCAAATGACGGAAAGGTCATCCGTCTGAATATCCCGCCTCTGAACGAGGAAAGAAGAAGAGAATTGGTAAAACTGGTAAAAAAGATTGCAGAAGATGGAAGGGTTGCCATCAGAAATATCAGAAGAGAGATAAATGATGAATTCAAAAAACTGGAAAGCGAAAGTAAAATAACCGAAGATGATCTGGTTGGTTCTGAGGAAGAAGTTCAGAAGATCACCGACGAGTTTATAGTAAAGATAAATGATTCTTTAGCCCAGAAAGAAAAAGAAATCATGGAAGTGTAGGTAGGAAGTATTTTGAGTTTATTTTCTCCTTTTTTTTCTTCTATAGGGGTTCCGGCCGTAAAAGAACTAAAAAAAAATAATATACCCGAACATGTAGCCATAATAATGGATGGGAACGGCAGGTGGGCCGCAAAAAGAAATTTACCCCGATCTGCCGGTCACAGAGCCGGAGTAGAAGCACTGAGGGATATCATAACCACAAGCATAGAACTGGGAATAAAATTCCTGACCGTGTATTCATTTTCAAGCGAGAACTGGAAAAGACCAGAGGACGAAGTAAGTTTTCTTATGGATCTCTTTTTAAAATCTTTAAGAGAAGAACTGGAAAGTCTGGATAAAAACGGAGTAAGAGTAAGACTCATCGGCGAGAGAAAAGAAATACCTTCCGAAATACTAAAGGCTTTTAAAAATGCAGAAACAAAGACTCAGGATAATGATAAACTTTATTTTAATATTGCTTTCAATTACGGATCCAGGCAGGAAATCATAGATGCAATCAAGAGAATATGCAAATCAGCCAGCAGGAATGATATCGAATTAAAGCAGTTGAATGAGAAAAATTTTTCCGATTATTTATTTACAAGAGGTTGTCCGGATCCCGATTTTTTGATTAGAACAAGCGGGGAATACAGGGTTAGCAACTTCCTGCTGTGGCAAATCGCATACTCCGAATTTTATTTTGTGAAAACTCTCTGGCCGGATTTCAAAAGGAAAGACTTTTTAAGGGCTATTTATTATTATCAGCAGAGAAATAGAAGATTTGGCAGGTTGTGATCCCGAATGCAAGCTTTTACTACCATTTTGCAGTATATTCTAGCAATAATCGGATTGTCTCTGATAGTATTTGTCCATGAATTAGGTCATTTTTCAATGGCAAAATTATGCGGAATACATGTCGAGGAATTTTTTATTGGTTTTGGTCCGAAGCTTTTTAAATTCAAAGACAGAAAAGGTACTGCTTACGGAATAAGCGCCATACCGGTCGGAGGTTACAACAAACTACTGGGTATGGATAGAAATGAATCCATACCGCCTGATTTAAAAGATAAAGCCTTTCAAAATAAGCCCTTTTATAAAAAACTGCTGGTCTCGATTGGCGGTGTGGGTTTCAATGTGATTTTCGCTGTGATACTTATTGCAATTTATTTAAGCATGGGGATACTGGTTCCCACTTCGACAATTGATTTCATTCAGCCCGAATCTTCTGCCGATGCATCTGGTTTCGAAATAGGTGATGAAGTAATTGCTTTAAGCGGTCAAAAAATCGAGACATGGGATGATTTTTCTAATCTGACAAAAAAATATCCTGACCAGGAAGTGACATATACCATTATCCGTGACGGAGAGGAGATTGACCTGAAAGTCAAACTTGATGAGGTCGAAGGTCAGGGTTTTTTGGGCATAAGCCCCCGATATATTAAGGAGAAATTAGGATTTTTTAAAATCGTGAAGGAAAGCTTCAGGTTAACATGGGATATAAGTGTTACCTACGTAAAGTTATTTGGGATGCTGTTTTCGGGTAAAATACCTTTGAGTGAAGCCAGACCGGTTTCACCGGTCGGAATAGTAAACATATTTCAGCAATCTGCATCCATGGGAATGCAAAATTTTATATTTTTTATTGCACTTGTTTCCCTCCTTATGGGTTTTGGAAACCTGATTCCGATTTTCCCTCTTGATGGAGGCAATATCATACTTATCATAGCAGAGACCATAAGAAAAAAACCTGTTCCCAGAAAGGTTCTGGAAGTACTAAACTTTACAGGCATAGCTATTCTTGTTTCCCTTCTACTGATTGGTCTGGTCTTTGATATAATAAAACCTTTCGATATCCGAAATATGTAACTTTGCGGTAATATACTTTTTGAATAAATAACTCTTTAAAATGCAGATAAAAAGAAAAAAAACAAGGGTCATAGAGGTAGGAAGATTAAAAATAGGCGGTGATAATCCTATTATCGTCCAGTCCATGACCAAAACCAAACTTGAGAACCCCGACGATTTTCGGGCAGAAGTAGAAGAGCTTATCAACTGCGGATGTGAACTTATAAGAATAGCGGTTCCTGAAAAGAAATCCGTCAGTCATCTCAAAAAATTTATTAATGACGGAATTTTTACGGTTCCGGTAGTAGCAGATATTCAATTTGATTATAATCTGGCCCTAAAATGTATGGATATCGGGATTGATGGTATAAGGATAAATCCGGGTAATATAGGAGGGCAAAGCAGGGTTATAGAAATTATAGAAAAAGCCAAAAGAAAAAAAATCGCGATAAGGGTAGGCGTAAATTCAGGTTCCATAGATAAGAAAATACTTAGAAAAAATAATGGCAACATAGTCGATTCAATGGTTGAAAGCACATTTGAAAGTGTTAGACTTTTAGAGAAATTAAAATTTTTAAATTTTAAAATATCAGCTAAAGCATCGTCGGTTATGGATACCATAAATGTATATGAAGCTATTTCGGATAAGGTCGATTACCCGCTGCATCTGGGTATAACCGAAGCCGGTCCTCCGTTCAGGGGCAGCATAAAGTCGTCAGTGGGTATTGGCATTTTATTATCCATGGGAATAGGAGACACTATAAGAGTCTCACTTACCGGAAATCCGGCAGACGAGATAGAAGCTTCTTATATAATTCTTAACAGCCTGAACTTAAGAAAAGTCGGAGTGGATATTATTTCCTGTCCCACCTGCGGAAGGACTGCGGAAGGTTTTCGTCAAATTGTGTACGAGATCGAAAAATTGACCGGAGGCATTAGAAAGAATCTCAAACTGGCTGTAATGGGCTGTATAGTTAACGGTCCCGGAGAGGCAAAAGAAGCAGATATAGGGATTGCTTTCGGGAAAGAAAAAGCAGCTGTCTTTTTGAAGGGCAAGGTAGTAAAAAGAATAGATAAAAAGATTGCGGTAGATGAGTTTAAAAAAAGCTTAAAAAGATTAATTTAAATAAATAAAGGGGAGCGTAAATTGAAATTTTCTGAATTTTTTATTCCGACTCTTAAAGAAGAACCAAGTGAAGCAGAAATATCGAGCCATGCCCTGGCATTAAGGGCCGGACTTATAAGGAAAATTGCATCCGGTATTTATGCTTTCTTACCTCTGGGACTCCGGGTATTAAGGAAGATTGAAGAAATAGTCAGACAGGAAATGAACAATGCCGGTGCCATAGAACTTTTTTTACCGGTTTTACAGCCTTCGGATTTATGGAAAAAATCGGGGAGATGGGAAGAATATGGCCCGGAGATGTTCAGGTTGAAAGACAGAAATAAAAGGGATTTCTGCCTGGGTCCGACACATGAGGAATTGATTACATACCTTGCATATATGGATTTGAAATCATATAAAGATCTACCCGTCAATCTTTATCAAATACAGGTCAAGTTCAGGGATGAAATGAGGCCGAGATACGGACTACTGAGAGCAAGGGAATTTATAATGAAGGATTCTTATAGCTTTTGCTCAAATGATGCTGATCTTGAAGTCATTTATAAAAAGATGTATAACGCATACTGCAGGATACTTGAGAGAATTGGCCTCCGGTACAGGGTAGTGGAGGCAGATACCGGTCTGATTGGCGGAAGCTCATCTCATGAATTCATAATACTCGCCGAAAATGGTGAAGATAAACTGGTTTTTTGTCCGGAGTGCGGATATTCTGCAAATTTCGAAATATCAGAGTCATCACCCGGAAAGGACAGCAGTAGCTGTATTAATTGCGGCAAAAAACTTAAAGCAGAAAAAGGAATCGAGATAGGACATATTTTTAAACTGGGCAGCAAATACAGCGACAGCCTTGATGCAAGGTTTGTGGATGTAGATGGAAAACAAAAACCTCTGGTTATGGGCTGTTACGGTATAGGGATCACCAGAATGCTTGCGGCAGCAATAGAACAGACGCATGATAGTAAAGGAATAATATGGCCCGTTTCAATAGCTCCATTTACAGTAAATCTTATTGTTACCACCGGTAAAAATGAAGAATTCTTAAAGGCAGGGGATGTGGTATATCGGATTCTAGCCGGACTGGATGTCGAGGTCCTTTATGACGACAGAGAAGTAAATGCAGGAATAAAGTTCAAAGATTCCGATCTCATAGGTATACCCATAAGATTTATTCTGGGAAGGAAATTTCTGGATAATAAGTTAATCGATGTCGAATACAGAAAAGATGGCAAGAAGACGGAACTATCCCTGGATTCGATTCCCGGATTTATAAAAAAATTAAATACTGCGAATAACCTTAAATCACCTCTAAATGAATAATCAGGAAATCAAAATTGAGGGAATCTTAGAAAAAATCATATATAAAAATTCCGAGTCCGGATTCATGGTTGGTAAAGTAAGGCTGGATGATTCTAAGACTGTTACCATTGTGGGAAATACCTTTGAACTTCGCTGCGGCGAAGAACTGGAAATAACCGGGAGATGGGTCCAAAATAAAAACTATGGACAGCAGTTTGAAATCGCCGCCGTCAGGACATCTGAACCGGCCACTGTTACCGGCATCAAGAATTATCTTGGTTCCGGTTTGATAAAAGGCATAGGTCCCGTAATGGCAGAAAGGATTGTCTCTCATTTCAAGCTTGGAACATTAAAAATGCTTGATGAGGACCCAAAAAAACTAAATGAGGTAGAAGGTATCGGCAGGAAAAGAATAAATTTGATCATAAAATCCTGGGTGATGCATAAGAATATAAGAGAGGTCATGATCTTCCTGCAATCCTATGGTATAAGCAGCACTTATGCCCTAAAAATCTATAATAATTACGGAGATAATTCCATAAATATAATAAAGACAAATCCCTACAGGCTTTCCGAGGATATATTTGGAATAGGTTTTAAAACCGCCGATAAAATTGCAATGATGACAGGCATTGAAAAAGACTCACTTTTCAGGATAAAGGCAGGACTGATTTATTTGTTAAGAGAGGCAGAAAATGAAGGGCATTGTTATTTGCCATATGAAGAATTTTTGGAAATAGCGGAAGGTTTCTTAGGGGTAGAGATTGGAAAGATCAATAATGCATTAAACGAACTTGAAAAAGAAAAAAAGATAAATATTATAAGAGATGACACGAATAGGATCTACCTTTCTGGTATTTATAATGCTGAAGAATATGTAGGCAAAAAAATCTTTGCTATTTTGGAAAATGACCGGATAGATACTTCAGCAGAAGCAAAAAATAATAATATTAGCCAGCTCATAAACGATCTGGCTGCTGAAGAAAGAATAATACTTGATTACATCCAGATAGAGGCAATTGAAAAGGCGGTATCGGAGAAAATGCTGGTTATAACCGGAAGTCCCGGCACAGGGAAAAGTACCATATTGAATTTAATAATAAAGATTTTTGAAAAAGAAAATAAAAGAGTTCTTTTAGGCGCACCAACTGGAAGGGCATCAAAAAGACTAAGCGAGGCAACAGGACGGGAAGCCAAGACAATACACAGGTTGTTAAATTATAATCCGAAACTTAATAAATTTTTGAAAAACGAGAGCAATCCCGTTGATGCAGAAATGGTGATAATCGATGAAGCTTCAATGCTGGATATAACGTTGATGAAAAATTTACTCTCCGCTATAAAGCCCCGGACAGGAATTATCTTTGTCGGAGACATCGACCAGCTGCCTGCGGTTGGTCCGGGAAATGTCCTGAGTGACTTGATTGGTTCGGGTGTGATTCCGGTAATAGAACTCAAAAAAATATACAGACAGGAAAGCGAAAGCCTAATAATACATAATGCACATAAAGTCCGGGACGGCCAGTTTCCCTATATCGGTAAACCAAAAAATAATGATTTCTTTTTTATCGAGAAGAACACATCTGAAGAAGCGGTAAGTCTTATATTAAATCTGCTTACCAAAAAAATTCCTGAAAGTTTCAATTATGATCCACTGCGCGAAATCCAGGTCCTGGTTCCTACGAATAAAGGAATTGTTGGGGTGAATAATCTAAATTCCAGACTTCAGGATGTCTTGAATCCCAATATTAAAAAAGTCCAAAAAGGATCCGTGCAGTATAGATTAAATGATAAAGTAATACAGCTAAAAAATAATTATGAAAAAGATATTTATAATGGGGATATAGGATTTATAAACGGTATAGATATGGAAGCAGAAGAAATCAGTATAGATTATGATGGCAGGACGGTTAACTACGGTTTTTTCGAGCTCGATGAAATAAGCCTTTCTTATGCCATAACCATTCATAAATCTCAGGGATCCGAATTCAAATGTGTGGTTATTCCCATTTTGACTTCACATTATATGCTGCTGCAGAGGAATTTGCTGTACACGGCCATAACCAGAGCCAGAGAACTTGTAATAATAGTCGGAAGTAAAAAAGCAATAGGAATGGCAGTAAACAGGAATATAGTCGAGAAGAGATATACAGGTTTAAAGGAATTGCTGAGGACTTTTTAGCGATTGAATTTTTTTTATTTTATGATATACTTTTAAAGAATTTTAATGTGAATAGTTTTTAAAATCAGTGGGCTGGTCCCACTTTTTTTTAGTTTAAATTTTGTCAAAAAGCAGGTGAGTTAAGTTGAATAGAAAATTGATAGAGGCATTAATAGAATTAGAAAAAGAAAAGGGCATAAAGATGGATACACTGGTAGAAGCCCTTAAAATTGCCTTTGTTTCAGCTTATAAAAAAAATTATCAGGTGGAATATGAATGTCGTGTGGATATCGATGAAAAGACCGGCGAAATAAAAGTGTTTAAAATTTTGGATGAAGGTGAAAGCACAGATATTACGCCAGAAGATGAGGGCAAAAAGAATGAAGTCGAGGTCACTCCGGATAATTTCGGAAGAATCGCGGCGCAGACTGCCAAGCAAGTAATAAGGCAAAGGATAAAGGAAGCCGAACGGGAGATAATGTATGATGAATTTAAAGATAGGGCAGGAGATATGGTAACGGGCATTGTCCAGCAAAGCGATGCAAGATTTACTCTGGTGGATCTGGGTAAAGTCGAAGCATTACTTCCTCCGTATGAACAGGTTCCGAGAGAGAGATATAAACACGGTGAAAGAATAAAAGTATATATTTCGGATGTAAGAAAAACAACAAAAGGTCCCCAGGTGATAGTATCCAGAACGCATACCGGCTTAATCAGAAAATTATTCGAATTAGAGGTACCGGAAATTTATGAAGGAATCGTAGAAATAAGGAGCATTGCAAGAGAAGCAGGTTTTAGAACTAAAATTGCTGTTAGTTCGAATGAGAGAAATGTAGATCCGGTAGGTGCCTGTGTGGGCCCCAAGGGTTCGAGGGTCAAGATGATCGTCGATGAATTGGGAGGGGAAAAAATAGATATTATTGAATATAATGATGATATTGTCACCTTTATTAAAAATTCTCTCAGCCCGGCAAAAATTATAAAGGTGCTGACAGATGAAGAAAAGAAGTTCGCATTGATTGTAGTATCAAATGATCAGCTTTCTCTGGCAATAGGCAGAGAAGGTCAGAATGCCAGACTGGCCGCTAAATTAACAGGCTGGAAGATAGATATAAAGAACGAAAAACAATTCGAAGAAGAATTGGATGAAGCAAGAAAAGAACGATCGAAAGACAAAGAAGAAGATACCGAAATCGGTAAATAAAATAAATAATGTGTGATTTAAAAGATTTATGAATATAAAAAAAGAGGAAAGTAAAATTAAAAAGAAAGATGGGTCCGGGTCCAAAGATTTAAAGAAGGACGAGTTGGAAAAAAAGAAGAAAAAAGGATCGGCTGCAGAAAAGCAGACCGAAGGCAAAGGACGTATTACAGAGAAAAAGAAGCCGGAAGTCAAAAAGAAAAAAACAAAAAAAGAACTTATGGATAAATCTCCGGGCAGGACCAAAAGTAAAACCGAATCCAAACCTGCTCGTAAAAGTACGGTCAAAAAAGCAGCGAAGAAAAAAAATGATATCAGGACTGAGAAAATACCCGCTGCTGGCAGCGAAGTAAAGACGGTTGCGAAACCGACAACAGATTGGGAAAAAGAAAAAAAATCAAGTATCCGAAGTGTGCTCGACAGGGAACTGGATAAAGAGGAAAAGGAAGGTAGATTCAGAACCAAATTAATCCATAAGAAAAAAGTCATCCAGGTAAAAAAGGCTGATGGCGAAGGGATTTCAAAAGTAGAACAAAAAAAACTGGAGAAATCAAAGAAAAAACCTGAAATAAAAAAAGTAATTGAAATTTCCGAAGGTATAACCATAAAAAAATTATCGGAGAAGATAAATGTCCCATCGAGTCAAATAATCAAGCTTTTATTTGATATGGGTGAGGCCATCAATATCAATCAATCCCTGACCAAAGACCTGGTAGAATACCTGTCTCAGGAGTATAGCTTTAAATATCATATAGTAGGTTTTGAAGAAAAACTGGACGAAGTCTATAAAGATTCCGAAGAAGATCTTGTGACCAGACCCCCGATCGTAACTATAATGGGCCATGTGGATCACGGAAAAACAACATTGCTTGATGTAATCAGAGAAACCAGAGTTGCAATAAACGAAGAAGGCGGCATAACTCAGCGTATAGGTGCCTATCAGGTTGTCTACAAGGACAAGAAAATCACTTTCATAGATACACCCGGGCATGAAGCATTTACGGCTATGAGGATCAGGGGAGCAAAAGTCACCGATATTGCGGTAATCGTTATTGCTGCTGATGACGGTATTATGCCCCAGACAGTAGAAGCAATAAATAATGCAAAGGAAGCTGGTGTTCCCATAATAATAGCTATTAATAAGATAGACCTGCCAAATGCAAATGCTGAAAAAGTGAAAAAAAGTCTTACCGAATATAATCTGGTTCCTGAAGAGTGGGGAGGAGATACTGTCTGTATAGAAATCTCTGCCAAAAAAAAGATCAATCTGGACGAATTTCTTGAAATGATTCTGCTGGTAGCCGATTTGAATGAAATAAGAGGTAATCCGAATTCCGATGGTACCGGAATTATTATCGAGTCAAGATTGGACAGAAGTCTGGGACCCGTAGGTACGGTCATAGTAAAAAGAGGAAAATTAAAAATAGGAGATTCTTTTATTACCGGCTATTCGTTTGGGAAGATAAGATTAATAAGGGATGAAAATCTTAACACGCTAAAGGAAGCGGTACTGTCACAACCGATTGAGATTACCGGTTTTTCTTTTGTGCCAAAAGCAGGAGATAAATTATTTGTGGTTAAAAGCGAGAAGATAGCTAAAGAACTTTTAAATACGAAAAATTATGAGAGGAAAATATTAAAAATCGATGAATTCAGAAAACCATTAACTCTTGAAAGATTATCCGAATTATCAAAAGAAATGGAGATAAAAAAATTAAAAATAATTCTTAAAGCAGATTCGGAAGGATCACTTGACGCAGTAGAGAGGTCACTTAATAATATAAAAGAAGAAACAATAAAAATTGATATAATACACAAGGCTATTGGAGCCATAACCGATAGCGACATCCTGTTAGCTGCAGCCTCGAATGCAATTGTAGTGGGATTTGAGGTTGTTCCCACGCAGAAAGCGGAAGCATTGCAAAAGAAGGAAAATGTCGAAGTCAGAACATATGATATTATCTATAAACTGATTGATGATATTACCCTTGCCTTTAAAGGATTACTGGAACCTGAAATAAAAAGGATCGATAAGGGTAAAGCTGAAGTCAGAGAAATATTCAAACTCCCTAAAATCGGGATAGTAGCCGGCTCTTATATTCTTGAGGGTGAAGTCGAAAGAGGCAACCTGGTTAATGTAATAAGAGAAGGGGAATCAATCCATCAGGGGAGAGTTGCAACTCTCCATCGCTTCAAAGAAGATATCAAAAAAGTTTCTGCAGGATATGAATGCGGCATAAGACTGGAAGGTTTTCAGGATCTCAGCAAAGGCGACATACTGGAGTTTTACGAGGAGAAATAATTTTCTAAATGTGGTGATTTAAGTGGATAGGACAAGAAAAGCCGAGATAGATCTGAAAAGAGAAATAAGTTTTCTTATAAATACTAAAGTTAAAGACCCCCGAATAGGATTCGTAACAGTGACCGACACTAAATTATCCGTTGATCATAAATGGCTGGATGTCTTTGTAAGCGTTATGGGCGAAGAATATGAAATAAAAAGAAGTTTAGAGGGTTTAAAGAATTGCGGTGGTTTCATAAAGAAAAATCTGCAGCAAAGATTGAAGTTAAGAAATATGCCAGTCATAAAATTTTTATATGATAAATCAATTGATAATGGAATGAGAATATCGGAAATACTGGATTCTCTGGAAAAAGATAAATGATACCGGGAAGGTAGTCTGATTGGATATAAACAAGTTATATAAACAGATATCGGAAATAATTGACGAAAATGATAATTTTTTAATTATCACTCATGCTTACCCGGATGGGGATTCTCTGGGTTCACAGATAGCGTTATACCAATTAATATCCCTGTTAAAAAAGAATGCTGCCGCGATTTGCAGCAGCGAACTTCCTTATCAATATGAGTTTCTCCCTTATTTTAATAAGATCAGTAGGGATTTAAGAGAAATAAAGAACTACGGTAAAGGAAAAATCTGCTTCTGTCTTGATTGTGCCGATGAATTCAGGATGAATCTGGATTTTAAAGTCCTCAAATCCAATGTTAAATATATAATAAATATAGACCATCACAAAAATAACAGCAATTTTGGTGATTTGAATATAGTAGATACCGGAAAATCAGCAACTGCCGAGATTTTATATGAATTGATACAAAAACATTACCCAAAACTTTTGAATCATGAAATAGCTCTGGGAATCTATGTGGGAATACTTACAGATACAGGAAAATTTCAATACAGCAATACCAATTACGCTGTCCATGAAGTGATAAGCGAGCTTCTGAAGTTTAACATAAATCCTTCCGAGGTCCATAAATATATATATGAAAATGAACCTCTTGCAAGGTTTAAATTAATACAGCTTATTCTTCAAAGAATTAAATATGTGGACTCATACGGGCTGATATATTCATATATTCTGGAGAAGGATTTTAAAAAGCTGGATCTGCCATTCTCTGCTCAGGATGGCGTGATCAATCTTCTCCGGAGTGCAGAGAAAGTAAAAATTGCGGCACTTATAAAGCAGACAGCAGGAAAATGTTACAAGATCAGCCTTCGTACCTCGAATAAAGATATCGATTTATTCAGGATCGCCAGTAGTTTCAATGGCGGCGGCCACCGAATGGCGTCTGCTTATTCCGATAATGGAAGTTTGAAAACTGTCATTAATAATTTAAGGAAAGCAGTAGAAGATAATATAAAATTATGAGTGGTACGATTTATAAATCCTATATACTGGAAGATTTTAACGGCATAATATTAATAAACAAATTACCTGATACAGTCTCTTATGATGTCATCAGGAGTATAAAAAGAGTTTTTTTTTAAAAAAAATCGGTCATGCCGGGA
Organism: uncultured Actinomycetota bacterium; assembly: GCA_964517765.1. Taxonomy (GTDB): domain Bacteria; phylum Actinomycetota; class Humimicrobiia; order Humimicrobiales; family Humimicrobiaceae; genus Hydromicrobium. The sequence goes on along the minus strand of CAZFEN010000008.1, from coordinate 15,204 downwards.
CGCTGGATCCAATTGCAGAGGGCCTGCTTATTGTATTGATAAATAAAGCCACAAAGTTATTCGATTATTTTTTAACTTTAAATAAAGAATACGTTGCGGAAATAAAACTGGGTGTGGTCACTGATACGCGGGACCTTGATGGAAGGGTACTGGCTGTAAGGAAGGTCAGGGATGTCAGTGCTGCAGAAATATCCGGGATCCTTGATAAACTCACTGGTAAGATCGAACAGAAACCACCTGTGTTTTCCTCGATAAAATATAAAGGTAAACCTTCATATAAATTTGCAAGGAGAGGATTGGACATAGATTTAAAACCGAGAATTGTAAATATTCATGATCTGGAACTGATATCTCTGGATAAAGATTTACTTATTATAAAAATAAATTGCAGTTCCGGCACATATATAAGATCTCTGGCTCATGAGATCGGGGACAGGTTGGGGTGCGGAGCTTCGGTAAAGGGACTAAAAAGATTAAAAATAGGAAATATTGAGCTGGAAGACAGTATTAATGTCGAACCGTTTTTGAAAAGTGATCTTAAAAAAAGTGATTTATTAACCGCTCCCTATATGATATCTATTGAAAGATTACTTAAAAGCAGTCCGGACCTTTATATAAAGGACGAGTATAAAAGTCAGATAATCAATGGCCATCGTATCAATGGTGAAATGATAATGTCAGTAAAAACCGGAGAAAGGGATCTTACCGGGAAAGGAATTTTAATAAAAATAAAGGATAGTAAAGAAAATACAATAGCAATACACGAGATTTTAAGCGGGATAAATATTTCCGGTGTCAAAGATAAGAAATTAAATTTAACTAAAAGTATTGTGATTTTTTAGTAGTGTAATAAAATCTATAAAATTTGATATTTTTTATAAAATAAAGTCATAATGGCAAAATTACTGGAATTAAAAAAAATAGATAGAGAATATTTCAAGGATAAAAATCCTGTTGCAGTAATAGGTTTTTTTGATGGGGTACACCCGGGGCACAGGAAGATACTGGAATCCTGTATTAAAAAAGCTAAGAAAATCAATGGTGTCAGCATAGTTTTGACTTTTAATAAGCCTCCTCTAAATGTAATAAAAAGCAAGATGTTCAAAAAACTTATAATTCCATATGAGGAAAAAATAAAGATTTTAAGTGGGCTGGGTATTGACTATATCGTGAAAGCCAATTTCGATTCCGGTTTTTTAACAATGGAACCCGATATGTTTTGCAGGGACATACTTATAGGCAGGTTCCATATCAAAGAGATTTTTGTAGGAAGCGGGTTTAATTTTGGTTTTAAAGCAAAGGGAGACATACTATTTTTAAAAAGATTTTTAAAATCATATGGTATAAAGGTGAATGTGGTACCTCTTCTGAAAATAAAAAACGAGGTAGTTTCAAGCACGAATATAAGGAAATATTATTCTCAGGGCGAGATAAGACAAATAAAAAATTTATTGGGGAGGGATCCGCAGGTTCAGGGAATCGTTGTAAAAGGAGCAGGACGCGGGAGGCAGCTGGGATTCCCTACAGCCAATATAGATATTTGTGAAATCTTTGTGACTCCGAAGGACGGAGTTTATCTTGGTACCGTTGAAATTGATGGAAGCAAGCATAGGCCGCTTCCGGCTATTGTAAATGTGGGAGACAATCCGACTTTCAAAGAATCGAAAAAATGGATCGAGGCCTTTATAATAAATTTTAAAGGTAATATATATCAGAAAAAAATAAGGATCAGCTTTTTAAAAAGACTCAGGGATGAAATTGTTTTTGAGAGTAAAGACAAACTGATAAATCAGATGAAAATGGATTTACAGTATGCCGGCAAATACTTCAATATAAAAATTTAGTAAAATTAAGAAGACTTCAAAGGATCCTAAAAGATTTTTATAGGCAATTTTTATTCTACGGAAGGAAAAAATATCAAAAAGTGTTTAAATTGTAATTAATATACAGTTATGATAGATTATACTTCGAACATTTTCGAGGAGGTGAAAAGTTGACTTTAGTAAAAGAGGACAAAAAAAAGATCATAGAGAAATTTAAAACTCATGAGAATGATACCGGTTCCTCCGAAGTTCAGATAGCTATTCTTACGAAGAAGATAAACAGACTGAACGAACATTTAAAGGAGAATAAAAAGGATCATCATTCCAGAAGGGGTCTCGTCGTCATGGTCGGCAAAAGAAAAAGACTTCTGGGATATTTAAAAAATAATGATATAGCAAAGTATAAAAAATTGATTGAAGAATTAGGTTTAAGGAAATAATTCAGACTCAAGTATTTTTTTATCTCTGCAGTGAAAAGGAGAATGTAATAAATAAATGGAAAAAAGTTGTACTTTAGATATTGGCGGCAAACAAATGATTTTTTCGACCGGTAAAATAGCCAGACTGGCTAATTCGGTTCTTGTCAAATTTGGCGGAAATGGGGTGCTGATCACAGCGGTCATGAGTCAGAATCCATCAGGGAATACAGATTTTTTCCCACTGGTAGTTGATGTAGAAGAGAGAATGTATGCAGCGGGAAAAATACCCGGAGGATTCTTTAAAAGGGAAGGCAGAGCAAGCGATAAGGCAATTCTTAATTCAAGATTGACAGATAGACCCTTGCGGCCATTGTTTGATAAATACATAAGAAATGAAGTTCAATTGATCGGTACGGTCGTATCTTTTGATCAAATCAATCCTTACGATATTTCTGTAATAAATGGGGCATCGATGGCATTATATATATCGGATATACCCTTCGAAGAACCTATAGGTGCGGTCAGAATAGGAAAAGTCGGAGATAACTGGATAATAAATCCGGATTATAGCGAGATCGAAGAAAGTATAATAGATATCATAGTAGCCGGAACAGAAGATGCAATATTGATGGTGGAAGCCGGAGGCAGGGAAGTCTCGGAAGAAGTAACAGTGGAAGCCATAGAGAAGGCGCATATCGAAATTAAGAAAATCGTTGATTTCCAAAAAGAATTCAGGAAAATAGCCGGCAAAGAAAAGAGAGAAACAGTTAACTTTGAATTGAATAAAGATGTCGAAAAAAAAGTCAGAGAACTGGCAGAAGCAAGGATTCAGGAAGTTCTGGATGACATTGAGAAATATTCGAGGGAAGATAAAAAGAAAGAATTGCTGGATAATACCGCCAGAGGTTATTTCCAGGATAAGATGCTGATAATAAAGGAAGAGATTGGGAAAGAGCTGGAATCTGAATTTCCGGAAGACAGTGAAAGCATAGACATAAGTTTTAAGGATCTCGAGAGAGAGCTGGTAAGAAAGCTTATTCTGAAAGAAGGGATCAGGCCCGACGGCAGAAAACCTGATGAAATAAGAGAAATAAACTGCGAGGTGGGGTTATTTCCCGAAACGACACATGGCACCGGACTTTTTACCAGAGGCAAAACACAGGCCATTACTATACTGGCCCTTGGTTCGATAAGAGAAGCGCAAAAAATAGATAGTCTGGGGAAAGAAGAATTCAAGAGATACATACATCACTACAATTTCCCGCCTTTCAGCACAGGGGAAACCTGGCCACTCCGGGGGCCTAAAAGGAGAGAAATAGGGCACGGAGCACTGGCTGAAAAAGCTTTAAGGCCGATGATACCCGATGAGGATAAATTTCCGTATGTCCTGAGACTCGTATCGGAAGTTCTGGAGTCAAATGGTTCCACCTCGATGGCAAGTGTGTGCGGGAGCACTCTGGCTCTTATGGATGCAGGGGTCCCAATATTAAATCCGGTTTCAGGTATAGCAATGGGACTTATTAAAGATGAGGATGATAAATATATAATACTCAAGGATATACAGGGTCTGGAAGATTTTTATGGAGATATGGACTTTAAAGTTGCAGGAACCAAAAATGGAATCACTGCACTTCAGATGGATATGAAAGTAAAGGGTATAAACATTGATATTATAAAGAAGACTCTGGAGAAGGCGAAAGAAGGAAGACTTTACATACTGGGCAAGATGCTTGAAGTAATCCCGCAACCAAGAGAAAGTCTGGCAAGTTGTGCCCCGAAAATAACTACTTTTAAGGTTCCCAAAGAAAAGATTGGCGAGATCATAGGTCCGGGCGGGAAAAATATCAAAAGCATAAAAGAAGAATTTGATCTCGAAGAGATCGATATAAGTGATTATAATGGGGAAGGTCTCGTTTCTATTACATCTTCCAATGATGTCAATATGGAGATGGCAAGAAAAAAAATAGAGGGAATGTTAAAAGGCATAGAAGACATAAAGGTTGGGGATGAGTTTTCAGGAACTGTGGTAGGCATAACAAGTTACGGAGCTTTCGTTAATTTGTTCCCTGGAGTGGATGGACTTCTCCATATATCCAAGATTTCGAATAAAAGGATAAATGACGTTAACGATTATTTAAAAATAGGTGATAAAATATCTGTCAGGGTCGGTAATATTGATTCCAGAACGAAAAAAATAGGACTGGAAAGAACTGATATCTGAAATTTTTTTGAATGAGGTAAATAAGAAAATAGTTTCTTCAAATAGTGTAAAATTCGATAAATATGAGATAACTGAATTAAATAACGGAATAAGAGTTATTAGTGAATATTTACCCCATTTCAGATCTATCTCGCTGGGTTTCTGGATACCAACCGGGTCCAGAAATGAAGATAAAAGCATCAGCGGAATTTCACATCTTATAGAACACCTTATTTTCAAAGGCACCCAAAAAAGAAATTATAGAGACATAGCGATCGAGTTCGATTTAATGGGTGCCGAATTCAATGCATTCACTGATAAAGAAAATTGCTGCATATACGCTGATTTTATCGATACCCATCTTGGCAATTGTATGGAACTTTTGTTCGATATATTGATGAATCCATCTTTTAAAACGGAACATATCAAGACCGAAAAAAAGGTAATATTCGAGGAAATAAAGATGGTGGACGAAAATCCTTCCGATAATATCATGAATTATTTCTATGAGGTAGTTCTGGATGGTCATCCCTTAAGCCTCCCGATTCTGGGAACAAAGAACTCTCTAAAAGAAATCAAGAAATCCGCGATACTAAAATATTTCAAAAAGGAATTTGATATAAGCACAGTTGTTATTTCAGCCGCAGGAAATATAAGGCACAGGGATTTGATAGATGAAATAAAAAAACATACTGATAGGATAGAATATAAAAAACAAACCGGTAATTTTTTAATGAAGAAACCAATTTCCAATGGAAGTGTCAGGAATATACATAGCAATAAGACAAGTTCGGTTCATATGTGTTTTGGCGGGCTGGGCTGCAGCAGGGGCAGCAAAGATAAATATCCGCTTTCGCTGTTTACAAATTTACTTGGAGGGAGTATAAGCAGCAGATTATTCCAGAAAATAAGAGAAGAAGAAGGTCTGGCGTACTCAATTTTCAGCAGCAATATTCAGTATCATGATACGGGTATAATAATCATATATTCGGCTTCTTCGCCTAAAAACACGGAAAAGATTCTGGAACTGATCAAGGATGAGATAACCGATATCAGAAGTCATGGAGTGAAGGACATAGAACTGGAGAGATCCAGAGAAAATTTAAAGGGCAATATCGTTCTGGGAGTCGAAGATATAAGCTCGCGGATGTTCAGACTTGGAAAAGGACTCCTGTTTGATAAAAAAGTTTTGACTATTGACGAGATATTGAAGAAAATAGACAAGATAAAGCAAAATGATCTGAATAGAATAGCAAACAAGTATTTCGAACCGGATAAAATGAGTCTTGTGACACTTGGTAAACTAAAAAAAGGCGGATTATCATGAAAAGAATAATCATGTTTGGTATTTGCGGTAAGATGGGAAAATCTATTTCCGAAGAACTGATAAAAGAGAAAGAAATAGAATTGATCGGAGGTTTTGATATTATAAATATCGGTGTCGATATAGGAGAATTATTAACCGGTAAGAAAACAGGATACAGAATCCATGGTTCCTATGAAGATATCAAAAAGTTAAATCCGGATATTATCATTGATTTTACAACAGCGGATTCAGCCAATAAAAATATAAACTGGGCCATTGATAACAATATAAATATAATTGTAGGAACCACAGGTTTAAGTAAAGAAGATTTAATAAAAATTGAAAGCAGAGCTCTAAAGTCCGGCAGCAAGACGCTTATTGTTCCCAATTTTTCTATAGGAGCTGCGGTTATGATCAGGATTTCCGGGATGATATCAAAATATTTCGATGATTGCGAAATAATCGAAATGCATCATGATAAAAAGAAGGATGCACCTTCGGGTACATCTTTACATACAGCGGAAGAGATAAGCTCTGGAAGCAGTTTTGACAGGTCCAGATTAAAAGATGGTGAAACAGAGACACTAAAAGGATCAAGAGGTGGAGTTACCGCCGGTATCCATATCCATAGCGTGAGATTGCCTGGACTGTTGGCGCATCAGCAGGTCATATTCGGAACAAAAGGTCAAACTTTGTCCATAAAACATGACAGTATTGACAGGTCATCCTTTTATCCGGGAGTTATTCTTGCCATCAGAAATCTGGATAAACTTTCCAGCTATACTTTCGGATTGGATAAATTAATAGATATTTAATCAGGGTATTATTTTAGGAGGATCAAATGATAAATATAGGTGAAGTAATTACAGCGATGGTAACCCCATTTGATAAAGATTATAATCTTGATCTTGATTCATGCGCAAAACTAATAAAGTATTTGATAGATGAAGGAAGCGACGGAATTTTGCTTGCCGGTTCTACCGGAGAAGCCTCGACTCTGGATGACAATGAAAAGATAGAATTATTCAAATTCGCAAAAGACAATTTTGGGGATAAAATCAAGATAATTGCCGGAACAGGTTCCAATGATACCAGGCATTCCATCGAATTATCGAAAGAAGCGGAAAAAATCGGTGTAGACTGCCTGCTTCTTGTTGGACCCTATTACAACAGGCCTTCTCAGACGGGTCTTTTCAAACACTTTGAGGCAATTGCAGCTGAAGTAAAAACACCCATAATAATTTATAATGTCCCCTCGAGAACATCGTCCAATATAAGTTCAAAAACCTGTGTGGAGCTTTCAAAAATAGATAATATTTGCGGAGTCAAGGAAGCCAGTGCTGATATGAGGCAGATTGCAGAAATAATTAGAGATACCGGTGAAGATTTCCTTGTGTACAGCGGTAATGATGGTGACACACTGCCGATACTGTCACTTGGAGGTTACGGCATAATAAGCGTAGCTTCACATATTATCTGCAGGGAAATAAAAGAAATGGTGACCAGTTTCAAAAGAGGGGATCTTAAAAAAGCATCCGGAATGCATCTCGATCTTCTGGATATCTTCTACGGGATTTTTATAGCATCAAATCCTGTTCCCATCAAAGAAGCATTGAATCTAAAGGGCATAAATGTAGGTCCATGCAGACTTCCATTATGTTCCATGGAAGATAATAAGCTGCAGACTTTTAAGGCAATATTGAAGAGACATAAGATAATAAGTTAATAGGATAGTTATTAATTAGAGGTGAAATTTTGCAGATAAGCAGTCATGGTAAAAAAAAGTAGTTTAAAAATAATACCGCTGGGAGGTTTAAGCGGAATAGGGAAAAATATGATGGTCTTTGAAAAAGACAATCATATCATAATAGTTGACTGCGGAATAATGTTTCCGGACGATGATATGCCGGGAATCGATTTTATAATACCTGATTTTTCATATGTCAAAAAAAATGAAAGTAAGTTAAAAGGCATAATACTAACACATGGTCATGAAGATCATATAGGAGGCCTGCCTTTTTTATTTAAAGAAATCAATGCACCTGTATATGGAACCAGGCTTACCATAGGACTCGCAAAAATAAAGTTTGAAAACTCTAAAAACGTAATTCCGGTAAAATATAATGAAATAAATCCTGATGAACCGCTTGAAATAGGACCGTTCCATATAGATTTTTTCAGGGTTAACCACAGCGTACCGGATGGAGTAGGACTGGTCATAAAAACAGATATCGGAACCGTGGTACACACCGGTGATTTTAAGTTTGATTATGATCCTATCGATGGTAAAGTGATCGAATTTTCAAAAATAGCCAGGGCAGGTGAAGAAGGCGTGCTGGCTCTTTTGTGCGACAGCACCAATGCCGAAGAAATAGGTTATACTTTACCTGAAAAGGATGTAGGAAAAACGTTGTTAGAAAAATTCGAAAAGGCATCGAAAAGAATCATTGTTGCTACTTTTTCTTCCCATATTCACAGGATACAACAGGTACTGGATGTAGCCAGCAAGCTGGGTAAAAAGGTTGCAATTTCCGGTAAATCGATTTTGAAGACAATCAGAGTTGCCACCGAACTTGGTTATTTGAAAATACCGGAGGACACAATAATTCCAATATCCAGGATTGATGAGTTTCCGCTAAAAGAAATAGTTATACTTTCTACGGGAAGCCAGGGCGAACCGCTATCAGCTCTTAACAGGATGGCTCTGGGAGAACACAAAAGAATCAATATCATGAAAGGTGATATGGTGATAATATCTGCCTCTCCGGTCCCGGGAAATGAAAGAGCCATATCCAATACCATAAACAGACTTATAAAAAAAGGAGCGGATGTTTATTATGAATCCATTGCCGGTGTTCATGTATCCGGCCATGCTGCCCGTGAAGAAATAAAAATTATGATAAAAATGGTCAGTCCCAGATACTTCATTCCCATTCATGGAGAAGATAAACATAAGATCCAGGCTGCCAAGTTAGCAGAGTCAATGGGGATAGAGGAAAAAAATATAATCATAGCCGAAAATGGGGATATCATTAAAATGAATAATAATTTTTGCAGGATCTCGGGTAATTTACATCCACAGACTATTTATGTGGATGGTGTTGGAATGGGCAACATAGAAGATATAGTACTTAAGGACAGAAAGATTTTATCGAGAAGCGGAATTATGTTTATAGTAATGGGGATAGACTGCATCGGGAAAAAGATTTTATGTGAACCAGATTTTATTCTAAAGGGAATAATATATATCGAAAATTTAAAAAACCTCTTGAATGAAGCAAAGAAAATTATAAAAGATATAATAAAAAACTGTTTCGACAGCAATATTATAGATAAAACGACAATCGAAGGCCTGGTAAGTGACAGGATAGAAAAATTTATTTTTAAAAAAGCGGAAATAAGACCTATAATAATAACCAGAGTTATCAGTCCCGACAGGCATTGAATTTAAAATCTATTATCATAAAAAATGGCCAGAAGAAATTATAAGCGTAAAAAAATAGTAAAAACCGGGAAAAGTAACAAATCATCTGTTCCGAGAGAAAAAAAGAAATACGTTAAAAGAAGATCCGAAGTCTACGGTGTTTTGATATTAGGGGTTTCGGTACTGCTTTTTATCAGCGTATATGGCTTTGCGGGTTCCGGCATCATAAATACGTCAGTAAATAATTTCTTGTCTTATATTTTCGGAATAGGTAAGTTTTTAATACCATTTATGCTCCTGATCTGGGGTTTTAGTTTCTTCCTGAGAAGAATCCGTCTTTTACCTTCAAGTTTTGGCTGGGGATTTTTCCTGTTATTTTTTTCAATACTTGGAATTGTAAGTAATAACCTGACGGTCCAGGCAAATATTTTTGACGAAGTGCTGATAAAGGATAGAGGCGGAATTACAGGAGCAGGCATTTTTTACGGACTTTACAGACTTCTCGGCAGTGCCGGTGCACTGGTTGTGCTGAGTGTCCTTGTGATTATATCCATACTGATTATCACAAAGATTTCCATGATAGATATTGCCAAAAAAATAGTTTATTTATTTAAGAAAATAAAATTCAGACGTTCTGATGATTTATTAAGGAAACAAACTACAGACGACCGTGTTTCATTGAAAAAGACAGATGCAGGCGGAAATAAAATCTACAACAATGAGGGAAATGTCGATTTAAAAAGAATTGAAGTAATAGATAATATGAACAGGATTTCAAAAGAAAAAATAGAAATGCCTGATGAGTTTATGAAAAAAACCGGTGCAGTCGAAAACGGAGGAAATCAATTAAAAATACCAATTGTAAGAAGCAGCGACCTTGAGGACAATTACAGACTGCCTCCTAAAAATTTACTAAAGAAGTCTCAAAATTTACCATCCAAATTATATAAGCAAAGCGTAAAGGAAAGAGTATATACTTTAAACAGACTATTCAATGATTTCAATCTGGATGTCAGAATAGACAGAGTGGTTGGCGGCCCCACGGTGACTCTTTATGAATTAAAACTGTCACCGGGAGTCAAGGTGCAAAGACTGCTCAGTCTGGAAGATGATTTTTGTGTTGCTCTGGGTTCGCCGGATTTGCGGATTCTTACACCTATACCGGGGAGATCCGCTATCGGCATAGAGGTACCCAATACTGTTAGAAGTATTGTTACTCTGGGCGATATTTATTCCAGCGAGGATAATAATCTGACTGATAATCTGCTCAATATCCCGTTGGGGAAAAATCTTTCGGGAAATATTGTTTATATGGATATAGCCAAGATGCCGCATATACTTATTGCAGGCGCCACCAATTCAGGGAAAAGTTCATGTCTCAACAGCATCATAATCTCTCTTTTGATGAAAGTAAAACCAGGTAATGTCAGGTTAATAATGATCGATCCTAAGATGGTCGAACTCAGTATTTACAATGGAATACCGCATCTTTTATCTCCGGTCGTGATCAATCCAAAGAAGGCCTCCTCTGCTCTTGCATGGATAGTAGAAGAAATGGAAAATCGTTTCAAGGTACTGGTCGGGAGAAATTTCAAATCTCTGGAAATGTATAATTTCGAAGCTGAAAGAAATGAAAATGGGGATGAGAATTTCAAGCCATTGCCGTACATACTGGTTTTTATCGATGAGCTGGCTGACTTAATGATGTTATCGGCATCGGAGGTAGAGGATAGTATCTGCAGGATCGCACAAATGGGAAGGGCAGTAGGCATTCATTTGATAATATCCACACAGAGACCTTCGGTCAATATAATAACGGGATTGATAAAGGCTAATGTTCCCTCAAGAATAGCGTTCATGGTTGCATCAAATGTGGATTCGAGGGTTATTCTGGACTGTCCGGGGGCTGAAAAATTGGTTGGTAAGGGAGATATGCTTTATCTGCCTTACTATTCCAACAGGCCGGAAAGGGTTCAGGGGGCTTTCGTGACCTCAAGTGAAATAGAAATGATTACAGGATATATAAGAAATATCTGCACTCCGGAGTACAGCCTGGAAATCTCAAAAAGAATAAGCGACGAAGATAAATATATTCAAAACGAAGATGTACTATTCTACGAGGCCTTGAGAGTAGTAGTGGATTTCGGACATGCATCGGCTTCATTACTGCAGAGAAGGCTAAAAATAGGTTATTCAAGAGCTGCGAGGATCATTGATCAGATGGAAGATAGAGAGCTCGTCAGCGGATATGACGGCAGTAAACCCAGAGAAGTTTTAATCTCAAAGGAAGATTTGATTAAAATGCTGGAAGAAAAAGAAAATTAGAAGAATCTTTTGAGAACCAAAGAATATGAACCTGTCAATTATAAGTATAGGAACCGAATTAAATCTGGGATTAATACTAAATGAAAATTCCAGATATATAGCAGAAAGAATCACCGAACTGGGTATAGGATGTAAGTATATATATACCGTTGGTGATGATTGCGATGAGATATCCAATGTGCTGAGGCATAGTCTGCAATTCAGTGATCTTGTAATAATAACAGGAGGTCTGGGTCCCACTGATGATGATGTAACCAGGAACGCAGTAGCTTCAACTCTAAATCTAAAGCTTATAAGAGACAGAGACCTTGATGTAACCAGCCTGAAATTTATAAGAAAAACCCAAAACCGTAAAATCACCGATAGATTGTTTCGTCAATCTTATATTCCCGAAGGTTCTATTCCCTTTAAGCCGGAAATCGGAAGTGCCTCCGGATTTAGAATAGAACTTGATGGAAATAAATTCATATTCTGCATTCCCGGAGTTCCAAAAGAAATGAGAAGCATGTTCGAAAAAGAAGTCGTTCCTTTCCTTGAGAGAAGATTAACAAATAAAGATTTAAAAAATAATATATTTAAAATTAAGAAATCTACCTTACTCACTACCGATATAAGCGAAACGGAAATAGAGGAAAAGATCAAGGATATTGTTGATAAAGCGGGAGATATCGGTGTGAAGATAGGGATCACTGCCGATCCGGGCCTGATAAAAATAATACTTGTAGCAAAATCGCAGGATGATAAAGAAGCTCAAATGAATTTGAAAAAGATAGAAGAGAAGATTTCAGATAAGCTTGGAAAATATTTCTATGGAAAGGAAGATGCTCTGATTTCCGATAACCTGAAAGAAGCCATAGCAAGGATCGGGGGTAATCTGACTATCAGCGTGGCAGAATCCATAACAGGGGGACTTATAAGCAGTATTATCACAGATACACCGGGAAGTTCGAAATTTTTCATGGGAAGTATTATATCTTATTCGGATTATTCCAAGATGAAGTTACTCGATATCGATAAAAAGCTCCTTGAGAAACATGGAGCCGTAAGCAGAGAAATATGTCTGGACATGGCAAGAAAGGTAAGGAATTTGTTCGATTCCGATTATGCGTTAAGTGTGACCGGTTACGCCGGTCCGGAAGCGGATAGTGGTAAATTGGGTCTTGTATATTGTTGTATCCTCGGACCTTCCGGATATGAAAGAGTATTCGAAAAAAGATTTCCTGGCACAAGGTATGAGATAAAGTTCAGAACCGCGCAGTTCATACTTAACGAACTCAGGGCAGCCATAGGGCAAATAGTAGAATGGTAGAAAAAAGATTATTTATAGCTATAGATATTCCCGGGCATATAAAGGATAATGTATATAGCTATATGAAAACTCTGCTTAAGGAGAACAGTCATATAAAATTAGTATCTGCTCCGAATATCCATATAACATTGAAATTCCTTGGGAATGTAGATATAGAAAAGATAGAGAAGATAAAAAAAGCCATAAAAGAAACGGCCGATAAGTTTAATAGATTTAAATATGAAATTAGCGGAAAGATAAATGCTTTTCCCAGTCCGGGCAGTGCCAGGGTTATTTTTCTGGAAATCGGAAGCGGAGGAGAACAGATATCAGAGATTTACAGGCAGCTGGAAGACAATCTCGAAAAGATTAAGATAAGAAAAGAAAAAAGGGAGTTCTCGCCCCATATTACAATTGCCAGATTAAAGGATAAAAAGAATATGGAAAATTTTATCGATGAATATAAAATGGATAAGATAGAAAGACTCGATTGTTTGAATATTACATTATTTGAAAGCCAATTAAAACCGCATGGAGCGGAATATTCTGTACTCGGGGAGTTCGGTCTGAAATAAGAAATATTTTAATTGATAAAATTTGCTGTTTAAAAATATTATTAATATGTTAAAATAGGCTTATGAACAATTGCACATAATGTAAAGATTAAGTGTTTAATGCAATTATTTAAGATTTTTTTATTAATATTTTAATTGAGTTTGTTTACCGGAGGATAATATGGACAGGGAAAAGATTATAGAAAGCACAGTATCTCAGATCGAAAGGCAATTTGGCGGCGGCGCCATAATGAAATTGGGTGAAAAAAGTACAATGGCGGATATAGGCTATATATCCACCAATTCGCTGGAACTTGATATAGCACTGGGCATAGGTGGAATACCCAGAGGAAGAGTTACCGAGATTTTCGGACCGGAAGCGTCGGGAAAAACAACACTTGCTTTGCATATTATTGCCAGTGCTCAAAAAGGAGGAGGCATCGCAGCTTTCATAGATGCCGAACATGCGCTGGATCCCGGTTATGCAAGGAATCTGGGTGTAAATATCGAGGAACTTCTGCTGTCACAGCCGGATAACGGAGAGCAGGCGCTTGAAATATGTGAGATCCTTATTAAGAGCGGCGCGCTGGATGTAATAGTAATTGATTCGGTCGCAGCTCTTGTACCTAAAGCTGAACTTGAAGGCGAAATAGGGGATTCCCATGTTGGGCTGCAGGCAAGACTCATGTCGCAGGCTTTAAGAAAAATAACAGGGGTTGTAAGTAGAACCCATACTTCTGTAGTTTTTATTAATCAGCTCAGGGAAAAAATAGGTGTTATGTTTGGTAATCCGGAAGTGACACCCGGCGGCAGGGCTCTAAAATTTTATTCATCAGTGAGGATAGATATCAGAAGAATTGACAGCATTAAAAGTGGTACGGAAGCAATCGGAAACAGGGTCAGGGCAAAAGTGGTAAAAAATAAGGTGGCTCCTCCGTTTAAAACTGCCGAATTTGACATAATGTATGGAAGAGGCATATCTAAAGAAGGAAGCGTTATCGATGTCGGTACCGAACTTGGGGTCCTTGAAAGAAGCGGATCCTGGTACTCCTATAAAGGTGAACGGATCGGGCAGGGCAGAGAGAACGCAAAAATGTTTCTGGCTCAAAACACCAAAGTAATGGACGAGATCGAAAAAAAAGTCAAAGAAATGCTGAATCTTGATACCGGTAAGACAAAAAAGAAAGACACGGAAAAGAAGATTAAAAAAGAGGAAATTGAAAAAGAAAAGAGTTGAGTCCTGTCGTCTTTCTTACTATTTACGATTTATATCCTCTTTTGATACAAAAGCGGCATTTTTCCTGAATAAAATTAAGGTAAGGACAACACCGAATAACAATATAATAAGACAGTCAGATATCTATATAAATCTATTGACTTGTGCCGCTTTAATGCTATAATCTACTACGCTATATAAGTGTTATAGTAGGTTTCATTCTTACTAAGAACTTCTTTTATATTTTAATTGACAACCAGGAATTAGTGTGGTATTTTCTGTCAGTTATTTTCATGTTCTTTGAAAACTAAATAGTGTAAGTTCTTTGAGCAGAGTTATTTCAAATGTTAATTTTTATTGAGAGTTTGATCCTGGCTCAGGACTAACGCTAACGGTGTGCATAATACATGCAAGTCAAACGGGCAATGCGAGAGTAGCAATACTTTTGCAAAGCCAGTGGCGAACGGGTGAGTAACGCGTAGGTAATCTGCCCTGGAGATTAGGATAACTTTCCGAAAGGAAAGCTAATACTGAATACTTTATATTTTTCGCATGATTAATATAACAAAGGTAGCCGCAAGGCTTCCGCTTCAGGATGAACCTGCGTCCTATTAGCTTGTTGGTAAGGTAATGGCTTACCAAGGCTATG
>CAZFEN010000007.1:41194-58953 GCA_964517765.1 uncultured Actinomycetota bacterium | reverse complement strand
GAAGATATTTAGTATCTTTTGGAAAAAATCTTTTAGATAGTTATTATAAAAACTGAAATCTATGATTTCTAAAAAAATAATCAATGCCAGCAAGAAAATAACCGCAAAAAAAAGATAATATAAAACTTTTACAAAAATGATTCTTTTCATTTGTTTTTTAATGCGTTTCTCTTTAAAAGAAATAGGATTTTCTCCTGATTGACCCTGATCCTTTTTATTGTATCTGCGAAAATCCCAACAATAAATAATATTATCGAAATAAAAAGAAAAGTTCCTCCTACAAATCCGGACCAGATATTAGGATGAAATGATCCCATAGAGATATAAGTGTATAATAAAATCGATCCGAAGAAGACACTTACTATAAAAAAGAAGAGAGCAATATAAGAAAAGAATGAGAATGGTCTGTAATCCCTGTAAGTTTCAAGAATAATTTTTAAGGTATTTATTCCATATTTAAAAAGGTTAGAAGAAATTTTTGAAGTTCTTGCAGGAAAATACTTTACTTTAATAGGGATTTCAACAATTTCCAGTCTTTTAAATGATAGATCGATAAATGTTTCTTGAGTATAAGTAAATCTTCCGTGGAGATTTAGAGAAAGGAGTGTCTTTTGCGAATATGCCCGGAATCCACATGATACATCATAGAATTTTTTACCAACCAGTTTACTTATGAAAATCGACATTAATTTATTTCCCCAGAACTTTGATAAAGACATCCTGGGATAATAATTTTTATCAATAAATCTGGAAGCCGTTACGAAATCGGCATTATTTTCTATAATAGGTTTGATAAGTTTGGGAATATCTTGAGGATCGAATTGTCCATCTCCGTCAATACTGACCATAGAGTCGAAATTTTTATCCAGAGCATATTGAAGGCCTTTACCAAATACCGAACCAACTCCCATGTTGAAGTAATTTTTTATTACTGCAGCGCCTGAATCTTTTACAGTTTTTACAGTATTGTCTGTACTACCGTCATCGATAACAAGAATATGTACTCCGGATACATGGTCAAGTTTTTTCGGGATATTTTTGATCACCTCTCCTATTTTTTCTTCCTCATTATATGCAGGAATTAAAACCAATAATTTTTTTATCATATCAGTTTAATTATATTAATTTTCACTGTTTTTTTCTGTCAAAAAAGATTTAAATTACGGCAAATATTAAAATCAGCTTAAACAATTTTATAACTATAGTATAAAAAATAACAGGTTTTATTTTTTTTATAACCTTTATTGGCTCTTCTTTATTGATGAATTATATCCGGACGTAGTGGTGGTTTCGATTGAAGAAATAGCCGGATCAAACACGTTTATAAGGCGATTTTTGCAAATGTAGAAATAACTTAATATTTAATTGATTTTAGTATAAAATGTGTTTCACGATATCAGTTAAATTGAGTTTTATCAAAGCAATATGAAAATGAAATTTGAAAGCTCCAATAAAAAATTTTTTTATATATTGATAATCGTTTTTACCATCATTATTAATCTATTTACTGTAATAGCCAGTAAATATATAGGGGTAAACCTTGAATTTTCAAAAATTTTTGTTTTCTGGTTATGCGTTCTAATAATAACTTATGGTTTAAAATTTACTTTCTGGTTTTTTTTGAATAGAAAATTCCAGCTTTCATATATATATCCTATTTTAAGTCTGAATTACTTTATCTCCCTGTTTTTAGGGAAAATTTTATTCCAGGAAGATATTACTATAAACAAAATAATAGGTTCCGTAGTAATAGTAATCGGAGTTTTTATTATAACTATGTCAAGTAAAAAATTGGAAGGTGTCTGATATATGGCGCTCTATATTTCTCTGGCCGTTCTAATTCAATTCCTTGTTGCTCTGTCGCAGGTTATTTTTAAGATAGGAGCTCTTAAAGTAGATTTTAAAAAACCTCTGGTTTATAATCTTAAAAACAAGTACATGCTGGCAAGTATATTTTTATTTATACTTGTTCCGTTTCTTTCTGTAATTACGATGAGGGTAATAGATTTTTCAGATTTTTATTCTTTCACTGCATTGAGTTATGTTTTTATTATGTTTTTTTGCTGGAAAATACTTAAAGAGGATATCGATAAATTGAGAATAATAGGAAATCTCCTGGTGATTGCGGGAGTTATAATCTTTAACCTGTAAAATGCTGTCGCAATTAATAAATTTTTAAGGAGTATAAATGTTACAAAAAATAAAAAATATATTATTAAAAAGAAAAATAATAATATTTTCGGTATTTTCCTTTTTGATACCACTGATTATTTATATACTTACTCTGGAACCCAAACTGGTCGGTGGAGATACTGGATGGTATGCTAACCAGATTCCCGAAATGACCCTCATGGTACCAACCGGATATCCGACCTTTTCAATGTTTTTAAAACTTTTTACTTATGTGCCGATTGGTGATATTGCTTACAGGCTTAACCTTTTTTCTGCCATATTCGGTGCCCTTACCACTCTATTTTTATTTTTAGCCATTAACAAGCTGGTAAAAAATGAGTTTATAAGCTTTATAAGTTCTATGATATTTGCTTTCATCGTACCTTTCTGGAGTGTGGCAAATAGATTGGAATTTGATACATTAAATACTTTTTTTGTGATTTTTTTGATTTTTTCGGCTATTGTTTATTCCGAAAATAAAACAAGGAAATATCTTTATTTTTTCTTTTTCTGTCTGGGTTTAAGTTTAACCAATCATCCTCTTACCTTTTTCCTGGTACCGGCCATTGTCTTATATGTCATTATTATAAATCCACGGATTTTTAAAAGTTTGAAAGCAATTTTTATCAGCGCACTTTTTTTTATACTGCCACTTTTATCTTATTTCTACCTTCTCATAAGATCCCTTCAGGGATTCGGGGAGGTAAATACTTTACTGAGGTTGTTTTATTATGTGACAGGAAGGGGAGTGACAGGGGAAATTCACGGTGGAAGTTTCGGTGATAAGGATCTTTCGTTGATTTTTAAGGTAATAAAAGATTATTTAAACATACTTTATGGCACTTATGGAATCGTACTTATTATTATAGCGGTAATAGGATTTATCTTTTTAATAAGAAAAAATAAAAAATTCGGTATCTGTACATTTTTATTGATAATTTTTAATTTTATAGTACCGCCCTTATATATTGGCCATGCAAATCCAAATTATCTGCTGGGTCCCATGATCGTGATTTCCTTTTATATCGCATTCGGACTTTTATTGATACTGAACGGAGCGGTTTTTCTTTTTGATAAATCATTAAGAAATAGAGAAATGTTAAAAATAGACAGGTTTTTGAAATATTTTTTGGTAACGGTCATATTATTGTTTTTTATTTTTTTACCTCTTTCTTTTATTCTGGAACACTATAATGAACTCGATCTTTCTGAACCTCTACCTATCTATAATTTCTGGGATGAGGCGTTTGGAAATATGGAAAGTGGTGCCAGATTATATGTGCTTGCGAGAGCGGCTAATGTGGGAATGTTTGTGGACACGTATGAATATGGTGAAAAAGAAATAGAATATATTTATCATACAAATCCCGATTATACGATTACAAATATGATTGAGGCTCTTGACAATAACATTGCAGTGTATTTTGTTGGTAACAGAAGTATATTTAAGCCCATATTTGATATCGAACAAATAGGAGGAACCTATTATTGGGCGCGATACAATGAAATTTTAAAACTCTTTAAAGTCATTGAACTTAAAGTTGATATCCCTGAAATTAGTTACTTTATTGATAGTCATGATATTGAATTTGGAAAAAAATTTACCGTTGAATATACGATTAAAAACAAAAACAAAGAAAACATCAAAATTAATTCGCTTGCACTGGAACTTCCGGACAATATCGAACTTATAGAAGTTAATCCCAGCGGGTATATTGACCAGTATCCCGGTATCAGCGAGGGCATATATATGTGGGTAAGCGATTCGTATATTATAGAAGGAGAGGGTGTAATAAATCTGATTTTGGAAATGAGAGGTATAAGACCCGGGACATCTCTTATAAAATTCAGAGCGACAACCGGTGGTTTTTATATCAACTCTGATGATATCGAAATGGAGATAAAAAAATAATATATTTTTAATCCTTGTGAGAATTCATTTATTTTACAGAGTATAAAAAGTCTAAAGTAAAACATTCTTATGAAATTTCTGAATAAAAATCCCAATAAATTAATTTATATAGTGGTAATATTTATTTTTATGTCTGTTATCTTTATATTTTTTTCAGGTTGCTCTTTATATACCAAAAACAGCCAGGATAATGAAAGGGATTTATTACTATCATTTTCGGGATCAGGAATAAAAATCACAGACTTAAATGGCGGCTACACATATCCGGGCGAAAGTCTGGAAGTAAATGTAAATATTGTAAATAGTGGAGACGTAGAGGCAAAAAATATAAAAGTAGATCTCATTTTACCGGATTTTTTTGTATTAGGTGAAGGGAAAACCGGATGGACCATAGATAGTTTAAATGCAGGGGAAGAAATTTCTTTCGATACCAGTTTAAATTTAATTGAAAATATAACCGAAGACACGCAGGTCTCATTAGGATTGGAAATATCTTCGGATGAAGTGGATTCTTTTATTAGTCCCGATTACAGTATAACGGTTTATGGAGTCAAACCGTTTGAAGGGAATTATATTCCGATAATAGGATTGCACGCAATAGAAGATCATATATTGGAAGAAATTGAACTCTATACCGCCCATTTTGATAGTTTGTGCAGGATTTTAAAAGAATACGGTTATGAGACTATTGCATTTACCGATCTTTTAAACTACATAGATTTTGGAAAAGCCCTGCCTGAAAAGCCGGTAATTATAACATCCGATGATGGGTTTCAGGATGTTTACATCAACGGCTTTCCTATACTTAAAAAGTATGGGTATAAGATGACAGTTTTCCTGGTTACAGGTGCGATCGGGGAATCAGATGCTGATAGAAAGACGAATGCATATTTTAACAAAAGGACTAATGCGATAAGGCCAATACTTATATGGCCTGAAATTATCGAGATGGATGAATATGGATGCGAATTTCTATCGCATACTGTAAATCACGTGAGATTGGGGCTTTCTTCAGATGAGGAGTTTTTATACGAACTGATCCAGTCAAAAAATGATATAGAATCTCATCTCGGAAGCGAAGTTTTATTTTTTGCATGGCCATATGACAATCATTCTCCTATGAAATGGCCATTAATTTCCGATGCAGGTTACAGAGGTGCAGTAAGGTACGGGAATGGGATTGAAGACATGAGAACAATAAATCTCTATGATATAAAAAGAGTTGAATTTAATAGCTATATTCCACCAAGCCAATATGTGAGCTATTTAAAACTGGACAGGAGCGTCATAATTAAATATATGATTGATGAATGCGTAAGAGAAATTGATGAAGAATTTACTGTGGAATATATTATAAAAAATACCAACAAGGAGAACGTTAAAATTGATTCGCTTGAACTGAAACTTCCGGATAATATTGAGTTTGCAGGAGTCAATCCCGCAGGATATTTTAACCGGTTCCCCGGCATTAGCGAAGGTGCATATATGTGGGTAAACGATTCATATTTTATAAAAGGAGAGGATGAAATAAACCTGATTGTAAAACTTAAAGGCATAAGTTCCGGAAAATCTATCATAAAATTCAGGGCGACCCGTAATGGCAGTTACATTGATTGTAACGACATTGAAATGGAGATAAAAGATTAGAAAAGCTTTATATAAAGATGAGCTTTTTGTTATAATATAAAGCTGTTTTAAAAAATTGTTATTGAGGTAGAAAAAATGTATAAAAGATTTCTAAAGTATATAAAGAATAATAGAAAATGGTTTTATCTTACGGTTATATTTATTGTTGTGGTGTCGGTATCATTTTTTACGTATTATTATTTAAAAATTTACCCGCCAAATTTTAATGATGAACATTTTAATTTTATATCCAGCAATACGGATGAATATTCAAAACCTGGAGATCAAATAACATATATAATAAATTATAAGAATACAGGGAAAAAAGCGGCAGAAGATTTTGCAATAGAGCTAAAGATACCGGAGAATACGGTTTTTATATCATCAAATAATAATGAGATCTCAAAAAACGCTGACGGAACATTGACTTTTAAAGTTGGCAGTGTCAAAGGAAATGAAAAAGGTGCAGTAGATTTTATAGTAGAAGTAAAAAAACCACTGGATAATGGTACTTTAATAAAATTAGGTGAAGTAAAATTTAATTATAGAACCGATGGAGAGAATTTTAATAACGATATCAGTGCAGGTTTAATGAGCACGGTAGAAAGTAGTCCAGATCTTAGTAATTTTAAATTGGAAGCCATTGATGAAAACGGCGGAGTTTTAAGATTGGGCGACTTTATACAGTATAAATTAATTGTAAAGAATACTGGTGATATGAATGCCGTAGATGTGGAAATTAAAAGTAATTTCTCTAAATATGTGGATATAATCGAAGATTCTATTACCGATTCTGGAGAATATAAAGATAACACCGTGTCATGGAACATTGACAAAATAGAAGCAAACAGGCTTAAAATTCTTTCGTTCAGAGCCACAGTAAAAAAAGATTTAGAAGATACTGAACTTGTTACTAACAGAAGTATCTTAAAATATGGATCGGATATTATTGAAAAATCAGTAGAGCAAGAGGTAAGTCTTTTTACCGATCTAACGACATCGGAAGCATTTTTATATGATGAAAACGGAGGATATCTCTGGGCAGGAGAAATCATAAATGTAAAAATCATCATTAGAAATACCGGTGAAAAAACGGAAAAATTTTATAAAGTTATCTGTCCTACACCGGCCGGGGCGACTTATATAAGCCAATCGGGTACTTCGGAAGGAATTACCTGGAGTGATGATATAGGAGGGCTTATATGGGATTTAAACGAGTTAGGAAGAGGAGAGGAAAAAGAAATAACTTTCAGGATAAAAGTAAATGAAGATCTGGTTAATTCGGGTGGGGTAATTACTACCGCTTTTAAAATAGAAAGCAGTAACGGAGAAGTCATTCTTCCTTCAAAAAGTATGACTGTAAGGGGACATGTGAATATGAATATTGTGGCAATGGGCGATTCCCTGATAGAAATGACTGGCTGGGTACAGATGTTTGACGATCTTCTGGAAGCCAATTATCCATACGCTGATTACAATACCATCGCAAGTGGAAAAGGCGGTGAAAAGGCGAGTGGCGGGAATGCAAGGTTTGACAGCACCGTTGCCATATATAATCCACAAATAGTCATAGTAGCTTATGGAACCAATGATGCAGGACCTCACATTTCAGGGTTCCAGGCTAATATGGAAAGCATCATAGTCAAGGCAAAGAATTTAGGTGCGAGAGTATTTATTAATCTAATTGGTCCCATTTTCAAGCCAGGAAAAGAAAAATATGTTGAGTATAATGATATAATCAGGCAGATTGCATCAAAGTACGGCGCAGTGGTTATAGATGTGCTGACTCCCCTTTCACAAAATCCCGGAGGATATCTTACCGATGGGATGCATTACAGTCAGGCGGGAGCTATAGTTGTAGCGCATACCGTTTTCAGTTATGTTTCTCAATATCTTGGTGATATTGGTCAGAGATTGTAATACTACAAGAATGTAATTTTATCAAAATATAAAAAAGCGAGGTTGGGTTTTGAGACTCTTTTTAATTATTTTTTCATTTATTAACACTGTTTTTTATGTTTTAGTTTACTCTTATTTCGATAATATTCTGGATGTTTTTGGAGTGACCGGTCTATCCTCGATTGCAACGAATTATATTAAATTGGCCGTACTGTTGATTGTAGGTTTTTGTATAGGTATGATGGTAATGCTCATATTACGCTTAAAGATAAAGAAAAATCTTTTTAGTTTCAAGAATCTACTTATTGTCGGGATTTTTCCGTTAATATGTCTGATACTTTCGGAGGGTTCCATAACCAGTTTTTTCATAAATAAATTTTTCAATTCCAGTGTGAAAATGAGTGAACTGGCATTTTATCTTTTTTCGAGACAGACGATCTGGTCTCTGTGGCTTGGATTTGCCATAGGCACATCCATACGTTTTAGTTTCATAAAAAAGGAATATAAGCATCAATCAATCGAAAAGCCGGAGCAGAAAGATTCAGAATCCAAATCGATTACTATGCCTGATACAGAAAGTAAGGATCAGAATCATTCCCTGCAGCATTAGTCAGTCTTGTAGAGTTTGAACCATCGGGACTCATAATAAATAGTTCCAATTGGCCGTCAATACTGCATTCGAAAGCTATGAAGTCGTTATCGGGAGAAAAGACAGGATGCCCGCATTCCACCAGAGAACCTGAAACCATCTTTATATTCCCTCCATTTCCGTCCATTGTATATATAAGAGTATTTTTACCTTCATAACCCATAAAAGCAATCATCTGCCCATCTATGGAAATAGCAGGAACTCTTTTCCTCATACTGATATCGGAAATACGTTTCAAATTTTCTCCATTATAATCCATGACATATAAATCTTCGCTTCCGCCGTTTCCGGATTCGAAAATGACTTTATTCTGGAAAGGATGACCAGCCGGGTGCCAGTCATAGATATCAGGATTGAATGTCATGCGTTTAAGGTTGCTTCCGTTACTGTTTATTCTGTATACTTCCCAGTCACCATCCTGGTACACTTCAAAAAATATAAACCTTCCGTCAAAGGACCAGGTTGGATATCCACTTCTCCATGGATTATTGGTAAGCTGTGTCCTATCAGTTCCGTCCCAGTTCATGACCATGATCTGCCAGATGCCATTGATATCGGAAGTATAAGCGATCTTTTTTCCATCGGGTGAAACTGCGGGATAGTTATCCTTTCCAGGATGGTCCGTAAGCTGAATGAGTTCGGAACCATCCAGATTCATACTGTATATATCTTCACTGCCGTTTCTATTGGAAGTAAAGATTATTTTTTTAACGGTATATTCTATATCCAGACTTCTTGGTTCACCCTGTGAAAGATCATCTTTGCTTATAGCCCAGCCGCTTATTTCTATGGACCTGTCGTTTAGAGTAGCCTCTTCTAACGAAAATATGACTTCCGGCTCTTTCTCTTCACCTTCCATCTTGATATTTCTTAAACCCAGATAATAAGCTCCGGAATTGGAGAAAGAATAAATATATAAAGTATTTTCGCTGCCAGCTTCAAGTCTGCTTGCATCGAAGTTAAGAGAATAGCCCGAATTAGTATAGTTTGCGTTTCCAAGTGCATTGGCCACATCCGGTCTCTCTATTCCGTAATTTACCTCTCCCAGTGATTTCCCGAAGCCCTTTGGGCCATTTAAATAGATTTCAATCCTGTCAATCCCGGTGGTGTCTGAGAAATTAGGATCTACCGACCAGCCGGATACTCTTATATTGGATTTATCGGATTCCTTTATTACTTCATTATTCTTAGGGTTATCTATAGATAATCTTATATTTTCATTAAAGTCTGTTTCTCCGGAGATTACAATTTTTTCTCTGGTATAGTTCCATCCGTATTTTGGTATCAGTGCATATATATAAAGATAATGAGTAGAACCTGGAGTAAATATGTGGTTTTCATTATCAATGGTAATACTATAACCGGTTTCCGAAAGATTTTCTCCATAAACTATACGAGCCTGCTCGGAGGTCAAGCCGTATTCCGCTTCCCCCAGGAGAATGCCGCTGTCTCTGTCGCCGTCAAGATAAACTTCTATGACGGCAATTTTATCCGGATCGGCTTCCTCCTCTTCAGGTTCTTCTTCTGTTGTCGTTTCGGGTTCCTGTTCTTCCTCAACAGTTGTATCAGATGGTTCCGGTTCAGTTGTTTCCTTCACCGGAGATGCTTTGCCCTGGATATATCTGATTATCACAAAACCAAAAATGCTTGCGGCTATTACGGATAAGATTATGATGATTATGATTACTGTTCGCATACTATTTGATTTTAATTATCCTGATATTTTACAAAAAAATATAACTTTATTGTATATCACTTTTAATTATATGATTTATTCGACACTGTATATATATTTTGAGTTTTATAGTATAACAGAATACAGGATTAATTGAAATTAATATCCTTTTAAGTTAACATCTGGTTATTGCGATAACTACATCAATATCAAAACAGGATGATAAATAAAAAAAAGAAATTTTTTCTTATAGCTTTTAGCTTTGTAAATATAATTTTATATTATACCGCCTTTGCCTATTTTGATAATATTATGGACGCTCTTGCTATTTATAATCTGCCTTCTGGTTTTTCAAGTTTCCTGAGGCTTTTTATTGTTTTTATTCTGGGGTTTGTGATTGGTTTTTTAATTGCCATAAGCGCGAAAGTTATGGTGAGTACAAATTATTTTGATATCAAAGTATTCTTGATTGCAGGATGTATCCCTGCTCTTGCACTGATACTTTACAGTACCGGTGCCGTCAATCTGATAGTAACCAGGTTTTTTAATTCAAACCTCACGATTTCGGAACTTGTTTTTTATTTTTTTTCCAGAGATACGATATGGGCCATCTGGCTGGGAATTTCGGCAGGAGCATCTGTAAGGTTAACGTTCATATCTCAGCCTAAAAAGAGGTTTAAGCATCAATTCATCGATTAAGAAGGGACATTCTTTACTATTTGTAAAGAAAACTGCCATCTTTATTGATATTGGATGAACTCGTCAGATTGAACTTTACGCCGCTTGCAAGATCTATCAAAACCAGATTTTCATTGGATCCTTTTCTTTCCTCATAAACAATATATTTTCCATCTGGTGAAAATGAGGGATGGCCATCCCAATCAGGATTATCCGTAAGCCTGGTTTCGTTTTGTCCATTATAGTCCATGATCCAGATATCGCTGTTATCACCGGAATATCTCATATATGTTATTTTATTTCCATCAGATGATACATCCGGAACTCTTCTTCTTGGGCCATCTCCGGTTATATTATTGACTCCTGAACCATTACTATTCATTACGTAGATGTTTTCGTGCCCGGTTGCCCCCGATTCGAAAATAATCTTATATTCGTATGGATGTCCGCTGGGATGCCAATCATGAGAACTTGAATTAAATGTAAGTCTTTTCTGTTCTGATCCGTTACTCTTGATTCTAAATAATTCCCAGTCTCCGTCTATATAACCTTCGAAATATATATACTCGCGGTCATGGGACCAGCTCGGGTATGCGCTTCGGAAATTATTAAATGTGATCTGTTTTTTATTGCTGCCATCCCAATCCATTATCATTATCTGCCATATACCACCTATATCCGAAGTATATGCTATTTTTTCTCCGTCAGGCGACACTTCCGGATAAAGGTCATTTCCGGAATAATCTGTTAACCTGGTTAGTTCTGTTCCATCGATATTTATACTGTATATATTATCATTGCCATCCCTGTTAGTGTTGTATACGACTTTTTTAACCGGGTACTGATTGATACCGTCCCCGGCTTCCATCTCACTTTTTTGCTTTTCTTCCAGATACTCATTCAGAATATTTTTATCGATGGCCCAGCCTGTTATTTCCATAATACCGCTCTGAGAGAGTTTCTGTATGTCGATTTGAGTATTGATTATCGCTTTTTCTTCTTTTGTTCCCGATAAATATACTTCTCTTTTTTCATAATTTAAGCACTCATCTTCGGAACTTATTGCATAGACGAATATAGTGTGAGTGGAACCCGGTTCGAGGTAGATAAGTTCCTCAAACTGATAACCGCTGGAGAGGTAATTCTGATTCTTTAAAAAATTTGCCACATCGAATCTCGCCGTTCCATATTGTGCATTTCCTAAAAATTTCCCATAACCTCTGGGTCCATTAAGATAAATTTCTATTGTTTTTATACCGGGATCGCCGCTGTTTCTCAGATCCACTGCCCATCCTCTGATAAACTGAAGTATGCTTGTAATGGTTTTTTCTTCCGGTTCATCTATAAAAATATTTATTTCTTTTTCACTGATATCTTCTCCCGGCAGATTTATTTCATTGCGTGTATAATCCCATCCTGACTGGCTTCCGTAAAAATAAATATAAATATAATGAGTGGAACCGGGCAGGAGATTTATGTCTTCGTTGTTTTCCCGGATGAATTCAAAACCGGCATTTTTAAAGTCTTCTCCGTAAAGCTGTGAAGTTTCGGGACATTCGATATTACATATTGTTTTGCCCAGATATGTCCCATTTTCTCTGTCTCCATCCAGGTAGAATTCAATGGTTCCATTTTCTAATTTCCCTTCTGACTGTTCTCCTAATGCTGCTTCTTCTTCAGTATTGTCAGTTTCCGTATCCTGTGACTCAACTCCGCTGGTCTCTTCTTCATTTTGCAGGATATCGGATGAATAACTGCCGTCAGGATTTTCGACTGTTTGGCTGTTATCTTCGGCCTTGCTTTCGCTGCCGGTTGCATCGGTACTACCTGAGAGATCATCGATATTAAATTTTTGAATATCACCTATTTTCGCTATCCTGGCATCGGGGATACTCGTTTCATTATCTTTGCTGCTTTCCGGGGTTTCGGAATCTCCAGCTTCTATACCGGAAGAGTTTTTATTTCTGCTGATTATGGCGATGCCAAAGAGGGTTGTGGCGAGTAAAAAAATGATCAGTAGTATTATTAATATGGTTTTCATAAAAAATTAAATCTGTCTTTTAATTCTTTATCATTTTTTATGGTAGTATAAATTTTTTATTAGTACAATTATAATTAAAGAAACATTTTAAACAACATAAAGTCGGTCAGAAATAATAATAATAACTTGCGATTTTTATTATATAGGTAAAACCGTTAAAATAAAGAGGATATGAGTAAAATATTTATATTTGGTATGAGTCCGCTTCCCTTCGAAAATGACAGGAAAGTGTACGGAACCGGCATCAGGACCTGGCAGTTTATTTTACCGCTTATTGAGAAGGGCCATGAAGTATGTGTCTGTAATTATGCTATCCCATCGGCGTATCCGGATGATTTCAAGTCCATGTTTCAAAAAGACTTTACTTACAGTGAGAATCAGAAAGACATGCAAAGTTTCGAATATAATATACTTAAAAAAGATGATTTCGAAAACATTGGGTTAATATCCGAAATTCTTAAAGGATTCAGGCCCGACTGCATGATTGGCTGCACTTTCTATCCTTCTTTTGTAGCATCAAAACTGCTTGATCCTTTGAAAACTAAAAATATTCCATTCTGGGCAGATTTATTCGGCCATGTAATGGCAGAGGCACAGGCCCGTGCTTATATCGATGAGGATGACAGCTGTCTGTTTCATTACTGGAACAGTGAATATAGGATTATTTCCGGTGCGGATATTTTCTCGTGCGTGTCTTCAAGGCAGCAGTATGCTCTGATAGGGGAACTGGGAGCAATAGGAAGGCTCAATAAATATACATCCGGTTATGATTTTACCGATGCGATTCCCTGCGGTCTTCCTCCGGTTGAATACAAATATAAAAAAAATGTTTTTAGAGGGAAAGATAATATAGGAAAAGAAGATTTTGTGGTGCTGTGGACCGGGGGATATAACACATGGACCGATGTCGATACTTTATTTAAGGGTATTACGGAAGCAATGAAAAATAATCCCAAAATCAAATTTGTATCCACGGGGGGAGAGATACCCGAACAGGATTTAAAAACTTATCCCCGTTTTCTGTCGATGATAGATAGCAGTCCTTACAAGGACAGGTTTTTGATGAAAGGCTGGGTACCCGGAGAAGATGTGCCGGATTACTATCTCGAAGCTAATGTAGGGATAAACATCGATAAAGATATTTATGAAGTCAGATTGGGCAGTAAAAATCGTATTCTTGACTGGTTCAGGGCGGGTCTCTGTGTGTTGTCCTCAAATGTCTGCGAATTGACAGATATAATTGAAAAGGAAAAGATCGGTTATACCTTCAAACCTCATGATCACGAGGATTTAAGCAGGAAGCTTATTTATCTTGCCGATAATATCGATGAAGTAAATAGGACCGCGATTGCCGGAAAGAGATATGCGATGGTGAATTTTAATTTTGAGAAAACTACGGAAAAATTGCAAAGGTGGGTAATTAATCCTGCCTTTGCTCCTGATAGCGGTAAAGAAAAGAAATTATTCTTTGGCAGAGAAGAAGCCATAAAGAATCTGGAACGTATAACCACTGGTCAAAAGAGTATGATAGAAGAAAGAGATAAGAGGATATCAGAACTGGAAGGTATAGTCAAAAAGGGCTTTATTTATAGGGTCTATAATTATTTTAGAATCGCAAGAAGAAAACTATCGGGGTAATCAGAAAGGATCTGCCAGGTTTTTATAGTAATATTCGGATTGGTATCATAACTATATGAATATTAAAAGCTTAATCGTAATCGTCACTTATAACAGCCAGAATTTTATTGAAAGTTGTCTGCGTTCAGTAGCGGGACAGGATTATAAGGACTGGTTCTTGATAGTCATTGATAATGCTTCGGTAGACAATACAATTACAAAAATAAGGGAGTTCAGAAATATTTCTACGGAAATAACCAGCAGTAATTTCAAATTTGTTGCCCTCAAAAAAAATGTAGGATTTTCGCGTGCGGTAAATCAGGCAGTTTTTAATTTCATTCGTAAGAAAATAAAAGGCCCGGATGAGCAGCCGGAATTTTTGATTCTATTGAATCCTGATATATATTTAAAACGGGACGCGTTGAAGAAAATAATCTCGACATTTAAACTCACTGAAAGAGAAAGTATGCCCTCAAATAAAATAGGAGTTGCAGGGGGGCTGATCCTTGATTATAAAAAAGATATAGTACAGCATTCCGGTGGAAAAATTAAAGATAACTTCATTACTTTTCATATGGATTCCGGAAAGAGTTATTCCAATTTGAGAATGGAGCTGAAATTGGAAAAAGATGCAGGTATTATAGTCAGCCAGATAAATAATGTAAAAGATGCAGATTATGCTACCGGAGCTTTTTTTGCCACCGAATTCGGATTGTTTAAAAGTATTGGTGGTTTTGATAAAGGATACAGGCCAGCTTACTTTGAAGAACTTGATTATTGCCTGAAGATCAGGAGGACCGGAAGGCGTATAGTAGTCAACTCTGATTCCATTGCACGGCATTTCGAAGGTGCATCTATCGGGAAATTCAGTAAGAGATTCTATCGTTATTATCATAAAAACAGGATCAGGTGTGCTGTGATAAACACAGGATTCCTGAATTTTTTTAGGAAGTTCTTAAAAGAGGAAATGCGATGGCTGAGATCTGAGGTCACGCGTGATCAAATTTTACCGATTTTATATGCTTATTTTATAAATTTTGTGTTTCTGCCTTATAATTTGACAATTAAACTAAAAAATCATTTAATCTTGGATAGATTAGAGTTAAAATGATTGCATCTTAAAATTAATTTAAAATGTCTTAAAACTTTAAAAATTTGTAAAGGTTTTTGAAATGGGAGATATAATACAAAGCGAAAAAGGCAAAAAGAGCCAGTCCAGGATCTGTATAATAAGTTACGATGTTATTGGTAAAAACATGGCCGGCCCCGGCATAAGGTTTTATGAATTTGCTAAAATTTTATCGAATCATGTTGATGTAACTTTGCTTACTCCCAACAAAGTGGATATTGATACCGAAGGCTTTAAAACAAGGCAATACAAAATGAATAATTATAAAAGCCTTCAAAAAAGTATCGAGAATTCCGATATAATCTTGATTCAGGGTCATATCCTTTACTATTTTCCATTCTTAAAGAATTACAAAGGCAGGATTATTGTCGATCTTTATAATCCTTTCAATCTGGAAAGTCTGGAAATGTTTAAAGACAGGGATATGGCTGAAAGAATAAGGATTGATGGAAATAATTTAAATATATTGAAACTTCAGCTTACTATTGGTGATTATTTTATCTGCGCAAGCGAAAAACAAAGAGACTACTGGATAGGGATGTTAAGTGCTGTGGGAAGAATAAATCCATACAATTATGATTCCGATAATACTTTAAGGGCCCTGATAGATGTCGTGTCTTCCGGTATACCCTCAAATCCTCCGCTCAGATCAAATCTATCCATAAGAGACGTATTGCCAAATATCAAACAAGAAGACAGGATTATTTTGTGGGGAGGAGGAATATGGAACTGGCTGGATCCGATTACAGCTATAAAGGCACTATGGGAAATCACCAGAGGCAGGAAGGATATTAAATTAGTATTTATGGGGATAAAACATCCGGATCCCAAACTTCCGGAGATGAGAAAATGCATAGAAGCAATAAAACTGGCAAGAGAATTGGATTTATATGATAAAGATGTCTTTTTTAATGAGTGGGTACCCTATGATCTCAGGCAGACTTTCCTGCTTGATTCGGATGCGGGACTATCGATTCATCATGAGAGAATTGAGACGGAGTTCTCTTACAGGACGAGGGTCATGGATTATATCTGGGCAAGACTTCCGATTATAACTACCGAAGGGGATTCCATAGCTAAAATGGTAAAAATAGAAAATATAGGCGAAGTGGTGAAATACGAGAACACCCATGAACTTGCAAGAGTCATGGAAAACATAGTTATCAATAAGAGTTTAAGGGAAATCTATAGAAAGAATTTAAATAAAATTGCCCCGAGATTTTATTGGGAGAATGTGACCAGACCGCTTATTAAATATTGTATTGAACCTTATTATGCTTTTGATAAAAAAAAGATTATCGAACTAATAGATTTACAGAATAGTAAAATCTCAAAAATCATAAAAAACAATTTCGAGGGTTGCGGAAATGTCTTGAAAATAACCTCGAATAAATACAGGGATGAGGAGTTAATCAACAAAAATGATGTGGGTAAGATATTCAATCTGGAAGTTGATGTAGATTTTGCGGTCCCTGAAGACGAAGACAGCCGATTGGATGAAGTTGGAATTTTAAAATCTAAAATGATCCAGAGAACCAAATTTGACGGTATTATTGTAAATAATGCTTTCTCTAAAATCACCCCAAAATTTTTCTATGACCTTACCAATGTGCTCGAATCAAAGTTGAAAAGAGAAGGGCTGCTTTTTTTCTCTATTCCTGAAAAAAGAGGGCTTTATAAGCTGTTAGGTGAGGGAAAGAAGGTGGACAAAACCAGCGCTAAAATCGATGATTTTACAATTGAATTCATATTGAAAAATGCAGGATTCGAAATAATAGATAGAGGCATATGGAATAAAATCGAGTTCGGACAGGAAGGAAGCCTGGAAAACGAAATTGGAGAAATATACGGCAAGAATGAGTTGTTCGAGCTTTTTGAAATAAAATTAAACAGGGACAATTTTAAGGATCTAAAACTTTTGAGCCGCTTTGACATGTTGGAATCGGACAAGCTGACCGAGGATAAAACCATCAGAGGGAAATTAAGAAAGTATATGTATCTTCTTACAAGTATGTATTTTGAAAATCTAAGAAAGAGTTATAACGAGTCAGTAAAAGCAATCAATAATAATATCCAGGTTCAAATAAGTAACGAGATCAATGAGTTGAATCGCAAAAACAGAGAGAGACTGCTGCTGATTTATTTTAATATATTCAGGGCTCTGTATACTGAAATAAAAAGTCTTGGTTATGATATCAGCAGTTTAAGAGGAGTTTTAGGTGAATTTAAACCTAAAACCAGATCTGGGCTGAATATAGACATCGATCAAAAACTGGAAGTGCTGCTTAGAGATTTTGAAAATATTGATAGAGTGATGGGTCTTATGGTATCCAATAAATATTATCTGGGAAAGAAATCATA
>CAZFEN010000007.1:31381-41094 GCA_964517765.1 uncultured Actinomycetota bacterium | reverse complement strand
AATTGGCGCAAGATGATGATCCCTTGATATCAATTATCACTGTCAATTTCAATGGCAAGATATATCTGAAAAATCTTTTTGATTCGATATTCAGGATTGATTATCCATCTGAAAAAATCCAGATAATAATGGTCGATAATGATTCTACCGATGGCTCTGTAGAATTTGTGAGAGAAGAATTTCCGCAGGTAGAGATAATCGCTCTTGATAAAAATAAAGGTTATTCCGGCGGAAATAATGAAGGATTTAAACATTCTAAGGGTAAATATATAGTTCTGGTAAATAATGACTGTGTGGTCGAAAAGGACTGGCTGCGTGAGATGCTGTCTATTTTCAGGCAATCTACCGATAATTCCGGAATAGGTGCCGTAGGTTCCAAAGTAGTTTTTTACTATCCATATTTACCTCTTCAATTGATTACTGCCAGTAAGAATCAAAAAGAAGTAAAAGAAAAAAATAAAATTAGAAGGCTGGGTATTAAAATATCCGACCTGAAAGTAACCAGTTTCAGGAATGACAGCCTGGCCCGGGATACCATAAATGAAAGCATAAAGTATCCGGATGGGTTTTACCCGGAGGAATCCGATAGCGGCGGAACGATCCATCGGTGGTCGAAGGGTAATGCTGTTCTGGCGATACCTATCGAGGATCTTACGAGAAGTATTGAGTTACAGTTCAAAGCATCATCATATATTTCACCTAACAATTTAAGGATAGTAATAGGCGAAGAGATTTTAGAAGATATCAGGCTATCGGGGAAACCCAGAACGGTTAAGATAAAGATTCCAAAAAGATTTTTCATTTACAGGAAAGATATTATCAATAGTTGCGGGATCAAGATAAACAAATCTTTTTACAGCAGGGATAGAGGCTTTGAAAGCTTCGATGAAGGACAATATAACCGGGTGGAGGAGATCTTCGGACTTTCCGGAAGCAGCTTTATGATGGATAGGAGAATGCTTGAAGATATAGGTTGTTTTGATGAAAAATTCTTTACCTATTATGAAGATATTGATCTGTTCTGGAGATCAAGACTGGCAGGCTGGAAAAATTTCTTTACCCCAAAATCCGTAGTAAGACATTTCCACTGCGGTACAAGTAAAGAATGGTCCCATAATTTCACTTATTATGTGCTCAGAAACAGGCTGCTTATGATTTTTAAATGCGGGTGGCCGCTTTTATTTATCAGGAGTTACCTGGCATTTGTTTTTGCGGGAATTATCAGTATTTTATATTATCTGGTTGATTTACTTAAGGGTGTAAAATATAGGAGGATCGATATTCCCATAAGGATCAGAATTATTTTTGAACTTTTTTATATGCTGCCCCGGAATTTAATAAAAAGAATCAAAATAAGGAACGGCAGTAAGGTACAAGATAGTATTATCAAAAGCTGGATGAGAAGTTTTTAACAGGGTAAGGTATGAAGAGAATTGCTATTTATGATAGGTATTTATCGACAGCAGGGGGCGGAGAGCGATACAGCTGTAAAATTGCAGAAATCCTATCCGGACAAAAAGACTTTGAAGTAGATCTTATCACGGATATATTTGTTGACCTGAAAGAAGTTTCTACAAGACTTAACCTCGATCTCAACGGAGTAAATTTAAAAATATTCCCTTTTGTATCTGAAGATTATGCGGCAAAAATCACACGGAAATATGACCTTTTTATAAATGCCACTTATCTGAGTTCACTTCCCGCATATGGTCGTAAAAACATATATTTGTGTTATTTCCCCACTCCTTTCGATGTCGATTTCACACTTCTCCATAAGTTTTTACTGCTCTTCTTCAGGCAGCCAGCCAGGTGGCTATTCAGATTTGCAGACAGGTTAGAGGAGGGATTTGATGAAATAGAGGTGGAAGAGGGTCTGTATAATCCCAAGAGATTCCTGCTTAGAAGAGGAAGCTGGAGCAGCGGAAAAGTGATACTGTCTGTAAAAAAACATTCCAAATATTTAAGATTTGGTTTAAAAAATCCCGTGACAAGTGCCGTCGATTTAATGAATGTAAAAATCGGAGTATTTGAGGGAGAAACAGAGAACAAGAAATCCCTGCATGATGTAACTATCAGGTTAAAGAAAGGGATCAAAAAATCCGTAGAGATCCCCATCGATTTTACCGGGAAGCCTGTCAGGGTTTTAATCTCATCCGATACGTTTGTTCCTGCAGAGGCTGATAGTATTTTAAAAGATTCAAGGAAACTCGGTGTAGTCGTTTACAATCAGGGAAAGATAAACTTTTTTAAAAAAGCTGTTTTGAAGGTTTTAGGATATATACCTTTATTTCTTATAACTTACCCGAGGGACCTGAAATTTCTGGAAACCTATGACAGGATAGTCACAATCTCTGAGTATTCAAGAAAGTGGATAAAAAAATTATGGGGGAAAGAAAGTACCATTTTATTTCCCCCTGTCGATATAGATAGTTTCAGGACGGGGAATAAGGAAAAAATCATTTTAAATGTGGGCAGGTTTTTCCCCGAACATCATAACAAGAAACAACTTGAACTGGTGGGAGTATTCAGAGAACTATTTGATCGGCACCCTGCCGAAATGAGGGATTATGCTTTATATCTTGCAGGAGGTGTCGGAAGCAGAACTGATCACCTGGAATATGTGGAAAAAGTAAAAGCTGCAGGTAAAAATTATCCAATAAAAGTGATAACGAATATAGGATGGGGAGAGTTAGTGAGGATTTTTGCCCGATCGTATATTTTCTGGCATGCTTCGGGGTTGGGTGAGGATGAAAAGATTCACCCTGAGAAATTCGAGCATTTCGGAATAACCACTGTAGAAGCAATGGCTGCCGGATGCATTCCCGTGGTCATAAATAAAGGGGGGCAGAAGGAAATCATAAGAAAAGGATATGACGGATTCCTTTTTGACAGTCTGGAAGAACTTAAAGATATTACCATAAAAATAATAAGCGGAAAAATAAATATAGATGAAATCAGAAAAAATGCGGTTGAAAGTTGCAGAAGATTTTCCGGTGCCAATTTTAAAAGGGATTTGATTTCCATAGTCAATGAAATTATAAAAGACTGATAGTTTTGGGAGAGCGGAATTGGATATAAGTATAATAATCGTAAATTATAATAGTCTGGATTTCATTAAGAAATGTATCAGCAGCATCGGAGAACATATCGGGGGTAGTAGTACAACCTTTGAAATACTTGTAGTGGATAATGATTCGAACGACGGGAGTGTGGAATATTTAAAGGATCAGATCAGAAAAAATAACAATTTTAATTTGATTATAAATAAGAAGAATCTGGGTTTTTCAAAAGCATCCAATATTGGAGCATCCGGTGCAAAGGGGGAGTACCTTCTGTTTCTAAATCCCGATACCAGATTTTTAAGAGGAAACCTGGCGGATTTAATTGATTTCTATAATAGAAAAGAAAAAACCGGAAGGGTCGGAATTATCGGAGCAAAAGCTTTAAATCCTGATGGCACCCTGCAACTAACGGCCAGGTCTTTCCCGACGCTTGCAAGGCAGTTTTACGAAAGTTACTTCTTATACAGAATATTCAAAAGGAGCCGCGTTTTTGGTTCTTACTTCCTGACCTGGTGGGATCACAGCAGTGAGATGGAAGTGGATTGGCTTGCTGGTTCATTTATGTTTATAAGGAAAGATCATTTTATCAGAATGAATATGTTCGATGAGGATTATTTTATGTATAGCGAAGACAGTGATCTTTGTTTGAGATTGCGCAGAAAGGGCTTCAATAATTATTACTACCCCGGTTTTGTAATAGAACACTCTGACAGCGGTATCGCCTCAAAGGAAATGGCCGTAAGGGAAGCCGGAATCTGGAAAAGCAGAAGATTATATTTTAAAAAAAATTATTCTACGGTCCACGGAGGGCTTATGAGTTTTCTTTATTTAGCCGGTATTATAAACAGGATATTGCTATTTGCAGTTTTGGCCGTGTTTAAACCACGCGGTATGGGTAAATTAAGATTGAAGGCTTATTTTAAAGTCTTTGGATTATATTTTGGAAATTCAAAAATATGACTGAGAGTAATAAAAAGAAAGTTCTTCCATATGTAAGCTTTATAACAACGGTTTGCAATGAGGGAAAAAACATTATCGAATTTCTCAAAAGTTTGATGGATCAGACAGTAATGCCCGGTGAAATAATCATAGTTGACGGAGGATCAAAGGATAATACACTTAAAAGTACATTAAATTTTTTTGAAGAAGAATCATCCCGGGAAAGAAATGACTTTAATATCTTATTATCGGATGATAGTGATAAAAAGAAGATAATAGGTGATAAACAAAATAGTAAATCCGTCATCATTGCAAGAATATTCAAAAAAAGCGGAGCCAACATTTCACAGGGAAGAAATACAGCCATAAAAAGTGCAGCAGGCAGGATCATTTGTGTAAGTGATGCCGGGTGCGTGATAGACAGGCATTGGCTGGAAGAAATCACCAGATCCTATAATGATGCCTCCTGCGATGTCGCCGGAGGTTTGAATCTGCCACTCTGCAGTAATTTTCTACAAAAATGTCTTGCTGTTTGCATTATGCCGCTTGAGGAAGAAATAAATAGAGAAAGATATATGCCTTCATCCAGAAATATTAGTTTTAAAAAGAAAATCTGGATCGATACAGGTGGTTATCCGGAAGATATGGATTATGGGGAGGATATGAAATTTGGTTTTAATATAAAAGCTGCAGGCTATAAAATAAAATTCAATCCTGATGCAGTGGTTTACTGGAAAATGAGAGAAAATCCTGTTCAAATATCGAAACAATTCTTTAGATATGCAAAAGGTGATGCCAGGGGAAGAATGTATTTGCACCGTCACCTGATAAGGTTTTTTTCCTTTTTAACATTACTCGCTATTTTGCTTTGCCCGGTTTTTTTAAGTAAATGGATTTTCCTTATGCTGATCCCTCTTTTTATAGCTTATATCTATAAGCCTTACTACAGATTGATAAAAGCATACAGGGGTAAATGGAATTGTCATTTTAGTATGATAGAAAAAGTATTATCTACATTTATTATACCTCTCCTTCTTATTCAAATCGATTTCTCAAAAATGTCCGGTTATATTTATGGTCTCCTGAAAAAATAAATCCTTTAAAATTATTATAATTTAACAATATAAAATTTAATTATTTATTTATAAGTATTTTTAAAGAGTATTTGAGTATTTTTAAATTTGTTTTATAATATAACCTAAAATATAAAATTTAATCATTTTATTATAGATATTTTTAATTAAATATGAGATAATAATAAAAAATAATTATTTAATATATTTTAAAAGACTAATAAAAGTTAAATAATATTCTGATAAATTAGATATTTAAGGAGTGAAATATGACTTACGAAGATGACGTAAAAAGGATTGATACAAATGAGTTGAGAGTTAATCTCACAAAGTATTTGACTGAGAATTTAGGGGATACAATATTTATAACCAGATATAACAGGCTGGTAGCAGAACTCAGAGTTTACACCGAAGAAACCAGGAGAAAAACCGAACTCAGGATTGCAAAGAAAATGCTGGAATCAGCTGAAAGAGAAAAGCACCAGAAAAAATAACAGGTTAACCACACATTTATTGTTAATAGGATAAAATAGCATATACTTTCTTCAAAGTTATATTACCTGAAAGAAAGTATGTGCTATTTTATATCAATATGCAGCCTCGTATAAAGAAGCTAATAATAAAAATTCTACTTCTAAATATTCCGGTGCTCTCATTAAAATAAGCAGGTACATTATGAATAGATTTGCATTAAACAGAAAAAATATGCTAATATATAAAAATCTTTAGGATAATACTGTATTTAATTGTAGGGTTTATGAGTTTTAATAAAG
Source organism: uncultured Actinomycetota bacterium (assembly GCA_964517765.1). GTDB lineage: Bacteria > Actinomycetota > Humimicrobiia > Humimicrobiales > Humimicrobiaceae > Hydromicrobium. The sequence continues at coordinate 35,247 of CAZFEN010000007.1, read as the reverse complement.
AAAAGTGTAATTATACAAAAAAACAGATCAGTATGTTCGTATGGCTGAAAGATAATTCCTGCTGGCGAAGCTTATAATAGCCTGGCCAATGGGAATTTTTATTTCGTTTAAATTCTTTTATTTTCAATAATTTCTTATTAGACAAAATCAATAAATAAAAATTCAAAAGAGTACTTCCGCTTAAGGTCAGGTAAAAAAAGAGAATCCTTTATGGAAGTACTCTTTTTATTATATGTGAAAAGGTAAAGGGAATTATTAATAAATTATAATACCGGATATAGATTCGGTAATTAAAAAAGGTTGGAAATATGTTTTGTCCGTCCAGGAAAGACTATATTAAAATAGCAGAAAATTATAATTTGATACCTGTATATAAAGAATATATCGTCGATACAGAAACCCCGACTTCTATATTTATGAAGACAGTGGGTCCGGAGAAAAGGGGATTTTTGCTGGAGAGTGTAGAGGGATTAAAGAACTTATCCAGATATTCTTTCATCGGAATTGGCTGCAGGAACTTGATAAAATTTGATGAAGAAATCTTTTCTCTGGATGACGGAAGCGGAGAAGTATATGAAGTAAAAACCAGAAATCCTCTTCTGGAACTGGAAAAAGTAATAAAAAGGTATAAGCTATATAAAAATCCGGAACTCGACCATTTTGTGGGCGGTGCTGTGGGATATCTGGGTTATGATCTTGTGAATTATTTTGACGGGGTCCCTCTTCCGGATAGCAGATTATCGATACCTGAAATGATGCTCTATCTCACTGATCTTGTCGTAGTTTTCGATCATTTGCTTAATCGCATAAAAATAATTTCCACGGTAAAAATAGATAACAAAATTACTGCCGGGAAAGCTTATGACAGATCAGTTGAAAATATCGAAGATTTAGAGAAGATAATCAGTCAAAAGAATGGAAATAATTTTGGTGCCAGTTTCGGCTCTGCAGCTATTGGTAATTGTACCGGAGATCTGATTTTAAATTCCAATTTCAAAAAGGATAGATTTCTTGAAGCTGTGAAGAGGGCAAAGAAATATATTACCGAAGGAGATGCATTTCAGATAGTATTGTCCCAGAGGTTTTATACCGATAAGTTTTCGGATCCTTTTAGCATTTACCGCGGAATCAGGACCATCAATCCGTCTCCGTATATGTATTATTTTAATTTTGATACGTTTAAAATTATTGGCGCTTCCCCTGAACCTCTTGTTAAAATCAACGGCAGAAAAATTTTGACATACCCTATTGCCGGAACAAGAAAAAGGGGGCAGAACTCAAGAGAGGATAGGATTCTTACAACTGACCTATTAAATGACAGAAAAGAAAAAGCCGAACATAATATGCTTGTGGATCTTTCCAGAAATGATCTGGGGAGGGTGTGCCGTTATAACAGCGTAAAGGTTAAAAAGTATATGAATGTGGAGAAATATTCACATGTGATACACCTTGTGTCCCGCATAGAAGGAACCCTGAATAAAAATAATTCGATATATGATGCATTGAAAAGTGTTTTTCCTGCGGGGACATTATCAGGTGCCCCAAAAATAAGGGCGATGCAGATCATAAGCGAACTGGAACCTGACAGGCGGGGACCATACGGCGGAGCTGTGGGATATTTTGGATACGATGGCAATCTTGACAGCTGCATTACAATCAGGACCGCCATTATAAAAAATGGGACAGCATATATTCAGGCAGGTGCAGGAATAGTGTATGATTCCGAGCCCGAAAATGAATATAACGAAACTTTAAATAAAGCAGCTGCGCTCTTTAAGGCCATAAAGCTGATAAAGTGAACCCGGGCATCTAAAAATAGAGGAGATGTTTAAATAATAAGAGGGGAGATTTATTAAATGAAAGATTTTCTGGAAAAAGTTTTAAACGGAAATGATCTTAATCAGGATGAAGCATACGGGGCAATGGAATTTATAATGGAAGGCAACGCAAATGACTGCCAGATTGCAGCTTTTCTTACCGCATTGAAGATCAAAGGGGAGACAGCCCCGGAAATAAGCGGTTTTTCAAGAGCTATGCTCGAGAAAGCCATAAAAGTCAAAAGCAGGCATAAAAATCTCGTAGATACATGCGGTACAGGAGGTGACGGTCTGTATACTTTCAACATATCCACAACCGCTGCATTTATAGCCGCCGGAGCAGGGGTGTCAATTGCAAAACATGGAAACAGAAGCGTATCAAGCAAAAGCGGAAGTGCCGATGTACTGGAAGAACTGGGTGTAAATATAGATCTCGAATGCGATGAGGTTTCGGATTGTCTGGATAATGTGGGAATAGGATTTATTTTTGCTCCCAGAGCTCATACGGCTATGAAATATGTAGCTAAAGCCAGGAAGGATATGGGCATAAGAACAGTCTTTAATATTCTGGGTCCCATTACTAATCCGGCACAGGCAAGCGGACGTGTCCTTGGAGTTTTTGATAAAAATCTTATAGAGGTCATGATAAATACTTTAAAAAACCTTGGTGTAGAGAGAGCGTTTGTGGTCAACAGTGAAGAGGGACTCGATGAATTTTCGGTTTCAGGTAAGAACTCTGTTGCAGAATTAAGAAATGGCATAGTAACGCGATATATTCTTGATCCGGAAGAGCTTGGCTTTAAAAAATCAAAAGTTTCGGATCTCGCAGGCGGAGATAAGAAGGAAAATGCAAAAATTTTGATAGATATTCTTACCGGGAAGGAAAAGGGAGCAAAAATGGATTCTGCTGTTATGAATGCCGCAGCGGCGATAGTCTCCGGTAAAAAGGCCGACTGCCTGAAAGAAGGTCTGGAAATAGCAATATCATCCATTGAAAGCGGAAAAGCGCATGAGAAGCTGATAAAACTCATAGAATTTACAAACAGGAAATAAATATGAACTATATTAAGGAAATCTTATCCGCTAAAAAAGAAGAGATAAAAAAAATAGGGGGAAATCCCAAATGGATGAAATCAAAAATACCCGGGACAGTTAAAAGCAAAGGGAGTTTTTTAAGAAATATCAAGAAGGGGAAAATCAATATAATAGCAGAGATAAAAAAAGCATCTCCCTCAAGGGGGATCATCAATGGAAGGCTTGATGTCGAAAAGACGGCCCTTACTTATAATAAATTTAAAAGTTTTATTTCAGGAATTTCGGTTCTAACGGAACCTTTATATTTCATGGGTAGTACGAAAGATATCAGGAAAGTCAGAAGTAAAACTACTCTTCCAATCCTGAGAAAGGATTTTATTTTCAGCGAAGCTCAGGTCTATGAAAGTGCTGCTATAGAAGCGGATTGTATTTTGCTTATCGCTTCGCTTCTGGGAGGAAAGAAACTAAAGAGGCTTCATGAACTTGCCGGAAATCTTGGACTGGATACGCTGGTCGAAATTCACGATATAAAGGAACTGGACAAAGTGCTGGATGCCGGTGCGGAGTTTATAGGTATAAACAACCGCAATCTCAGGACCATGAGAATCGATGAAAAAACGATTTATGATTTTCTAAGGTACCGCAGTAACAAAGATTTTTCGGATAAGATTTTTGTTTGTGAGAGCGGCATCAGAGATGCAGAATTCATAAGGGATCTTTTTTCAAATGGGATAAATGCATTTCTTATAGGAGAATATTTCATGACGAGTAATAGTCTCGAAGAAAGATTGAAAGAGATTGAACTGGAATTGAAAAAGGAGAATCTGATATAGAGATCAGCGGCAATACCAGGTAGTTGAAAGATAGATTAATTTATTTGGAGATTATGATATGGTCTGGATAAAAATATGCGGGATAACAAATTTAGAGGATGCAATATGTATATCCCGTCTCGGGGTAAATGCCTTAGGATTCGTGCTGTCCACAAATAGCCCAAGAAGAGTGGAACCCGAT
>CAZFEN010000007.1:0-31281 GCA_964517765.1 uncultured Actinomycetota bacterium | reverse complement strand
GATGGATTAGATGAAGAAATCGATAAATTAAAAGATTATGCGGATTTTATTCTTCTTGACAGTTACAGGAAGGGTATTTACGGAGGAACAGGAGTGCCGCTTGACTGGGAGATGTTAAAGAATTATTGTAATAAAATCCCTGTTATATTATCGGGAGGACTTGACCCGGAAAACATTAAAAAGGCAGTGGATATCGTCAAGCCATTTGGCGTTGATGCATCTTCAGGGCTCGAGATCTATCCTGGAAAGAAGGATATGGATAAGGTCGCGGGATTCGTAAATATTTTAAGATAGATAATAAAGATTTTAGATTCAGATTTAATTAAAGATTAAAAGTAAAAAAGTTTTTAAAGTAGATATAAAAAAGTAAAAATAATCCAGGGTAGAAATAATTTGAAAAAACCAATAAAAAGTTCACTAAAAAAGAAATGCCTGAACTCCGAAAAAGGATATTTTGGGGAATTCGGAGGAAGTTTCGTTCCGGAAATACTCGTCAGTGCGCTGAAGGAACTGGAAGATAATTATTTTAGGTATAAAAGAGATAAGAAATTCAAAGAAGAACTGGCATATTATTTAAAAAACTATGCCGGAAGACCCACTTCTCTATATTATGCTGAAAGACTTTCGAAGAAGTTCGGAGGAGCAAAAATTTACTTAAAAAGAGAGGATCTCTGCCATCTCGGTGCCCACAAAATCAATAACACCATAGGCCAGACGCTTCTTGCACGAAAAATGGGAAAAAAATTCATAATCGCAGAGACCGGAGCGGGGCAGCACGGTGTGGCAACTGCTGCAGCAGCTGCGCTGTTTGATATGAAATGTAAAATTTTTATGGGAAGCAAGGATATCAAGAGACAATCTTCCAATGTATATAGAATGAAACTGATGGGGGCAGAGGTAGTAGAAGTTTCCTCCGGAAGCAAGACGTTAAAAGATGCAGTCAATGAAGCTCTTCGCTACTGGGTCTCAAGAGTGGATGATACTTATTACGTTCTGGGCTCTGTGGTGGGTCCTCATCCATATCCTACCATGGTAAGGGATTTCCAGACAATCATAGGTAAAGAAACAAAAAAACAGATAATGGATAGTGAAGGGAGGCTGCCCGATTATATTATTGCCTGTGTGGGCGGCGGCAGTAATTCTATAGGGATATTTTATCCGTTTTTGAAGTATGCAGACTCTATCAAACTTATAGGAGTAGAAGCAGGAGGAAAGGGCATTAGAAGTAGAAAACACGGGGCAACATTGAGTTATGGTGAAAAAGGCATATTTCACGGAGCTTTCAGCTATATACTGCAGGATGATTATGGCCAGATAGAGGAAGCTTACTCAATATCGGCAGGGCTCGATTATCCTGGAGTAGGTCCGGAACATGCATATTTGAAGGAAAAAGGGATAGTCAAATATGAGTATATCGTTGACAGCGAGGCACTTAAAGCATTCAGGATATTATCGGAATACGAAGGCATAATCCCTGCATATGAAAGTTCCCATGCCCTTGCTTATATGGCAAAGCTCGCACCGACACTCGATAAAAACAAAGTCATTATAGTAAATCTATCCGGCCGTGGAGATAAAGATATCAAAAATAAGTAGGATTATTGAAAAATATCAAAAACCGGAAATAATAATCAGAAATATTTTCGGGTTTTAATTTTTATAAAAAGTGCAGGGATTTATATTATGAACAAAAATAAAAGCAGTATAATAGAAAAAGTTTTTGAAGATTTAAGAAAAAGTAGTAGAAAAGCTTTTATCCCGTTTATAACCTGCGGTTTCCCCAGCCTCGATGATTTTTTCAAATTATTCGAGACTCTGGATAAAAACGGTGCAGATATAATCGAAATAGGTATCCCATTTTCGGATCCGCTTGCCGATGGCCCTGTCATCCAGACCACTTCAAAAATTGCGCTGGAAAACGGAGTAAATACCGATGTTGTCTTTAAATCAATAACAAAAATAAGAAAAAGCAGTGACACTCCAGTAGCCATTATGACCTATTTCAATACGATTTATCATTATGGTCTTGAGAAGTTCCTAAAAAATGCCGAAAGCGCCGGAGTAAATGGATTAATAATCCCTGATTTGCCGCTGGAAGAATTCATCGGCCACGAGAGTGATTTTGACCGGGTAAATATTGATAATATTATGTTTGCTTCCCTGACTTCCGGTAAAGAAAGGCTGCATACCATTGCAGAAAAAAGCAGGGGATTCATATACTGTATTTCGGTAAAGGGTGTTACAGGTGTCAGAAATAGTATAAATTCCGAAGTTATAGATTTTTTAAAAAATTTAAGAAAAGTAACCTCCCTGCCACTTGCACTGGGCTTTGGACTTTCAAACAGGGAACAGATCAACGAGATAAAAGATTACTGTGATGGGATAATAATCGGAAGTAAAATTTTATCTCTTATACTTGAAGCTGATAGCCTTGAACAGGGTATCAGGAAAGTTGAAAATTTCACTCTTGGTGTGAACAACATATTAAAATCGTAAACATGCAGTATCTTATTTAAATGTAATGGTAAGATATATTCTAAGTTATTCCAGGCTTCATTAAACGGACCTGGCCTGTAATAACTCAAAAGGTGTGATAAAATAAACAAGTTATTTAAAGATTAAAGGAGAAAACATGAAGCTATTTAAGTTATTTCTAATATCTTTAATAGTACTGGCAATTTTTATTACTCCTATTGGCTGCACAGGAAAATCAGAAGAAGCATCAGAAGAAGCAGTAGTAAAAGAGGAAGAGGAAGTGGAAGAGTCTACTGAAAAACCGGGGTCAGCTGAAGAAGAAATTACTGAAGAATCCGCTGAGGTAACCGGAGAAGAAGGTAATGGTGCTGGAAATAACGGAAATTTTGGAAAAGCAACCCTGAGTGGAGACTGGGTTTATTACCAGAACAGTTATGATGAAGAAAGTATTTACAAAATTAAGACAGACGGCAGTGGAAAGGAAAAGATATGTGACGGTTTTTCCGATTATATCAACGTAGTGGGAGACTGGATCTATTACCGGAGTACAAACGCCTGGATCTCTAAAATCAAAACAGACGGAAGCGGGCAGGAAGTTATAAGTCGTGACGAAACCGACTTTGTCGCTGCAGTGGGAGACTGGGTTTATTATGTAAACTATTATATTTATAGAATCAAGACAGACGGCAGCGGGCGCGAGAAGATAAATGATGATGAATCCGGTGAATTCAGTGTAGTGGGAGACTGGATTTATTACAACAATGATAGTGATAATGATAGAATTTATAAAATTAAAACAGATGGCAGCGGGCGCGAGAAGTTAAACGATGATGTGTCTTACTATATCAATGCGGTAGGAGACTGGATATATTATACGATCCCTGAAGCTGATGCCGCCGGGATTTATAAAATTAAAACTGACGGAAGTGGACTTGAAAAGATAAATGATGATCCTTCATATTGTATCAACGTTTTGGGTGAATGGATTTATTACGGGAAACTGGATGATAACGCCAAAATTTATAAAGTTAAAACTGACGGCAGTGGGAAAGAAAAAATAAATGATGATATGTCTCTTTTTATCAGCATAGCAGGAAATTGGATTTATTACGACAATTTAGATGACCATAAGGCTTATAGAATTAAAACAGACGGCAGTGAACGGCAGCCGGCAGATTAAAAAGATATTAGAATTAAGAAAATAAATTTCATATCCGGTGACATTTAAAAATCATAGTTGTCGACAATGTTTCCAGTGATGGCACCAGGGGATTTATAAAAAAGAACTATCCCGAAATAACCAACAGAAAATAAGTAAAATTATCCAATAATTGAAAACTGGAAACAACAATCAGAAATGTTTCCGGATTGGTATAGATATTGATTACTACGGAATCGTGATATTTTCTTAATAATGCATAAGAATCATTTATCCGTCCTTTAATAAGAATATCCTTTGTTGATTCAAGTGTTCCCTGTATAGAGGTATATAGATATGAGTCTATATTATATATGGTATTTGTCCCGCGAGTTAGAAATTGAGATATTGAGAATGATAGACTTTTATAAAATTTAGTATATTCTGACAGTTGTTTAAAAACATGATGTTCTTTATATGCATCTGTATTATTGATATATATAAAAATGTGGATTACAATAGCTATAATAATAGCTATTATTGGAGGGGTATTGAAGACGATTCAAATGACTCTGGATGAAGAATTAATAGGAGAGATAGATAAGATTGCCAGAAAGCTGGGAATTACACGGTCTGCCTTTGCACGAAATGCTTTCAGGGCAGCTATAGATGAGATTATTGAAAAAAAATTGGAAGACAGGCATCAGCAGGGTTATATTAAAGAACCGGTAAGGTCCGGAGAATTCGGCACATGGGAATCGGAGCAGGTCTGGATTGAAGAATGAAAAGAGGAGAAATCAGATGGTACAAATTTGCCAGGCCGGACAAAAAACGTCCCATAGTGATTCTTACAAGAGATTCGATAATAGAATTTCTTGAAGAAGTTACGATAGCTCCTATCACTTCTGTTATCAGAAACATACCTTCAGAAGTTTTTCTGGGTATAAAAGATGGAATGCTGAAAGACTGCGCTATCAACCTTGACCATATGCAGACTGTATCAAAAAGCAAAATTGGGACTTTGATTACGACATTAAGTCCGGGAAAAATGTCAGAGTTGCGCAATGCGATTCTCTTTGCATTAGGATTTAAAATAGATTATAAAATTCGGTAAGTTTTAAAGAGTCTGTAAGGTTTAAAGATTTTTTATATAAGAAATGTCAGATCTTAACACAGGTAAAAAAATTAAAGATTTAATAATAAGTATCGTAAGTTATAACAGTCTGAATTTTTTAAGGGAATGCCTGAATTCCATACTGGAAAATCGTCCCGAATTAGATTATGAGATCGTAGTGGTCGATAATGCTTCAAGTGACGGCACTGCGGAATTTGTAAAAAATAATTATCCAGGAGTGGCCCTGATAGTCAATAATAAAAATACAGGATTCGCTGCGGCAAATAACAGAGCTATTGAAAGATCTCATTCAAAGTATATTCTCCTTTTGAATAGTGACTGTATGGTATATAAAAAATCATTGGACGAGCTGGTAGATTTTATGGAAAAACATCCGGGCACAGGAATAACTGGACCGAAAATAATAAATAATGACGGAACCATTCAGTTATCCTGTAGAAGATTTCCTTCTCTTCTAAATGCTGCCGCTCATACAATACTGGCCGATATATTCCCCGGCAATCCTTTTTCAAAAAAATACAAACTTACAGATATCGGCAGGGTCGATCCTTTAAAAGTGGACTGGGTCTCAGGGTCCTGTATGATAATAAGGAGAGAAGCTCTGGAGGATACAGGAACTCTTGATGAAAGATATTTTATGTATGTAGAGGACCTGGACATTTGTTACAGGATGTGGCAAAAAAACTGGGAAGTATATTACTATCCTGAAGCCAAAATAATGCATCATATCGCAGGAAGCAGCGGGCGCGGGAAAATAAAGTCGAGTTTCAGGATGCAGAGAAGCGTATTTTATTTTTTCTGGAAAAATTACAGGAAAGATTGGAGAATTATTTTAATACCGCTTCTTATTCTGGCCCTTGGATTCAGATTATTTCTTTCTATCATTAAAAGTTTCTTCTCTAAAAAAAATAACACATATTAAGATTGTAGTTAAAAAGGTTATATTGTTCCTTTTTTAAAAATTTTGAAGAGATTTGAAAAGTTTTGGTTTTTTAAATTTAAGATTTTATATTAAAATAATCACAATTAGAAACAGTACTCCGGGAGAATAAATTATTTTAAGAATTTTAATAACAGGCATTGCCGGGTTTGCCGGCAAACATCTTACTTCATATCTCGTTGGGAAAGATAATAACAAAATTCTGGGAATAGACCTGACTGCAAAAAATTTTAATTTGAATGATTTTCCCGGTGGAGTGGAATTCGCGGAAGCGGATCTGACCAACAGAGAGAAAATTTTCAGTATAATCAAAAAATTCAAACCTGATCAGGTATACCATCTTGCCGCTCAAAGCTCGGTAAGTTATTCCTGGGAAGATCCCGTAGATACTTTCAGGATCAATGTTTTCGGAGGAATAAATATTTTAGAGGGTTTAAAGATTTTTTGCCCGGAATGCAGGATTCTTATGGCATGCACTGCCGAAGAATACGGAGAAACAGATAGTCCGGATAAGGCAGTAGACGAGCAGTTCAGGATCTTTCCCCAAAATCCATACGCCATAAGTAAATCAGCCCTGGATTTTTTATCTTCTGTTTATTATGGCGCATACAAACTTCCGGTATTTATAAGCAGGGCATTTAATCATATCGGTCCGGGTCAGTCCGAAAGATTTGTATGTTCGGATTTTGCACAACAGATAGCCCTTATAGAAAGCGGCAAAAAGGAACCGGTAATATGGGTTGGTAATATCCAATCAGAGAGAGATTTTCTTGATGTAAGGGATGCAGTAAGAGCATACGATTTTATGATTAACAAAGGTCACGCGGGCCAGGTTTATAATGTTTGTTCGGGCAGGAAATTGAAGATTTCGGATTTGCTTGACATGCTCATATCTTTCAGTAAAAGGTCGGACATAAAAGTGAAGATCGACCAAAATAAATTAAGGGTAATCGATGTCAAATCGATGTATGGAGATAACAGTAAATTAAAAAATCATACCGGATGGGTTCCCGGTTATTCCATCGAAACATCACTTAAGGATACACTTGATTACTGGAGGGAAAAAACCGGTTTAAAAATCTAATGTTTGAGTGAGAAGGAGTTAGATTGAAAGCAGTAATATTGGCAGGAGGGGAAGGAACAAGATTGCGTCCGATTACCTTTTTGAATCCAAAGCCGATGCTTCCCCTGGTAAACAGGCCATTTATGGAAAAATTTGTTTTATGGATCAAATCTCATAAGATCGAAGATATAATTTTTTCCACTGGCTATCTCCCGGAGATTTTTAAGAGTTATTTTGGAGACGGAAGCAGATATAAAATGAAGTTTACTTATGTTCAGGAAAAAGAACCGCTGGATACCTGCGGAGGGGTAAAGAATGTGGAGAAATATCTGGATGGCAATAGTTTCATGGTATTTAATGGTGATATTCTTTCTTCAATCGATCTGACCGAAATGGTAGCTTTCCATAAGAGAAAAAGAGCGGATATAACAATATCCCTTACGAGGGTCGAAGACCCTGCATCTTATGGTCTTGTGCCTGTCGATAAAGAAAGTAAAGTGATACAGTTTCTCGAAAAACCTAAACATGGTGAAGCTACCACTGATTTGATTAACGCCGGAATATATATCATAGAACCAAATATTATGGGACTGGTACCGGAAGGTAAAAGGTACTCTTTCGAGAGAGATCTTTTTCCCGATGTTCTGGATAAAGGATATAAAGTTTTTGGTTATGTTTCCGATGAATACTGGCTTGATGTCGGGACACCTCAGAAATATCTAATGGCGCACCGGGATATTTTATATAAAAAGATAAATTTTAAATTCCCTTATAAAGAAGTTATGGAAAATATATATATAGGGAAAGATACAAAGTATTCAAAAAATAATTTCGTTTCAGGGCCGATTGTTATAGGGGAAAAAACAAGAATAGAAAACAGTGCCAGGATAATGCCTCTTACGGTAATAGGTGATGATTGTCATATATCCGGAGGAACAGAAATATCAGAAAGCATAATTTTTGGCAGCTGCAAAATAGGTAAAGGATGCCTGATAAAAAGGGCAATAATTTCAAATAATGTGAAAATCGATGACAATGTGATAATAGAAGACTATACAGTTATTGGAGATAACAGCAAAATTGGGAAAAATAATATATTGAAAAACGGCGTAAAGATTGGTATAAATTCTAACATTGCACCGGGGCAGATTTCTTTTTAAATCAAGTATCTGTCAAAAAGAATTAACTATTAAATTATTTAGAGTTAGGGGGTAGATTATGAATAGAGCACTGGTAACCGGAATTACCGGTCAGGATGGTTCCTACCTGGCAGAGTTCTTATTGGACAAGAAATATGAAGTTTATGGAATGGTAAGACGCTCATCGGTAGAGAATTTTAATAGAATAGAACATATAAGGGACAAGCTGAAATTCGTCCAGGCTGATCTTCTGGATCAGTTGTCCATAATTGATGCAATAAAAGAATCATGTCCTGATGAGATATATAATCTTGGTGCCATGTCGTTTGTGCCAACATCCTGGAAGCAGCCTGTCCTGACAGGTGAGTTTACCGGACTGGGAGTGACAAGGATGCTGGAGGCGACACGACATATGAATAAAAATATCAAGTTCTACCAGGCATCCAGCTCTGAAATGTTCGGGAAAGTAAAAGAAGTTCCTCAGAATGAAAATACCCCTTTTTATCCCAGAAGTCCTTATGGGGTAGCAAAAGTATATGGCCATTATATGACCGTAAACTACAGGGAAAGTTATGATATGTTTACCTGCAGTGGTATACTTTTTAACCACGAATCACCAAGACGGGGCCTGGAGTTTGTTACTAAAAAAATAACTTACGGGGCGGCAAAAATAAAGCTTGGATTGGTCGATAGCCTGTATCTTGGAAATCTGGACGCAAAAAGGGACTGGGGATATGCCCTGGATTATATCGAAGCAATGTGGCTGATGCTGCAGCAGGATAAACCAAAAGATTATGTCATAAGCACCGGAGAGGCGCATTCGGTAAAAGATTGGGTCGAAGCTTCTTTTCGATGTCTGGATCTTGACTGGGAAAAGTTTGTAAAAATCGATAAGAGATTTATCCGGCCAGCCGATGTGGATCTTCTGGTGGGAGATTGTTCCAAAGCTAAAGAAGAACTTGGCTGGAATCCAAAAGTGGGCTTCGAGGAACTGGTAAAGATAATGGTTGAATTTGATTACAATTATTTAAAAAAACGAATGTAATTTTTGGCTGCCGAGGAGATTTATATCAAATGAAAGAAACTGCTATAAAATTCGGAACCGATGGCTGGAGAGGTATAATAGCTGATGAATTTACTTTCGAGGGAGTAAAAATCGTTACACAGGGTGTCAGTAATTATCTACGGAAAAAAGTGAAAAAGGAACTTGAACCATACGTGGTGCTTGGATATGATACAAGGTTCCTTTCCGATAAATTTGCTGATGTTTCTGCAGAAGTCTTTGCACGCAATAGAATCAGGGTTTATTTTTCCGACAGGATTATCACTACGCCAATTCTTTCTCATGCTGTGCTTGAAAAAAAGGCCGATCTGGGTATTATGATCACTGCCAGTCATAATCCTTATTACTACAACGGTTATAAAATCAAAGGACCATTCGGCGGTTCTGCTACAATGGATATAATAGGGGAAGTTGAAAAAGAAGTCAGCGAAGTGTCAGGAAATGTCGAACGTTACAGGGAATTTTTATATCCGGGAAGTAGAAAAGATGAAGCTATCAAAAAAAGTGATTTTTTCTCAAGTTACCGGCAAAATATTCTCGGTCAGGTAGATAAGGAAATTATAAAAGGATTTAATTTCGGGCTTCTGCTTGAACCCATGTATGGTGCAACTCAGGGCATGTTTAAAGATATTCTTGATACATTTAATCCCCAAAATCTCTTTGAGATGCATTCGATTTTAAATCCGGGATTTGGAGGCATAAATCCGGAACCCATCGGAGATAATCTTGCTGAAGCCAAACAAGTCCTCAAGGATAGAAAATACAAGATGGCAATTTGTCTGGATGGTGATGGTGATAGGATTGCAGCTCTGGGCGAGGAAGGCAACTACATCAGCTCCCATCATCTTTATGCCATAGTTTTATGGTATCTCGCCAGTATAAAAAAAGTGAAAGGGAAAGTGATAAAATCAGTAAATCTTTCTTCAATAGTGGATAAAATATGCGCAAGGTATGATCTGGAACTCATCACTACTCCCGTGGGATTCAAATATATAGCGGAACAAATAATAAAAGGCGGAGTCATTATGGGTGGTGAGGAAAGCGGGGGCTTATGGGCAGGAGGAAATTTGCCGGAAAGAGATGGCATGCTTATGGGCCTGAAACTTCTGGAAATTGTATGCAGTACGGATATGACCATAAACCGGATTCTTGAAGAAATTTATAATGAATTCGGATATTTTGTCTTTGACAGGATTGACTATAAAATTGGTCCGGAACAAAAAGAAAAACTAAAGTCTCTTCTGGAGAGGGGTATCCCCGATATTCTTAAAAAAGCCGGTGCCGGAAAAGTCGTCACGATAGATGGTTACAAATATATTATGGAAGACAGCAGCTGGATAATGATCAGGCTATCCGGGACCGAATCAGTGGTAAGAGTATATACGGAGGGTGAAAGTGATAAAAAGACAAAATATCTTCAGGAACTGGGAAAGGAAGTCATAGACAGTGTTTTTTAAAAAGCCGGTATTTAAGGAAAAAATATTTTGAATAAGATCAAAAAGAGAGGTATATATTATGAATTCTCTGGATAATCAGGACAGGATCAAAGAGATTGATAAAAATGGAATGCTTGAAATTGAAGAAAATTTTTATCTTCAGCTGCTGGATGCAAAAGAAATTGCCGGAAGGGCTGATTTAGAAAAAATAAAAGGAAAAAATTTCAGCGGTATTGCAATTCTGGGTATGGGGGGATCCGGATTTTCCGGTGATATTATAAAAGCCTTGATAGAAGATGACATAAATATACCTGTCGAGATTGTAAAAGGTTATAATTTGCCTTCTTTTATAAAAAAAGGATGGCTGGTAATTTCTATAAGTTACTCCGGTAATACAGAAGAAACAATTTCTACAACCGGTAAGGCTCTGGAACTGGAATGCGATGTTCTTGTTGTTTGTTCCGGCGGTAAGCTTGAAGGCATTGCACGCAGTAATGATAAACCCATAATAAAAATACCCGCAGGGATCCAGCCGAGAGGCGCAATTGGCTATTTGTTTTTCCCCGCTTATCTTGCACTGGATTATCTCAATATAGTAAAAATACACCCCCGGGATATAGAAGAAGCTCTTGGTCTGATTAAAGAGAAAGCCGGTCTTTACAGAAGGGAAATTGCCAGTGAAAACAATCCCGCAAAGAAACTGGCTTTAAAAATCTCTGATTATTTACCCATAGTATATGGAACGGAAGGGCTGCTGGCCGTGATCGCCTACAGGTTAAAGTGTGAATTCAATGAAAATTCAAAGACTCCCTCATGGTGGAATGAGTTTCCTGAATTGAACCATAATGAGACCGTTGGCTGGGAGAGGCTAAAAGAGACCACCCGGAAATTTATACTCCTGATTTTTAGAGAAAAAGAAGAGACAGTAAGAATAAGGACACGCATTGAAGTAACACTGAGTCTTATTAAGGAAAATGTAGGTGAAATTGTAGAAATACCGATAGAAGGTAAATCCAGGCTTGCAAAAGCCTTATCAGCGATGTATCTGGGTGATATAACCTCTGTATATCTGGCACTCCTGAATGGTATCGATCCCGGTCCGGTAGAAAAAATAGAATCACTTAAGGGCAAACTGGCAGAATTGAAATAAAATTTTTTGAAATAAAATGATATAGAAAGGAAAGTATTGATGGATTTTGATGTAAAGGATATTAGTCTGGCAGGAGAAGGCAAGAATAAGATAGAATGGGCAGCAAAAGAGATGCCTGTGCTGCAGGGAATAAAAAAGGATTTTTCAAAAAATAAACCTCTTAAAAAATTGGTGATAGGAGCCTGTCTTCATGTTACTTCGGAAACGGCAAATCTCATGATTGCTTTAAAAGAAGGTGGAGCAGATGTGGCTCTATGTGCATCCAACCCGTTAAGCACGCAGGATGATGTAGCGGCTTCACTTGTAAAAGATTCAAAAATCAAGGTATTTGCCATAAAGGGAGAGGATAATAAAACATATTACCGGCATATAAATAGTGTTCTTGATACCGGACCCCGTATTACGATGGATGACGGTGCTGACCTGATTTCGACTATCCACAGTAAAAGAAAAGAATTGCTTAAAAGGGTTTACGGAGGAACAGAAGAGACAACAACAGGAGTTATAAGGCTTAAGAGCATGGAGAAAAAAGGCGTGCTTTTTTATCCGATTATTGCGGTTAATGATGCCAAAACAAAACACTTCTTTGATAATCGTTATGGAACCGGACAGAGCACAATCGACGGGATCCTGAGGGCAACCAATATCCTGCTGGCTGGTAAAAAATTTGTGATAGCCGGTTATGGCTGGTGCGGAAGAGGAGTTGCCATGAGAGCAAAAGGCATGGGTTCTTCTGTGGTTATACTGGAAGTAGATCCCCTTAAAGCACTGGAAGCCAAATTGGACGGATTCGATGTAATGAATTCGAGGGAAGCGGCTAAAATAGGAGATATTTTTTTATCTGTTACAGGCAATAAAAATGTGATAGGTGAGATGATTCTGAAAAATTGCAAGGATGGGGCGATTTTAGCCAATTCCGGCCATTTCGATGCGGAAATAGATTTGAACTATCTGAGAGCAAATAGCACATCTAAAAAGAAAGTCAGACCATTTGTCGAAGAATATAATATGAAGGATGGCAGAAAGTTATATGTTCTTGCTGAGGGAAGGCTTGTGAACCTCAGTGCAGCGGAAGGTCATCCGGCAAGTGTGATGGATATGAGTTTTGCGAACCAGGCTTTAAGTGCAAAGTATATTTTTGAAAAGAGTGGAAGTCTTTCAAAAAAAGTTTATTCAGTTCCGGAAGATATCGACAAAAATATAGCAAGACTCAAACTAAAAAACATGGGGATCAAAATAGATTTGTTAACACCCGAGCAGGAGGAGTACCTTAGTTCATGGGAGATGGGGACATAAACCGTTATCCGGCAGGCAGCAGAGTATGCACGCTCAAATGGGAAAGACATGTTTTAAGATTGATAGATCAGAGAAGTCTTCCTTTTAAGGAGACATATATAAGCTGCAAATCTGCGGAGAATGTGGCAGAAGCCATAAAAGATATGGTAGTAAGAGGAGCACCTGCAATTGGAGTTGCTGCCGGTTATGGAATTGCGCTGGCAGCTTTAAAATTTAAAGGAAAAAATAAAGAAAAGTTTATCAGCCATATAGATGAGAGTATAAAGTTACTATCCGGAGCAAGACCAACAGCAATAAATTTATTCTGGGCGCTGGACAGGATGAGAAAGGTCCTTGATAGAAGTAAAAATCTTGAAATTGGAAAAATCAAGGAAAGATTAATCGAGAAGGCAATAGAAATCGAAAAGCAGGATCTCGAGATCAACCGAAAAATCGGTCATCATGGAAAGAAGATATTCAAAGAAATAAAAGGCAACATCAGAATTCTTACACACTGCAATGCAGGTGCACTGGCGACATCGGGTTATGGAACGGCGCTTGCGGTGATAAGAAGTTTAAGCGCAGAAGGCAAAGTAGCAAATGTGATAGTAGATGAAACAAGGCCAATTCTTCAGGGAGCAAGACTTACTGCCTGGGAACTTCATCAGGAAAAAATACCCTTTTTTATTATATCCGATAATATGGCAGGATATTTTATGTCAAAAGGGGATGTCGATGCAGTACTGGTTGGTGCGGATAGAATAGCTTCAAACGGTGATACGGCAAATAAAATAGGTACCCTGACCCTGTCGATACTTGCAAAGTATTACAGGATACCATTCTATGTTGCAGCTCCGATTTCGACTATTGATATGAAAATAAAAAGTGGGGATAATATCCCTATAGAATATAGAGATAAGAAAGAAGTGAGAGAGATTCTGGGGAAGGTTATCATACCGGACTTTATGGCAGTGGAAAATCCGGCTTTTGATGTCACACCGGCTGATAAGATAACTGCGATCATAACTGAAAATGGTGTGATTTACCCTCCTTATAAAAAGACACTGGCAAAATTCTTGAAGATGGATAAATAAGGAAATTGGTAACAGAATGACAATGAATACGAGAAAAGCTATGGTACTGGCCGCGGGTCTCGGAACCAGACTCCGGCCGCTAACGGATTTGATTTCCAAACCAATGGCTCCAATAGTTAACAGACCGGTAATGGAGCATATTATAAGACTCCTTGTAAAACATAATTTTACCGATATTATTTGCAACCTTCACTGGTATCCTGATGATATAAAAAATTATTTTGGGGATGGATCAAAATGGGGGGTAAACATAATTTATTCCTATGAGGAAGAACTGCTTGGAACAGCAGGTGGTGTTAAAAATGTTGAGTATTTTTTTGGCAAGGACACATTTTTAGTTATAAGCGGCGATGCCCTTACTGATATTGATTTAACGGATGCAGTAAAATTTCATAAAGATAAAGGTGGTGTTGCAACACTTATTTTAACTGAAGTAGATGATGCATCTCAGTATGGTGTGGTTTTACTTGATAACGATAAAAGAATAATAGGATTCCAGGAGAAACCTTTAAGCGGTGAGGTGGAGTCGAACCTTGCAAATAGCGGAATATATGTTTTCGAGCCGGAAATATTTAATTATTTACCTCCCCGGGGTCAATTTTGTGATTTTGGCAAAAGTTGTTTTCCAGATTTATTGAAAAAAAATATTATATATTATGGTTACTGCCATAATCAATATTGGAACGATGTAGGAAGTCTGGACCAGTATCAACAGGGTAATTTTGATGCACTTGAAGGTAAGGTCAGAGTCAGCATACCAGGGAAAAAGATAAAAGAGGGGGTCTGGATGGGGAAGAACTGTAAAATTGAGGAAGGCGTGATAATTATTCCTCCGGCATGCCTGGGAGATAATTGTACAATAAAAAAAGATGCAAAACTTTTTGGTCCTATAATTCTGGGGAACAATACAATTGTAGATGAAAGAGCAGTTTTATATAGAGGTATTAAATGGGGCAGCGGTTATATAGGGAAAGATGCTTCACTTATTGGTGCAATCATAGGATACGATGCAAAAATAAGAGATAAAGCTTCGATTCTGGAAAAAGCAGTCATAGGTTCCGGAAGTATTATAAAGGATGGAATAAAAATCCATCCGAGTGTAAAAATCATGTCCGACAAGATAATTGATATTGATACAGAAAACACCACAGAAAGTTAATCAAAATTTTAGAAATATTCTTAAAGATATTTTTATCCCACCTTTATGTGCTGTTTGCGGTAAAGTCGGTTCAGAATTAATCTGCCGGCGGTGCATATCAAAAATCAAAGAAATCGGTGACCAGGTATGCGATTATTGCGGCCGACCGTTATCCAGGATCGATTCCGGAAATGAATCGTGCAGTTTTTGCAAAAATGAGGATTTTCATTTTTACAGGCATAGAAGCTTTACTATTTATGAAGGAGAAATAAGAAAAATAATAAGGAAATACAAATACAATAAGATATATGACCTGAAAGAAATTATTGCAGGATTCTTAGAGAGGGCATATTTTATAAATTATAAACATGAGAAAATTGATTATATGGATACGGTTCCGGGTGAACATATGGAAATATTATGCAGATCATTATCGGGATTAATTAAAATTCCATTTGCTGGTAATATATTAAGTGTAAAAAAAATAATAAAGCAGCAGGGGCTTGATTATATACAAAGGAAAAATAATATAAAGGAAGCATTTAAAGTGAAGAATTGCACACTCAGTTATGGCAAAAATATACTGCTGGTGGATGATGTCTGGACCACAGGAAGTACACTGATGGAAATTTCCGGTATTTTAAAAAGAGCAGGTGCTGATAAAATTTATTTATTAACTATTGCAAGGGGAAAGGATTCATAGTGTCAAAATCGAGTGGAATCGTAAAATGGTTCAGTCCTGAGAATGGATTTGGTTTTATAGAAACAGAATCAAAAGAAGCAGGAGATATATTCGTAAAATACTCTTCTATAGAGTCCGATGGATTCAAAACATTAAAAAAGGGCCAGAGAGTGGAATTCGAACTTGAAAAAGACGAGAGGGGCCGCATAGCCAAAAAGGTTGTGGTAATAAAGTGATTCATAAAGTAATATATCTTAGGCAAATCAGGACATTTGCAAAATTAATTTTTTAAGTAAGTCCAGGGGACCAGGGGGAAAAGGATGGAGTTTATTATTAAAAGTAAAAATATTGAATTAGATGAAAAAATCCGGAATTATGCGGAAAGGAAAATCAAAGATAAAATAGTTAAGATTTTGGATAAAGTAATAAAACTGGAAATAAAATTTACTTATGAGAAAAATCCGAGGATTAATTTAAATAACCTTATTGAAGTCACTGTTTTTACGGCAGGTGCCGTTATAAGGGCAACCGATTCGGGAACCGATGTCTTCGAAGCAGTAGATAAAGTCAATAGTAAATTAGAGAGACAGGTTAAAAAATACAGAGACAAGTTGATAGACAGGGGAAGGAAGAGCAGCAGCCAGAGTGATACCGGACTTATGAGGGAAGGATACGAAGTTACCGAAGAGGAAGTCGATGAATCGATAGTAAAGACAAAAACTTTTATTTTAAAACCGGTACAGCCGGAAGAGGCAATATTGCAAATGGAGCTGCTTGGTCATGATTTTTTTGTTTTCATAAATTCCGAAACAGGCAGAACTGCGGTAGTATACCGGAGAAAAGATAAAAGATATGGTTTAATAGAACCTACCCTATAATGGGGTTAAAATGATGAAGGTGAAGTAAATGCTTGGAAA
Source organism: uncultured Actinomycetota bacterium (assembly GCA_964517765.1). Taxonomy (GTDB): domain Bacteria; phylum Actinomycetota; class Humimicrobiia; order Humimicrobiales; family Humimicrobiaceae; genus Hydromicrobium. The sequence continues at coordinate 14,636 of CAZFEN010000007.1, read as the reverse complement.
AATTGGAAATATTCTTAAAGTTGGTGAAGGTAAAAGAATAAAGAAATATGAAGAAATTTTAAGTGCAGTAAATAATCTTGAGAAAGACATAAGTGCACTTACAGATGACCGGCTGGCTGCAAAGACAGGGGAATTCAAACAGAGATATGAGAAGGGAGAAAAACTGGAGCAGTTGATGCCGGAAGCTTTTGCAGTGGTAAGGGAGGTAGCAAAAAGAACAATTAATATGCGCCATTTTGATGTTCAGATACGGGGTGGCATTGTACTTTTTGAAGGGAAAATTGCGGAAATGAAAACAGGTGAAGGAAAAACCCTTGTAGCGACACTCCCCGTATATCTGAATTCTTTGACAGGTAGAAGTACGCATCTCGTGACCGTAAATGAATATCTTGCAAAGAGAGACAGCGAATGGATGGGTATGATTTATAAGTTTCTGGGATTGAAAGTTGGCCTTATCCGGCATGAAACACCTGCTGCCGAAAAAAGAGAACAGTATAGCTCCGATGTAGTGCATGGCACAAATAATGAATTCGGATTTGATTACTTAAGGGATAATATGGTGATGAGTAAGGAAAATATGGTACAGAATGGCCATTATTATGCTATTGTTGACGAAGTTGACAGTATTCTCATAGATGAAGCCAGGACTCCTCTTATTATTTCTGGAATTGCATATGGGACCACTGAGATTTACAGAAAATTTGCGCAAATAGTGCCCCAGCTAAAGACAGATGAAGACTTCGAAATAGACGAAAAATTAAGGACAGCGGCAATTACAGAAATGGGTGTTGAGAGAGTAGAGGGAATAATGAATATAGAAAACCTGTACGACCCTTCTAATTATTTATATATACATGCCTTGAACCAATCTCTAAAAGCCTATCATTTATTCAAAAAAGATGTGGATTATATGCTGAAAGACGGCCAGATAATTATTGTTGATGAATTTACCGGAAGATTGATGCCGGGCAGACGATACAGCGAAGGTCTTCATCAGGCTATAGAGGCCAAGGAAAGAGTGAAAATCAAGGATGAAAATCAAACGCTTGCTACAATAACTATTCAAAATTATTTTAGAATGTATGAGAAACTGGCGGGAATGACCGGTACCGCAATGACTGAATCGACTGAATTCAGGCAAATTTATAATCTTGAGACTGTGGCTATAGATACCAATAAACCAATGATAAGAGAGGATCTTCCTGATTTGATCTATAAAACCGAAGACGCCAAATTCGATAAGGTAGTAGAAGACATAGCCGGCAGGTATGAAAGAGGTCAGCCGGTACTGGTGGGGACTATATCCATTGAAAAATCCGAAAGATTGAGCGGTAAGCTGAAAAGAAGGGGCATACCACACGAGGTCTTAAACGCAAAATACCATGAAAAAGAAGCCGAGATTATCGTAAAAGCCGGTCAAAAAAATGCAGTTACAATCGCCACCAATATGGCAGGGAGAGGTACGGATATAGTCCTTGGCGAGGGAGTGGTGGATCTTGGCGGTCTTCATGTGCTTGGGACAGAAAGACATGAAAGCAGAAGAATCGATAATCAGCTCAGGGGGAGAGGCGGCCGTCAGGGAGATATAGGTTCAAGCCAGTTTTACCTTAGTACCGGAGATGATCTGCTTAGACTTTTTGGATCCGAAAGAATTTACAGGGTAATGGAGACGTTTAATTTTCCGGATGACATGCCAATACAGCACCGCATGATAAACAGAGCAATCGAAAATGCACAGAGGCAGGTCGAAGGGAGAAATTTCGAAATAAGAAAACATGTACTTGATTATGATGATGTCATGAACAAGCAGAGGGAAGTAATCTATGCCAGAAGAAAGAACATACTGGAGGGAGAAAATTTAAAACCTGCGGCTATGGACATGATAAAAGATGTAGTAGCAAAAGGCGTTGATATTCATATAAATCGGGGGGATTATCCTGAGAATTGGGATCTCGACGCATTATCCAATTATATGAATCCTATTTTTTCTACTGATATCATAGCCGATGTCATGGATAAGGAGAAAACAGACAGGAATAAACTGGATATTAATTTTTTAAAGGAAAAATTAACGGAAAAAGCTTATAAGATCTATGAGGAAAGAGAAAAAAATTATTCCTCTCCTGTTATAAGAAAACTGGAAAAAATAGTGATGTTGAATGTCATAGATAATATGTGGAGAAGTCATCTGCTGGAAATGGATTACCTCAAGGAAGGTATAGGGCTAAGATCTATAGGTCAATTAGATCCCCTTGTTGAGTATAAACGCGAAGCATTTCATTTTTTTAAGGAGCTGATAGAAGAAATAAAATTTGATACGGTAAGATTATTATATAATGTAAAGATAATTACTAGAGAAGAACAGGAAAAACAAAAAGAACAGAACAAACAAAATGTTGTAAGGGGACAGGAAGTAACGAATATACTGGCCAGCGGTCCGGTGAAATCTACTGTCCAAACTTTAAACACGAGGACGGAAACTGTAAAAAAAATCGGAAGAAATGCCCCCTGTCCATGCGGAAGCGGGAAAAAGTATAAGAAATGCTGCGGTAAATAACTTTAATATGAATAATAAACCGGGAGGATTCGATGATAGAAGATTATGATACAAGATTGGATAAATTACTAAAAAAACTTATTTTTTTAAGGGACTGTCTTTGAAATAGATAATAAAATGAAAAGTCTTAAGGACCTTGAAAGTAAGACTCTATCAGAAGAATTCTGGGAAGATCACGATAAAGCTCAGAAGATAATCCGGGAGATTTCGGAACTTAAAGAAACAATTACTGATATTAAAAATTTAGAGGAGAAAATAGAGAACGGCAGACTGGCGCTGGAAATACTTAAAAGCGAGGAAGACAGTAGTCTTGAGAAAGAACTGACAGAAAATCTTACCGATATAGAGGATTCACTGAATGATCTGGAAGAAAAAGTAATTTTAAGCGGCAAATATGATTCCTGTCCTTCGGTAGTCAATATTCACCCCGGAGCAGGAGGGACAGAATCACAAGATTGGGCGGAGATGCTGTTTCGGATGTATACACGCTGGATCGATAAAAGAGGATTCTCTTACAGTGTTAATGATTATCAGGCAGGTGAAGAGGCGGGTATAAAGAGTATCACTTTTACAGTTACCGGGAGAAATGCATACGGACTTTTAAAATCGGAAAAGGGGATCCATAGATTGGTAAGGATCTCACCCTTCGATTCTTCTAAAAGAAGGCATACTTCTTTTGCATCTGTTGATGTGATACCGTTTTTCGATAAAGATATAGATATAAAAATTAATAAAGAAGATCTAAAAATCGATACCTTTAAATCAAGCAGTGCCGGCGGCCAGCATGTAAATGTCACCGATTCGGCAGTAAGGATCACACATCTTCCCACTAATATTGTGGTGCAGTGCCAGAATGAGAGATCACAGATGCTGAATAAGCAGACAGCTATGCAGATTTTGAAGTCAAAGCTTTTCGAGCTGGAGAGGAAGAAAAATCTGGAAGAAATAAATAAAGTAAGAGGAGAAAAAAAAGAAATCGGATGGGGCAATCAAATAAGAAGTTATATTCTCCAACCTTACCAGCTGATCAAGGATCATAGGACCGGAATCGAGATAGGAGATGTAGGATCGGTATTGGATGGTAATATAGATCCATTTATTAGAGGTTTTCTTGAAAAAAAATTATACAAAGCGTAAACTCTTGAGTATTAAAACCAGGCAAGATAAAGAGAAAATATGAAATGAATATGATTGAATTTAAACAGGTCAGTAAAATATACGAAGACAAAACTGTCGCGCTTAAGAATATCAATCTGGTCATCAAGAAAGGGGAATTTCTTTTTTTAGTGGGCCCAAGTGGATCGGGCAAATCCACTTTCATAAAATTACTTATAAAAGAAATTGAAGAAACCGAAGGCAGTATATTCATAGCGGGAAGAAATATTTGTAATCTCAAATCAAACAGAATTCCGCAGCTCAGGAGAAATATAGGATGTGTGTTCCAAGATTTTAAACTTCTTCCAAATAAAACCATCTTCGAAAATGTAGCATTTACACTCGAAGTTATCGGGAAACCGGTTTACGAGATAAAAATCCAGGTACCCCAGGTTTTAAAACTTGTAGGTATCTTCAGTAAAATAAATTCTTATCCTCATCAATTATCCGGTGGCGAACAGCAGAGAGTTTCTATTGCAAGGGCATTTGTAAACAGACCTCCGATACTTCTTGCCGATGAACCCACCGGCAATCTGGATCCGGGAACATCGGAAGGAATTATGAAGATATTATCACGTATAAATCTTATCGGTACCACTGTCCTTATGGCCACACATGACCGCAATATCGTAAACTCGATGCGAAGAAGAGTGGTGGAACTGGAGGAAGGAGAAATAATCAGGGATCAGAAGAGAGGAGTGTACGGGGACTAATGGTAAGGCCCAGGTATTTTTTTAGCGAGGCATTTATCAGCCTCAGAAGAAACTTTTTTATGGGATTTACTGCTATTACCACTGTAGCCATCACTCTGTTTGTCGTCGGGTTTTTTACAATAATCGTATACGATATACAGGGTATAATAAGTTCGGTAGAAAGTGAAGTCGAGTTGGCTGTATATCTTGAGGATGAAATCTCGGAGGAGTTAAAGGACTATATAGAAGAGGAAGTATTAAGCTGGGAAGAAACTGATTCCGTAAATTATGTATCCAAAGATCAGGCACTGGAAAGATTCAGGAAGCAGAATGAAGGGAGTGATATTTTAAAAGAAATCGAAGGCAATCCACTACCGGCATCTTTTGAAATAACATTAAGCAGCCCCGAAAAAATCGATCAGGTGGCGCTGCGTTTTTATGATAAAGATGGAAACTTTATAGAAGGGGTCAATGATGTAATATATGGCAAGAATTATGTAAACAAATTGTTTTCCATAACGGCAATCGTAGGAACCATAGCGCTTCTTATAATAGTAGTACTGATTCTTGCAGCTATTGTATTGATATTCAACACCATAAGACTGTCTATCTATGCCCGCCGAAAGGAGATCGAGGTGATGAAATTGGTGGGAGCAACTAACTGGTTTGTAAGGATTCCTTTTTTATTCGAAGGTTTTTTCGAAGGTTTTGTAGGAAGCATCATTTCAATTATTCTGCTATATTTTATAGGCAATTTTCTGTTGATCAGAGGTGAGAGGGTGATAGTGGATACAATGCGTATAAAGGAGTTGGCCATAGTCGGAAGCAGCAATATCGTATTGTATGTGTATATAGGTGTAGCGGTATTGGGAGGTCTCATAGGGATTTTAAGCAGTGCCATTGCCCTTAGAAGGTATGTAAAGATTTAAAAAACACCCTTAAGTCTTTTGAATTTTCAATTTTTCCTGATTAGTATTAAAATAATTCCAGTTAAAAATGAAATAATATGATAATTAAAAGTAAAAACATCATAGCCATATTCGTAACAATTATTATAGCACTCTCCGGCTTTAATATTGTTTATTTTGCATCCCCTAAATCTATTCAGGCTCAATCCCTTGAGGAGCAACTGGAAGAGACACAGAAGAAATTAGAAGACACCCAGGAAAAAATCAAAGACGCAGACAAACAGGAAAAGGAATATATTAACCAGGTAAACGAAGTAGAAGGTCAGCTTACAGATGCATTAACAGAATTAGATGCTCTTAATCAAAAATTAGCAGATGCAAAAAGTGAAGTCGATAAGGCGACCATAGAACTCGTCTTAAAAGAAGAAGAACTCAAGAGGATAGAAGATGAACTTGCGGGAAAAGTAAAAATATTGAATGACAGGGTCACCGCTATCTATAAAAATGGCGGCAGTAATATAATGGAAATCTTGCTCAAGGCGCAGGATTTCCTGGATTTCATATCCAAACTAAAGCTTATGAATCTTCTTGCGGAACAGGATACCGAAAATATTCAGTCAATCAAGCAAAAAAGAGATGCAACCATAGGAATAAAAAAATCCATAATCGATTTAAGGGAAGATCAAAAAGAATATAAAACCAATGTCGAAAAGCTGGTTGCCCAGGCTGAAGAGAAAGCAAATGAAGTAGATGAGATATATAATGAAAAGAAAAATTTACTCTCCAGAGCCTCTGCTAACAAGAAAGCTCTTGCACAAATAGAAAAACAGCTTGAGATACAGGAAGCTGAGATCACCAGGATACTTGAGAGTTACAAGTACGGTTCGGCCCCTTCGGGAAAATTTGCCTGGCCCGTAGCGGGCAGGTTGATATCCGGTTTTGGAAATAGAATGCATCCAATACTCGGTTATGTCAGGTTTCATTCTGGTATTGATCTGGCAGCTGCTTACGGAACCCTGGTGAAAGCAGCGGATGGCGGTCAGGTGATCCAGGCTGCCTATTCTGGCGGGTATGGTTATTGTATCATAATTTATCATGGAGGAGGTTTTGCTACCTATTACGCACATCTTTCCAGCTTTAATGTCTCTGTAGGCCAAATGGTACAGAGAGGACAGGTAATAGGACTGGTTGGTTCTACCGGATTAGCTACCGGTCCGCATTTGCACTTTGAGGTAAGAATAAACGGACAACCACAGAATCCACTTGCTTATTTGCAATAATAATTAAATGCTTAATGTTAATGGGTAAGATGATAATATTATGAAAAAGAATGTTTTAATAGCGGTAATCTCGGTTATTGTTATTATTTTTGTTTTCTTCACCGGACTATGGATAGGAATCAATTTTGATTCCATTAAGGGATATTTATTAAATACTGATCGAAGTGATATTTCCACAACTGATGATAAATTTAATTTAGATGCTTTTAAAGAAGTATGGGAGCTTATTTCCGGAAATTCACTGATAGAAAAAAGCGACGAGGCATTGTTAAGGGCAGCTATAGAGGGTGTACTTTCGGTTCTAGATGACAAATATACTGAATATTATACAGCTGATGAATATAATAAAATGATCGAGTCTATTATTGGAGCCATCAGTGGTATAGGAGTTATGGTTCGCCCTAATGATGAAGGGCAGGTTTTAGTAGTAAGGACAATTGAAGATACTCCTGCTTATGAAGCAGGTATCCTGGAAGGGGATGTTATAACCGAAGTCGATGGCATAGAGGTAAAAGATATAAATTTAGAAAACATTGGAAAAGTGGTAGCTATGATTAAAGGTGACGAAGGAACAGAAGTAAATCTAAAGATTTACAGGCCCTCCGAAGATATTATATATGAAGTCAATATTACAAGAGCGGTAGTCGATGTTCCCAATCTGGAATCTGATATTTTTGAAGAAGATATAGGATATATATTATATTATGATTTTCAGCAAAATGGTGCCGGACAGCTTGATGAGGAAATCCAAAAATTAATCGATTATGGTGTCAGGGGTTTAATACTTGACTTAAGAGATAATGGGGGCGGTTCATTAAGTGATGCTATTAATGTTTGTGATTTATTTTTAGATGAAGGTATAATTACTACAATCAGAGGAAGAATAGATAATAAAGAAAGCGTTATTGAAGAAATTGCCAGAGAAGGAGAATATACTGAAATTCCTTTAGTGGTTTTGATTAATGGAGCTTCAGCAAGTGCCTCCGAACTTGTTGCGGGTGCATTAAAAGATAGAGGCAGGGTCATTCTGGTTGGAGAGAGAAGTTATGGCAAGGGAGTTGTACAAGGGGTTTATGGGCTTTCGGACGGCTCGGGAATCAAATTTACGACTGCAAAATATTTTTTACCTTCAGGAATATCCGTAGAAGGAGTAGGGGTTAAACCTGATATAATAATCGAATTAAAAGAGGATGATACTGAAGATGTACAATTAAACAGAGCTATCGAGGAAATCAATATTCTTATAAACGAGATTGAATGAAAAAACCAAAAAAGAAAAATAGTTACGAAGAGAATAAAATGATAATAGCCCTGAATAAAAAAGCATTCAGGGATTTTTTTATTTTAAACACATATGAGGCAGGAATAGCGCTGGAAGGCTGCGAAGTCAAGTCTATCCGTGACCACAGGGTGAACCTGAGGGACAGTTACAGCAGAATAAGGGACAGTCAGTTATTTCTTTACAATATGCATATATCACCATACAGTAAAAGCAGGGTCGGGGATATTAATCCTACCAGGACCAGAAGACTTCTTATGCACCGGAGGGAGATCGATAAAATAGAAGGGAAGTTGATTGACAGAAGTCTGACCCTTGTTCCCTTAAGAGTATATATGATTAAAAATAGAGTCAAAGTAGAACTGGCACTGGTTAAAGGCAAAGCCGGAAGAGATAAGCGTCAGGATATTCAGGAAAGAGAACATAAGATCGAAATGAAGAGGGCTTTGAAAAAATATTGATTTTGATGTAAAATAACTTCCCCACTAAATTCAGAGTTATTCCTACGCTAAAATAGGGGGCGACCTGGATTCGACGGGGACAGGTTGAGCTTAAATTGCAAGCCGAGTATCAGAACTCGTAAATAACTGAAAATAAACATAAAAGCTAATAATAATAAATTAGCATTAGCAGCCTAATTTAAGCTGCTACGTCTGTGAAAGGTTTCCTGTGCTTTTCAACAGGCGCCGGTTAGCAGGATACTCCGGTATGATATGTCTGCGGTAGTACCGGGGGAAATTTAAAGCGGGCTGGCTTTTTTGATCGTGTCCATGCGAGCAAAAAAGTAAGATTTAAAATATGGAATAAGCTTGTAGGCGTTTAAGTGTCAATGTCTTCGGACGCGGGTTCGATTCCCGCCGCCTCCACCATATATTAATTTTAATTAATATCGATGTATTATAAATTACTCAATTATTTAATACATGATGCATATTGACAAGAAAGTAGTTACAATGTATTCTTTGTATTACAAAGTATACAAAGGAGTTTAATATGTCTAAAGTTATTACGGTAAGGATACCAGAAGAGATATCGGAAAAATTAGATGATTTATCGAAAGAAATCAGAAGAGAAAAAAGTTTCATAATAAAATCTGCATTGGTTCAGTATCTGGACGAGTATATGGATTATCAGGTTGCTCTGGACAGATTAAGAGATAAAGATGATGAAATAATAACTTCAGAAGACCTGAGGAAAGAGTTTGGAATATAATATCGTATATAAATCATCGGTAAAAAAAGATTTAAGAAAAATAGACAAAAAAGAATTACCGGCAATATTAAACGATATCGAACATGTATTAAAGATCACGCCATTAAAAGGAAAAGAATTAAAAGGCGAATTTATAGGATTATTCTCATATAGGATTGGTAATTACAGAGTGATATATACAATATTGGGAAGTATTGTAATGGTATTACGGATAAGTCATAGAAAAGACATATATAGATAAATGTTTTATTTTCATTATTTTCGGTTACAACAATTACATGCCTTTCCTGAAAATCAATCGAATCTGGTAAACTAATTTTTTTCTCTGATAAATTTATTCTTATTTTTTATCACTTTTGCCCTGATATTGACTTTTTTTTGGATTTACTAGCATAATAACAATAATAGCAACATTTTTAATAGTCAGCACTACGCAAAATAAGTCTTAAGGAGGCGACAGTGTCAATCAGAGACCGTATCAAAGAGCTTGAAGCCCTCGGTTATACAGGTAGAACTAACGCTGAATTAGACGGGCTCAACCGTCAACAAACCGATGCTCTTTCTGACGATGAGATAAAATACCTAATCCGGATTCGCGCCAGTCAAGGAAAGCCGATTGGTAAACTTGCAGCAGCCGCAAGGAACAGAGGAATTAGTTATTAAATTAATATTCATATTTGAAAGACCTACGTAAATACGGAAAACCTCCGCTTAATATTGTCGTAATACACGGCGGACCCGGGGTGTCCGGTGAAATAGCCCCGGTGGCGATTGAACTTTCTAAGTCTTGGGGTGTTCTGGAACCACTTCAGACCGCAGAATCTCTTGACGGTCAGGTACAGGAGTTACATGATGTTCTTAAAAAATATGGAAGCCTGCCTGTAACTTTGATCGGTTGGTCCTGGGGAGCAATGCTCGGATTCATTTTTACAGCAAAATATCCCCGGATGGTAAAGAAACTAATACTTGTGGGAAGCGCTGTGTTCGAACAGAAATATGCAGATAACATTACGGAAACAAGATTAAACCGCCTTGACAACGAAGAAAAAATAGAGATGCAGATTTTAATGCAGAATATGAATAATCCTATAATTGAGGATAAAGAAAAGGATATTTTAATGTCAAATCTGGGGAGACTTTTATATAAATCCGATTCATATGATCCGCTGCCATGCAAGAACGAAATCCTGAAGTGCCAGTATCATATATACCGGGAAGTATGGGAAGATGCCGAGAACCTCAGGTCCAGTGGGGAATTATTAAAGATGGGGAAACAAATCAGATGTCCGGTAGTGGCTATCCACGGTGATTATGATCCGCATCCCTTTCAGGGGGTCCTGGAACCTCTTTTACGCATTATAAAAGATTTCCGCTTTATCATTCTGGAAAAATGTGGACATGAACCCTGGATTGAACGTATGGCGAAGGACAGGTTTTATAGTATTATTAAAAAAGAATTGAAATTTTAGATATTATCGGAAGTAAGGTTTATTAAATTCCAATATATTATCTTATTATACAGGGAATCATATTATGAAAAAAATGATCATTATCGGAGCCGGTGTGGCAGGTCTTTCCACCGGATGTTATGCACAGATGAATGGGTACGATTCGGAGATATATGAGATGCACTCCTTACCGGGAGGTGTCTGCACTTCATGGAAACGGGGAGATTATCTCTTCGACCACTGTCTGCACTGGGTACTTGGATCGAATAAAGGAAGCTCGATATATCCGATTTTCGAAGAACTGGGTGTTGCGGAGAATGTGAAATTCTATTATACGGAACGGTTCCGGAAAATCGAGATGTCGGGAAGAACTTTTATTGCCTATACAAATATTGATAAACTGGAAAGCGAACTTCTGAGATTGTTCCCCGATGAAAAGAAAGCTATAAGAAAATTAACCGGCTTGGTCCGTTTTTATACCAGATTCAGACCGCCGCTTGATGCTGATTTTGGCAGATTCGGCTTTCTTGATATTTTAAAGATGCTGCCTTATATACTCTCCTTCTTAAGGCTTAAAAACACCAAAATAGAAGACTTCCTTTCAATGTTTAAAAATGATGTGCTGCGTGAAATGCTTTTTCAGATGTTTCCGGTGAAAAAAATGCCGGCACTCATGGTTGTTTTACCGCTTGCATATTTTCATAATCATGAAGGGGGCTATCCAATAGGAGGTTCACTTCATTTTGCCCGTTCAATTGAGAAACGTTATGCGTTTCTGGAGGGCAAGGTTAATTACAATTGCAGAATAGAGAAAATACTATTGAAAAATGGCAGGGCGGTAGGAGTTGAAACAGAAAAGGGCAGAAGAATATATGCGGATATTGTTATATCTGCATGTGACGGTCGATCGACACTATACGAGATGCTGGAAGGCAAGTATTTGACCTCGGAAATCAAGAAGATGTATAAAAGGCCAAGTTTATGGCCTCCTATAATCTCTGTAAGTTTAGGGGTAAAACGGGATCTGTCAGGTGAAGTAGAGATCAACTGTTTCAAACTTGATGACCCGCTTATAATTGGGGAGAAAAAATGTGAATGGATGGGTTATTTTCATTTTTGTCAGGATCCTTACTTTGCTCCAGAGGGGAAGAGTGTCATAAAAGTCCAGATAGAATCAGATTATAGTTATTGGAAATCACTTTATGAGGATAGACAGAAATATCGAATGGAAAAGGAAAAGGTCCTTGATATGTGCATCAAACAATTGGAGAAAAGACTCCCCGGTATAACTGACCAGATCGAAGTAACAGATATAGCAACTCCTGTTACCTGGGAGCGATATACGGGTAACTGGCGGGGTTCATATCAGGGATGGCTTCCTGCAGTGGAGCTCTTTGGAAAGTTTTTACCAAAAGAGTTGCCGGGACTGGAGAATTTCTATATGACCGGTCAGTGGACCTTCCCGGGCGGTGGCGTGCCAATGTGCATGTCTCAAGCAAGAAGACTTATCAAATATCTATGCAGGGAAGAAAAAAGAGAGTTTGTTTCGAAAGTATAAGTAAGACTTACAGGTTTTAATATCCCATAATGCCATATAATCAATTTACTCTTAATATTTTAAATCTATCTGCTATAATATTATGAATTTTGCTGCAGCTGTAAATATCCGGAAACTGAAAAATATTACAATAAAAAGAAGGTATAGATAAATTGCTTGATCATAAAATATTATATAATTCGGAATCCATTTCCGATGAATATGCAAAAAGAGATTATCTTGAGGGTGCCGAATCTGCAATAATCGAAAAATTTAGCAGCAGGTTCAAAGAAATGAATATGCTCGATATGGGAGTTGGAGGAGGACGCACCACTAAATATTTCGCCCCTCTGGCAGGGAGTTATATCGGTACGGACTATGCACCGAATATGATCGCCAAATGCAAAATCAGATATAAAGATAAGTATTATTTTATGGAAAGTGATGTAAGGTCAATGAAAATGTTTGGAAGCAGTATGTTTGATTTTGTGCTGTTTAGCTATAATGGAATCGACAGTTTTAACCATGAAGATAGACTCGCAGCTCTGAAAGAAATAAGAAGGGTACTTAGAAGTAACGGATATTTCTATTTTTCTTCGCACAACTTAAACTGGAAAAACCTTTCAGATATTTTTAACCTGAAATTGGGCAAAATAGGCGTAAATAAAAAAAATGATTCCGAGAATTTTATAAGGTTACTCGGTAGCAATATTAAATCCGGTTTTAAAAAAGTTCGTTTGAATGTTTTAAATAGAAGCCTTCACAGGAAAGATTTTATTCAACGATTAAGGAAGAATCAGAAGGGCTTACTTTTCGATAATTCACTTAATGGAAAGGCAAGTGTCTATTACATAACCAGAGCCGAACAGATAAGGCAATTGGAAGATGCAGGTTTTAAAAATATAACTACCTACTCCAGGAACGGTATGAATACTGCAAAAGAAGATATATTGAATAAAGACGGATGGATTTATTATCTTTGCGAGGTAGATAAATAGAACCTTTTAAAGGGCAGAATGTTAAATAAGCACACCGGGATGCAGGTGATTTTTTATTTTTATCTTAAAATTATATAATTAGTTGATTGTAGACCTTAAGATTAATCAAGTATTTTTTATGATTGCCGCAGTTTTAGAAGTTGCTGAAGCTTTTAAAAGATTTTATTAAATAATTCCGAAAGAGTAAAGTTGGACAATAGAGCGATAGGAATTTTTGATTCAGGTGTCGGGGGTCTCACCGTTCTATGGGAAATAATGAAGGTCATCCCCGACGAAAGCACCATATATTTCGGGGATACAAAAAGATTTCCCTACGGACCGAGGGATTTGAATGAAGTCAAAAAATTAGTATTCAAGATAACCAGGTTCCTTTACGATAAAGATGTTAAACTAATTGTGATTGCTTGCAATACTTCTACTGCAGCTGCCCTTGATGATTTGAAGCGGCAGTATGATATACCGATCATAGGAGTCATAGAACCCGGAGCAAGGACAGCTGTTTATAATACCGGAAACAAAAGGGTCGGTGTGATTGCAACCGAGGGTACTGTCAAAAGCAATGCTTATCCGGATGAAATCGCAAGAATAGATCCGGATATAAAGACATTTTCTGTTCCGGCTCCCTTACTTGTGGATTTTGTAGAGAAAGGTATTCTTGAGGGAAAGAATCTGGATAAGGTGATCAAAGGTTATTTAAAACCGTTATTTGATGCTGGCATCGATGTATTGATACTGGGCTGCACTCATTTTCCGTTGATAGAAAAGCAGATCTTGACCTGTAGCGGTAATGGGATAAAGGTAATAAGTTCAGCAGTTGAAACTGCAAAGGATGTTAAAAAAATCCTTGAGGAAAGAGAATTATGTGCAGACAAGGGGGGGAAGCCTGAAAGGATTTTTTACGAAACGGGAGTAAAGAGCAAGTTCTTTGAAGTCGGGAAGATGTTCCTGGGTGAAGAGATAAAGGAAGTCATAAAAATAAAACTGGATATCTAAAATAATAAAATGCCTTAAAATGTCATTAAAGAGAAAGGTTTCCGGCAATGATTAAAAGGATAGATGGCAGAAAAAAAGACGAAATAAGAAAGATAAAAATAACAAGGAACTATATATCACACAGTGGCGGTTCGGTATTTATCGAAATGGGGAAAACAAGGATTGTGTGTACTGCTACTACTGAAGATAAAGTTCCCAGGTTTTTGGCAGGTAAGGGATCGGGCTGGATCACGGCCGAATACGATATGATTCCCGGTTCAGCTCCGCAGAGGATCATACGGGCCCAGACTGCGGGAAGAATAAATGGCAGAACTCATGAGATCCAGAGGTTGATTGGCAGGTCACTCAGGAGTGTGGTTGATTTGAGTAAGATTGGCGAAAGAACCATCTGGATAGACTGTGATGTGATCGAAGCAGATGGCGGGACAAGGACCGCCTCGATAACCGGCAGCTTTGTTGCTCTTTTCGACTGCATGCACTCTTTGATAGGGAAGAAAATCATCGGGGCAATGCCCATAGAAAATTTTTTGGCTGCGATAAGCGTGGGCATAGTCGATGGAGAAATACTGGTGGATCT
>CAZFEN010000006.1:64039-66305 GCA_964517765.1 uncultured Actinomycetota bacterium | reverse complement strand
CAAGGTTCCGGTGCCAAGTCCTGTAAAATTCTTTGTAAATGAGAATGAGCCAACTCTTTGTGCGTTTGTAACAGTGCCGCCACTTGCTATAGGAGATGCATTTGAAATACTTCCGTCTGAGCCAACATCAAATGTGATGTCAGTCATTGTGACATATCCATCAGGAGTTGTATCTTCCTTGATTGTATAGCTACCGGGCGTAAGGCTGCTAAATGAAACTGTGCCGTTAACTGTAAGAGATACAGGAGTTGCATTGTAAGGATTTGTTGGATCTGTACTTTTGTAAATATTAAATTCTGCAGCAGGTGACAAGGTTCCGGTGCCAAGTCCTGTAAAATTCTTTGTAAATGAGAATGAGCCAACTGGAGTATTTACTAGTGTTCTTTCCTCTGAATAACAGCAAAGATGTATTGTAAACACTGGATTTGTAAAACTGTATGTATATATATTAGTAATGCCATCAAAGCTTTCCTCAACATAGTATGTCCTTCCAGTTGCAAGGTCTGTCCAGGTTGCCTGCCCATTATTTGCAACTGTCTGTGGTGAAGGTGATACATAAATTTTGGAACCTCCCATGTTGTAGTAGTAGAGTGACAAATTTGCATGATCCCCACCAAGCAGGCCGGTCTTTGTAACTTTGATATAATGGCAATCAGTAAAACCTAATACCTCAATTATATTTCCATCACCAATTATTTGTACTAAATAATTCTTCCCAGCGTAATCTACAGAATATCCATCATAAGTAAAACATCCGTTTTCATCGGCAGTGATATGAATATCATCAACAAATGTTCCGTCTGCTCTCAGAATCCTTATGATCAATTCCTGATATGGCTGGTAACCACTTCCGCTTATTATAACCTGTTCACCATAAGCATAATCATCTTTGTCAGTTGTTGTTTTCCATGTAATATTATTTTCATATAACGGACTATCCTTAAGTATTGTGAAATCAAGGTTATCCTTATCGGCAAACTGAGGGTCAACTGATATGTCATTTTCCCCTGCTTCCGTTCCCTGATAATCCGTTCCATTTCCGAATACATCATTATAGTCAACTGTTATATTGTCTCTGGTATCATCAACTACGATTCCTTCTTCGTTAAAAGCAATGATATTATGTTCTATATTTACATCATCGGAAGATATGACTATTCCTGAGTCGTTATCTACTATTATATTGTTCTGGATATTCAGGCCCGAATCCATAGTTATATCTATTGCTGCGCCATTACCAGAAAAAGTATTATCTACTATATCGATATTTGTCACATCTTCATTATCTATATAAATAGCACTATCAAGATAATTTACAAAAATAAAGTTGTAAAAACCCACATAGCTAACAGGGGAACTATAGTAAAAAGCATGATTTAAATTTGACTGTCCATCAAATATAACATCATCGTACGCAATGAATTTTATAGAAAGATCTTCTGTACTGGTTTCCTCTTCAGGTTCAACAGAAGTTTCTTCTGCTACCTCTTCTGTTTCAATTTCAGTTTCAGCAGGAATTTCTTCTATTCCAGTTTCACCAGAAAGCTCTTCTTCGGTTTCAGTCTCAATAGTAACTCCTGCTGTTCCGGTTCCGATACTATCCAGATTGACACTTGTATTATATGTTCCGGGAAGGAAATAAAGTGTGTCTCCGTTTACTGTATGCAATACTGCCGCATCAATTGTATAAGGATTATCTATGGTCCCTGTTCCATCTTCTGTTGCATCTGCTGATACCCAGTATTCCGTTGTAGCAGAATTATAATCCGATACATCTACGGTAACAGATTTACTGTAAGCATTACCATCAACATCAATTATAGTCAGTGAAAGCGTATAATTACCATCACCTGTATAAGCATATTGTGGGCTCTGTGATGTTGAGGATGATCCATCGCCAAAATCCCAGAAATACTGGAAAGGAGTTGCTCCTTCAATAGAGGCACCAAAAGCCGTTATCTGACCTGCAGGAATATAGCCATTCTCATCTACTGAAAATTCGATATCGATCGTTACTTCTACAGTTTCTTCTATTACTTCTTCCACTACTGTTTCGTCTGTTGTAGTCTCATCTTCCGGTGCCAGTTCAGAAGTCAGCCCGGTTACTTCCTCTTCGACTTCTTCCCCTTCAACTATTTCCGAACCTGTCTCTTCACCTTCCAGTACTATTTCTTCACCCGGTATTTCTTCTTCGGGTACTTCTTCGTCTGGTATTTCACCTTCAGAAGAGGTTTCCCCATTGTCTTCACCTGTGACTGCTTCTTCT
>CAZFEN010000006.1:56389-63939 GCA_964517765.1 uncultured Actinomycetota bacterium | reverse complement strand
TTCTGTTTCAGTAGTAGTTTCATCACTGGCTGATTCTTCTTCAGGTACTTCTTCATCTGATATTTCACCTTCAGAAGAGGTTTCCCCATTGTCTTCACCTGTGACTACTTCTTCTGTATCTTCTGTTTCAGTAGTAGTTTCATCTCCGGTAGTTGATTCTTCATTCGAAGCTACATTTTCTTCATCTTCAGCTTCTGCTTCTTCAGCTACTTCTGTCTGGTAGGCTTCAAGTTCTGCTTTTGTTCTTTCTACTTCAGCCCGGGCATTCTTAAGATTTTCATTCTTTGCATTTAGGATTGTTTCAGCATTCAGAAGATTCGCACTTGCCTCATCAGCAGTTGATTTGGCACTTTCATATTCAGCTTTTACTTTATCCAGTTCGCTCTGCAGGTTTGCCAAATTGGAATTAGCAGATTCGTATTCAGCCGTTATTGAACTCAATTCATTTTTAGCATTATCCACAGCATTTTTAGCTGCATTGATTTCTTCCTCGGTCCCGGTTCCTATAATACTTTCATAAAGTGAATTTGCTTCTCCTGCGGCTGCCTGTGCAAAAGCTAACTTTTCTTTGAGTTTTTCTACCTCAGGTGAAGCACCTGCAAAGTTATCATTTACCACACTTAATTTTTGTGCTGCAGACTCGAGATTGGCTCTTGCTTCGGCTTCTATCGGCTTTGCAGATCCCAGATCGCTTTCAGCTTTTGCGACTTCTTCCTGTGCGGTTGCCAGCGCTATTTGTGCTTTTTCATATGCTTCCTTTAAATCTGTATCTGAATTTCCAAAAATTATACCCGTAGGAATAACCAGCATTACCAGTAAGGACACCGCAACAATAAATATCACTGTCTTGCTAAATTTACTTTTTATATAATCCATTTTCTCCCCTTAATAATTGTAATTTTTTTAATCTTTATAAAAAATAAAACCGACCTATTTAGTCGGTTTCGCTATTAGCTCCCCTTTCCTCTAGCGTCCAAATTGGAAGAAAGTTTCTAAGCTACTAAATTTATAGTTCTTATATTTTATTTTTCTAAAACTACTGTTGTATAATAATAATACTTTTATGACGTGTATGTCAACCTTTTTTTAAAATTCTTTCCACCATTGAACTTGAACCAATATCAGAATTATCAGGGGAAAAGATCATAAAAAAAGGGGGGTAAGTGTTCAAAGCTATTGGACGCCTGCATTCACTTACCCCTTTGATTTATTTTATCACAATCGGTTTTTAATTCAATCCGTAAATTACATATTTCTAATAAATTAATTAGAATAATATAAGAAACCCTTAACTGCACCGGAATTAATAATACAAATCGATCTTTTTTCAATCAAGATAGGAATGTGCGTATAATATTTTATTGGTCAGTATATTATATGTTTTTACAGCGTTCATTAACTCTCTGTCAAGTGGATCGACGATAGCGCTGTCAAGGCCCTGACTTAATAGTATAAGGAGGTATGTCCTGTTGAGTAGACTTTTGAGTTCCGGAGGAGAAGATTGGGAAACATTGCTGAGTCCCACAATTGTTCTCGGATCATCGGTTAAAGCCATCAGTTCTTTTAGCTCCTTAAAAATCTTCAGTGCCTTTATGCTGTTGAATACCTGTTCCTGAAGAACTGCGACAGGAAGCACTATAGGATCCAGGTATAGACTCTTCATAGATAAATCATTTTCCAGAGCAGAATTGACTATATTCATAATTATTTCCACTCTGCTGTCAACATCAGGGGGTACACCTTTTTCGGTCAGAGCAATTCCAACAATTTTACTATTATATTTTTTTGCAAGGGGCATAAGAATATCAAGTTTATCTTTATCTCCCGTAACCGAATTGATCATAGCCGTACCTTTATGCACTTCCAGGCCTGCTTCCATAGCGTTTATATTTTTAGTATCGAGAGCAAGAGGCACATCTACTTCTGCCTGAATACTTTTTACTATCCACTGCATTAGCTCCTCGCCTTTTTTTGTAGCAGGACCAATATTTACATCTACGTAATCAGCTCCTGCTTCTTTCTGTTTTTTTGCCATCTCGATTATAGGCGCTGCATTCCTATCCCTTATGGCATCTCCCACCACCTTTGATACAACACTTATATTTTCACCAACCACTAACATATCTTCCCCTATCTATAAACATTAAATCATAATAATTCCTAATTATAACACCGTGAAAAAAAATTTTAATAGATACACGGTCGAATAATTTTTGTGATTCCGTTTTTAAAAAAATAAAAAAATTTTTTTCTTAGATATTGTAACTGAACCATCTGTTGTAGATTTCATCATAGGTGCCGTCCTGCATGATTTCTTCTATGATGCTGTTGACTTCTTCTTTCAGGGCGCTTGCCTCTTTTAAAACAATGCCAAATTTTTTATTGGACTTGACTATTTCCAGCGCGCTATAGATTCCTTCATTTTCAGTCATTAGATTGACTCCTATGGGAAGTGAGATTAAAATGCCGTTTATGTTTTCATTTCTGAGATCATCGAACATAGCCGTAACATCATCATAACCTTCGATTCTATAACCACGTAAATAGTCTTCGCCCAGATAACTTTCTTCACTGTTGAGTATTCCGACTTCTCTTCCTTCAAGATCTTCTTGGGTCTTAAGATCGATTCCGCTTAAAACGATCAGCATATATTCCATTACAAAATATGGATCGGAAAAATCAACCAGGCTTTCCTTTTCCTCTAATATTGGAATTGCCGAAATAATCATATCCAGATTTATATCTTCAATATCTTCAGGAAACTCATAAGTGTTATCCCATTTAATTGACTCTATTTCTATCTCCCTGTCCATTCTTTTGGCTATTTCTTTAATTATATCTATATCGAAACCAACGATATTGCCGTCTTTCATAGATTCAAAAGGCGGGTATGTTGCATCACAGCCTACAATAAGAGTTCCTTCATCGGAATTGGCTTTTTCGGTATTATTGGTAACCCGGCAATTTACAGTAGAGAACAGTAAGAAAATCATTACTGCTGATAAAAATATCTTTAATAAAAAAAATTTTTTATTTTTTCTTTCAAAGCATAAAAACATTTTAAAAATCCTTTAATTTATTTTATTTCTTTTCCCGGTAATTAAGATTCTATTGGAAATATGAGATAACACAAGGATTTATTTATTTGTATTATTGAATAATTTTATATTTATATAAATCTTTAAAATATTATTCTAAAATATAAGTCCGGAAATCTTTATATAGACTGAATAAATATAAAATTAAGTATCAAGTCATACCTCTATCGGATATCTTCCGTGCTCCTTAACATACTTATACATAGCAATAATATTTTCCGGAGGTATATCCGGTTGTATATTATGCGTCGGCGCCAATATGTATCCCCCGCCTTTTGCCAGGATTCTTATTACTTCTTTTATATTCTCTTCAATATCTTTAATCGATCTTCCGTGTAACATCAACGGCATATCAATTCCGCCATGGAAACACAGGTATTTTCCAAATTCATTTTTAATCTCTTTCAAATTCATATCCGCCGTATATGGTTGAATAGGATCAAGGATGTCTATCCCTGTATCAATAAAGTCCGGAATAAAAGCTTTAACAGAACCACAGCTATGAAATAATATTTTTGCTCTGGTTCTACTTCTGATAAAATCATTTAACCTCTGATGCGCTTTTTTAAAAAATTTTTTATATATTGAGGGTGAAAACATGGGTCCATTCTGCATACCATAATCATCAGAAGTTTCAACAATTTGGATATATTGTCCCACTGCATCCAGGGCTGAGCCATAAAATCCCATCAGGAGTTCAAGCTCTTTTTCCACCAGAGTAAAAACAAATTTTTCATTCGTGACCAGATCTACCATAAATTGTTCAAATCCTCTGAGCATGCAGCTGATCTCGTTGAATAGACTCATTGGGTCGGCCAATTTTATTGCATAATCCGTATTTTCAAATAATTTTTGGGCTTTTTCCCGCAATCCTGCTACTCTTTCGGGGTCACGGGGATCTGGCCAATGAAAATTTTTTAAATCATATATAGTCAAACCACTCAGGGGATGATGAATTATTTGAGAATAATCACCTGTATTCTTTCTGTGTATGCCCCATTCATTCTCGAAAATATCATCTGACTCAGAATAATCAAATGACTTATATCCCTGCGGCTGTCCCAAATTTATCGCACGAATATCAATATTTAAAAGCTCAAGAATTCTCTCATCAAAATTTTCAACAGTACGCCATTCAGAGAAAGCTGCAGTGTAATTTTTTATACCGGTGTAATGAGTTAACTTCCTATATGCAATATCGGTCATTCCCGATGAATTGCCTCCCAGGTCCACCGGGATCCTATCCGGTTCTTTATGATTTAGCGTCTTCCAAACACGTTCTCTTGATGTCATTATTTTCTTAAAATCTTCTTTTTATTCCTCCGGGTAATCTTCTTTTCAAATTCTTATTTTAATAAGAATTCGTTTTATTACCTTCAATATATTTAGAACGGTAAAATTAAAGTATGTGGATCAGGGAAGCTGTATACCATTTATGAAATGATCATTAAAACCGGGGTATGAAGCCAATTCAAGATAATCTATTTTTTTTGCCATTCTTTCTGCATCGATTCTCTGCCTCTTTGAAATTAAGATCATCCTTGCCCCGACTCCTGCCGCATTGCCAACCTGTCTGATCCTTTTTAATGGGATATCGGGAAACATACCTATGTCCATAACATTTTTTGGATCTATATAAGAGCCAAAGGCACCCGCAATTACAGTCCCATCAATTTCTTTAATATTTATACCTGCGTGTTCAAGCAATATTTCGATACCTGCTTTTATTGCTCCCTTTGCCAGCTGGATTTCTACAATATCTTTCTGGCTTATTGAAATATCTTTTTCCCCGCACTGCGGAACAAAACTGCTGCCCGAAGGAGCCAATACATAATTTAATTCTCCTTTTGTGTCCCTGCAGATATGGCCGGAATCAGTTTTAAATTTACCCTTTTTATCTATCAAACCCGCTTTCAATAAAGCGGCCACTGCATCAAGAATCCCCGAACCACAAATACCGACCGGTTCTTTATCATCGATAGTCTGGATAGATAGCAATCCTGTGCCGGGATCAATTATTACTCTTTCTATGGCACCGGGTGATGCTCTCATGCCGTGTTTTATATGTGCCCCTTCGAATGCCGGTCCCGAAGCAGTGGAAACACTGGTGATTTCTTCTCCGGTTTTAAGTACAATTTCGGTATTGGTCCCAATATCTATACCCAGATAGTTTCCTTTTCTTTTATGAATCCCTGCAGCAAGGATCATAGCCAGGTGATCCGATCCTATAAATCCCGCTATTGGTTGAAGTAAAAAAATATATCCGCCGGCTGTAATTTTGATACCGATATCCCTGGCCTTGATATCCAGAGATTCTTTTATCGATGAGACAAACGGAGACAGACACAGCTTATTTACCGGTAATTTCAGGAACAAATGAAGCATCGCAGTATTGCCGACGATGGTCATCTCAGTTATTTCTTTACTTGACAGATTATTTTTCCTGCAGATCTCACTGGCCGCTTCATTTATTTTACCCACTACTATCTTCTGTATTTTCTTTGCATTATCCTTATTCTGTATGGCAAAATCGAGCCTGCTCATTACATCTTCCCCATAGATTATCTGGGGATTAATGATACCTTTACTGTCAATTGTCTTTCCTGTCATCAGATCAACCAGAAAAATTGCTATTTTTGTAGTTCCAAGGTCAACTGCCAGACCATGATTATTTGCAGTTCTATCTCCACCTTCAATTAAAATAATCTCATGATTTCTTACAGTAACCGTAATTTCCCATAAGTTTTTCCTGATAGTAAAAATCATTTCAGCCAATACTTTTTGGTCGATCGAATCAATTCTTATATTATATTTATCCTTAAGAGCATTTTTGATTCTATCGATATCAGCCTGCTTGCCTCCGGATCCGGTCCTTTTTAATTTTATAAAATATTTTTTACAAATCGGATCCGGTTTTATTGATTCTTCCTCTCCTGCAATCTGTAGTTTCTGTTCCTCGCTCAACGATGAAGAAGGTATATATATCGTAAGATCCCTATCGAAAATCTGCTGGCAGGCCAGTCTGACCCCACTGCTGATTTCACCCGGGGTCAATATCTCCAATTCCTTCTTATTTGCATGCTTTTTCTCTTTATCCAGTACTATTATCCGGCATTTGCCGCATGTTCCTTTTCCGGCACATACCGATTTTATTTCAATGCCGGCAGCCAGAATCGATTTAAGACCGTTTGCGGGTTTACCCAGAAATATCCTTTTGCCAATAGGCTGAATATCTATCTTTATTTTTTTATCTGACATATTATCTTCTTCTCTCTATACTAAACCTGTTCCGAATCTTGATAAATATATATTTTTCAATCACAATTCCCCTCTGAAGCATTACCTGTATTATATTAATTTTTATAATGTTTAGAAAGGTTTCCATAATCGTCTTTTAAAGGAAAGAATTTTATTTCCTACAGGTTATGTGTTAAAATAAAAAATATAAGGTATTAATATTAAATATTAATACCTTATTATTTCGTACTGAAATAGATCGGGTAAATACTTAAATATTAACAAGTAATATAAGTTTTTAAGTTAATTTGATTTTTACATAAAAATAGTATAAAGTATTTCAAGTTTTGCGTTTAGCAGACATTTTATAAATTAATAAATTTTTAACAAAGATCGGGGACAAAAATGGCAAAGAATATCAATAGTAAGAAAAAATCAGAAGAAATAGGAATAAACGGGCTCAACAGTATAAGCAACCTGGAAGCTGAAATAATGAAAATTATCTGGGAAAAAGGTAAAGTAACAGTAAGAGAAGTACATGAGAATATGTTAAGAAAGGAAATCGAGAGTAAGGAACAGGGATTTATTCCTTATACAACCGTTATGTCGACAATGACTACTCTTGCAGAAAAAAGACTTCTCAAACAGGATAAAGCTGCTAAAACCTATATATATTCCGCTGCAGTCGATAAAAAAGAACTTTCAAAAAGTATAATAAAATCCGTTTCAGATAAATTGCTTGAAGAAAGTACCAGAGGCATGGTATCGAGGTTCCTATCTGATAGCAAAAATATCTCTAAAGAAGGCATAGGAAAACTATTGAAAGAAATAGACAAATTTTAAAACATTTGTCTATTCCGATTAAACTCATCGGATATCTTGCAGACATTCAAAAATGTAATCATTAAGGCAATATTAAAAGTCAGTGAAGTTTTTATTTTATTTAATTGTAAATCACTCAAAATACAATATTTGGCTTATTTTTATATCCCGTATTACAATAGCAATAAATTCTATATAATTTTTATCTATTGATATGTTTTTCTTAGAGATATTGACAGTTTACATTCTTCCAGTTATTTACAGCAGCTTCGTAAGTCTGATTTTAGTTTTACTGGTCTTATTCATTTTAAGGATAAAGGATTCGAATATTCGGATTTTATTTTTTTTCCTGCCACTTATAAAACCGTTTATAATCATTACTGAAAAAATCGA
>CAZFEN010000006.1:41440-56289 GCA_964517765.1 uncultured Actinomycetota bacterium | reverse complement strand
CAAAAACCGCTTAGTTTGTTTAATCAGCTGAGATTAAAAAATAGGATAACCTCAATTCTTAAAATAACAACCCCTAAAATCTATAGCCGTATTTTCCCCAAAATATTGATGTTTCTCTTTTTCTTAGCGCTACTTGTATTTCAGTTAATGATTGTGATAAAAATTAATAATTTTTACATATATTTAAGATAAGCTTCAAGTATATCCCCGAGTTACTAAATATATTATTTTCTAAAAAAAATATATTTTTAGTATTAATCTGCTATAATTTCAGATATAAAAAATCTTTGAGAAAGGGGGGAACTATATGAAATCCATAAATAAGACCAAAGACCTCTGGAATAATGATTTGACTCTCAAAGGTCTAAAGGATAATTTTGGTCCGATGTGCTGCTGGTATTGGTGCTTTATTTATCTGAGCAGAAAATAATTGAATTTTAGATTTAAAATGAAATTATTTTCGAGTAATTATAACTACTCAAAAAGAATAAATTCCAAATACACTCTTATAAATAATACTCTGACAGGTGCACTTGATATCATCGAAAATGATATCTGGAATCTTATAGCGGCTAAAAAAATTAATAGTATCAGTCCTAATATCTTATCAAGATTAAGATGTCGTGGTTATTTTTACCCTAATCCTAAAAAAGAAGATAAAATATTACTGGAACTCTATAATAATTACGTTAAAAAAGCATCCGAGAGACCGCTAAGATTTGTATTCTGTCCTTCCTATCAGTGCAATTTAAGATGCATTTACTGCTTTGAAACGGATTTGCCCTCCAATCCAAATAAATATATGACTACAAAGATTCTTGATGATTCTCTAGCAGCTGCAGAAGAAATAATAAAGGAGAAATCCGGTAGAATAGATTCCGTTGAATTATTTGGAGGAGAACCCCTTCTCTTAAAAAATAAACCACTTGTAAAAAAAATTCTCAAGTTTGCCAGAAAAAAAGATGCACCAATAACTATTATCACCAATGGAGTATCCACTAAAGAATTCATAGAGATATTATCACCCATGAGAGATAAGATAGAGATGCTCCAGATAACCATCGATGGGCCCCGGGAAATTCACGATAAGCGTCGGAAGTATCCTTCCGGCAAAGGTAGTTTTGATCACATATCAAATAATATAGATTTACTCCTTAAAAATAGAATACATACCAATGTAAGGATAAATATCGATAACACCAATATAGAATATATACCGGAACTCTATGAATATGCTTCAGGAAAAAATTGGATACAACACCCTGATTTTAGTATAAGACTGGCGCTTGTTACGGATCACACCAGACTGGATTATGATAATATAATAATCCCCGAAGAGAAACTGCTGGAAAGATTGATCCGCGTATATGATGAACATCCTGTACTGGAAGAAATATTTGGTTTTTATCTATTTAAACCGCTGCGGCATATTCTGGATATATTGAATGGCGCGCCCAATGTCTCCCCCAAATTTTTCAACTGTGAGAGCAATTTACTGGAACTAAATGTCTTTTGCCCCGATGGGTATATATATGCCTGTGGAGAATCCATAGGCAAACCTGATCTGGCTATCGGTAAATTCAGTCCCGAACTTGAGTTTTATTCTGACAAAAAAACATTATGGACCGAAAGGACCATACTGAACATAAAAAAATGCAGGACCTGCCGTTTTGCCCCGGTTTGTGGCGGGGGATGTGCCTTTTCTTCTTTTCTCATATACAAAGACAACACGAGACCCATATGCGAGAGATATCAGGAAGTCCTGGATATGTTTCTGAAGTTGAGAGGCGAAAAAATACTGAAAAAATATATGGATAAATCTTGAAACTCTCTACCCCGGACTATTAATTTAATTTCCGTATCCAGGAGAAATCAAAAGATCATCTATCAAACTTATCTTTTATTAAATCTATGGTCCTGTTATTTAATTCCAGCGATGTTCTTTGCTGCCTTCAATGTATTTTTCAAAAGCATCGCAATGGTCATGGGTCCTACTCCGCCAGGCACGGGCGATATGTAGCTTGCCTTTGGTTTCACTCTTAAAAAATCTACATCGCCAATCAAAGTGGCCCCTTTGGTTTCAAAATCGTTTTTTCTCCACTCGAGTAATTCCTGGTTGGCTTTATCTCTGGTTATCCTGTTGATACCTACATCTATGACCACGACTCCCTCTTTGACCATATCACCTTTGATCAAATATGGCACACCTGCTGCCACAATAAGAATATCAGCATCTATAGTATGCATCTTCAAGTCTCTGGTTTCTATATGGCATATTGAAACCGTAGCCCATTCATTCAGGAGAAGCAGGCTTACAGGTTTTCCGACTATCTCACTATGTCCCACAACTGTTGCATTTTTGCCTTTTATCGTAATGTTTTCCCTTTTCAACATTTCTATTATACCGGAAGGAGTTGCCGGTACCAGACACTCCTGCTGCGCAACCAGCCTGCCCATATTTATGGGATGGAATCCATCCACATCCTTATCAGGATATATTGCTTCCAGTACTTTTGCCTTGTCTATCTGCTGGGGCAGCGGCAGCTGGACGAGGATACCATGAACGTCTTCCCTTTTATTCAACTTTTCAAGTTCTCTCAAAACATCATCGGTTGATACGCTTTCCTCCATCTTTATTGTCTCGGATTTAAAGCCTACCTCATCGCATCCTTTCTGCTTGCTTCCCACATACACTTTCGAAGCCGGATTTTCACCTACCAGTATGACTGAAAGGCCAGGCACGAAACCTCTGGTTTCTTTTAACTCTTTTACTTCTCTTGTTATCTCATTTTTAATATCCCGCGATATCTTGTTCCCGTCGATTAATTTAGCTATTTTAATCACCCCTTTATATAAAATTTAAAATATATATTTTATTAAGATTTATATTCAATCACAAAAACTAAACCTTATACTCATGAAATCAATTTTTTATTTAGAACAATCCTACAATATTTCCATTATCGTCAATATCTACTTTTGTTCCAGCAGGTACTTTTGGAAGCCCAGGCATTGTTCTCATCAGACCAAGCAACGGATAAAGAAATCCTGCGCCAACGGAGGCCCTTACATCTCTTATTGGAATAGTAAAGCCTCTGGGTCTTCCTTTAAGATCAGGGTCATGACTTAGAGAAAGATGGGTTTTTGCCATACATATGGGTAATTTATCGAAACCCTGCCTTGTATATAACTCTATTTTCTTTTCCGCTTCTGGTAAATAACTTACACCATCTGCGCCATAGATCATGGTGGCAATCGTGTTGATTTTCTTCTTTATGGGCCAGTCCAGAGGATAAAGAAATTTGAAATCCGATTTTTTCTCTGCCGCTCTGGTAACTGCTTCGGCTAATTCTATTCCGCCATCCCCACCGCTTAACCATACCTTGCTGACTACAGCGTCTTCGGCACCAGCTTTGATGGATCTTTCTCTGACTGCTTCGATCTCTTCTTTACTGTCGGCTTCAAAATGATTCACTGCAACTACTACGGGGATCCCAAAAAGTTTCATATTCTCAATCATCTTTTCCAGATTTTCACAACCTTTCAGCACCCCTTCTACATCAGGTTTATTCATGAGTTTTTCATCAACACCCTGTCCCGGGATAAATTCAAAGACTCCTCCGTGCATTTTCAGTGCCCTTACAGTGGCTACAATAACTACTGCATTCGGTTTCAACCCCGAATATCTGCATTTGATATTCATAAATTTTTCGGCTCCGCAGTCTGCACCAAAACCACTTTCGGTTACAACATAATCTCCAAGTTTTATAGCTATTTGATCCGCCAGAATCGAACTGTTCCCATGAGCAATATTAGCAAAAGGGCCCGCATGCACAAAACAGGGCGTATGTTCGATTGTTTGCAGTAAATTGGGTTTTATGGCATCTTTCAGAAGGACGGTCATAGAACCGGCGCACTTCAAATCTTCGGCAGTAACCGGCTTTCCGTCATAAGAAGAGCCAATCACTATTCTTGCCAGCTTTTGCCTGATGTCTTTAAGACCGGTAGTCAATGCAAGAATTGCCATTACTTCCGAAGCAACAGTTATATCGTATCCTGTTTCTCTGGGGATACCATTTAACGGGCCTCCCAGACCTATTACTATATTTCTTAGCGCCCTATCACTTATATCAACCACTCTGTTTAAAGTAATGCTGAAAGGATCTATGTTGAGATCGTTTCCCTTCATAATATGTGTATCCAGAAAAGCAGCCAGAAGATTATGCGCTATACCAACGGCATGAGTGTCACCGGTCAAATGGAGATTGAAGTCTTCCATTGGAAGAACCTGGGAATAACCGCCGCCGGCGGCACCTCCTTTTATACCGAACACAGGACCCAGGGACGGCTGCCTTATACAGGTAATCGCTTTTTTACCGATTTTATTCAGGGCCATTGCCAGACCGATCGTGGTTACTGTTTTACCCTCTCCAAGAGGAGTGGGAGTGATAGCAGTCACATCGATATATTTTCCATCCGGTCTGTCTTTTAAATTCTCCAGGACTTCCAGTTTTACCTTTGCTTTATGATTTCCATATAACTCCAGGAACTCTTCATCAAGACCGATTCCTCCAGCAATTTCTCTTATATCCTTCATTTTCGATGCCTGAGCAATTTCGATATCGCTTTTCATAAAACTCCTCTCATTTTTGAATTTATCATTTAATAAAATCAAAATATATCAAGAAATTATACAAGAATTACTAACCTGTTACAAATTAAATCAAAAATATATAGGTTTGAAAACACTTACTGCCAGCAGAGACCAGTTCTCAATCACAAGAGAGGCTATCAAATGAATAAAATGAATAATAACTATGAAATAAAATACAATTAAAGGAAAACACCCATCAGGTAATGTATTCCTTTAAAAATTTTGGAACTTCACCGGCTTCCCTCGGACCAACCACTACTTTCCACTCTTCTCCCAGCTCTTCTTCCAATTCGCCCTGAAGCTGGGCCACATAACCCGGTATTACGATTTCTTTTTTCTTTACCTTTTCTGCAATACCGCTTTTCTTTATAAATTGAGCAATTAATTCGGGAACAAACTTTCCTGCCGCCCATGCTGTAAGAACAGACTGACCTTCGACATCCATAACCAGGAGCCATGAAGGTACCTTGCTGCTTTCAACTTCACCGGAGATTATAAAATAAGTAAGAGAGAAATTAGTTGTAATTAGGACCGGTGAACTCTCATTGGGGCTGCCTATTTCATAAATCTTTTGTTCTACCTGCATTGGCCTTCTGGGATCGGTGTATATGTTCTGCCTGTATATGAGCAGTGGAAAAATATTTTGACTGTTAGTATTCGAAAGTACGATAATCGAACCATATTTAGCCACGAAAATAGAAGCAATTAAAGTTTCTTTTAAAGGATCGTCTGTCATTTCATCGGGGAATACTATGGTAGGATAACCAAAAAGCCTGTTCTTCTGTTTTATGGCAGCCATTCTTAATATAATCTGATTATAGAAATCATCTTTAAAATCTCTTGAGCCGATATCTATCACCAGATTTTTAATTCCGGCATTACGCATTTTTTCAGTAATAGCTGCAATGTCTTCAAATGTTTTGCCCCTGACTGCTATAGGACATCCAGTTTCTTTTCCGATAGCGATAAAAAAATCTATATTATCAGCTGTAGCTGCGTGAATAATCGGCTTATTCTCCTTGAACATATCGGCTGCACTTTTTAATGTCTCAGGATCCACCGATACCAGTATTAATGGTTTTTTTGTAAGTGAGGTCACATCCCCTACGACTTTTAAAAATTTTTCCCTATTTTCGGATTTATTCTTAATACAGACAGCATCCAATTTTAAAATCTGGCCCACTCGTTCATATACAATAGAATTTATATTTTTTACTACCTCTTCGATTTTACCGCTGTCCATATCATCTTCTATGATTATTGCAAATGCATTCTGATTTACAAATGTCCTGTCATGCCTGAATAGCACCGTTTCTTCACCAACCGCAAAAGACTCCTCTCCGACTCCGATTTCTACTTTTAATATTGGAGGCTGGGAAGCTTCCGAAAGTGCCTCTTTTACTTCATCGGAAATATGAGGGCACTTTTCCAATTCTACCTTACCCGCTGCAAGCTGCATAGCAAACGCCAGACATGTTGGAAATCCGCATTCCTTACAATTTGTCTTGGGCAGTTTCTTGAATATTTCAAGACCACTCAATGCCATTTGATACTCTCCTTGTCTTTTTAGAATAATTTTTCTTATTTTTTAATACTACATCATTGGTTCCATCTCGATAACAGGATGATTTATCTTTTGTATCCATTGCTGCACTTCTTCTTCTGTTACTGCTTCTTCCTCTGTTGCAACTTTATCCAAAAAATCTTCCATTCCCATTTCTTTAGCCCGCTCTTCCAGTAAATCTCTTATCTCCTCTTTTAATGCTTTAGGCATCCATACCAGTCTTTTTAAACCTCCATCAGCTCGTATAAATTTCTTTGAGCCGATAAAAAATTTACTGATGCCAATAAAGCCGGGAGTCTGGATTCCTCCGCCAACTACTCCCGCCATAGTTGAAAATTTCATTCCGCTGGGTGTCATACCAGGATGCTCCCTATTTACCGCCATTATACCGTTAGTAGAGGGAAGAATAGTCACTATTACTTCAAAACAACCGCAGGAAGTCATAGGATCTATCATCATTGAATAAGCCGAAAAAGATTCCAGAGACTGATTCGAAGCCTTATAAACAAATTCATTTATTCCTTTCCATATGCCCAACTTTTCATCTATAGTTTCACCTTTCTTTATGGGCTGATTGGGCCCGGTGGGATTAATCTCGTAAGATGCCTTACAATCCAGCCAATTATATGCGCCGCACAGACCCGGTCTTTCCGGTGAAACTGCACAAACATGATTGGGAGCAAAAGACTGACATAATGTACACGAATAAAAAGTATCAACAGTTTCATCGGTTAGACTACTGAGTCTTTCGTCCCTTTCTCTAAAGATTTCCTTTGCATTTTTCTTAAGCACTGCTACATCTTCAGGGTTGGTATAAATCTTTATCTGGATCTTATCCATAATATTACCAAAAACCGAGTGCATTTTAGCATGCAGTATGGTTCCCAGGTGTTTAATTTTAAAACCGCTCTTTACTGCTTCTTTACTAAATCTAACCCAGGCAATATCCCTCTGGCCCATGTGGAATATACCGGTAGCATAATTGGTAAAATAATGTATCTGTCTTTCCATGACCGGTTCAAAGTCTTCCTGCATCTTTCTTCCATAAACCAGCAGCTCGATCCCCAGTGGAAGTACTTCTCCCTCTTTTATATCATCGACTTCAGGACCTAATACCTCGATTTTACCATCTTCGACCTCCGAGGAATCAGCCATATGGAGAAATTCCACAGCTTCGCTTTTGTTGCCCCCGAATTCTACAAAAGTATCTTCTTTCCTTACTCTTTCACCTTCAAAAGCAGGCCCGAAAGCTACAGGAATATCAACTTTTTCTACAGTAATCTTTAATCCTCTTACCTCTATTGCTCTTGAAACAATCTCCTCATCAGGAATATTGGAAACCACATGCTCATAAGTGCATACCCCTCTGGGAAGTATTTCCGGAATATCAGTATCAGCAATAGTGGGAAATCCATAATTTATGGCACCTGCAGCATTTGCGTATTTTTCCTCATCCACTTCACCAAGAGCCAGAACAAATGCAAAAACCCTGTTTTTATTATAGAGAAGCATTCTTTTGTAATCTCCTGACTGAACTCCGCCAAAACTCAAAGCAACTCTGGTTGCAAATCCAAGTGAATAGATAGTAGAACTGATATCTTTTCCAAATGGTACCAGCCTGGTATCCCATCCCAGTTCAACCCCTTCCTTTTCCAGCTGCTCGGCCATAGATATACCATCGGTTGATGCAGACATAAAGACATAAATATTTTTTTCCTGAAGTTCCCTGGCAATCTTAACAGCAGTCTTACTGTTTTTGCAGGCACCAACACATGCTGCAAATCCTGGTGCTGTTCCATCAACAAATTCTATCCCTCTCTCTCTTATTATTACATCTGTTGCCGCACCCAGCCAGATACCGGTAGCAGGCGGTGGACCGTCTATATATTTAATGGCTTCTATTATTTCCTCTGCCCATAATGTAGCAATTCCTGCATCCAGTGTACCTCCAAGATAAGGAAGCCATAATTTTTCAGCAGGGATTGGGGGAAGTAATTTTTTTGCTTCACCAAGAACTCTTTCTGCATCCGATAATTTTTCTACTTTAATTCCGGTCATACTGTATATAATCGGCAGGTAATAACCGGTGTTGGGAAATTCCACTATCTGATCCTCGCCATGTTTTGTAATACATTCTTTAAGCGCTGTTCCCGCACGCTCCAAAATTTTATATGCTCCTTTTATTGCGCCGGTTGCGATAATTTTAGACATCTTTTAACGCCCTCCTTGCTTCCATATCCAGTAGAACTCTTTCTTTTTTAGTATCAATCTTAAGAGCTTTTCTCTTTTCCTGGATTACACTTAAAACTTTATCCAGCAATTCTTCTATATCTGAAATATATTCCAGTTGCCCTCCATACTTTTTTTGCCAGCCTGTGGTCATTATCTCTTTTACTACGCTGCTTGATTCCACAGGAATTGGTTCGCCGCTAAAAACTGTATATACCCCTGATGCAGCTACATAGGTACCTATTGAAAGTGCCTTTTCGCTCATCCATTCAGGAGCAATACCAGCTACCGGAAGGTCGCTTATATCCTCCCCCAGTCCTCCTTCCTGTACTACTTCCGATAACACAGTAAGAATTCTGGAGTTATCCACACAGGAACCCAGATGCAGTATGGGCGGTATGCCCACTGCTTCACAAACAGATCTTAAACCATCTCCGGCATATTCTAAAGCTTCTGGATTCATCAATCCATACTTGGCTGTTGAAATAGCTGCACATCCTGTCAAAACAACCAGGCAATCTCTCTTAATGAGCTCTCTGGTTAAAAAATTATGATATTTATCATGACAGTGCCTGGCATTGTTGCAGCCCACTACAGCTACCGCTCCCTGTATCCTCCCATCAATAATAGCGTCATTCAATGGTCTGAAAGATTCTCTGAATCTTCCTCCCAGCATATATTTTATATATTCATGTGAAAATCCTGCTACAAGGCCAGCGGTCACATTCGGTATATATGTCTTTCTTTTCCTATTAGGGAAATTATCTATTGCCATTTTGATAATTTCTCTTGCCAGTTCCGGACCATTGCTATCTTTGAATTCCATATGCAGGGCTCCTGTAATTTTAGCCTTGGGAGAAGTAGTAATTAGTTTTGTATGATAACTCTCAGTTAACTTACCAAGAGCCTGCATTATGCACTGGATATCAACAACCATTAATTCTATGGCACCCGTCGCTATTGCAATTTCCTGTGATAGAAAATTTCCGATGGGAGATACTCCCTGCCTCATCAATACTTCATTTGCAGTACAGCATATCCCAACCACATTAATCCCTTTAGAACCTTTACTTTTCGCATATTCTATAAGTTCATCATCGCTTGAAAGTTCAACGATAATTTCAGATAAGGTGGGCTCATGGCCATGAATTACCAGATTGACTTCATCGTCTTTCAGCATTCCAAGATTAGCTTTTGCCCTGACTGCCGTGGGGGTATTGAATAATATATCTGAAATCTCGGTAGCTATCATAGACCCACCCCAGCCATCACCTATAGCGCATCTTACAGCCTGATCCATGATATGCTCTGCATCCTGATCAACTCCTATATGAGTTCTATGCATTACTTCTACTATTTCTCTGTCCACACCCCTGGGCACTACATTGTTTTTTCTCCATACTTCCTGTCTCTTCTCCGGTGCCATCTTTATTAAATTCACTTCTCCAAGTTGCTGGCCAATAGAAGAAAGAGCTTTCTCCGACGCCTCTCTGGCAATTTCTTTTATATCCCTGTCTGCAATTTCAATTCCCAGATTTCTGGCGAATTTCATTAACTTCAATTCATCTTTGATCTCCAGGCCGGGAGCCTTTCCCTCTGCCACCAGACCAAGTAGATGCGCCAGATCTCTTCCATGATCAGAATGGGCTGCGGCACCTGCAGCAATATGACGGGCAAAATTCCTGGCTGCAATAGTTTCGAGAGTCGCACCGCACAGGCCGGTTTTGCCTTCCCTTACTCTGCAGGGGCCCATTGAACAGTTTTTGCAGCAAATTCCAGATATACCTGAGCCTATGGGGCAGCACTTCGTTGATGCAGCCCGGTCAAAAATGGTAGATACTTCACCGCCAAGCTTCTCTAAAATTTCAGCGACTGCTTTATCCTCACTTACTTCCTCGAGTATATCTTCATAATTTTTTTTCATTTTATTTATAACACCACCTTCAAAAATTATATTAAATCCCTGATAACTTCTTTAATTAAACTTATTGCTTTAGGATGTCTCATCACCAGAATATTGGCACCCGAAAGCAGCATACTCATGCATGAAATGGTTTCCCAGTTAATACTTCTATCCTCCTGATTACCCCATTGTGGATATTTTTCTTCGCTTTCTTTGACTTCTTTTAATTTCCAAATTTCAGGGGCGATATCAGTTATAATAGGCATCTGGGTCATTTTATCATCCTGCATTAGAGCAGCAATTTTTAACCTCTCCATAGCAGAATAGCAGTATTCTATCCCATAACCCAATCCGGAAGTTGAAGGATCCATAGCTATTCTATCAGGAGATAGACCTATCTGGGTAAGCAGTATATTTAATTGCTTTGCAATATTTACATCAAGCGGATTCAATGCAACAACATTATTATTATAGCCTATCGCTGCAGCTGCTACGGTCTTATAATTATCATCTTCCACCCATCCCATTAAAATATTGCTGTCTTTGTTTTTTTCAGAAACTTTTTTCATTACTTCAGCAATCTTTTCCAGCGGACCACTCCCATATACTATAAGCGGCTTGTTTATAGATTCTCTTACCGTTCTGGTTATTTCTGCAGCTTCTTCCGGACTGATATTCTCACTATCAGGATTTACTCTTGTGAGTCTAAATAATATAGCATCTGCTTCATACTGTTCAATACTTTTTTTTGCCCACTTTACGGGGTCATCAAAAACATCGCTGTAGTATTTACTGATCACCTCCGGCCAACCGGCAGGTTTGCTATCCCAGACTTCGATAGCGATAATAGGTTTATTAGGTATCTCACCTTCAAAACTATAAAAGGGTAGAGTAGTTTCTCCACCAACCCTGGTTTCGGTATTATCTTTACCCAGCTTCATCACATTGATTTTTCCTGTATAATTATTTTTTGGAATCTGAAAACTCAAATCTTCCCCCTCTCTTTTAGTAGATTCTTTTCTCCGTTATATACAATTAATTCCCAAAATAAACCACAATTTAAAACATTTTATCATTTTTATCGGAAAACTTCAGTTTGTTTTTGTAACTAAATCTACATACAAAAAAATTTCAAAAAGTATTTTGGAAAAGTCATATCCTGAGTTTTTTTAGTAAATTCTTTACCTGTTTTACTGCCGGGCTGTCTCCAGGAATATCGAATACTGTTTTTTCATTAATATCCATTTCGTAGATATTATTATCTTCATTTATTAAACCCAGCAACTCAAGTTTCTGTTCATTTATATAGTTCCGGAGCTTTTCGTCCAGTTTCCCGCTAACCCTATTTACTATAAGGAATATTTTTCCTGCATTTATATTCATTTCTCTGGAAAGGTCCCTTATCCTTGACGCAGTTAGAATTCCTTTAGGTGAAGAGTTGGAAATTATGAGCAGAAAATCAATATCACAGGTTGTTCTTCTGCTTAAATGCTCCATACCGGCTTCATTATCCATCACAATGTAATAATAATTATCCTGCAGGATATCGATATATTTTTTGAAAAGATTATTTGCATAACAATAACAACCCGGTCCTTCTCCTCTTCCCATTGCAAGTAAATCAAAGCGTTGGCTCTCGACTAATGATTGGTGGATGTTCATCTCCACCAGTTGATCTTTATAGATACCCCCGGTAAGGCGGGGCGCTTCTTTCTTAAAATCTTCTCGAATCATACCAACAGTATTAGTAACTTTAACTCCAAGGATTTCATTGAGGTTTGAGTTAGGATCGGCATCCAGTGCCAGAATCGTACCCTTCTTTTTTTCAATCAGATTCCTTACGATTAGACCGGTAACAGTAGTCTTCCCGGTTCCACCTTTTCCTGCCAATGCAATTTTTACATTCATCTTTTAAAACTTCCTTATATTTAATTTATTTCTTCGGTTTACTTTTAAGTGGATAAAGATTTTCTTCTACCGATGGAAAATCTTTCATATCAGTATAAGGTAAAAACAAACCTGCCACATATCTATCCATAAATTTCATATTGACACTCAGCTCGATATATGTAATATGGTCCGCAATTTTTGTACTCTGTTTGTATTTTTCCTCTGAAAGCAGACTGAGATAAGCTCCGGTAATCGAAGTGTTACCCATAAAAAAATATTTACTTGTATTCACATCAGGAAGCATCCCGATAACCACTGCGTTTTTAATATAAAGATGCCTTCCCAGCCCTCCTGCTATATATATTTTATCCAGGTCATATACGCTTAAATCAACTTCCTCCAGCAATGTTTTAATCCCTGCATAGATAGCTGCTTTTGCTCTTATTAGATTATCAATATCGATTTCACTTATAAATATGTCTTTTCCTGTTTCACTGCATTTGTTATCGACTAAAACGTACTGGCAATCTTTATCCATACATTTAAGATATTTATTACCTATATCCTTATTGAATTTACCCTTCCTGTCAATGACGCCCTTAAGATACATTTCTCCAATCACATCGATCAATCCTGAACCGCAAATACCTGCTGGTTTTCCTCCGCCGATAATCTCTACCCGGCATTTATATGTCTTTTGATCAATCGATACTTTTTCTATTGCGCCATCCACTGCCCTTATACCGCATTTTACTCCCCCGCCTTCAAAAGCCGGACCCGCTGAGCATGAAGCTCCCATCATCCATTCGGAATTGCCGACTACCAGTTCGCCATTTGTCCCCAGATCCAGAAAAAGAGCAAGGTCTTCTTTTCTGTACATATCTGTTGCCAGAATACCTGACGCTATATCGCCGCCAAGATAACTGGCTACTCCCTTTATACTATATGCATGGGCATTTTTTATATGCTTTATACCGATTTCTTTTGCTGTAGAATTCGAGAATTGATTTGCAACAGTGACATATGGTTCTTCTCTTATATATCTGGGCGGTACACCATAAAAAAGATGCATCATAGTAGCGTTTCCGGAAACCATCATAGAAACGATGTTATCCGCATCTATATGCGAATTAAACATGAGTTTCCATATCAAATTATTAATCGAATCTATTATTACTTCCCTTAACTTTTCCAGTCCGCCTTTCCTGTTCGCATAAACTATCCGGTTAATGATATCCTCCCCGAATCTTATCTGCGGATTATACTCCGATTCCGAACCTATTATTTTACCGTCTTCCAGATCTACAAGGTATATGACCAGGGAAGTGGTTCCGATGTCCAGAGCCAGTCCATAACTTTTTTTACTGACCTTACCCGGTAGAATATCGATAAGTGTATTATTTTCCATATCTACGGTCACCGTAACCTCCCAATTCTTCTCTCTTAAAACCAGGGGCAACTTTCTGATTATATGAATTGGTACTATGCACTCTTCTATTCCCATATTCTCCCTGATACTTTTTTTAAGACGGAACAAATCGCTCGTTCCGTAACTGAGCGACGGTTTCTCTATGATAATAGTCTCTTTTCTTATCCAGGGTTTTATTTCGATAGATGATAAATGGTCCTTGTTTATATCTGCATATACCTTTGACTCCATATCTGTAAACCTGCCGCCTACTATTTTGGCTCTAACTTTTTTCTGCACAGGAACCTCTACAACCAAATCGCTTTCTATTTTAGATAAACATGAAAGAACATAACCTTTTTGCTTCTCTCCGGGAGATATAAATCTGGATCTTTTAGTGCTTACTTTTCCTTCTTTTACCAGCACCCTGCATCTGCCGCAGGTACCCACACCCCCGCAGGAAGAATCTATGTAAATCCCGCTATCAAGTATTGCCTGCTTTAAATTATAACCTGGAGATGTTTTAATAGATTTACCGGAAGGAACGAATTTTACTAGATATTTTTTCTGGTTGTTCATTATTAAGATCGCAACCTTTTAAACACAAGATATCATAATCAACAGACATTGTAGATGAAATTTGAAACGCAAATATCAATCAAGAAATTATATTATATAAGGATTTAAAAATCAAAATAGCAGATAACCCTTTCAGGTTATCTGCTATTTCCCTTTTTTTGATTTATCGTATTTCTTTCCTTCTTTATAGAAATCTAAATATCCCCATAAAAATGCTACATTTCACTTACAGAAATTGTCACCATTGTATCTTCATCGGTCTCTATAATAGTCACTATCAGAGTATATGTTCCATTGTCTGCAGAAATTGAGGAAAGTGTCTCTCCTTCATTCTCGCTCGTAAACTGATTTAAGTTTTGCCATCCTCCCAGTTGACTTATATATCAGTCAAATATTGTACTTCCGGGATCGCTGGATGATGCAGCAACAGAAAAGGCTTCCAGATCATCTTCCGTAGCCTTCCATGATGTTGTAATTACTATATTAGCATACACGGGAATGACATCCGGAAATCCATCGGGTAAATCTGTTCCCTCTCCTATGGTCATTTCACCTTCATCCGTGGTTATAGTTGCTTCTCCTTCGCTTATATCGACCTCTGCATCTCCGCCTTCGCCCTCAA
>CAZFEN010000006.1:0-41340 GCA_964517765.1 uncultured Actinomycetota bacterium | reverse complement strand
GCTGCTTCCACACTTTCTTCTGTGACTGCCCCCTTACATCCACTGGCAGAAAACAACATGAAAATCGCCAGACTTATTACCACTGCCAGAGTTATTATTTTTTTCATACCAGATCTCCTTAATGCCTCCGTGTTATATTTTTATTTTAGCAATCCTTATTTTACTAAAATAATTTTTTTTACTAAATAAATAAAAGTTCTTTTTACTATTTTTCTACATCCAATTTATAAAAACTCATGAAGGCTTCTCCGGGTATTTCAACTTTACCAATTCTTTTCATTTTCTTCTTACCCAGTTTCTGCTTTTCAAGCACTTTCCTTTTCCTGGTTATATCCCCGCCATAAAGCCCGGAAGTAACATCTTTCCTGTAAGGTGCTATTCTCTCCTTGGCAATAATTTTGCTTCCGATTGCTGCCTGAATGGGCACTTCAAAGTTCTGCCTTGGTATCAGTTTCCTTAGCCTCAACGTCATTTCCCTTCCCACCTGATATGCCTTTTCTTTATGTAAAATACTTGACAGCTCGCTGACCTTCTCTCCAGCCACCAGTATATCCAATTTAACAAGATCGGACGATTTATATTCCATAAGCTCATAATCAAGCGAAGCAAATCCGGATGTTATCGATTTTAACAGGTTGAAAAAATCCACAATTATTTCTGAAAGCGGCATTGCGTATTTTATCTCCACTCTTTCAGGTGAGATATACTGCATATCCTTATAATTACCTCTTTTCTGGTTCGCAAGCTTCATTACATCTCCGATATAATCTTTGGGGGTAATTATGGTCGCTGCCACATAAGGTTCTTCTATTTTTAATATTTTCTCCTGAGAGGGAAAATCGGAGGGCCTTTTTACTTCAATAACCGAATTATCGCTTCTGGTTATTCTATATGCTACATTAGGCGCTGATGTTATGAGTCTTAATCCGTATTCCCTTTCAAGTCTTTCTCTTACTATATCCATATGAAGCAGTCCCAGAAAACCACACCTGAAACCAAAACCCAGCGCGCTTGATACTTCCGGGGAAAAATCCAAGGAGGAATCATTCAAATAAAGTTTCCCGAGGGCATCCCTTAAATTTTCATAATCCACTCCATCTACAGGAAAAAGACCGGAGTAAACCATAGGTTTTGGTTTTTTGTATCCCGGAAGGCTTTTTTCTGCAGGATTTATTAAAGTGGTTACGGTATCACCCACTATTATATTTCCCACTTCTTTTACCCCGGTAATAATATAACCTACCTCGCCCGCAGTCAGCATTTCCTTTTCTATCATATCCGGACCAAATATTCCCACCTCTTCGACCTCGCTTGTGAGATTCTCCCCTATAAATTTTATTTTACTGTTTTTATTTATAGAACCGTTTACAACTCTTATAAGAATCACTATTCCTCTGTAAGAATCATATTGTGAATCGAATATCAACGCCTGAAGAGAGCTGTCCGGGTTTCCACCCGGAGGTGGTATATCCGATACTATTCTCTCCAGAATTTCTTCGATTCCCGATCCTGTTTTTGCACTTACTTTCAGTATTTTCTCTTCTTTGATGCCCAGTACACTTCCGAGTTCCATTGTGACTTCATCGATCCTTGCACTTTTAAGATCTATCTTATTTATTACAGGAATAATTTCCAGATTGTTATTCACTGCCAGATAAACATTGGCCAGAGTCTGGGCCTGGATTCCCTGGGTAGCATCGACAACCAGAATCGCCCCTTCGCATGCGGCGAGACTTCTGGAAACCTCATAGCTGAAATCCACATGGCCGGGTGTATCTATCAGATTAAAAATATACTGGTTGCCATCCGCCTTACTTCTGTAGAGAACCCTTACCGAGTGTGCTTTTATGGTAATTCCCCGTTCCCTTTCAAGGTCCATATCATCCAGGAAT
The DNA here is from genome assembly GCA_964517765.1 of uncultured Actinomycetota bacterium. Lineage (GTDB taxonomy): Bacteria > Actinomycetota > Humimicrobiia > Humimicrobiales > Humimicrobiaceae > Hydromicrobium. The sequence goes on along the minus strand of CAZFEN010000006.1, from coordinate 39,448 downwards.
TGGTCCAGCATCTCTCTCTTGCTTACAGTATCGGTTATCTCAAGGATCCTGTCGGCCAGAGTAGATTTTCCGTGATCTATATGGGCAATTATTGAGAAATTCCTGATTAGTTTGCTGTCTGTCATAATTCAATAAAATAATGAGTTATAAAAAAGACTAACTATTTTTTCTTAATTTTTTAAACAATCCCGCTATAAATTTTACTTCTTCCATTCTGAATAAAATAGTACATGCTATATATATACCGGCACCGATGAAAATTACCAGGAAAAGAAGTAAAATAAAGGGCCACAAACCCTGATAGGCATAATTTTCAAGCCATTTCCATAGAAAGTATATTACAGTGCCCATCAATATCGTTGCGGTAAAAATTTTCCCATATGATATGAATATTCTTTTTCCTCCAAAATTACCTATTTTTTTTCTGAGTATGATAATTAATATCACCACATTACACAACGCAACAAGAGATGTTGCCAGAGCAAGCCCTCCGACTCCTAAAAACTGCATTAATATCCAGTCAAAAATAACATTAATAACAATTGAAAAACCTGCAACTTTAAGAGGAGTCTTTACGTTTTTAAATGCATAAAAAACACGGTTAAGGATCATGAGAAGCCCGAAAAATATAAGGCCGAGACTGTGAAAGATCAGGATATACGCCACTTTCTCCGTATCTGCCGGACCAAAATTATAACGCTCGAATAATAATTTTATTATGGGGTAGCATAAAATAACCAGTCCTGTAGTTGCCGGGATCATCATATATCCTATCTCCCTTACACCCAGAGAAAAACTTTCCTTTATCCCTTTGATATCATTTCCTGCCGCCTGACGGGATATCAATGGATACAGTACGGTTACAATTGCAACCGAAAATACTCCCAGCGGTAGATTGGCAACCCTCCATGAGAAGGTTAAAGCAGAAAAATCTCCTCCTCCCAGACTCTGTGCAAAAAAATTGTCCACACTGTTATTAAGATGGACCGCACCCAGGCTAAGTACAATAGGAAGCATGAGAGAAAAGATTTCCCTTACTCCCTTATGCTTGAGATCAATAATAAATCTGTACCTTAATTGCGAGAACCTGATCTGGGGTAACTGTACCACAAGATGCATGAGTGAACCTGCCATTATCCCTATAGCCATGCTGTATATCCCGAGCTTTCTAAAAAGCAGAGTAAAAGAGATTATCGTAACTATATTCATGACAAAAGGAGCAAGTGAAGGAACGATAAAAATATCATGTGAGTTCAGGATACCGGTAGTCAAACTGGATAGAGACATCACAACAAGGGAAAAAATCATGACCCTGCTCATTACTACAAATTTATATATATCCATCTGATTATTGGCTATTCTTGAAAGCAATGCCCCTATTTCGGGGGACAGAATGAATATGATAGCGGAAATAACCAGGAATGCCAGAGTTATGATGTTAACAACCGAACTCACGAATATTTTTATATCATCTCTCTGGTTTCTTTTTAAATATGCCGAATAAATAGGTATAAAAGCAGCAATAATTAGACTTTCTGCAAAAAGTATCCTGAAGAGATTGGGAATAAATTCCGCCCAATAAAAAGCATCCGTCTCATAGCTGATACCAAAATAACCCGCCATTATCTGATCCCGCACAAGTCCGGAAACCTTTGATAGTAAAATAGCCAGGATCACCAGGAATGTTGCATTAAAAATTCTTTTTCTTGACAGTAGCCGATCTTCATCCATAGCAATATTATATTACAGATGATATTAAAAAAGGTATTATATCATTTATATAAGGACGGTAATAAATGTTTTTATTTATCTGAAAAAATGCTAAAATGTAAAATCGTTTTAAAATTGATAGTCATCGGAGAGGAAATAAATAGATGCCAAATATAAAGTCACAGGAAAAGAGAGACAGACAGAATATAAAAAGAAGAATCAAGAACAGGGTTCTAAAGACCCGGATAAAAACCGATCAAAAAAGACTTGCTGAAGCTGTAAAGAACAAAAATAAAGAAGAAGCTGAAAAGAGTTTTGATATACTTTCCAAACATCTCGATAAAGCCGTAAAAGGAAGTGCCGTCCATAAGAACTTTTCAGCCAATAAAAAATCCAAAGCGGCAAAACAGGTTAGCTCCATTAAAAAATCCTAAAAAATTTTAATTTATATCTATAATTTCTAAAATCAATTTTTTTGCCAGTTGTTCGTTTTCGATACTGCTGGCTCTGAAACCGATATCATATTTATTTAATATTTTAAAGACACTGAGTATTTCATTCTTGTTATAATTATCACTTGACCTGATATATTTGTTAACAAGACTTCCGATGAAATAAGGCGGGACTTTCATGCTATTTCCAATATAATCCGTCACCAGCGAACTGCTATTTTCCGATTTGATGTATAAAAAGCACTTAAACATCCTGTGAATCAATGTCACCAGCCCAATGAGATTCTGTCCATCATCCAGTATAGATTTCAATGCTTTTATGCTGCCGTCTTTGTCTCTTTTACCTATAGAATCTACCAGATCGAAAATTTTTAATGAATAAATACGGTTTACCAGCGACCTTACAGTATTCTCGTCTATTACTTTTTTTTCTTCCGAACTTATATAATCATAAAGTTTATCATACTGTCTTTTGAGCAGATTAAAATCCATATTTATGTTTTCTATCAGCAGTGAGGCTGCTTTTTCGGTAAATCTTACTCCATCGGATTGGGACTTTTCATCAAGCCATTTTCTCAAGCTGCCGCTTAAAGGTGCTTTAAGCTGTATGATTTTCCCGGCACTCCTTATTGAATCCAGAAGCACAGTATTTAACTTTTGTGTTAATGCGGTAATAAAAAAAACTATATTTCCGCTGTTATCCGGAGTCCCGGTTATGAGATTTGTTATTCTTTTCTGCAGGTTTGAAGATAATTTCTCCATATGTTTTATTACCACTATCTTTTTGGAAGAAAATAAAGAAGGGGTATTTATATAGTTATTAAATTCTTCTTCATCGATTTCCTCCATGCCGCTAAATACTTTAAAGTCAGTATCGAAATTGATCTTTCCCCTGAGATGACTTTTTACGCTCTCTATCCTTTCTTCCAGCACCGGCTCGCTTGTGCTTATATACAAATAGCATGGTAAGAGTTTTTCTAATTTAAAAGATTCTTTTTTTGAATTATTGTTTTCCACATTCGTTTATTTAATTTAATAAAATTCGGTAAAATATATCGGATTATCTATTCTTCTTATTATGGGTTTTAATCATTTTAATAGTCGCACCGACTGTAAATAAAACAATTATAAGTATTATATAGTAAACTATCACATTTTTTACCGGGAAACTATCAAAATTTATAATGCAAAAATCAAACTTACTTAAAGTTTTTACCGTTTTTGAAATACAATCAAAAAAGATAGAACCTGACTTTAAAATAAAACTTCCCACAGGCGGCCAGATTATAACGAAAAAAGAAGAAACCATCAGAATGAATAGAAGAATATAAAATACCGGTATTATCAGCATATTGGCCATCGGTGAAACCAGAGAAAATTCCTTAAAAAAGTAAGCTGAAATTGGAAACAGGACAACCTGGATCGATAAAGTAATAAGAACAATCTTTACGAAATATCTTAATGCCGAATTTAAAGATATAAAATTTTTTTTGAATAACTTTAATATTAGCGGATAAATAAAAATAAGCGCCGCCATGGAGCCATATGACATCCAGAATCCCAGGTCATCAAGGAAAAAGGGGTTATAAATAACGATTATGATATAAGAAAGATAAAGTAAGATTTTATGGCTGTATTCCCTGTCCCAACTTCTGGCCAGAAGTATAAAAATAACCATAACAGAGGCTCTCAGCATACTTGCCCTTTCTCCTACCAAAAAATTATAAGCTGCCAGAAAAATGACCGTAGCCCATAATATAAATCCGGAAGATTTTACTTTTTTACTAATTAGATAGATCAATGAAACAAAAAAAGAAAGATGCAGCCCTGAAATAGCAAACAGATGATATACCCCGCATCTTTTAAAAGCTTCTGTTAAATAGTCCGGAACATTATTTCTGTCACCCAGTATTACTGCCTCAGCCACGCAGGCATCTTCGCTTTCAAGGCTGCGGTAAAAAGCGTTTTTTAGACAGCTATATAGCCTGCTCCGAAGTTTGAATACCCGGTAACTGAAACTTACCGGCTCTATTTTTTCTAAATCTCCATCATGCACGTCAAACACTATTACACTGTCTTCTTTATTAGTTGGATATCCGGAGATACTTTTTTCAAGAGTTCCCACCAGTCTCAGGTAATCATCTCTTAATATCCAATGCGCATCCATGCTATCCGATTTTACATTTATGATTTCTATCGCATCAAAAAAATAGTCAGAGTTTCCATTATCTCCGGAAGTATATATTTTATTTACTGTAAATAAAAATTCTGTCTTGCTATACCTGTGCACCGGATGATCTGATACTCTGCCTTCGATAATAATACTGTCTTCGATCGAATTATTATTTTTATATAGGGATAGAAATATATTTTTACCTTCTTTGTATTTGTATATGCTAATGATCGAGTTCCCTATAAAAAATAGAATAAGAAAGGGAACTATAACAAGAATTACAAGTTTTGCGGTACTTTGCCGGCTGTGAAATAAAGATTTGCCCCGGAGTAAAAATGTACGATTTTTTTGGGATTTATTTTCTTCGGAAACGTCTGAAAAATTCTTTCCGCGCAGGATCTTTCTTGTTACCAGGATCTCTATAATCAGAAGTATTGTTATAATTATGATCCTGGCTGCAGATAAATAAATATCATACAAATCATATTCTCTTCCCGCATATATCCCTGCGGTCAGTCCCAGAGCCCAGAAAAGATAAAATTCCCTTTCCGGGAATGATAATATTTTCTTTTTTACATCATTCAAATAGAAACGAATTTCTCGATTTCTTCATATTTCTTTTCTCCTATTCCAGAAACATTTTTTAATTCTTCTTTTTTCTTGAAAGATCCGTTCCTGGACCTATATTCAATGATATTATTTGCAATTACAGGACCAATTCCCGGAAGTGATTCCAGCTCTTTTGAATTGGCAGTATTGATATTTACAGGTCCGGCAGTAGAAGAACCATAATCATTTGAATCATTCGTAAAAAATAAAGAATCACTGTCACCGATTTCTTCACGGGATGGAATATATATTCTCTGCCCATCACTTATGACCTGAGCCAGATTAATAATCTCAAGACAGGCGTTTTCGGCCTGCCCCCCTGCGATCTCCAGAAGGTCGATTATTCTTACTCCGTTTTCTATCTCATAAACACCCGGATTTTTGACTTCACCGCATATATAGGCTTTTATGGTACTAATAATTTGCGGCAGATTGTTAGAATCATTATTGTTATCCATGTCTTGCGAACTGTTTGCCCCGGAAGAATTCTCGTTATTTTCATATAACTCTTTTGCTCCATCAGTTTCTACTGCTTTTCCTTCTGATGCGGGACTTCCAACATTATTTTCAGGATAATAACTTCTAAGAATATTTTCCTTTCTTTTTATTTCGACCTGCTGGTTTATATAAACTATTGCAAAGAAACCCACCAGGCAAAAAATCAATCCGAATATCGCAAAATAAAAGTGTTTTTCCCTTTTGTATCTGATTTTATCCATAAAAAATCTTGCTCTGCTTATCTTTTCTTTGATGTCAAGTAAATTCATATTTTAAATTTTATTAATATATGCTTTTGTTTATATACATAATAGCATATATTATTAATTATTAAAGTACAAAAATGAGCGTTTCAAAATTAGATGAATAAAATAACCTCAAGCAAAGCATTCCCTGGAAAAGATAAAAATATTAAATAAGCACGGGTTTCAAATAAAGAGGCAAAGCAGTGGTAGATATAATGAAAAATCCTGATAAAATAATTAATGGTTATAAAAAGAGAAAAATAGCGTAGTAGGAGAATGAGATGGATAAGAAAATATTTTTACTTATAGAAAATGAATACAGGGATGAAGAAGTAATTTATCCTTATTACAGATTTAGGGAAGCAGGTTATGAAGTAAAAGTCATAGGTCCGGAAAAAGAAAAGCAATACAGAGGAAAATATGGAACTTTTTTAAAATCCGATCTTGCAGCTTCCGAAGCCAATCCGGATAATGCAGCCGCGCTTATCATTCCCGGGGGATACGCACCTGATAAAATGAGGATTATAAAAGATATGGTTGATCTTGTTAAAAAGATGAATCTCCGGCAAAAAGTCATCGGCGCAATCTGTCATGGCGGATGGATGCTTTCTGAAGCCGATATTATAAAGGGCAAGAAAGTTACCGGTTACATATCAATAGCTACTGATTTAAAAAACGCCGGAGGTGATTATCTGGATAAGGAAGTTGTTGTGGATGGCAACATTGTGACATCAAGAAAACCCGATGATCTTCCTGCATTCTGCAAAACAATATTAAAGCTTATAAAAAGTTCATAAAAAAAAACAATCTTCATATAGATCTATTTAAAAAAGACTTGCTTGAAAGGATTAAATATAAAAGCGGATGGTTTTTAAATCTTAGTCTTTAACCACAATATTTACGAGTTTATTTGGTACGATTATTTCTTTTAAAATCTTTTTTCCTTCTATGTAATTTTTAACTTTCTCAGAAGAGAAGGCATGTTTTTTAATTTCCTTTGCGGGAGTGTCCGGAGGTAATTCTATCCTGTCCCTTAATTTTCCGTTAACCTGCAGCACAATTGTAACCATTTCTTCCGCGGCAATTTCCCCGTCATAATCGGGCCACGTAACTCTGTGGATACTTCCGGTATTTCCCGCCCTGTTCCATAGCTCTTCGGTAATAAAAGGCGTAATCGGAGAAAGAAGAATAAGTAATTTCCGGGTCAATTCTTTTATCAGAGAAATATTTTTTTGATTATCCGGGACTTCCTCCTGGTATTTGTAAATCAAATTAACCAGCTCCATAACAGCACTGATGGCGGTATTGAAATTGAATCTTTCCAGCATATCATTTGTTACCTTTTTTATAGTCTGGTGTAATTTCCTATATAATTCCATTTCAAGTTTACCCAGTCTCATATTCCTGAATTTATCCCTGATATCTTTATCGGGATGTTCGACACTGTTTCCCTTATTGTTAGCAGGACCCATATTGCCTGCCAGTTTAATATTTTTGGTTACGAGCCTCCATACCCTGTTCAAAAATCTATTAGCTCCTTCTACTCCGCTACCGCTCCATTCTACAGGACTATCGGCAGGTCCCATAAAAAGTATATACAATCTCAACGTATCCGCTCCGTATTTATTATAAATTTCGGATGGATTTACTATATTCCCTTTGGACTTTGACATCTTTTGACCGCCCAGATACACAATGCCGTGAGGAAAATATTTTGTAAAAGGTTCCTTGAATTTTACGAGTCCGCTGTCATAAAGGACTTTTATAAAAAACCTGGCATATATAAGATGTATGCTGGCATGTTCTATTCCCCCGACATACTGATCAACAGGCATCCAGAAATCCACTTCTTTGCTGTCAAAAGCGGCTTTATCTTCATGCGGACTGCAGTATCTTAAAAAATACCAGGAGGAGCATACAAATGTATCCATGGTATCTGTTTCTCTTCTGGCTTTGCCTCCGCATTTCGGACAGGTAGTGTTTACAAACTCGTCACAGTAAAAAAGAGGCGACAGGCCCTTCGGTTTAAAATCCACATCATAAGGGAGCAGTATGGGTAAATCTTTTTCCGGAACCGGAACGATGCCGCACTGATCACAATAAATAATAGGTATTGGCGCACCCCAGTATCTCTGTCTTGAAATCAACCAATCCCTTAATTTATAATTCACATGAAATCTCCCTATGTCTTTTTCTTCAAGATAAGAAGTAATATCCTTTCTTCCTTTTTCGGAAGTCATGCCACTGAACTTCCCTGAATTTATCATTATTCCTTCTCCGCTGTAGGCGGTACTCAAATCGGGATGATTTTTTCCATCAGGAGATATCACCTCTATTATGGGAATGTCATATTTCACTGCAAATTCATAGTCCCTCTCGTCATGAGCGGGAACCGCCATTATTGCTCCGGTTCCATATTCCAGCAGAACGTAATTAGCGATCCAGACAGGAATTTCCCGGCCATCCAGAGGATTTATTACATATCTTCCTGTAAAGCAGCCTACTTTCTCGATTTCAGCGGAACCCCGTTCGATATCGCTCTGTCGAGAAATTATATTTTTGACTTTTTCAATTTCCTTTTTGCGGTCTTCTTTTTCTACAATTTTATCGACCAGCGAGTGCTCCGGGGCAAGAATAAAAAAAGTGACTCCAAATAATGTGTCGGGCCTGGTAGTAAATACAGGAATGGAAATATTTTCACTGCCGGAAAGTTTAAAATTAACCATTGCCCCTTCGCTTCTCCCGATCCAGTTACGCTGGATAGAAAGAACTCTTTCCGGCCATCCTTCCTTGAGTAATTTCATATCATCAAGAAGCCTCTGTGCATAAGCCGAGATTTTAAAAAACCACTGAGAAAGTGTCCTTTTCCCCACTATGCTATCGCATCTCTCACACCTGCCTGAAATGACCTGCTCATTTGCCAGAACCGTCTGGCATGAGTCGCACCAGTTGACCGGGGCCTCCTTTTTCTCTGCCATGCCCATTTTATAAAACAGCAGAAAGAACCATTGTGTCCATTTATAATAACCCGGATCGGATGTTATAATCTCATCATTAAAATCATAACTGGTCCCCATTCGCTTAAGGGCTTTTCTCATCCTATCAATATTAGCCATAGTACTTTCCCTCGGATGCATACCATTTTTTATGGCGGCATTTTCCGCTGGTAGTCCAAAAGCATCAAAACCTATTGGGTGAAGAACATTGTATCCTTTCCTCGAAAGAACCTTTGCTATGACATCTCCGATAATATAATTTCTTGCATGACCCATGTGAGGTTCTCCGGAAGGATAAGGGAACATTTCAAGCACATAATATTTTGGCTCCCTTTTGTCTGACTTAAGAGAATAGACTTTTTCTATTTCCCATTTTTTGGACAATTTTTCTTCTATTACTTCCGGTTCATAAGATTTATTTACCGATATTTTTTCCAATATCTAACCTCTTTAATAACAAGTTTTATTAACGCTTAGGTCCATTTTATTTCTTTGGAATCTTTCCACAGCTTTTCAAGCTGATAATACTCCCTTAGCTGCTCGGTAAAAATGTGGATCACAAAATCATCATAATCGATCAAGATCCAGTTTCCTTCGGAAAATCCGCTGACATTAATGGGATACCGGTTATTTTTTTTTAGATTAAGACGGATTTCTTCTTCTATTCTTCTTGTCAGCCTGGTATTTTTTGCGCTGACTATTAAGAAGTAATCGGTGATGGCTAATCTTGATCTCATATCCAGAATTTTTATATAGTCCGCTTTTTTTTCATCCGCTATTCTGGCTGCTGTCTTTACTGCTTCAATTGCATCTTCGGACTTATGCTTTATCCTGGTGGTCTTTTCTGTTTTTTTTATCACTGACTTGTATAATCACTCCCCAGGGTTATACTGATATCCACATTATCTACATTGTTATCCGAATATCCTATGACTCCAACATCCAACTTTTCCCGTATCCTTTGTGCTATCTCATTTATTCCTTCCCTGGTTGTCTCAAAAATTGTTATCTCGGTTTCAGTATAATTAAAATTATCGGCATTCCTCGGTTCCAGCAATACTACGGTTACTTCTTCGGAATTAAAATATTCCTCGAGTATATCTGTAACTAGTGCAGCCAAACCGGTGGTCTCCTCACCATTTAGAACAATTATCTTTACCAGTTGCCCTTCTGTTTCACCTTCTGCTGTACCTGTTGTTATCGCCAGATAATCCGTCCCCAGAATCAATACAATATCGGAATCGATCACTTCTTCTTCCCTTACATTGATTACTCCCGTTCCCAGTACCTGTTTGACTTCGTCTGCCGCAGCCAGTGTATTTTCATCCCGGGTATAAACCAGGATTTGAGTACTATCATAAGTATTATCCGAATTTTTAACTTCTACTATTTCATATTTGTTCCTGTCATCTTCAAATTTAAGACCTTTTAAGGTTTCGGAAGTCTTTGCCGCAAGACCAATGGCTTCCGGAGATTTAAAAGCTCCGTTTAATACGGTTATCCTTATCGTATCCGTAAAACTGGAAACTTCTTCTCCCTCTGCAACCGTTCCGCCTTTGCTGAAGATCTGAGCCAGTTCGGAAACATCTGGTATATATACGATTCCCATTCCCGGAAGATCATTTTTAGATGATATAGCAAGCGCATAGGACAATCTTTTATCCGCTTCTATGCCGGAAAAAGTCGAAAATATTTTCAATCTTTCTTCCATATTCAGGTCCGTATCCATATAATCGTTTATAAGACTCAAATTAGCTGACAACTCCTCTGCACTCTCACCGGCAATTTCATCTATGATTGCATTAATTAAAATCTTCTGTTTTACAACTTCTTCTACCTGGACATCCTGATCTTTTCCGCTGAAATATTTGAGAAAATTCACCGCTTTGGTTCCGTCAATCAGGTTTTCCCCCTGTACAAGATTAAAAGTCGAATCATCATCATAGTTTTTTATCGTAATTGCCCCGTCAAGATTTATACTTATACCTCCGAGTTTTTCCACCACGTTATAGACATCAAGAAGGATATAATAATCTACTTCTCTATTCAAACCCAGGTTATTCTCCAGTGTTTCACTTAACCGTTCCATTCCTCCTATTCCTGCAGACTCACTTATCAAACCCGCCCCTGTTCCCGGTATATCCATCAGTGTGTTTACAGGGATATATAGTGAAATTAATTTCTCCTCACTACTGTAATAGCTTGAAAAGATAATAGAACTGACTTCAGGTTCATCCAGATTTTCACCGGCACAGGCAATGACTAAATTTATATCCTGCCCCAGCTCAAGAGAACCTGGTATGGTTATCCTGTCTTCTTCCGGTATTTCAACTTCAGAGGGAAGTTTACTTTTAATCCACGGAACTAACCAAAAAATTACCCCGACTGCAACTAAAATAAGAATAAGAAGCACAGCCGTAATTCTGAAAATTACTTTTCTTCTTTTCTTTCTCTGTTTTATTCTCTTACTTCTGAATCCCTCATCTTCTATGCCTTCATCTTCGTAACCCTCAAATTCAAAGTCCTCATCCTTGAAGAAGTCGTCTCCTGAGTCGTGTCTTTTTTTATCATCATCTATATTATGGAAATCTTTATTACCGGAATATTCATCCTCTAATTCATTTTCATCTTCGTTGATAGACATTTTAAATACCTCCGCAAATATTGTTCCAGATCTTTACCGTATCTGGATGTAAGAATTTATCTTCTTTTATATTATATATTATATTATTTTTATAGACCTCTAATAAGCATAAATTTATATTTTTCATAGCAAGTTTCCTGAGATCTTCCACACCTTCGTAATTTCTGTCTTTTTCAATTTTATCTGCGATAAATAAGATCTTATCAAAAAGATCCATGCTGCAAGATCCGATGGTATGCAGTCTAATCGCTTTAAGTATCTTCAGGTCAGAAATATTAAAATCTCTTCGGACCAGATATTCACCCACAAAACCATGTAAAAGTGGTGGACAATTTAATTCAAATTCGCTGACTTTTAGCTTTTCCTCTCTTGCAATTTTCATAAGTTCTTCATAATCGAATATTTTACCGTAATCATGAAGGATACAGGCGATACACAGTTTAAAAAATTCCTTATCGGATAAATATATTTTTGCAATACTGCTGGCAAATTCCAGAGTATTGATAGTATGCCGGTATAATGAAGCGGGCATAATATTTTTAATTTTTCCAGTAAGATCATCAAGATATTTTTTCTGATTTCCGGTTAGGGAAAAATCACTTTTTATAAAGTTCATTTTTTAATATATATTTACTAACCCCCTCAGGAAGCAGATAATCTATCGGCCTCTCATTTCTTATTCTATCTCTTATGTCGGTTGAAGATATTGAAAGAGCAGGTATTTCCATTATATATATCTTTTTTTCTGCTGCTTTGATACTGCCGAAAAGCCTCTTTCTTAAATCATCTATTCTGGACAGGTCATACCCGGGTCTGGTTGCAGCGATAAACTTACATAACGATACAATTTCACCGGTATCCTTCCAGGTCAATATCTCTAAAATAGCATCGGCACCGGTTATAAAATAAAGTAGTGAGTCTCTGCCAAATATTTCTTTTAACTGCCTGACAGTATCTATTGTATATGATTTGCCTTTTCTGTCTATTTCCATTCTTGAAACAAAAAAACTGCTGTTCGAAGAAGTGGCAATAACAGCCATTATATACCTGTCCTCGGCACTTACTATTTCATTTTCAATTTTATGCGGTGGATCTCCCGTAGGTATAAAAATAACTATATCCAGATTAAACTGGCTCAAAGCTTCCTGGGCCGTGACCAGATGGCCAATATGGATTGGATTGAATGTGCCCCCCATAATACCGATTTTTTTATATTGTTTCTTATTTCTTCCCATTTATTCCCTTATCTGACCCTGACCCATCACTATAAATTTATTGGTCGTTAATTGTCGCAGTCCCATGGGACCTCTCCAGTGAAGTTTCTGGGTGCTTATTCCGATTTCTGCGCCAAGTCCAAACTCCTCACCATCCGTAAATCTGGTAGAAGCATTTACAAAAATCGATGCAGAATCTATTTTATTCGTAAAATAAATAGAACTTCCGTAGTCCGATGTTATTATGGCCTCGGTATGATGGGAACCGTATTTATTAATATGATTTACTGCCTCTTCAATGCTGTCGACTACCCTGACCGCCATTTTATAATCCAGATATTCTTCATACCAGTCTTTTTCAGAAGCCAGCTCTATGGAAGGATATATTTTTTTGGATTCAGGACATCCGAGAAGCTTCACATTTTTTTCCTCGAGTTTTTTAAGCACTAAAGGCAATATTTCTTCGGCAACACCTCTATGTACCAATAATTTTTCAGCAGCATTGCATACACTTGGACGCTGCGTCTTTGCATTTACCACTATATCAGTAATGATGTTTGTGCTCATCCCATGCAGTATATTGTCAATATATATATGACAATTTCCAATCCCGGTCTCGATTACTGGTATTCTGGAATTTTCCACAATACTGTCAATCAGGCTTTTTCCGCCTCTTGGAATAAGGACATCTATATATTGCCTTAGCTGCATTAATCTCGTTGCATCTTCTCTGCCAGCTGACGGAACAATCTGTATGATACTTTGAGGAAAACCATTATCCTCCAGACCCCTGCTCATTACCTCTACCAATTTTTTATTGGTATTGAGTGCATGAGAACTTCCTCTTAAAATAATACAATTTCCTGCTTTTATACATAGAACCGACGCATCTATGGTGACGTCAGGTCTGGCTTCATATATTATTCCGATAACTCCCAGAGGTACCCTTATATTTTTTAAGATCAGTCCATTCGGAAGGTTATAACCAAAAATTACTTCTCCTACCGGATCCTCGAATTTGATGATCTTATCTATACTTTCAGCTTTTTTTTCTATTCTTTCCCTGTTCAGTTTCAGTCTATCCAGTAGACTTTCGGACATACCTTCCTCTCTGGATGCCTTCATGTCCCTTTCATTTTCTTTTATAATCTCTTCCGCACTGCCAGTAAGATGCTTTGATATGTCGGATAATATTTTATTTTTGATTCTGGTTCCGGCATTAGAGATAAACTTTGTATTTTCTTTTGCTTTCTTCGCTATTTCCAGTACTATATCCATCAATCCCTCCGGTTTTAGTTATTATAACATAAAAAACCCGGTGAAAATCATTCATTAAAAACTACCAGACAATCTCTGTGAATCACTTCTGTGCACCAAGAATCGTCAAATTCTGACAGAATCTTCTTTTTATTTTTACCTTTTATTTTTTGCATGTCTTCGCTCGAAAAGTTACATATTCCCCTGGCAATTAACTTGCCTTCAAGTGAAAATACTTGCAATGTATCGCCTTTATCGAATTTACCCTCTACCCCTACCACTCCGACTGCCAGTATGCTTCTACCTTTATCCAGTACGGCTTCTTCTGCTCCCCGGTCGATTACTATTGCTCCTCTTGTTTTTTTCCCAAATGCTATCCATTTTTTTATGCTTTTTACTTTTTTTGCAGTCTGAGGCGCAAAGAAAGTCCCTGCGTTATCTCCGGTAACAATCCTATTTAAAATATTTTTTCTTCTGCTGTTTGCTATTATTGTCTTTATACCGGAAAACGAACAGATTTTGGCCGCTTTTATTTTAGATTTCATTCCACCTATACCGTACGTAGATCCGATTCCCCCGGCAGCATGTTCTATATCTTCATTTATTCTGTCAATATATGGAATCAGCCTCGCACCACTGTAAATCCCTGGATCCTTATCATATACTCCATCTATATCAGTCAGGATTATTAAAGTGTCCGCTTCCGCCAGAATAGCGACCAGAGCAGCCAGCTGATCATTATCACCAAATTTTATTTCATCCACAGCCACACTGTCATTTTCGTTAATAATCGGTACGATGTTTAAACCAATTAAGTTTTTTATTGTATTTTTTATATTTAGATATTGTTTCCTCCTTGTTGTATCCTCATGCGTCAGAAGTATCTGACCGGTCTTTAACTTATTCTTAAGAAATAAATCGCTATAGGTACCCATAAGTTCCACCTGTCCCACAGACGCAGCCGCCTGCAGCATAGTTATATCTTCAGGTTTCTTTTTGATCTTTAAGCTCTCCAGGCCTGCGGCAATTGCCCCACTGGTTACTATGATCACTTCAATTCCTTTTGCAACCAGAGAACTTGCTTCATCCACGAATTTCTTTATACTGGTTCTATCCAATCCGCCTTCTTTTATGGTCAGACTGCTCGAACCTATTTTTATGACTATTCTTTTAATATTTTCTAAATACTTTTTTCTATCTTCCATTTATTACCCCGTAAATAAAACTTATTCTATCATTGAAAAAACAAGTCTGCCGATAATTATAGTGCTGCCTTCCCTGATACCCATTTTCTTAAGCGTATCGGCAATCCCGATTTTATTTAGTCTCTCTTTTAAATAATCAAGTGCTTCTTCGTTTTCGAGGTCGGTCATGGCCACCATTCTTTCCAATCTTTTATTCTTCACTGTATATTCCTTATTGTTTTTTTCTATTTCGATCTTTTCAATTTCGGAACTTTTTCTACCAGGACCATAAACCCTGGTCATCTCGCGCTTTTTAAGCTCTATCTCTCTATCTTTCCTGACTTCTTTTCTGTATGCCTCTACCTTTTCGTATAAATTCCAGATCAATCCGTTAAGACCCTTGCCTGTAATTGCGGAAATCAAAAAAACATCCTTACCGCTCTTTCCCTTCAGGACTTTTTTAATTTTACTCAGTACGGTATCATCCGCTATCAAGTCGATCTTATTGAGTAAAACTATATAATCTTTTTTGTATACATTTATATTATATAGCCTTAACTCCTCTCTTAAAATATCTAAAGTCTCGATAATGTCTTCACTTTTATCTATTATCCTCTGCCCATCCAGGACTATTGCCAGCACCGCAGCTCTGGTTATATGCTTGAGGAATTTATCCCCCAGTCCTATTCCTTTATGTGCACCTTTTATAAGTCCCGGGACATCAGTTACTACGAAATTATCATCATCAACCGTTACCACACCCAGGTTTGGGGTCAGAGTTGTAAAAGGGTAATCTGCAATTTTTGGCCTCGCGGATGATATTCTGCTGATGATTGTAGACTTACCGGAATTAGGAAATCCGACCAGTGCCACGTCTGCGACCAGTCTGAGTTCCAGACCTATCCAGAAATCTTCCGTCTTTTCCCCCAATTCCGCAAATGCAGGAAACCTTCTTTTTCCGGATACGAAACTGGAATTTCCTCTGCCGCCTATTCCGCCTTCCGCAACGACAATTTTATCTCCCGCAGTATCAAGATCGGTAATTATATCTCCCTTTTCATCTTTAATAACCGTACCTACCGGCACTTCTATTATTAAATCCATTCCGGCTTTGCCGTTTCTGTTATTGGAAGCCCCGTTTTTGCCATTTTCGGCTTTAAAATGTATTCTCCTTTTAAATCCGTATAAAGTACTCAGATCCTCTGTGGCTTTTATTTGTACGTCCCCGCCTTTTCCTCCGCTTCCTCCGCTGGGAATTTTCCTTGCACCACTATTTAAATTGAAAAAGGTGACCATACCATTCCCGCCATCTCCTGCTTTTATATTAATTTTTGCTTCATCCAAAAACATAGTATTTTCTAAAATAAGGTTAAATAAAAAATAGTTAAAACGATTTTAATTTACAATTTGAAAACTGCTTTGTATATTTTTCTCTTCATCATCAGACCCAATCCTTTTTTAAAATCCGAGAGCGGCAATACATCGGAAAGCAGAGGGGATATTTTTAATTTTTTACCGGTTACAATATCAAAAGCACGTCTTAACGACTCGGGTGTAGCCGAATAAGAACTCATTATGGTAAGCTCCCTTTTATATATATTTTCTAAATCGACTTCGAATCTGCTTTCTTTCCCTGATGCTCCGAAAATACTGGCCGTTCCGCCATCTCTAATATATGAAAGGGCATCACTTAGCGTATTTTTGTTTGTCACCGTAAGTATGGCAACATCTATAAATTCGGCTGCAATTTTCTTAATCTCGCCGGTCACTTTTTTGTTTGACGGATTTAAAATATGTTCCGCCCCCAGTGTTCTTGCAAGAGATAGCCTCTCATCATCCAGGTCAATTGCCACAACCTTTCCTCCCGATGATTTAATCAACTGTACAAACAACATTCCTATGACTCCGGTCCCGACTACAGAAAATACATCGTTTTTACGAAATGCGATTCTATCCATAGCCCTTATGCAGCAGGCAAGAGGCTCTATGAATAATGCTTCAACAGGGTTCAGGTCCGAAGGAACCTTAAAGGTTGTATACTTTATATGTTCTCCCGAAAGTCTTATATACTGACAAAATGAACCCGGATATATATTTGTTTCTTTAAAATGCCTGCACATCGAATGATTGCCGTGCAGACAATAATGACACCTATAACATGGTATATGATGGGCCGTTACAACTATATCACCTTTTTTAAACTCTGTTACATTCTTCCCGGTTTCTACTACTCTTCCTACAACCTCATGACCGAAAACCGCCGGCTTTTTCACTTCAGGATCCATTATCTTTACGATGTCGGAACCGCACAGACCCGTATACAACATTTCGATCAACATTTCATCTTCCAGTATTCCAGGCCTGTCTATTTCTTCCAGTTTAAATTCATCCTGACTGTAACAAAGTAAAGCTTTCATAATGATGAAGCAACGATATTGTATTTTATACCCTTTTGCTGGTCCATTAGTTCCAGTGCGGTTATAAGTTTTTCAAGAGGTATATCGGCAGTTATAAATTTACTGGCATCGATCCTCTTTGAAGTTATCAGATCAAATGATTTTTTTACATGACGGGGAGCATGATGATATACTCCTTTTATAGTAAGTTCCGAGTAGTGAACTAGTCCCGTATCTATATTAATAGAAGTATCCGGCATACAACCTCCAAATAGATTTATAATTGCTCCCTTTCTTCCCATAAGTATGGCCATTTCCCATACCCGGGGTATCCCGGTGGCATCAATTGCCACATCCACTCCTCTTTCTCCTTCAGTCAGGCTTTTTACTGCCTTTATCTGGTCATCCACTTTTGTAACATTAATTGTATAATCGGCCCCGAAATGCCTCGCATACTCCAGCCTTTCATCCGATAAATCCAGAGATATCACTGTTGCACCTTCTAATTTGGCAACAGCTATGAACATAAGCCCTATTGGTCCCGCCCCATTAATAGCTATCTTATTCCCCGCTTTTATGCAGGATTCTTCGATGCCATGGACCACACACGCCAGCGGTTCTAAAAGCGCAGCCTCTTTGTAATCTATATCATCCGGTATCTTATACGCATTTTTCTTTAATATATTTGGCGGTATCTTTATATATTCTGCATAAGCACCGTTATTATATTTGATATTCTCGCAAAGGGAATACCTCCCAAGTTTGCAGTAATAGCAATTGAAGCACGGAACGCTGTTTACGGCTACCACTCTATCGCCTACTTTAAAGCCATCTACCTCGCAACCTGTCTCTACGATATCACCGGCCCATTCATGGCCAAAAACCGAAGCTTTTTTTATCATAGTAGGATGACCTCTTTTATATGTTTTTAGATCAGAACCACAGGTAAGAGCACTTTTTATTTTAACCAGTACCTCATCGTTACCGGTGAGCGGTATATCTATATCTTCAAACCTTATATCTTCCGGTCCATAAAATAACTGTGCCCTCATTTTACTTTTCATAAATCAATCCTCAAGAGTTGTCATAAAAATTAACCATTAAATATATTACTTAAATATTACAGAAAGAATTTTCCCAGTCAAGCAAATAAAAATTGTCAATTTGCAGATAATAAACAGAATCTTCATATTAGTATGTAAATTTTAACAATTATTATCTAAAATAAGAAATTATGAAGAAAATGTGGATATTATTTCTAACTTTTTTTAAGATAGGAAGCTTTACATTCGGAGGGGGATTTGCCATGATCCCTTTAATCGAACGGGAATTGGTCGATAAGAAAAAATGGATCTCGCAAGATGAGATGGTTGACATTCTATCTATTTCACAAGCTTTCCCCGGAGCAGTTGCCGTAAATTCGGCCATATTGATAGGCAGAAAACTGGGAGGATATACAGGTGCTTTATTTGCTCTAATTGGTGTAATACTTCCATCTTTTTTGATCATCCTCATTGTGGCAAGATTATTTATTTATATAAGCAATATTAGCATTATAAAAGCAGCTCTAAAAGGAATAAGCTCAGCAATAGTAGCCCTATTAGTCGTCGCGGCAGTCAGAATAGCTAAAACCGGCATAAAGGATAAAATAAGTCCGATAATAACCATAGTAGCCCTGTTTCTACTCCTTGGAACCAGAATTCATCCTATATATGTTGTTATAATGGGAATTTTATTTGGTCTTATATATCACGGATTAAGGATCATAACGATAAGGAAAAAATAAAAATGATTTACGCAGAATTATTGATTATTTTCTTCAAAATAGGTTTATTTAGTTTTGGGGGAGGATACGGGATGATTCCCATTATCGAAAGGGAGATAGTAGCCCGCGGCTGGCTAACCAGTCAGGAATTCGTAAACATAATATCAATTTCGGAAATGACTCCGGGCCCGATTGCTATAAATACATCCACCTTTATAGGGTACAGGATAGGAGGAATTCCCGGAGCAATACTTGCTACTATCGGGGTTGTTCTGCCATCACTCATTTTGATTTTAGGTATTTATTTTTTCTTATCTAAATATAAAAATCAGCAAATAATAAAAGACACTATTTATGGAATCAGACCTGTTGTGCTTGCATTGATTATACAGGCTGTAGTATTTGTAGCCGGGAATACATATTTTAAAGAAGGAACCAACATTATAGACTTATTGAATGTAAGTTCCGGAATTCAATTTTTGGAAATCATTAGCCCTGCAGCTATAGCGATAACTGTTGTAAGTTTGCTTGTATTGCTTCTCTCTAAAATACATCCTATTCTGGTAATTCTTACTGCTGGCGCAGCAGGAATCGTTTTACATCTTGCGGGAGTATTATAAAATTAGGAGAAATATTATTAAGAAATGATATTAACTACTTTACCTTTTTTACTGTGTTTTATAAATTCGACCCTGCCGTCAGCTCTGGCAAAAATAGTATGATCCCGGCCTACACCTGCATTGATACCCGGTCTGAATTTGGTTCCTCTCTGTCTTAAAATAATATTTCCGGCAATCACCATCTGACCTCCGGATTTTTTTATACCTAAAAATTTTGGATTACTGTCTCTACCGTTTCTACTACTTCCAACGCCCTTTTTGCTGGACATACTTTCCTCCTTTTATCCCTTCAGGCTTATCCTGTCCAAATGTAATATTGTAAGCAATTGCCTGTGCCCCACTTTTCTTCTGTATCTTTTTTTGGGTTTATACTTGAATGCAATTACTTTATCTCCTTTTATTTGTTTCTTTATAGTAGCTTTTACCGCAGCTTTAGAAATCAAAGGATTACCTATTTCTATATTGTCACCATCACTGATAAGATTGACATCCGAAAGTGTGACCTTATCTCCCTCTTTACCTTCGATTCTTTCCACTACTATATCTTTATTTTCTTCTACTTTATATTGTTTTCCGCCGCTTGTGATTATCGCGTAAATTTTATTCCTCCCTGTTTTCTCTTCAAATTACAGAGTGACATACTACCATATATATTGCTGCCCTGTCAATTTAAAACAATTGCTATAAATACATTTTCCAATAAATTCTTCTTATTAAACAAGTTCTAATATTAATTCTTAATTTCCGCTACGGCACTGGTTTTAGATACGGATTTAATTTCTACCTTGAGTCTCTGACCAATATATTTTCCCCCATCGATTATCTGTACGATGTATCCGTCAACTCTCGAGATAGCATCGTTTTTATTATGAAAATACTGTTCTTCTATCAGTAAATCAAGAATATCACCGGTTTTAAATGGTTTGGAAGCTTCTTTTATTTCGGCAATCGAACCCTCTGCTGATATTATAAAAGCATCGATCGGCAACTTTGAATCACCCTGAATATTGATGTATTTTTTTGTTATATTCTCAAGATGTTTTAAATTTCTGCCGTCTGTACCGATAACAAGCGCCGCTATATTTGTATTCAATTTTATTAAAAAACCTTTTGCCTTGCTTTCTCTGGCAAGTCTTCTGATCTTTCTCTCAGTTTCAAGTCTTATTGTTTCCTCTGATTTTATATGGCCGGAACCTCCGCAGCAGGGACAGATTTTACACATCGTATCAAGGATCCCGTCCGAGACATTTTTTCTTGTCATTTCCAGCAGACCCAATTTTGAAAGCTGAAGTATTTCAGTTTTGGTCCTGTCATTTTCAAGGCACTGTAAAAATCTGCTATAAACCTTCTTCCTGTCTTTCTCACTGGCCATATCGATAAAATCAATCACTATGATCCCACCGATATCCCTTAGTCTTAATTGATTGGTAATTGTTTCCGCAGCCTCGAGGTTGGTCCTCAGTATGGTCTGGGATGAACTTTTATTTGAAGTATATTTACCGGTATTGACATCTATTGTGGTCATTGCCTCTCCATGATCTATTACTATAAATCCTCCGGATTTTAGCCAGACTTTCCTTTCGAGGGCACTTTCTATAACCTCGTTGACATTAAAGGCTTCAAACAAATCTTCTTTTCCGTGATGGACAATTATATTATTGAATCTAATCCCGACAGAGTACAGATACCGGCCAATTTCTCTTTTAAGCACTTTCTTATCTACATATATGGCACCAAACTCCTCGGAAAATACATCTCTCATCAACTTTAAAATTACTGAATATTCATTGAAAACGATACCGGGCTTATTTAGAGCAAAAGCTTTTTTCTTTATAAAATTCCATTTTTTTAAAAGCTGCTTTAAATCTTTTTTTAGTTTGTTTTTATCTGCTTCCCTGGCCGCAGTCCTGACAATTAATCCGTAATCTTCACTTTTTATTTCTCCTGCAATCTTTTTTAAATTCTCTCTTTCTTCGCCATAGATTTTCCTTGAGATTCCAATGCCCTTATTAAAAGGTGCCAGAACAAGATATCTGCCAGGAATAGATATGTAAGTAGTTATCCTGGCACCCTTTGTCTTCATAGGATCTTTGGTTACCTGGACCAATACTATTTGATTTGGCTTAAGAACATATTGTATTTTCTTTGGTATCTCCACAGCATTATCATCATCCATATCCAGACCGATTTCATTGATATACAGAAAAGCATTTTTATTCTCATTTATATCAACGAAAGCCGCATCCAGCCCCGGAAGAATATTTTTGACCCTGCCCATATATATGTTTCCTACAAGAGATTTTTTACTCTTGCGGTCAAAAAAAAGCTGGGTAACCTTTTTTGATTCCAAAATAGCAATCCGGGTCTCATTTTTATCCGAACTTACTAACATTTCTTTATCCAATTTAATCTCAGATCTCCTTTGCTCTAAGAATTTAGACAATCTCCATCGGCGTTTTAAGTATACCTCCACTTAAGACAAATAACTCTTCCTTTTTTACATCTTTAATATTCACGCAATACTCTTTTAACCAATTTTTAAAAAAGCCGTAAAAATTATTAAATTTAAAAATTTCATTATTTTCTTCTTTGAAAATTTTAGCATATCCGAATAGTTTTAGAAGGAGAATATCAGAAGATCCCTCTACCGGCATTATTTTTAAATCGAATATCGAGTGGCAAAAATCAGACCCGGTGGTTAAATCTTCTTTCAATCCCGCGTAAAATCTTTTAAGCAGGTCCTTATTATCTGAAGAACAGATATTAAGTTCGAAACCATAGAGGACAACTGCTGCGGCATTCATAAGATTATCGATTTTACCTGAAATCTCTCTTGCTTCTGAAATCTGCATCTGCGGTTTTAACTCAAGATTGAGTTTCTTCTTGAATGCACTCTCATCGATATTACCTTCAAGCAGGACATCAGCATATTCTGCCATGCTCTCCACCCCTAAAGGAGTAGGCGGACTGAAACCTATTTTTGGTTTTGGATTATAGCCCAGACTATATTTTATTTCCAGTTCCGCTCTTCTTATGGCACGGGTCATTATCCTCGAAATGTCAAGATGGGATAGATATTTAAATTCATCTTTTTTGTAGAATTTAAATCTTATCCTGGTTTCACAAACATTCTTTAGCTCTGTCATATTCTTTTAATAAAAATTCCTTACTTATTCCTATATCAATAATATCCCAGGGCAGTATTTCATCTTTCGAAAGGTTTCTTGTGGTAAAGAAGTCAATATCCAGACCGGCTTTTTTGAATTCTTCCTCCCAGACAGATAGTTTGAAAAAATCTGTCCAATTATCAAATCGGGCCCCATTTTTCCATACACTTTCTATAACCTCGCCTACCCTGTCATTGCCCCTGGCTAACGCACACTCTATCCTGCTTTTTCTGGAATCGGTCCAATTTATATTTACATACCTTTTGGGTACATTTTTTAAAATATAATCAAATTTACTATCAAGATTCTCCGGATTATCATAAGCTGCCCACTGGAAAGGTGTAAAAGGTTTGGGACAAAATGCATTTATGCTGATATTGATTTTTAACCTGGCAAGTTTCTTCCCTGAAAGCTTTTCTCTGGCTGCCGCTATTATCTTTTCCACAAGTAATGTTATCTCATAGATATCTTTATCGTTCTCATACGGTAAGCCGATCATAAAATAAAGCTTGATTTTTTCCCAACCGCTGCTAAAAGCCATTTTTATACAATCAAGCATTTCTTTTTCTTCGATATTTTTATTGATTATATTCCTCATTCTCTGGCTGCCTGCTTCGGGAGCAAAAGTAAGTCCTGTTTTTCTCCCGCTCTGAATAAGCTCGAATAGTTTTAAATTAAGACTATCCAGTCTCATGGAAGGCATTGAAACCGAAAGTCTTCCATGTTTTGAAGAGTCTGTGATTTTATCCAATAAATGCCCGATCTCACTATAATCCGAGGAAGACAGCGATAAAAATGAAATTTCATCATAACCTGTTTTTTTTAGTCCGGCGATGCTTTGCCTGACGAGCGAGTTGACTTCTCTCTTTCGCACCGGCCTGTAGATAATACCTGCCTGACAGAATCTGCAGCCCCTGCTGCATCCCCTCATAATCTCTACTGCAAATCTATCGTGTACCACTTTGATATTAGGTATTATCGGATCCTCGACTATTTCAAATTCATTAAGGTTTTTTACTACTGCTTTTTTTACCTTTTTTCCCGGTTCTATACTCTTAATTCGCCCATCCGGATAATAATAGAATTTATAGAACCCGGGGACATATATTCCATCCAGCTTGCTGATTTCTTGCAGGAACCAGTTTTTATCTTTATTGTTATCCCTGTATTTTTTTACTCTTTGCAAAATGGAAATGACCACTTCTTCTCCGTCCCCGATAACAAAAAAATCCATGAATCTTGAAAGCGGCTGAGGGTTGACAATCGCAGGTCCTCCGGCACACACAAGCGGAAATTTATTTTTCCTGTCCCCGGTTCTTATACTTATACCGCCCATATCGAGTATATTCAATATATTTGTATATAAGAATTCGTGCTGGACCGTAAAACCAATCAAATCAAAAGAGTTCAGAAATATTCGATTTTCAAGTGAAAAGATTTTTACTTTCTCCCTCCTGAGCTTCTCTTCAAAATCTATCCATGGAGAAAAAACTCTTTCCGCCGAAAAACACTCCTGTTTATTTATAATATCATACAGGATCTGGAGACCCAGATTAGACATTCCGACTTCGTAAATATCCGGAAATACAAGAGCCATAAGGATTAAACTTTGAAAATCTTTTATTGTTCCCGGACTTTTACTTTTGGTTCCTATTTCATTATTTATATACCTGCCCGGTTTTTCAATATCTTTTAAGAGCCTTCCAAGCAGATTAGAATCCAGCCTTTTGATTTTATCCATATTTGATTCCCCGGAGATTATTTGAACTCCTGATAAGCGATCTCATGACTTTTTCTTACTTCTCTCCATATATACACATTTTCCACAAGTGCAATACCCAGAAACATACTTATGAGGCTGGACCCACCGGAACTCAAGAAGGGTAGAGGAATTCCTATGATTGGCATAATACCTATGGTCATGCCTATATTTATAACTACCTGAGATAAAATAATAAAACCTATTCCCGAAGCAAGCAGCATTGCAAAGGTATCGGAGGAGTTCGAAGCTATATAGAAGCACCTCCAGATAATTACTCCGAGTATCAATATTACCAGAATTGCCCCTATAAATCCCACTTCTTCTCCGATAACAGAAAATATAAAATCGGTATGGTGTTCCGGAACATAACTCAGATTTGTCTGCCTTCCCAGAAAAAGACCCTTACCTAAAAGTCCGCCGGAACCAATCGCCAGTTTGGACTGATATAAATTATACCCGGCACCTTCCATTGACAACACGTCCGGTTTTAAAAAAGTAAGAATCCTATCCAGTTGATATTGCTTTATGAAACCGGCATTCAGAGCAAGAAAAAATCCTCCAGCCGTAAGCCCCAGTATTGAGAGGATATACAGAAAATTAGCCCCGGATACAAATAATAGACCTATAAATACTATGAAGTATATAAGGGCGGTCCCGTAATCAGGTTCCAGTAAAACCAGTACCACAAATGTAAGTGCCATAAATGATGAAATAGCAACTTTCTTGAAAGTAATATTGGATACTTTCTCGCTTCTCCATTTTGACATTACAGCAGATAGAACTATCACCATAAAAATCTTTGAAAATTCCGAGGGTTGAATAGTAGTGAATTTTAAATCTATCCAGCTTTTAGATCCGTGAACTTCATAACCAAAAAGAAGCACTGCTACAAGTGAAAAGATTCCCACTGCCAGAATCAGCCACCAGTACCTCTGGATTTTCCTGTAATTTATAAATTGAATTGCTATAAATATAATGATTCCGGTTCCCAGCCAGATTAACTGTTTTTTCATGTAGTACTCCGGATCCGATACTCCTCCGGGCAGGGTTTCTCTGGTTGCACTGTAAATCACCAGAACACCCCATGAAGAAATAGCAAGAACCAGGAAAAATAGTATAAAATCAAATCGGATCTTTCTCTTCTCCCTGTCAAGATTCCCAAATTCTCTAAGACTTTTTATTCTTTTTATCATCTACATTCTTATAATTTTTTTTAATCAATAGTAAATAAATACCTGTAGATCTTTTCAATCATTGGCGACACATTGCTTCCTCCGGAACCGGCCTCTTCAAGCATTGCAACAACCACATATTGAGTATTACCCACCGGAGCATAACTTGCGAACCATGCATAGTCCTGTTTTGGAGGAGATTCTGCGGTACCTGTTTTACCGGCAATCGGGTAAATGTCAAGTGGGAAATCACTAAAAACACTGGCTGCGGTTCCTCCCGGACTCACCACCTGAACCATACCATCTTCTATAATCTCAATAAAATTTTCATCCAGATTTAAATCCTGATAATCGTCCTCTGAACTATCAGGAAACAAATTTCCTTCGGAATCCTTTATCTCTTCGGCTAAATATGGTTTATATTCCAGCCCCCGGTTTGCCAGAATCGAATAGGCCTGAGCCAGCTGAAGCGGGGTCACAAGCAAATATCCCTGTCCTATTGCCATATTGACCGTATCTCCCGGAAACCATACAGTATATTCCGGCTGGTCCTTAAAATAATCTTTTTTCCATTCTTTATCCGGGACCAGTCCTGGATCTTCACTGGGAAGATCGATCCCGGTTACCGAACCGAATCCAAAGATCCTCAAATATTTCTGAAGAAGTTCTTCCGAATTATCATTTTTCAATAGAAGTCCGTACCCTACCTGATAGAAATAAATATCACAGGAATTTTTAATGGCTCCTCTGATATTAAGACTGCCATGGCCCGATCTATTCCAGCAGTATTTTATAAAATTTTCTCCCAGTCCTGTCCATGCCCCTGCACAATAAAAGGTACTTCTTTCGCTTATTATTCCTTCAGCAAGCCCGCCGTACGCGGGAACTATTTTTATTGCCGAACCGGGAGGAAAGGACATTATCGCTCTATTTAAAAGTGGGGAATTATTTTCCGGATCCTTTAATTCAGCATATTCATCTTCTGAAATCCCACCCACGAACAGTTCAGGATTATAAGTTGGATAACTCGCCATGGCCAGTACCTGACCGTTTCTTGAATCGAGCACCACAACTGCTCCTCCGGGTACTTTATAATTCTCGTCCGTACCACTGATTTTCTTCTGTCTCACCTCAAGTATGGATTGATAAAGAGCTTCTTCTACGAATCTCTGCAAATCTATATCAATCGTCAAGTACAGATCGCTCCCGCTGATAGGATCTGTTTCTTCAAGTATATTTACCGGTCTTCCCAGAGGATCGACTTCATATATTATTTTACCTTTTTTACCCCTGAGCAGATTCTCATAAGTCTCTTCCAGCCCGGTCAGCCCAATCTGATCCCCGCCTTCGTAATCCATATATGTCTCCGACTGCAATCTTTTTTTATCGATTTCTCCTGTGTATCCCAGCAGGTGTGATGCAAGAAAACCAAAATTATACTCCCTCAGATATAGGTCGATTACTTCTACTCCCGGTAATTTGCTGCTATTTTCCTTAAGATAGATCATTGTAGCAGTATCTATATCCTGTTTTAAAATCAATCTATCTATATAGGACAAATTACTCTGCTCTACCTTCTCCTTTATTTCTTCATATGATATATTCAAACACTCGCTTAAGATCCTCATCACATCTTCATCTTCTGAAACAATAAGAGGTTCTACGGCCACGGCTTTGACAGGAATACTTTTAACCAGCAGTTTTCCATTACGGTCATATATATTTCCCCGCGGGGCTGATACAGTTTTTTCTCTGCTTATATTTTCCGATGCCAGTTCCGCATAAAGTCCCCCGCCCATTATCTGTAAAAAATAAAGCCTCAACATGAGTACTATTGCAAGTATTGCCAGTAAATAAAGTACTATTCTAAATCTTATTTTTATATTTAAACCCAAATTCGATCTCCCCTGTCATTCCCGAACTTATACTTATAATAGGAAAAATAATAAACATTAAAATTATATTTAGGACCGGCTTTGTTATAAGTTCCAATCCCATCTGCATCCAGTTGCTGTTAAAATTAAACAAATAACGAATCAGACTTAGTATTATGATATTAATTTCAGTGACCAGAAAGATAATAAATGAATACGTCAAATACTTGAATTTAAAACCCGAAGTAATAAGTTTTGATACTATAAAGGCATTTATAGAATAAATAAAGGCACTTACTCCTATAATATCTCCTATTAAAAGATCCAGCATCATTCCTGCCGCAAATCCAAATAAAATCCCCCAGAATGTACCGTCAAATAAAGCGACTGCTATTATAACCACCATAACTAAATCGAAGTTTATCGAAAATGACTTAAGATATTCAAAAAAAACTATTTGGAGCAGCAGGCATATTACAAGTATGAAGAAATGTAAAAATTTATAAAAAACTTTCATAATATTAAATGATATCTACCGCTTTATAATCAGAACATACTCTATTTTTTTAAAATCCGTAAAAGGCTCGATCTCGATTATTTTATATGGATCACCGGGATTTTCACTCACTTCACTTACCCGTCCTATCAGTATTTCACCCGGTAAATTTCCATATTCGGATGTAATTATTATATCCCCCTTAAATACCGTTTCTTCACTTGAAATATAATTTAAAGTGATTTTCCTATCCTGGCTGCCCTGGATGATCCCGAGTTTTCTCGAAGAAAGTATTCTCACTCCGATATTGCTTTGCGGATCATTGATAAGCCGCACATTGCATGAATTATTACCGGCAAGTATTACTACCCCAATCAGTCCATTTTCATTGATCACTCCCATTCCTTCGATTACTCCATCACTTTTTCCGACATTCAAAACGATTTCAGATTGCCATTTACTTTCAGAATATCCTATTACTCTGGCAGTTACGGTCTCGTAGTCTTCTCTCAGCTTTACACCCAGTAACTTTCTCAGGGAATCATTTTCCACTTTAATGTTTATATCTTCGCTGTATTTTTGTCTTAAGAGAGAATTTTCCTCCTGAAGATCCAGATATTTTTGCTTAAGGTTTATATAGCTCCTTATTGAATTTATAAAGCGGATGAACGGACTGGTGAAAGAATAAAATTTCTCCTGAATGGGTTTGAAAAAATCAACAGTCCTGGCTTTGATATTATTGATAAAACCGGATTCTTTAAAACTTGCGGTAATAATTATCAGACATAAAACAATTATTATAGCGAGAACGACATAATTTCTGAATCTTCTGTTTAATGTAACCATCGATTAATATTATAGATTGAATTTAAAACAGTTATTTCGAATATTTGAGGTATTTTTTTAGAGTATTAAAATCTTCGACGCATTTTCCTGCCCCGATAGCTACTGCTGCCATAGGATCTTCGGCCATATAAACGGGGCAATGTGTCTCCCTGCTTATTCTTTCTGTTAATCCTTTGAGCAATGATCCGCCCCCTGCCATGAAAATACCCCTCTTCATTATATCCGAAGAAAGTTCAGGGGGTGTGACATCCAGTACCTCTACAATTGCATTAACAATATCACTCAATACTTTTTCCAGCGCTTTTCTTATCTGCTGACTGGTAATAATAATTGTTTTAGGAAGCCCGGTCACCAGATCTCTTCCATTTATTTCCATTTTTTCTTCATTTTCCAGAGGGAATGCAGATCCTATTTCTATCTTCACTCTCTCTGCAGTACTTTCACCTAAAAACAGATTATGTTCTTTTTTCAGATAATAGATTATAGCTTCATCCATTTCATCCCCGCCAATACGGAGTGACTGACTGACAACTATTCCTCCCAGAGATATAACCGCTACCTCGGAAGTCCCCCCTCCAATATCTATGATCATACTGCCTTTTGGTTCGTCTATGGGTAAACCTGAGCCTATAGCTGCAGCCAGAGGTTCCTCTATTATATAGGCTGCCCTTGCTCCGGCCTGTTCCGTAGTTTCGATAACTGCTTTCTTTTCAACCGGAGTAATCCCGGAGGGAACACAGATAACAATCCTGGGTCTGGCAAAAGCGACATTTTTATGAACTTTTTGAATAAAATACCGGAGCATTTTTTCCGTTGTTTCAAAATCCGCAATCACCCCGTCTTTTAAAGGTCTGATTGCAACAATATTAGCCGGGGTTCTTCCCACCATCCTCTTGGCTTCTTTGCCTACCGCCAGTATTTTCTTGCGTTCCCTGTCAATTGCCACTATGGATGGTTCATCAAGGACTATTCCCTTACCCTTAACATATACCAGCGTATAAGCCGTTCCAAGATCTATACCCATATCTCTGCCAACTACATTTAAGAAAAAATCAAACATATTAAATACACTAACTCCTTAATTTAACCTAAAATATTAAATTTAAACTTCCCAATCAGATCTGCAAATATTTTAATCGGGAATCCCGCTATATTATAAAAACAACCGTTTATTTTCTCAACGAGCAGACTTCCAAATCCAAATATATTATAAGCTCCGGCTTTATCAAGTACATCTTCCTTATCTATATATGCTTTAATATCTTCTTCCGTAAGCTTTCTGAATCTGACTTTAGTTGTTTCGGTGTCAAAATAATATTTACCGGATATGCTGTCCAAAACACAGACTCCGCTTACCACCCGATGTATCCTGCCAGAAAAAATATTTAAAAACTCAATTGCCTGTTCGATGTTTGCCGGTTTGCCCATGTGTCTATTATTCATATATATAATAGTATCGAAACCGGCGATCAGAAATCCTTTTCCGTAATACGGATCATGTTTCTTTAAGCTTTGTTCTTTTATATAATTATAAACATTTTTAGCTTTAATGATACTATTGTCGATTACAGTATGGTAAGGATTTTTATACTGCTTCTCTTCGCAATTTTTTGGCTCGATTACTTCGAAATCCAGCTTTAATAGCTTCAGTATTTCCTTTCTTCTCGGAGAAGCAGAAGCTAAAATAATTTTTTTTCTACGATCTTCTTCTTCCAACATCAGCTAATAAAAAAGCTATAAGTAACCCTATTATGGCACCAAGTGTAATATTTATATGAATGCCAAAACTTATATCGATTAAATATAAATTAAGGCTGAGAGAGTCTGTGCCTACCTTTAATCCTTTATCCAAAATCGGAACAATATCTTTAAGGACATGGCCCAAAATAGCTCCTATTATGCCTCCAACCAATACTATCAAAAAAACTATTTTCCCTCTTCTTTTACCCATTCGTCACCTTTTAATTTTTACATACCGTTTGGTCTAATCGAAAAATAATTCTATTTCTCTCCGGGCATTTTCCATAGAATCCGAACCATGAATCACATTTACAGTAATATCATCGCCAAAATCACCTCTGATGGTCCCTCTTTCTGCCTTTCTGGGATCAGTCGGTCCAATGAGTTCCCTTACTCTGACAATTGCGTTTTTACCGCTTATTACCATTGCCACCACGGGACCCGACGTTATATACTCGACCAATATATCAAAAAAACTTTTATCTTTATGATCCTGATAATGCCTGTGTGCAAGTTCCCTGCTAATTCTTAACATTTTTAACTTTTCAATGTTGAGATCCTCTTTTTCAAAACGGGATATTATTTCTCCGATTACTTTTTTTTTCACTCCATCCGGTTTGACTATGACAAGACTTTTCTCGATATTATTATCGATTTCACCCCGGATGTCACTTTTTTTAGAATTCCCGCATCCACTCATTAAAAATCTCCAATTCATCTATTGAGTATTTCTGCAATAGGGACAAACTTTCCAGTTTAAATTCAAGGGTTTGCCGCAATTAATACAGGAACTTTTTAATTTCTTTCTGCAGTAAGGGCAAATTAAAAAATCATCCTTTACCGGATTCCCGCAGGCGGGACAGCTGAATTCCTTACTATCAAGCAGCGCTTCCATTCTTTCGATTTCAAGGTCCCTTTCTATTACATCATCTATAAATTCAGGGGGTCTTAATATCAAATAAAGTATCAATCCCAAAAAATTCAGCACCAATACAACCAGTGCCCAGAAAATAGCAGAGGCCTGAGTTTTGACCCGGAGTCTCGCATCTCTATAGGTCCAATAAACAAAGGCAAGCCAGACAATAATCAAAATAAAAATTAATCCGTAATACAGATATTTCCATATCGGGTTTTTGATAAAAGCCATAATACCATCGAAATATTTAAATAAATCCATCTATCCTCCAGGTTTAAGTTTATATTTTGCCTTTTTATTGATTGACCAGATAAAAAAATCTCCTGTCAAACAATATTCTCTAAATTGGTTATTGAACCGGTAATGCATATAATATCATTTATAGCAGAAATTTTTAAAGCAAATTTTATGGAATTTTCTATAGTATCTACCTTATATACTCTGGCAGGCTTTTGAATCTTATTTTTTAACAATTTTATTTTTTCTTTTACCACCTTTTCCAGCAGATCGACATTCAGGCTTCTAGTGTTCAGGCTTGAAGTTAAAATTAAAATATCGCTTACACTGATTATCTCCTCAACCATACTTTTATAATCTTTATCTTTAAGGACAGCAAAAATTATTATTTTTTTTCTTTCTCCAAAATAATAGGAGATGTTTTTAATGAAATTCTCTGTTCCTTCGGGATTATGACCGGCATCCAGGATTACCATGGGCTTTTTCCTGATAATTTCGAATCTTCCTTTTACCCTGATATCGGATATGCCATTTCTTAATCTTTCTTCGTTTATTTTCTTCCCTCTTGTTCCCAGATAAAGTTCTGCAAGGATTACCGCCAGCGAAAGATTCATTGGCTGATACTGGCCGAGAAGCGTCAATGCCAGATTTTCGTAAGTAGTATTTATTCCTTTAATATCAAGGGACCACCCGTTTAATCCCAGACTTATCTTCTTTTGTATATAAAAATCCTTTCCATATAAGAAAAGTATGGAACCGGTATTTTCTACTTTCCCGGTTAAAATCTCCAGGACCTCTTTATTAGCGCTTGTGGTTGCTACCAGTGCCTTTTCTTTTATTACTTCTACTTTTTCCAGAGTTATATCCCTTATTGTTCTGCCCAGTATTTCCGTGTGTTCAAGGCTCACACCGGTAATCCCCACAACCTTTGAATCAGCGATATTTGTGGCATCCCATCTTCCTCCCATTCCTGCTTCGAGCACCATAACTTCGACATTTTCATTCTCAGCCAATTTGAATACCATGGCAGATATTATCTCGAACTGGGTAACCGGACCACCCAGATCCATCTTGTTTACTTCCCGGATTACGGGGTATATCTCGTTAAAGACTCCGGTAAATTTTTTCTCCGAAAGATCCCTGCCGTTTACCCACATTCTTTCCGTATAACTATCAATATGGGGAGAAATGTGATAACCGGTATGAATGCCGTGGCTTTTTAATATTGCAGCAATCATTTTAGTAGTGGAAGTCTTGCCATTCGTCCCTACAATATGGATAAAGTCGACCTTTGTTTGAGGATCACCAAGAATTTGAAGTATTTTTTGTATTCTTACAAGATTTGTTTTTATTCCAAAAATAAGGCAGCCATCAAGATATTCGCTTACTTGCCTGTAATTCACTATTTCTCACTTTGGTTAACGTTATGTTATTCGTTTATATCTTTTATCCTGTTTAATTGATCTTTCAGTACCTCCAGGAGTTTTTCTGCCCGGTCAAGATTATTTTTTTCTTTTTGGATTATTTCCTGAGGTGCCTGACGTAAAAAATCGGTATTTGATAACTTTATTTTACTTTTTTCGATATCAAGATCCACTTTCTTGATCCGGTTCCCTATTCTTTTCTTTTCAGATTCTACATCTATTGCATCGGCAATATTAATGAATATATCTACGTTTGCCGCGGCAGCTTTTATATACCCTTTTTTACCTGTAAAATCCTTAAACTCAAGTTCCCCTGTTTTCGCCAGGCTGCATATATATTTACTGTTTTCCTCCAGCATGGCCCTACTTTTATCTTCACTCGCCAGCAGGCTTATCCTGATTCTGCTGGACGGATTTATTTTAAGTTCGGACCTTATTTTTCTTATCTCGCTTATTACATCGAACAATACTTTTATTTCTCCTTCGGTATTCGGATCGATTCTGGCAGAATCTGATTCCGGAAAACTCTCTACCATTATGCTATCACCGCTGTGTGGAATATTCTGCCAGATCTGTTCGGTTATAAAAGGCATAAATGGATGAAGAAGTTTAAGATACTTTTCAAGGACATACCATAATATAAATAATGCATTTTTTTTCTCACCACTATTTTTTGGAGAGTAGATCTTAACCTTTGCGGACTCTATATACCAGTCACAATAATCATTCCAGAGAAAAGTGTTAAGCATTCTTGAAGCAAAAGAAAAATTATATTTTCCCAGATATTTTTCAATCGCTCTTACTACCCTGTTTAACCTGGAAAGTATCCATCTGTCCCATATATCCAGATTTAACTGCGAGATATCGATATCAGTTATATCTTCATCACTTAAATTTGCTATTACGAATTTTGATGCATTCCATAATTTATTTGCAAAATTTCTGACTCCTTCGATCTTCTCATCACCCATATTCAGATTTCTTCCGGGAGTAGTCAGAGAAGCAAGGGTAAATCTCAGGACATCGGCTCCTTTTTGATTGATTATATCCACAGGATCCACTGCATTGCCTTTGGACTTGCTCATTTTCTGACCAAACACGTCGTTTACCAGAGGATTTATAAAAACTTCTCTGAAAGGAATATCCTTTCTAAAATAAAGACTTATCATGATCATTCTCGCAACCCAGAAAAAGATAATATCATGAGCAGTAATCAGAGCATCGGTCGGGAAAAAATATTTAAGGTCCTCTGTTTCTTCCGGCCAGCCAAAAGCCGCAAATGGCCACAGGCAGGAACTGAACCATGTATCAAGAACATCCTGATCCTGTTCCATACTGCTGCCGCCGCATTTAGGACAACTCGCGGGTTTTTCCTCGCTTACTATCATTTCATTGCAATCCCTGCAATACCATACCGGAATCTGATGTCCCCACCACAACTGACGGGATATGCACCAGTCCCTGATATTTTCCATCCAGTTAAAATATAATTTCTCCCATTTTTTTGGTATTATTTTTACCTTTTCTTCTTTCACTACACGAATTGCCGGGCCAGCCAGTTCTTTCATGGACATGAACCACTGCGTCGAGATCCTTGGTTCCACCACGGTACTGCATCTGCAACAAGTTCCAACTGAGGAATCATGACTTTTTTTGCCCAGGAGGTAGCCCTGCTCTTCCAGATCATGCAGGACCTTTTGTCTCGCGGCATTACGGTCCAGACCTTCATATTTTCCTGCATTTGAATTCAAAGTAGCATTTTCGTTGAAAATATTGATCTCTTCGAGTTTATGTCTTTTTCCTATTTCAAAATCGTTGGGATCATGAGCCGGAGTGACCTTGACAGCACCACTCCCGAATTCCATATCAGCAAAATCATCTTCAATCAGAGGAATTTCTCTTCCCATCAAAGGAAGATAAACGGTCCTGCCCTTATATTTTTTATACCTCCGGTCACCGGGATTTACGGCAACTGCAGTATCGCCGAGCATTGTTTCGGGCCTTGTAGTCGAAACAACTATATATTCGCTGTCGCCGGGTTTACCGGTTTCAGGATCGATCAGGGGATACTTTATATCCCATAAATTACCCTTCTTTACTACATGTTCTACTTCGATATCCGAGATCGCGGTCCCGCACCTGGGACACCAGTTGACCATGTAATTTCCCCTGTAAATCAGACCTTTTTTATAGAGGACAACAAACTCTCTTACTACTGCCTTACTGTACTGCCTATCGAAGGTAAACCTTCCCCTGTCCCAGTCACATGAGCAGCCAAGTGATTTCAATTGATCTATGATCCGGCTGCCGTACTTTTCTTTCCAGCGCCATACTTCTTCTACGAACTTTGCTCTTCCCAGTTGAAATCTGTTCGTATTTCTCTCTTCCAGGGCTCTTTCCACAACATTTTGAGTTGCTATACCCGCATGATCTATCCCCGGTACCCAGGTAGTATTGAATCCTTTCATCCTTTTGTATCTTACGATTACATCCTGAAGAGTATTATTCAGAGCATGACCGATATGGAGGTACCCGGTCACATTGGGAGGAGGTATTACCATACTAAATGGGATTTTTGATTTATCGATTTTTGCAGAAAAATATTTATTTTCTAACCAATAAAGGTAGATTTTCTGTTCAAATGTCGAAGGATTGAATTTATCCTTGATCTCATCGAACATTTTAGGCTGATTTTTCCTCATCTTTCAAAAAAACTTTATTGTTTGATTTACCGATTATCTCGGGTTCGGTTTTATTCTCTACAACCTCTCTGGTTATAATACATTTTCTTATATCATTACGCTGGGGTATCTCAAACATTATGTTAAGCATTATTTCTTCCATAATTGCCCTCAGTCCCCTCGCTCCGGTTCCTCTTTTTAAGGCACGCCTTGAAATCTCTCTCAAGGCATCTTTTGTAAACTCCAGATCGACTTTGTCCATCTTGAACATCTTAACGTATTGCCTTACCAGAGAATTTTTAGGTTCGATTAAAATCTTAATGAGATCGTTCTCGGTAAGATTAGAAAGCGTGCTTACAACAGGCAGCCTCCCGATCAGTTCCGGTATAAGACCGTATTTCAATAGATCTTCCGGCATTGTCAGGGGAAGAAGCTTGTCGATCTTTTCGACTTTGGCAGGAGGTTTTCTCGAAATAAATCCTACGCTGCTTTCATTGATCCTTCTTTCTATTATCTTTTCCAACCCGCTGAATGAACCCCCACAGATAAAAAGAATATTATTGGTATTTATCTGTATGAAATCCTGATGAGGATGTTTCCGCCCTCCCTGGGGAGGAACATTGGCTTCGGTTCCCTCTAAAATCTTAAGAAGTGCTTGCTGTACTCCTTCGCCGGATACATCTCTGGTAATAGAAGGATTTTCGGATTTACGGCTGATCTTATCAATTTCATCAAGATATATAATACCGGTTTCAGCTCTTTTGATATCAAAATCTGCAGCCTGTATCAGTCTAAGTAATATATTTTCCACATCTTCTCCGACATAACCCGCTTCGGTAAGTGCGGTCGCATCTGCGATGCAAAATGGGACATTCAATATCCTTGCAAGGGTCTGGGCAAGAAGAGTCTTGCCGCAGCCGGTTGGACCAATAAGCAAAATATTGCTTTTCTGGATCTCTATGTCATCTTTACTCAGGCTGCCTTCATATTTTACTCTTTTATAATGATTATATACTGCTACGGAAAGGACCTTCTTTGCTCTTTCCTGACCTATTACATACTCGTTCAATATCGAATATATTTCTTTTGGTTTGGGAAGATCCTTGAAGTCGACTTCCCTCTGTTCTTTTAATTCTTCATTGATGATCTCATTGCATAGATCCACACATTCATTACAAACATAAACCCCCGGACCTGCAATCAATTTTTTTACCTGATTCTGGGATTTACCACAAAAAGAACATTTTAAAAAATCACTTTTCTTTCCATCATTTGTTGACAAATTTATACACTCCTTAACGATATTATTTTTTATATATGACTTCGTCCACTATACCGTATTTTTTGGCATCCTCTGCATTCAATATAAAGTCTCTTTCAGTATCCTTCTCCACTTTTTTTACTTCCTGACCGGTATGTTTTGCAATTATTTCATTTAAGAGAGCACGGATCCTTACCATTTCTTTTGCATGTATTTCCACATCGATTGTGGTTCCGGAAACACCTCCGGAGGGCTGGTGCAACATGACTCTCGAATTAGGCAGTGAAAATCTTTTACCTTTTGCTCCTGCCAGAAGCAGAACCGCAGCCGCGCTTGCAGCCTGACCTATGCATATGGTTGATACCGGTGATTTTATGAACTGTATGGTATCATAAACCGCAAGAGCCGAGGTCACTATTCCACCGGGGCTATTTATATACAGCTGTATATCTTTTTCCGGGTCCTCGGCTTCCAGATGCAGCATCTGCGCCATGACCAGATTTGCGACATTATCATCTATGCCCACTCCCAGAAAAATTATTCTCTCTTTAAGAAGTCGTGAATAAATATCGAAAGAGCGTTCCCCTCTGCTGGTCTGTTCGATCACCATCGGAATTAAATAATCGTTAAACATTTCAATCATCTCTCTTTCTAATTATTTTGAACCAGGAGTCCAGAGCTTCTTTTCTCCTTTTTCAACTCCTGCCTTATCTTTATCAGGTGTCCATATTTCCTCTGCATCTTTGCCACCTGTGCTTTTTTCTTCTACCACCCGGGCACTGGCTATCAGCAAATCGATTGTTTTTCTTCGCCTGATGTTCTCGACAATGGTCCTCTGCCCCTCGGGATTTTCAAAAAATTCCTTTACCTTTTTGATGTCTTCCTCTTTTTTACATCTGCCGATAATATTATCTTTCTCTTTTGTAATCTCTTCTTCGGAAGGTTCTATATTCTTCTTTTCTGCTTTTTCCAATGCCTTGAAGATCAGATATTCTTTTATTTCTCTGGCAGCTTTCTCCTTTATTTCTTCATTAAGTTTATCTTCTGTGATATTTACGGCTCTGAGATAATTATCCCTGCTTATTTTCTGTCTTTTTAAATCCTCATCTATCTCTTCGTTTATCTGCTTTATCCGGTTGGTTACCATGACATCGGGAACTTTAGTCTTCATATTATCCACGATATGATTGAGGATTTCTTCTATTATCTTTGCCCTTCTAAAACTTTCTTTCTGCCCGACCAGCTTCTTTTTGATATTATCCTTAAAATCATCGGCATCTTTAAAATCACCCAGACTCTTTAAAAATTCCTCATCTATTTCAGGCAGTACCTTCCTCTTTATCTCCTTTATAAAAATACTGAAATTTGCCTCTTTGCCCGCAAGACCGGTATTTTTGATATTGTTCGGCAGTGTAAGGATTGTATTTTTCTTTTCACCTTTTTTCATTCCGATAAGAGAATCCTCAAATTTTGCAAACAATGTGTTAGAACCGACTTCCAGAAGATAATCTTCGGCACTGCCGCCCTCAAATGCTTTTCCTTCAATTTCACCATTGAAATCCAGAGTGACATAATCACCTTTTGATACTGGTTTGCCATCTTCGACCGGTTCGAGTGATGCAAAGTTATTTCTTATATTGTTTATCTGCCGTTCCAGTTCTTCGTCGGATACAGCAGTCGAGATACCTGAAACCTTTACTCCCTTATATCCCGTTAATTCTATTTCAGGTTCCAGCTCCACCTCCATCTCGAATCCCAGAGGTAAATCTTCAGATAACTGGTTGATCTTTATTTTTGGGTAATCAATTGGCATCAGTTGGGACTGCGTTATTATGTCAGGATATAGCTCTGAAATCGAAAGGCTTGCTGCTTCATTTAATACATATTCTTTGCCGAATTTTACGTCTATTACCTGATATGGAACCTTCCCTTTTCTGAAGCCGGGAATACTCGCTTTACCGGATATATTCTTATAGGCTTTACCGATATTTTTCTTTAAATAGTTATTCGTGATCTCTATTTCTAATTTAACCTTGTTTAAGTCGATTTTCTTCTGACTTTTTATCTTGTAACTCAATAAAATTCCTCCTCGAATACTGCAAATAAAGT
>CAZFEN010000005.1:71357-73260 GCA_964517765.1 uncultured Actinomycetota bacterium | reverse complement strand
AATTATTATAAATTGCAATAATAAATTATAAATATCTAAAAAAAGCCGAAATACTTCTTTAATAATTATTTTTTGATATTAATTGATTGATTTATTATATATTACATATTCTGGTATATATTGAACATTGGAAGATACATTGATATGACAATCATACCTATAAATAAAGCTACAACCAGAAGCATAATAGGTTCCAGTATGGTAACCAGTACATCTATGGAATTTGACACTTCTTTCTCATAAAAATCTGCGATCCTGGAAGACATTTCATCAAGGGTACCTGTTCTTTCCCCCACCGCGATCATTTGCACCATCATAGGAGGAAATACTTCCATATCTGACATCGAATCGGAAATATTTTCTCCCTCTCTTATACCTTTTCTGATTTTTTCAAGTGCATTATCGATGAGTACATTATCTGCAACTCCCTTTGCAATCTCCAGGGAATTTAACAGGGGAACTCCGGTAGCCAGCAATATACCAAAATGCCTGCTGAATCTTGATAAGGACATTTTTTTAAAAAGATCCCCGAATTTGGGAATATGTATTTTGAGATTATCCATAGCATATCTTCCCCTCGGACTTCTTACAAATCTGCGGAATAAATATCTTCCCCCGAACACTACTACAAATAAAATAATGTAGAAATAAAACTTCTTAAATAAATTTCCTACGGATATAACTACCTGGGTAATCGCCGGCAGTTCTGCCCCTAATTCGTTATATATTCCCTGGAAAGAGGGGACCAGAAATATTATTATTACCATGGATATAACAATTGCAAATGCAAGGACAAATTTTGGATAAGCAGTCTTATTTCTTATTTTCAGCTTGATTTCTTCTTCTTTTTCCAGAAATTCGGCCAGATCATTCATGATCCTATCCAGCACTCCTCCTGCTTCCCCGGCCCGTATCAAATTTACATACAATCTATTAAAAACGTTAGGATGCCTTTCCATTGACTCCGAAAGAGAGTGCCCGGATTCTATATACATTCTAATTTCAGAAACTATAGTTTTAAATTTTGTATTTGTGGTCTGCTTCTCCAGAACAATAAGAGATTCCAGCAGTGACATCCCCGAAGAAATTAAAGTTGCAAACTGCCTTGTAAAAATAACCAGATCTCTGATTTTGATGCGGTTAAAAAAACTGAAACTTATTGTTTTATTTTTAAATTTGATTTTCTCCTCTTTAGGTCTATCAATGCTGACTATAAAGTAACCCATATCTTTTAACTTCGATATGACCGAATCCTGCGTATCCGCATCAATAGTACCTGCTACTTTTTCGCCTTTTGAATCTCTGACCGTGTAATTATATGATGACATAATTATTGACCTTCATCTGCTCTATCGCGGGATAAATATCAACTATTGATCATTCTTTTTACTTCATCTGTATTATGTGCTTTTTCTAATGCTGTTTCTTCAGTAATTTTACCTTCTTTATAAAGATTCGCAAGCGACATATCCATGGTCATCATCCCTCTTCTTCCGCTGGCCTGTATAGCCGAATAAATCTGGTGGACTTTAACTTCTCTGATCATATTCCTTATAGCGTCATTAACAAACATCAACTCGGTTGCAGGTAACCTCCCATCTTTGTTCTTGTTGGATATCAATTGCTGTACAAGAACTGCTTTTAAGGTCCCTGCTAATTGAGCCCTGACCTGCTTTTGCTGATGTGTCGGAAAAACATCTATGATTCTATCAATTGTCTGTGGTGCATCCTGGGTATGTAAAGTCGAGAAAACAAGATGGCCCGTTTCTGCGGCCGTAAGCGTACTCGATATTGTCTCCAGATCTCTCATTTCTCCCACCATTATGACATCCGGGTCCTCTCTTAAAATATATTTAAGTGCCTCTTCAAACGTGTGGGTATCGGTTAATACTTCTCTCTGGGA
>CAZFEN010000005.1:0-71257 GCA_964517765.1 uncultured Actinomycetota bacterium | reverse complement strand
TATATTTAAGTGCCTCTTCAAACGTGTGGGTATCGGTTAATACTTCTCTCTGGGAGACGATGCTTTTTTTATGCGTAAATAAATATTCTATTGGATCTTCTATCGTTATAATATTTGCGGATCTGCTTTTATTGATCATGTCGATAATAGAAGCAAGCGTAGTCGATTTACCGCACCCGGTAGGACCCGTTACCAGGACCAGGCCTCTGGGATAATTTACAAACTCTTCGATTTGCTTTGGTAGATTCAATTCTTCGATACCTGGTATTTCTCTTGAAATATATCTAAACGCAGCAGCCAGTGAATTTCTTTGATAATAGTAGCTGCATCTGAATCTTCCCTGGCCTGCCATTGTATAGGAAAAATCTACTGTGAGTCTTTCCTTAAGCCTTTTTTTCTGTTCCTCGTTTAATATTCCGGTAAGTATTTTCTCCGATATTTCAGGTGAGATATCTCCAAATTTTTCCAGTTTTACCAGTCTTCCATTAATCCTTATTATCGGAGGTAGAATACATACGATATGCACATCTGATGCGTTACTTTTTATAGCTTCAAGCAAAATATCATTTATATCCATATTTCCCCCGTTATTCTTTCTTTTATTTTATGATGCTTTTTTAAATACTATCTAAAACTATTTCTTTAATATCATCTGTCCCCGGTAATATGCCAAACCAGATTTTAAAAGATAATGCTGCCTGATTTATCAACAGATCTATACCGCTTAAAGCCATTGCCCCCTCTTCTCTGGCTTTCTTTAAAAATTTTGTTTCTACCGGTCTGTAGATCATATCAAAAATAAATTTCCCATTGAGATTCCAGCTTTCCGGTACAGGCAGCATATCTTTATTTGATCCTATATCCATCCCAACCGGAGTACAATTGACTATTAAATCGATATCCTTTATTTCATCGCTTATATCATTAATGCTATATAAAGCTTTGATTTTTTCACTTCCTTCAGATTTTAAATCTTTTATAATATCTGCTATTTTCCCTGCGGTTCTATTATAAACAAATATCTTTTTGATTTTTTTCTGAAGCATTCCATAAATAGTGCTCCTTGCGGCACCACCTGCGCCTATGACAAGACACCGGCTTCCTGTCCATTTGAATTTTTTTTTGTCCATTGATATCAAAAAGCCTTCAACATCTGTATTAAAACCTTCAGAAATATTTTCTTTCTGATTGAATTTTACGGTATTTACGGATTTTATAATCGATGAAACACGATCGGGATTATCTATTAATTTGAATACTTCTTCTTTATAGGGCATGGTTACATTCAATCCAAATATACCCAATTTTTTTGCACCATTGAATGCTTCTCTGATATCTTCTTTTTTAATTTCGAATGATAGGTAGACAGCATCTCTGGAGTATTTGCTTATGAAATAATTCTGAATCTTTGGAGATAGACTATTCTCTAT
Organism: uncultured Actinomycetota bacterium; assembly: GCA_964517765.1. GTDB lineage: Bacteria > Actinomycetota > Humimicrobiia > Humimicrobiales > Humimicrobiaceae > Hydromicrobium. The sequence goes on along the minus strand of CAZFEN010000005.1, from coordinate 69,827 downwards.
CGGATTACCGATAAGCGCTATTACTTTTGTACCGGAACTAATCATTTTATCTATATCTCTTGCTATTATTATTGCTATAACGATAACATCAAAACTTGATTTCGAATATGTTATATTTTTTGCTATCTTTTATTTCTTCTATCCTGACATCTGTTACTACGGAAAACGACGGGCCTTTCTTTACTCCATCTACAAATTTCTTCAGATCCTCTTCCTCTCCCTGACAGACCACTTCCACTTTTCGGTCAGGATTATTTCTGACAAAGCCGGTAATACCAAATCTCCCGGCTATTGATTCCACAAAATATCTGAAACCTACACCCTGTACCCTGCCTGACAGTATCAATTCATAAGTTTTAATATTTTCACTCATATATCTTTTAAATTAATTATTATAATAATACTAAAAAACTTTTATATTTTCAACTTCTTAAACTTTTATAACTTTTATTATATTTTAGCTCCATATGTTCTAAATCCCGATGCTTTTAATTCTGAAAATTGAAAATGGGCTTACTTTACCAAGACCGCACAAGATGACCCGATCGTTTGGATTTGCATATTTTAGTTTTGTTTCATCCGCAACCGATATCAATTTTCCAATTTTAAACTTTTCAGGATTCTTGTGGGGCTGTAAAATATCCACGACTTCTCCGACTCTGAACTGGTTCTTCACATTTATGATAGGTCCGTTATGCACGGAATTGAAATCATGGTAAACTCCGATAAATCTGTATTTTGTTATATAACCTACATTTTCATTATTCTCAAGTTCGCTTTTATCTTTTAAAAACATAAATCCTTGAGTAAAATTACGATGAGTACATTTATCCAGCTCACCGGTCAGGTAGGATACTTTATCAGTGGTAAATTTATCATTCTTGATGTAATCGAGTGCCTTTCTGTAAACCCATGTCGTAAGACCCACATAATTTTCCGTTTTCATCCTTCCCTCTATTTTCAATGTATACACACCCGCATCTACCAGTAATTTTAATTTTTCGAGCAGGCAAAGGTCCCTCGAATTATATATATAAGTTCCTTTTTTATCCTGCTCAACCGGAAAAAATAGATTTGCTCTTTCTTCTTCCATCAAATAATATTTCCACCTGCAGCTGTGTGTGCACTCTCCTTTATTTGCTTCACGGCCGGTCATATATTTACTCAACATACATCTTCCTGAATAAGAAATACATAAAGCACCGTGTACAAATATCTCGATTTCAATATTCGTTTTCTCCATAATAATTTTTAAATCGTGAAAGCTTATTTCTCTTGCAAGATTTACCCTGCTTGCTCCAAGTCTTGCTAAAAAATTTACTGCAAGGTGATTGTTTATATTTGACTGTGTGCTTATATGTATTTTCATCGCCGGAATAAATTCTTTTATTAATTCCATGACTCCAAGATCGGATACTATAATCGCATCTATGTCTATATCTCTTAATTTTTTAACATATCTCTTTAACCGGGGAAGTTCCATTTCATAGACTACTGAATTAAGGGTAAAATAGATCTTCACACCATTTTTATGCGTGTACTCCACCCCTTCTTCAAGTTCCGGAAGTGTAAAATTTCCCCTGATGCTCCTTAAATTAAATTCTTTTCCTCCAACATATACAGCATCCGCACCGTAGCTTACTGCGTATTTCAAAATATTCAGATTATTTGCCGGTACAAGAAGTTCGGGTATTTTTTTATTTTTTATCATGATTTTACAATTTATTTTTTAGAAAATTCCGTTATAGATATACCGTCACCAATGTCGATAAAATGACTGTTGAATCTTTTGGAATTACTTGTATGATCAATATATTCCTTTATCCCTTTTACACTTTTTAAGTCATGCCTGTTTATTTCTTTTTTAAAAATCTTGCCGCTATAAAATATATTATCCGCAATTATCATTGCTCCTGTTTTTAACTTACTTTCAACAGCTTTTAAGTAGAGAGGATACTCATATTTTGCAGCATCTATAAATACAAGATCAAACTTTCCTTTAAGACCGGGTATTATATTTAATGCATTACCCGTAAGAAACCGGATTTCTTTCTCCCCAAATTCATTCACAATGAATTTTTTTGCTTCCTTGATTCTTTCTCTATTTAAATCTATTCCAGTGTAGGAACCCCCCTTCAGATTTTTTATAAGAAAATAAGATGAAAAACCCGTTCCGCACCCGATCTCCAGGATACTTTTTGGTTGGATAAAAAAACAGACCATTTCAAGAAATCTTCCCGCAGTTATATCAATTATTGGTATTTTTTCCAGTTCCGCTTTCTTCTGTAACCTGCGCAATAATTTCTTTTCTTCTATTAAATCTTTTATTGCTGTATTGCTATTTAACTTTTGCATCCAGGAATTCCTGGTAAGTATTAAAAAATGAATGCCTGTGATTCTCTGTATCGGTAATCTTGAAATATAAATATTCTACGTCTGGCTCAGGATTTAAAGCTGCTTCAATACAGGCCAGACCTGGATTACATATAGGAGTTGGCGGTAATCCGGCATATAGTCTGGTATTATACTCCGTGTCATTCTGTAAATCACTCTCGGTTAGCTCTTCCTCCCCTTTATCTAAATAGTAACTTAAGGTAGCGTCTACACCCAGACTCATTTCAATATCTAACCTGTTATGTATTACTGCTGAAATCAATGCTCTTTCTTCGGCTATATAAGCTTCTCTTTCTATCATTGATGCGATCTTCAGTATGTCATAGTGACTGAGACCTTTATTATCTGCCAGTGAATAATCGAGACTACCGGTTTCGAACTGATACTGTGCAAGCATCATTTCAATGATATTTCCGGCAGAATAATCTATCGTAATATCATATGTCTTCGGGAACAGAAATCCTTCGAGACTTTCTGCATCCTTTAAATAATCATAATCATAATTAATTATACTTGCAGCCTGTTCCATATCTTCCTGTTCAATAAAAGGCACATCCCGGACTACTCTTTCTATGATTTCTTTTACGGTAAAACCTTCAGGAATCGTAAATTTATAGGTCACCACTGTTGGAACCGCTGTTATTATGGCCAGGATTTCTTCATGTTCCGAACCTGCTTTGAGTGTATATATACCCGGTATCAAACTTCCATCTTTGCCTCTTTGTTCCACAAACAATCTAAAAATGAACGCACTATCTATTATCCCTTTTTCTTCTAAAAGCTCGGCTACCCTGCTCAGGGTCATTCCCTCCGTTATTTCAAATTCTATCCCGGTACCGGGGGGAACAGTATTTTCGTTCTCTTCATTAAAAATACTGCATGAAGTCAGATAAAAGAAAAGTATAGATAATACCATAAGCGGAATTATAAGATCAAAAACAGTTTTAAATTTATTTTTTGGCATTTTTAATTTTTCCTTTTTTTCTTCTTAAATAATCCTCCAGAATTATACTCGCTGAAAACTTATCGAGCACCTTCTTTTTGGAATATTTACCGAAAAGCTTTAATGGGATTTTTGTAGTATACCTCTCATCCATATATTCAACTTCTACATTCATATTTTTAAACGTACTATCTATAAAATCAATGGTCTTTCTTGCCTGATCACCCACTGATCCCTTAAGGGTGTAAGGTATTCCCACAACTACTTTTTTTATATTATGTTTATTTATGATTTCCCTGATTTTATCATCTACTTTTTCATCATTTTCGATTACTTCGAATGGTGTAGATATTATCTCAAGTTCATCCGAAATCGCAATTCCTATTCTTTTATCTCCTATATCTAATCCCAGAATTTTCATTATTCTTTTCTTAAGATGTCCAACACCCTGGACTTTACAATATCTATCGCACTGTCCAGAGAACGGGCATCCGAACCACCTATCCGGGCAAATCCGGGTTTGCCTCCGCCTCCGCCTTTTAATTTTCGGCTGACTTCTACGGCAATTTTACCGCAATCTATACCTTTTTTCACCAGATCTCCTGTTGCCTGCAGGATCATAACAGGCTTATTATTTAAGATATTTCCAAAAACAATAAAAGTATTTATTCCTTTGAAATAATCCTTAATCTCATCGCCTACTATACCCATTTTATTGATTTCCATGCCAGATGTTACTTCATATTTCGAAAAATCAAAGTCAATTATTTTTAATCCCGCTGTCGAAGAATCGTAACCGGATTTATCCATAATTTCTTTTTTTGCAATTTTAACCTTCAGCGTCAGGAGTTCTTCTTCTTTTTTCTCTAAATTATTTTTAACATCTTTCACTGTATCCGGCACCTTATTATCTTCCACTTCAAGGCTCGTAGAAACCTTACGTAATATATCTTCCTTTTCTTCCAGATAATTATATGCATACATACCGGTTACTGCTTCTATTCTTCTTAAGTTGGCTCCAATGCTGGTTTCTGAGGTAATTTTAAATATGCCTATATCCCCCGTTCTCGTAACATGGACACCGCCGCACAATTCCCTGCTGTAATTATTTATCTCTACCACTCTCACGAATTTACCATATTTCTCACCGAATAAAGACATTGCCCCTATTTCCTCCGCAAATTCTCTTGTGGTCTCAAAGCAGCGAACCGTATCATTGGCCTGAATTTTCTCATTCACCATTCTTTCTACTTTTTTAAGATTTTCTTTAGCCGGTGCGTTATAAATAGAATAATCAAATCTGAATCTGTCCTCCCCCACAAAAGAACCGGCTTGCTTTACTTCACTGCCAAATACATTCCTCAGAGCCCAGTGAAGAAGATGAGTCGCGGTATGGTTTCTGCTTATATTTTTTCTATAAATATGGTCGACTTCGGCATTTATCTCATCACCTGCTTTTAGTTGGCCTTTCTTTAAAAGCCCTTTATGAGTATAAATGCCTTCAACCGGGATCTTGCTGTCTTCGACCATAAATAGGTTATCTCCTTTTTTAATGATACCCCTATCTCCTATCTGACCGCCTTTTTCACCGTAAAACGGAGTTTCCCTTAGAATCAATTCACCCTTTTCTCCTTCGGATAATCCGGATACCAGTTCTCTTTTACCTGAATCACCGACTTTTATGATATTCTCAATTGTTGTCTTCAATACATTCTTTTGATACCCGACAAATGTTACATCAATATTTTTATTTATCCTGTTATACAATTCCAGATTTTTATCTATTTTTTTATCGAAGGAGACTCTTTCCCTTGATTTATCGGTGTGTTTCTTCAAATAATAATAAAACTTTTCTATATCCAGCTTTAAGTCATTTTCATCCAATATTTCAACAGTCAACTCGACAGGAAAACCATACGTGTCATAAAGTCTGAAAGCATCCTCCGGATCAAGATATTTTTCTTTATTCTTTTTGATATTACTGATTTTACCGGCAAGAACCTTACTTCCGTCCTTTAACGTTTCCGTAAATCTCTTTTCTTCATCCCTTACCAATTTAAATGCAAAATCTTTCTTTCTAAGTAGTTCGGGATATGTTTTTGAATATTCTCTTATTACCAGTTGCCCAATATCATTTAAAAAATAATTTTCGATTCCTATTGATCTGCCAAATCTTATTGCTCTCCTGACTATTCTTCTTAAAATGTAACCTCTCCCCATATTGGAAGGTGTCACTCCATCGGAAATCAAAAAATAAATAGCTCTTGTGTGATCTGCTATTATCTTTGCACTCTTATTAAATGCTGCATCATAATTTTCGCTCCGGTTAAAATAATTTTCTTTTCCTGATATTTTTTCTATTTCTTTTATTATCTTTTCAAATAAAGATGTCTTAAATACCGAAGGTATCCCTTTAAGAACCGCCATTATCCGCTCAAGACCCATACCGGTATCTATATTCTTTTGAGGTAATTCATCATACTTTTCTCCATTGAAATTATACTGTGTAAAAACCAGGTTCCATATTTCAAGAAATCTGCCGCAGTCACAATTAGGATTGCAATCTTTTTTACCGCATCCACGTTCTTTCCCAAAATCATAATATATTTCGGAGCAGGGACCACAGGGACCTGTTTCCCCTGCAGGACCCCAGAAATTTTCTTCCTTACCAAACTTATATATTTTAGCAGGGCTTATTCCGTTTTCTTTCCAGTATTCTATGGATTCCAGGTCCGCCGGTATATAATCGTCTCCTTCAAATACTGCCACAGTTAAATTTTTTATGGAAATTTTAAGAGTATTTACAAGGAAGTCCAGGGCATATTCTATCGCTTCTTTTTTAAAATAATCCCCGAATGAAAAATTCCCCAGCATCTCAAAAAATGTAAGATGCTTATCAGTATAACCTACCTCATCGATATCACTTGTTCTGAAACATTTTTGTACCGTAGCAATTCTCTTTGCCGGAGGTTTTTTAATTCCCAGATAATACGGCCTGAATTGCTGCATTCCAGCAGTTGTCAAAAGTACACTTGGGTCATCCTGCGGTATAAGACCTGATGAGGGAAGTATCAGGTGATCGTGTTTTTTAAAATAATCCAGAAATACTTTTCTTATGTCCATATAATTAATTATAGATTGATTTTCGATAATAAAATGGATACTCAATTTAGTCGTAACTAGAGGAAGTTTTTTGCGCCCTGCTCTCAGCAGGTGGATGCTCTCCTGTCTGCTTTATAAGTCCCACTAATGAAATATGGGCATTTATGCTACAGTCAGAGTTTAAGCTTCCAATGTAACTTTGTTGGCACAAAAATTTAACTTTAATTACGATATAAATAGAGTACCCGATAGTGATGTTATCATAATTGAATAGTTTATTCAATAAAGCCGGATTTTACCAAATTTCAGCCAGCAGCCAGCGAATTCACTACCGGTAAAAATTAAAAGCAGGTTTTCCTGTTAATAAAACATTTAATAATAGACTGCTTAAAATGATTATTTACTTTCCTCTTCAATTATTTTAATTGAGACTTCTTTTAATTGTTCTTCCGTTACATTTGAAGGCGAACCGGTAAGCATACATACTGCGGATTGTGTTTTTGGAAAAGCTATCACATCTCTTATGCTGTCCAGTTTCCCAATCAGCATTATTAATCGATCCATTCCCAGTGCTATACCGCCGTGCGGAGGGGTACCGTACTCCATTGCTCTGGTAAGAAATCCGAAATTTTCTCTGATTCTTTTTTCATCTATACTCAGTATTTTAAATATCTTTTTTTGTAAATTGACATCGTTTATCCTTATCGAACCGCCTCCTAACTCTATTCCGTTCAATATTATATCGTAAGCTTTGGATTTAACCTTAAGAGGTTCACTGTCCAGTAAATTTATAGTGTTTTCATCAGGTTTTGTAAAAGGATGGTGCATTGGTGATATCTTTTTTTCGTTTTTATCCCATTCAAATAAAGGAAAATCATACACCCATACAAAATTGAACTCATTTTCATCTATCAATTCCAGCCTGGCTGCAAGAATCTTTCTAATAGTTCCAAGAGTCTGGCATACAGTCAAAAATTCATCTGCAACTATAAGCAGCAGGTTATTTTCTTTAAGACTCAGGGTTTTAATCAAAGCTTCTTTTTCTGCATCTGACAAAAGTTTAGAGATCGGAGATTGAAAATTCATTTTTTCATCGATTTTTATCCATACAAGTCCACCTGCACCGCATTTCTTTGCCATATCTACAAGGTCATCCAGTTCTTTTCTGGTAAAAAAAGACGAATTGCCAACAACAATACATTTTACACATCCTTTGTTTTTTAAAGTATCCTTGAAAATCCTGATTTCACTTTTTCTAAATAAATCCGATATATCTTTTATAATGAGACCGAATCTTAAATCAGGTTTATCGGTACCATAACTTTCCATACTATCTTTCCATTTGATTCTTTTTAATGGCAACTCAATTTTCTTACCCAGTACTTCTTTAAAAATGTTAGAAAACAAATTTTCTATTATATTCATTACGTCTTCCATTTCCACAAAAGTCATTTCGAGATCTATTTGCGTAAATTCCGGCTGTCTGTCCGCTCTAAGGTCTTCGTCCCTGAAACATCTTGCAATCTGATAACATCTGTCGAATCCCGAGAACATTAAAATCTGTTTAAAAAGCTGCGGCGATTGCGGAAGAGCATAAAATTTACCCGGATTCATTCTCGAAGGTACAAGAAAATCCCTGGCGCCCTCCGGAGTGCTCTTTGCCATTATGGGTGTCTCTATTTCGATAAAACCTTTGGAATTAAAATATTTCCTTGCTGCTACGGTTAGGGCATGCCTTAACCTTATATTTCTTTGCATTTCCGGAGTTCTTAAATCGATATATCTGTATTTCAGTCTTGTGTTCTCATCGACTTTATTTCTATCTTCAAGCATAAAAGGAGGTGTTTTTGAAATGCTCAGTATTTTAATGTTTTTTACCACAATTTCTATTTCACCTGTTGGAATGGAAGGGTTAATAGTTTCTTTCGACCTCATCCTGACCTTTCCGCTTACCCTGATAACATATTCACTACGTATATCTCTGGCTATATCATAAGAATTCTTGTATTCATCAGGACTAAAAATCAGCTGGACGATACCGGAGAAATCTCTTAGATCCAAAAAAATCAACTTACCATGATCTCTCCTTTTATTGGCCCAGCCCGCCAGGGTGACTTCTTTGTCTTTAAAATTTTTATTTATCTCTCCGCATAAATTAGTCCTCATCGCGGTCTTAAAAACAGAATCAGCCATGACTTTACGCTCCTATGATTTCTATGATTTTTTCTTTTTTGTTTTTCCAGTCAACTTTATATTGTTTGAATTTATTAATATCTTTAATTGTAAGATTTCCGGTTTTGATTTCATCTTCGCCAACTATAATAATGAAATTATAATTATTATCTCTTGCCCACTTTATCTCTTTTTTCAAATTCCTGATATTAAAGTTTATATCACAGACTACTTCTTTTTCCCTGAGATATTTCAGGATACGAGTAGAATAAATCTGAGAATTTCTGTCCATTGCAATAATATAGACTCTGGATTTTCTATCGGATTTCTTAAGGTCGATATTTAACTGCTTCATGAGTATGATCGTCCTGTCAATTCCGACAGCAAATCCTGTAGCCGGAATATCCGGACCACCCAGTTCACTTATAAGGTTATCATATCTTCCTCCGCCTCCCAGAGCATTCTGCGCACTCTCCAGATTTTCCGATATTATCTCAAATATTGTCCCTGTGTAATAATCGAAACCCCTTACCAGGCTTTTATCGATCTTATACTTTATATCAAGGCTTTTTAAACATATTAAAATTTCTTCGAATTTTTTCTTACATTCGGAACATAAGTAATTGTATATATTCGGTGATCCTGTCAATACTTCTCTGCAGTTTGTTTTTTTGCAATCAAAAATCCTTAAAGGATTCTCTTTAAATCTTTTGCGGCAATCACTACATAGCTTTTCGATTTCAGGTTTCAAATATTTTTTAAATTCTTCCAGAAATTTCTTACGGCACTCACCGCAACCGATGTTATTTATTTTGAGTATCAACTTTTTGAATCCAAGTTTTTCAAAAAATAAATTCAGGATCCAGATAGTTTCGGCATCTATAATCGGATTATCAGAGCCTATTGATTCTATTCCAAGTTGCCAGAACTCCCTCATCCTTCCTTTTTGGGGCTTTTCATATCTGAACATATTACCGATATAGAAAAGCTTGAGCGGCAGTTTTTCGGAGTACATTTTATTTTCTAAAATAGCCCTTACGATTGAAGCTGTGCCTTCCGGCCGAAGAGTCAACGACCTTCCTTTCTTGTCAGTAAAGGTATACATTTGCTTTTGCACTATATCGGTGTTTTCACCTATACTTCTGCTGAAAACCTGAGTATATTCAAATGCAGGAGTTATTATCTCCGCAAAACTGAATATTTTGAAAATTTCTCGTGCGGTATTTATAATATAATTTCTATAATCTATATCTTCACCATAAATATCTATCGTACCCCTCGGAGAACTTATATCCAAAATAAATCACCTGTTTCTTTCTGACTGTCTTCTGTTAAAAAATGATCCCCTAAATAATAATTTGATTTCAACTCATATTCGAGACTGGTGACCTCACCATGACCCGGATATATAATTGATTTCTCATCCATCTTCTTTATTCTTACCAGTGATCTTTTTATTTCCTTCAAATTTCCTCCCGGCAAATCGGTACGTCCGATAGTGCCTTTAAAAAGCAAATCACCGGTAAAAAGAAAATTACCTGTTTTAATTATTATACTACCGGGAGTATGGCCCGGAACATTTATGATATCAATACCGAGATCGGTAAAAAAATTATAATCAGTATTTTTTATTAAATCATAAGTTTTTAATGATAATTCATTTTTTCCGAAAAATGAAGAAATATTCTTATCCGGATCAGTGATGATCGGTTCCTCAAATTCATGAATATAAAACGGAATTTTATAATTTGAGGTTATATCTTCAACAGCACCTATATGATCATAGTGCCCGTGTGTATTTAATATGAAGTCTGGTTTTATACAGTTCTCTTCAATACTTCTTTTAATGATATTAAAATCGGCACCCGGGTCTATTATTATATTCACATTTTCCATAGACAATATATAACAATTGACTTTAAAGAATCCTAATTCTAATCTTTTTATATTCAATACGGTCTACTTTCTGGGTAATATTCTGTAAGCATCATAAACCGAGTCTATTTGTTTTATATTGTTAATGACATCTTTTAGAATATATTTATTGCTAATCTCTATCAAAAACCTGAATTTAATATGACCGCTTTTATCCGTTCTCAAAGAATTTGCCCATACTATATTCAGATCATATTCGCTTATTATATTTGTAATATCCCTTAGCAGTTTTGTCCTGTCAAGAGCATCTATCTGTATTTCAGTATTAAATTTATAGGGAGCTTTTTTGTCCCAGTAAACATCTATAAATCTTTGTTTTTCGGAACTCATCGAAGCATTTACGTTGGTGCAATCGATCCTGTGAACGGATATTCCTTTACCTCTTGTGATATAACCCACTATACTATCTCCCGGAACCGGATTGCAGCACCTTGCAATAGTCACCAGTACATCATCCATGCCTTTTACCTTAATACCACTGCTTTCTTTCTTTTCGACTTCTTTTCTGTGTATATCTTCAATGGTCAACTCTTTTTCAGGTTCTTGCTGGCTTAATTTCTTTATTATTTTTGTAAAGACCTGGTGGGCGGATATTTTGTGGGATCCGATATTCCTGAAAAGAGCTTCTGTTTTTCCTAAATTCATATCCTTTGTCACTTCATCAAATACTTCTGCGGGTACACTTTTAAAAGAAAGGCCGTTTTTCCTCAAGACTTTTAACATTATGTCCCTGCCGATGTTATATGTTTCCTGTCTCTGCTCTTTACTGAACCATTGCTTTATCTTGTTGCGCGCACTTGATGTTTTAACTACATTAAGCCAATCTCTGCTTGGACCTTTATGGGTTTTGGATACTATTATTTCAACAATATCGCCATTTTCCAGAACGGTCTCTATAGGAGCCATGATTCCGTTTATTTTTGAACCTATTATGTTATGCCCCACATCGGTATGTATTTGATAGGCAAAATCAATAGTAGTGGCTCCTCTGGGCAGATTTAAAACTTTTCCTTTTGGAGTAAATACAAATACTTCTTCCTCGAACAGGTCCAGCTTCAATGATTCCATATATTCCTGCGGATCCTTTAGCTCTTTCTGCCAGTCGAGTATCTGCCTTATCCATGCCACTCTTTTATCGAATTCGCTGAGTTTTTTAAAACCGCCTTCTTTATATTTATAATGTGCCGCAATACCATACTCTGCAAATTTATGCATTTCATATGTTCTTATCTGTATTTCAACAGGTTTGCCTTTTACCCCGATAACCGTTGTATGGAGAGATTGATACATATTGAATTTGGGATTGGCTATGAAATCCCTGAACCTTCCCGGTACGGGCTTCCATAAAGAATGTATTATTCCAAGGACTGCATAACAGCTTTTTATATCATTTACTATTATCCTTATTGCAATTATGTCATAAATATCTTCAAATTTTCTGTTTTGTTTGATGATTTTATTATAAACACTGTAATAAGTTTTAATCCTGCCGCTAATATCAGCGGAAATTTTTACTTCTTTTAATTTCTTGCTTATTATTTTTACTGCTTCATCAATTAACGATTTCCTTTCTTCAAGTTTCTCGTCAATCATATTTTTTATTTTCTCGTACTCTTTGGGATAAAGGTATTTGAAACTTAAATCTTCCAATTCCGATTTTATCTGATAAATCCCCAGTCTGTGTGCAATAGGTGCATAAACCTCGAGAGTTTCAGTAGAAATAATACGTCTTTTTTCTTCATCCAGCGGAAATAAGGTCCGCATATTATGAAGCCTGTCACCAAGTTTTACCAGTATTATTCTCACATCTTCCGACATTGCGATTATCATTTTTCTTATATTGTTTACCTGCTGCTGCTCTTTACTGGTAAAAACTATTTTATCCAATTTCGTGACGCCGTCTATAATATTGGCAATTTTTGGTCCGAAATCTTTTTTAGCTGCTTCCAGGCTATAGTCCGTATCCTCTATTACATCATGCAAAATAGCCGATATTATAGATACCTGATCCAGTTCAAGGCCTGCCAGAATTCCTGCCACCTCCAGAGGGTGGACAATAAATGGTCCCCCTGATTTTCTGTATTGATTTTGATGGTATTTTTTCGAAGTCTGGTAAGCTTTTTGGACCAGCTGCTCATCTACACCCGGATTATATGATTTTATTTTTTTTATTAGCTTATTGTATATAAGATCCGTGTTTATTTTTTTTGTTTTTTTGTTCAGTTCCAGGTTCATCTTTCTTTACTCTTTAATAAAAAATCAATATTATTATAGAACATTTTCAACTTCTCTAAAATAAGTCCTGGATAACCAGCTGTATCGCTTTACGATAATCCCATATATTCTCTTCTACTTTATATAAAATATTGATCTTTTTTCCTGTTTTTATCTTCTCTTTGATATTTTTGTCTATTTTGAACATTATAGCATCTATTATCGTTCCGGCATGCTTGAGTTTTAACCTTACATGTTTTTCTTCCGTTAAATAGTAAAAACTCACTATCTCACAATCTCCGGTCACGAAACCAGGTTGAGGATTGCTTATTCCATAGGGTTTAAGTAAATCGATTTCTTTTAAGAATTTGTCATTTATATCCTTGAAATCCAGTTCAAGGTCATAGAAAAACTTCTTTTCAATATCGCGGGTATCAATTTTTTTTTGTGCAATTTCTACCATATTATTATAAAAGGTTTGGAAGCTTAAAATATCCATGCTTATACCGCACGCTGTTCTGTGACCCCCGAAATTATCGAATAAACTGCTGCAGGAAACCAGGTTTCCGTATAAATCAAATTTATCCGTACTTCTTCCGGAACCTTTGAGTTTACCTTCCGATTCCTTAAACAGGATGGCAGGAATATTGAATTTTTTTACGATATCCGAAGCTACTATTCCGAGCACCCCTTCGTTCCATTCTTTTGATTTTTCTATAAATATTCTCTTTTCCTTTATGATCTCATCGAAATCATTACTCTTGATTATTTCGTCGAATATATTTTTTTGAATATTCTGCCTTTCTTCATTAAATGAGTTTAAATCATTCAGTAATTCATCAAGGACCTCTCCCTCGGCAGTCAATAAATCGAAACTGCTTCTGGCATTTTTAATCCTGCCGGCTGCATTAAGTCTCGGAGCTATAATATATCCTATATCATATTCATCTATGCACTTTTTATCCTTTACAACAGCATTGATCATCTTTTTAAGTCCCGGATTTATTGTTTTCTTAATTACTTCCAATCCTTTCTTGACCATTATCCTGTTTTCATCAACAAGCGGCATAAGATCAGCAATAGTTGATATTGCAACCAGATCAAGCAGAGTTGTCAGATAGTCTCTGCTGAATTTTTTCTTGCGGGCGTCTTCCAGCTCTCTCAAGATACCTATAATAAATTTAAAGGTAACACCTGCACCGCTTAAATGTTTAAAAGGATAGTTTGAACCTTTGATTCTGGGATTTATTATAATGTAATTTTCCTGTCTTACGTCTAAATCAACGGACTGAATGTGATGATCGCAGACTATTACATCCAACCCGCTTTTCCCACGAATGAATTTCTGAACTTCCAGACTATTTGTACCGCAATCCACACATATCATCAGATTATATTTGCCCTGAGAAAATATCTTTTTAAAGAAATCAAGATTTAGATCATAGCCTTCATTGAACCTATCGGGAATATAAACTTCGGTGTTCAGTCCCAGTTCCTTTAAAAATTTATATAAGATCACAGAACTTATTATCCCGTCTGCATCATAATCCCCAAAAATTAAAATATTTTCATTATTTGCGATTGCTTCCTTTATTCTTTTAATGCCCTTTTCGATTCCCGGAAGCATCATACAGTCATGCAGACTTTTAAGAGTTGGGTTCAGGAAAGACATTATTTCTAATTCGTTTAATATATTTCTTCTGGCAAGAATATCTATGAGGAACTGGCTGCAGCTAAGTTTATTTGATAGTTTTTTATTTGCTTTTCCGGTCTTTCTGCGCTGCCATCTGGCAGGAAAATTTGTCATTGTTATTTCTTATATCTTGGAAACCTATTGTTCCATACTACAAGAATAGGACTGGCAATACATATGGAAGAATATGTCCCTGCTATTATTCCTATTGCAAGTGCCATTGCAAAATCTCTTAATGCACTGGTTCCCAGAATAAGGAGTAAAAGAATTGGAATCAATGTGGTAAGGGCGGTATTTAATGATCTGGTCAAAGTAGTATTTATGGAATCATTTACGATTTTACCGTAACCCAATTTGCTGCTTAGAGGGGTATTCTCTCTTATTCTATCGAATACGACGATGGTATCGTTTATTGAATATCCGATAATGGTAAGTATGGCAGCTATTGTCGAAGTATTTATCTCACGATTTAAAATGGCATATATTCCGACGGTTACAAGCACATCGTGAATCAGAGCCAGAATTGCCGTAGCTCCTAATCTGAACTCGAATCTTATCCATACATAGATCAAGATTCCGATTATGCTTATGCCAATGGCTATCAGGGCATATTTTGTTATCTGTTTACTGAATCCGGCATCCACCGTCCTATCCTGAAGTGGTGATCCTTCCAGACCTATTTCTTCATCCAGTAAATCAATCATCCCTTCTTTGGTTTCCGAATCTATGGGTGTGGTCCTAATAATAAATCTGTTTGATTCGCCCGGCTGGAATCCAGCTTGTTGTATTATCGCGTTTTCCAGTCCGACTTCGCTGATCACACTTCGGATCTCGGAAGTATTTGTATCTCTTGAAAATTCAACATCGATAAGCGATCCGCCGAGAAAATCAATGCCCAGATTTAAACTTGATCCTCTGATAAGAAAACCAGCAAGACCTGCAAGTATTACAACAAGGGAAATTATGAACCATATTTTTCTTTTACCTACGAAATCAAAATAAAAATTTCTAAACTTAAACACTATTCGCTGCTTTCTCTTTTAATTCCTAAAAATCCCGGTGTCGCGAATCTTGGAAATCCTGACATAAGAAACATGAAAGATCTTGTGAACAAGAGACTTATTACCATACTTATAACCACCCCGAGGCTCAATGTAACAGCAAAGCCCCTTATCGGACCTGTACCAAATCTATATAAGGCTAATGCGGTAATTAAAGTGGTTACATTGGAATCGACAATAGTTCTCAGCGCATTTTTAAAACCATATCCTATTGCAACTCTTGTGGATTTATTTTTAAGCGCTTCTTCTCTTATTCTGGCAAAAATTATGACATTGGCATCCACTGCCATACCTATGGTCAATATGAGTCCCGCTATTCCTGGAAGCGTCAGAGTAGCACCTATTGCCGAGATTACACCCCAGAATAATATAACATAAATTATAAGACCCAGAGTTGAGTATAATCCAAGACCCCTGTAAAAAGAGAACATAAATATAATAATTAGAACAAAACCAATTATTCCCGCATACAGGCCCCTGTTTAAAGAATCCATCCCAAGAGTTGGACCTACGGTACTGTATTCTTCTTCATGTAAACTTATGGGAAATGCTCCTGTCTGGAGAACAAGCTCGATATTTTTTGCTTCCTCCAGGCTATCAATACCGGTAATTTCCGCAGATCCATCAGTGATGGGAACTTTTAGATAAGGTGCATTTTCAATTTTATCATCCAGAACTATTGCAAGTTTTTTTCCAATATTTTCTGTTGTAATTTCACTAAATTTTTCAACCGCTTCATCCTTAAAACTTAAAGCAACTTTTATATCTCCATAATTGTCATAACCTGCAAGAGCCTTTGCAAGCTTATCACCTTTTATTAGTACAGGTCCAACCAGAGTTGCGGCGCCATTCCTAGCATCAATCAGTATTTCTCCTACTTCTTTTCCATCTTTTTCCAGAAGTATTTGCATGGTCTCAGGATCATATCTTACTACCCCTATAATTTCTTTGGTGACAAGATCCAACTCTGTGGAATCAGTATTTTCATCTTCCTTATTTTCTTCTGAATCAGCTTGACTTTGCGGCTCAACAAGAACCATTTCATTGGTTTCAGGATCATTTATCAAATTACCCACAGTTAGTACGGATTCTCTCTGGAAAAATTTATTTATATCGTCAATTAAAATTGTTTTTTCAGCATTGGGGTCAATTAGTAATTCTCCTTTTTTATAATCCAATCCTACTATATTCCAGGCATCATCTTTCTTGTAAATAAATGTTCCAATAACCAGCCTGAATTCAAGCTGTGCAGTTTTACCTATTATTTCTTTTGCGGTATCAGGGTCTTTTACTCCGGGAAGCTGAACTACAATATTATTTGAGAGGTCTTTTGTAATCAGAGGTTCTGAAACTCCAAGCATATCTATCCTGTCCCTTATAATGTCCATAGTACGATTTAGCTTTTCAGGAGTTACCTCTTCCCCTTCTCTTTCTATGGGCTTTAAAATTATCTGGGTTCCGCCTTTCAGGTCGAGACCCAGATTTATGGGATTGGTAAATATGTAATAAAAACTTATACCGACTATTATTATAAAGATAATAATAATAGTTATATGAACTTTCTTATTTCTCATACTTATTACTGAACTGATTTTTTCGTAACAGCGCTTTTACTTATCTTTACGTCAACACCACTTGCAATGGTAATTATAATTGCATCATCTCTTATATCCTTGATCCTTCCATGAAATCCTCCTATAGTGGTGACTTCATCGCCTCTCTGCAGGCTGGCCATCATTTCCTGGGCTTTTTTGGATCTTACTCTTTGCGGCCTTATCAGTAAAAAGTAAAATGCTACCACTAAAATTGCCAACCAGATCCATGTCCCATAGTTTGCAAATATTGCTTTCCATCCGGTCACTGGCTGAGTTTCGGTTCCTTCAGCTGTCGTGTCTCCGGTTGTTGTTCCCTCTCCGGTTGTTGTTGTCGGAAGACATGCAACAGATAAAGAACCTATTGCTATTACCAGTATGCTGATAATTAATATACTAATAATCTTCTTTGATAACTTCATAATCACTCCTTTTAGAATAACCTTTTTTAAAATCAAATATTACTATTATTAACTTTTTTTAAAATTTTGCAAATATATATTCAGATATTATATCCTTTTATGAAATTTTTCCTAAAACTTTCAAAATTTCCCTCCAGTATTGCATTTCTTGATCTATCTACCAGATCAAGAATAAAATGGAGATTATGGATCGTAAGCAGTATGCTTGAGAGTATTTCTTTGCTTTTGAATAAGTGTTTAAGATAGGCCCTGCTGTAATTTTTACAGGTATAACAACGGCACTTTCCATCCAGTGGATCAAAATCATAAGTATATCCCTTATTTTTTATATTTATCCTGCCATTTTCAGTAAAAGCACTCCCATTTCTTGAAATCCTTGTAGGCATAACACAATCAAACATATCGACTCCGCTTCTTATTGCTTCTATTATCCCTATCGGATCTCCTATACCCATAAAATATAGCGGTTTTTTATTATTTAGAAATTCAACCGTATAGTTCAGCATTTCAATAGTCAGACCTCTTTTTTCACCTACGCTTAATCCCCCAATTGCCGTACCGTCAAAATCCATTCCGGAAATAGTCTCGGCGCAGAGTTTTCTCGAGTTCTTGATGAATCCTCCCTGTACTATACCGAATATTCTGGTGTCCTTATTAAAATCCATTTTACTTTTAACCTTAAGTGATTTTTTTGCCCAGTCGATGGTTCTTTTTGCCGCTCCAAACGTATAATCATAATCTTCATTGAAAGGTATGCATTCATCAAGTACCATTATGATATCCGAACCTATGCGGCTTTGCATTTTTACAACATTTTCCGGTGTAAAAAAATGGCTTGACCCATCTATGATGGATCTAAACTCAACACCTTCATCTGTAATTTTTCTTATTCCGCTGAGGCTGAATACCTGGAATCCTCCGCTGTCTGTCAGAATACTTCTCTCCCAGTTCATGAATTTATGAATACCTCCCGCTTTCTCTATGACTTCGATTCCCGGCTGAAGATATAGATGGTAGAGATTTCCAAGTACAATACTGCATCCTGCTTCATAAAGATTATCACTGGTAACGGCTTTTACCGTTGCTTTGGTTCCAACTGGCATAAACACGGGTGTTTTAATGGTTCCCCTGTTTGTAGTAAGTAAACCAGCTCTGGCAGAAGACTTTGAATCCTTTTTTAAAACTTTAAAAAATGACATAAATTTTATATGAAATTGTTTATATTAACACTTAAAATATTATTTTTACTATCTCATTCTAGGGATTTCTTCGTCTGCTTTTTTCGGATAGCTCATTCATTATATCAGTCTGTATTTTTTGTATTTCCATTAACCTTTGCCACTGATAAACCAGTAAATTCTCCATCTTTTCATTCAAACTTCTTATCTCAAGTTCAGCCTTCAGATTTACGATATAATCGTTCCTGGATCTCAATCTGTCTTTGGCTTCCTGCCTGTTCTGGCTCATAAGTATTACAGGAGCCTGTACTGCAGCCAGACAGGAAAGTACAAGATTCAGGAGTATAAAAGGATAAGGGTCGAAATTTTTCCCGGCAAGACTTACTGAATTTATAATCATCCAGACAACGATAATCCCAAAAAAAATCATTATAAACTTCCAGCTTCCACCAAATGCTGCAATTTTATCTGATAATTTCTGCCCCAGTGTTGATTGTTCTTCAAACTCTGTGTTTATATTCCTGGCAATTGTTTCCTGTTCCTTCAGACTGTCGAATACCCCTTTTTCAAGAACCGAAAGCTCACCTTTTTCCTTCCTTAAAACTTCTTCAACATATTTAAGCCTTATATTACTAAGATCATTTCTGCATATATAACCTTGATCCGAGCATTCTGGATATTTCTCTTTAATGAAATCAAATAATTCAGGATCTATCAATTCAAGAGGAAGTAATTCACTTTTTTTCTTGTGTTTTTTGCATAACTGACAAATTTTATTTATTTCTTGTTTTTCCACCCCACTTCTCCTTTTTTAAAAATTTTTTCTTCCTTTATATATTCTTATGGTAAACATGATTTTTTTTGGATATTACCATAAAATTCTTTTGATATGCTATATGATATATTGTATTTTCGAAATTTAGTAGTATCAGAATTTCCTTTAAAAAAGTAATCTCGAGAGATTTAGCAGCGGTTTATTTACGATACCAAGAGCAGGATATAACGCTTCTATTTATTTTACTATTGATTTTATTGAATTCGATAAGTCAGTTTTTTCCAGAGATTTGAACCTTTTCTCGGCTTCTTTTAAAATCATCAGCAGCATCCTGCTATATGGTATATCCTTTATCTTTGACATTTTAGCCAGATGACCATCCCAGCACCATCCCGGATTTGGATTTACTTCCAATAGTTTTGGTTTCCCTTTAGAGGTCAACCTCCAGTCAAGACGTGCATAATCCCTGCATCCAAGTCTTTCGAATAATCTCAGCGAACAACCTATAATAATTCTTTCGGTTTCTGCCGGTAATTCCGCAGGTATGGACTTAATCTTCCAGTAAGGTGAATCCTGAAGCCATTTTGCTTCATAACCACAGATCCTGGGAAGATCAGCGGGCAGTTCCGAGTAATCTTCTTCGATTATCGGAAGAACGGTATAAGAATCAGGAAAGTTACCGATTATCCCCACGCTCAGATCTTTACCTGAAAGAAATTCCTCGATTAGAATCGGTTTGTCATATCCAAGTTTGTCACGGATCTCAGAAATCACATTTAAAGTCTTTTCGATACTATAAACCACATTCCTCTGGGTTATACCAAAACTTGAATCACCGAAATTGGGCTTGACAAACATAGGGAAATCAAAGGGTACCTCGAATGAAGCATCCCCGGATTTTATAAAGAAAGCCTGCGGGGTAGGAATCCCCATTTCTTCGGCAATACCTCTCACCAGTGATTTATCATAACAATGGGCAAGACATTGTGGTTCGGACCCGGTATATGGAATTCCCAGAATGTCCAGTAAGGCAGGTACATGAAGCTCCTTTCTTGCATCATTGTAATAACCCTCGTCACAAAGATTGAATGCGAAATCAATCCTGCCCTTTTCCTGCGTTTTGATAAGGTCCTTTATCATGGTTTCGTGGTTATCAAGATAATGGAATTTATAGTTATTATTTTTTTCGATATCTCTCAGGGAATCTTTTAATTGATCGATAGTATACAGGTCATCATCATCAAACATATATAATGGCTTTAAAATATCTATTCTATTCGGGTCACCCAGTAAAACGGCAACATTTTTTAAATGGGATTTTTTTACCTTTACCGGAGACCATTCCTTCTTGGCAATAGCAGATATGATGATTCTTCTTTCGGTCATACCCAGATCCTGATTTCTTTTTGAATCAGGTGTTAACGTTCCATTTGACGTAATATTGCTGAAACCTGCTTGTTTTAAAAATTCAATTATTTCTTCCTGTGTATAGAGCCTCTCGGCATAAAATTGATCCGTCACGACTCCGTTATCGACATCATTTATTATCTCTCTTGAAATCAAACGGGTTTTATCAAAAGAAAGTGACCGTTCACGACATACAAAAAACTTTTTATCTATCCACTCCCATGATCTCGATTTCATATTTTCCTTTAAATATTCTCCGTCGGATAAATCAATTAAAAATCTCCCCCAGGGTTTTAGTACCCTCAGGACCTCTTTAAGTACCATCATATCTTCTTTGGAAGTTTCGAAATAACCAAAACTATTTCCCAGAATCATCACTGCATCAAATGTATCCGGAGCATAAGGCAGCTTTCTTGCATCACCTTCCCTGAACTTTATCATCATGCTTTCCTTTTTTGCCCTCTGGATCAGGTAATGCGAACGATCAAGTCCTTCGACATGTTTAAAACCCCTGTTTGCGAGCTCTATACAATGCCTGCCCTGCCCGCAGCACAAATCCAGTATCCCGTCTTCAGGGGATAAATTTAGAATTTTTATAAATAAATCTACTTCTTTTCTGGTGATTTGTTTATCGTCTACGACGTCGCCATCGGTTTTTAAGTAAGTTGAGTTAAAAATATTTTTCCACCAGTCAGGCTTCAGATGCTCCTCCAGATTCGATATCGGCCCTATGGTTTTCTTATATGAATTTGAATTGATACTCTTTTGAGGAGGTTCGCAATTTGAGGAATCTCCTTTCATCTTTTAATGCACCCCTTTTTTAAAATCAATATCTTATTCTAACTTTTTCATTATCTTAATACTTTCATTTCATTTGTAAACTAGAATTCACAAAATATTTTTTATGTTCATTTTTTACATTGTATTAAACGTTAAAAAAAAATAAAAGTTTGGATTTGTACAGTCTTAATTGCTGTTATTTCTTCTTTAATCCCCTGATAAATCCTCCTCGTATTCTGTCAAGCATATAACTGACTACAAAAGCACCCGGATCCCGATTGTGTATTAATTTGTTCAATCTTTGAAGACTGACATGACCGCAAACCACATTAATGATCTCCACCTCACCCTGTCTGCCGGCACCTTTATAACAGGTAAATCCAAAATCCTCTTTTAAAAGTAATTCTTTTATTTCCACATTATATTTTCTGGAAATAATATTCGTGCTTACTAAATCGCGTGATAATTTTTCGGATATCAAGATACCTATAACTGTCCCCACCGCAAAGCCAGCTCCATAAGCAAGTATCCCGTAAATATTGTCGATATTTTTGATTAATCTTACGATTATTGATATAAATATGGTAACCTCGACAAAACCTATCATAGCAGCAATGGTTTTCTTTCTTCTTATTATCATATTTACCCTTATGGTACCAAGACTTACATCGATAATTCTTGCAACAAAGATTATCAGGGTCCACATTATTGTATTAGCCAAGTTTTACCTCCGGTTTGTATCGATATTTTTTTAGATCCATATTTTCTCCTCCAGATGCTTGCGTTTATTTATTCAATTTAGGTGACCTCTATATTTTAAATTTTTCAAACATTACATTATAACAGTTTTGAAAAATATTATAGACCAATAAAAAATCCCCTTTAGAAAATCAAAGAATCTCATTTTATTAACATGCAGTCCCCAAAACTATAAAATCTATAACTATTTTGCTTTGCATTTTCGTATGCATTCAAAATGTTCTCTCTTCCTGCGAATGCGGATACCATTACCAGAAGAGTTGATCGGGGAAGGTGAAAATTGGTGATCATCCAATCTGCTGCTTTAAATTCATAACCGGGATATATAAAAATATCGGTCGTTCCACTGTCTCCTGTTATCTTGCCGTATCTCGTCATCAGGGTTTCCAGAACTCTGACCGAAGTGGTACCTACCGCAATGGTCCTTTTCCCTTTCTCCTTTGCATGTCTGATCTTTCGCGCTTCTGTCTCATTGATATAATAATGCTCGCTGTGCATTTTATGTTCTTCTATCTCATCTGTCGTTATTGGTCTGAACGTGTCCAATCCTATATCAAGGCCAAGTTTTGCTATTGTGATACCCCTGTTTTTTAATCTCTTAATCAATTTATCCGAAAAATGAAGGCCTGCGGTAGGAGCGGCAGAAGAACCTTCTCTTCCGGCATATATGGTCTGATAACGTGATTCGTCTATATTATCGCTTTTTATATAAGGAGGAAGCGGTATCCTGCCGCATTGTTTAAAAATAGGACCAACAGGATTATTGAATTCTACTATTGCCCGGCCGTAGTCCAATTTTGTCTTTACAGTAAAAAAATATTTGCTGCTTATTATGATTTTATCCGAAGGTTGAACCCTTTTGGAAGGCTTTATCAGTACTATATACTGATTATCTTTGATCCTGTTCAGGACAAAGCATTCAATATTTGCACCGGTTCCTTCTTTTTCCCCCATGATCCTGCAGCGTATGACCTTACTTTCATTAACTGCCAGGACATCTCCTTTATTAAAATAGTCGGGGATATTATAAAAAATATCATGTTTTATATTGCCTGTTTTTCTTTCCAGTATCAGAAGCTTTGATTCATCTCTTCGGGGGAGAGGTTTTTGAGCTATAAATTTCCGGGGAAGTTCGTAATCGAATAATTCAATCTTCATTTTCGGGTAATTTATCAAAAAGTCCTGGATTGGTTTCTTTTTTTACTCCCATATACTTAAAAGCCAGACCGGTTGCAACCCTGCCCTTTGAGGTCCTTTTCACAAATCCAAGCTGTAAAAGATATGGTTCGTAAACATCTTCGACGGTATCTACTTCTTCACCTATTGAAGCCGCTATTGTTCCTACTCCTACTGGTCCGCCATCGAATTTTAGAACCAGTGTATGTAAAATTTTTTTATCCACTACATCCAGGCCCAGTTTATCTATATCAAGTCTGCCCAGTGCCTTTTCGGCAATCTCTTTGTCCACCACACTGTCATTGGACATAAGCGCATAATCTCTGACTCTGCGAAGTAATCTGTTTGCAATTCTCGGTGTTCCTCTGCTCCTTCCGGCAATGACTTCGGCACCCTCATCGGTTACTTCTATGCCAAGTATGGCTGCGGATCTTTTAATAATTTTGATGACATTTTTCTTATCGTAATAGTCCAATCTAATATTTACTCCAAATCTATCCCTTAAAGGTGAAGCCACGAGTCCTATTCTTGTTGTCGCACCAATAATCGTAAAAGGTGCAATATCTATTCTAATAGATTTCGCCGAGGGACCCTTTCCTATTATTATATCCAGCTTATAGTCTTCCATGACCGGATATAAAATCTCCTCCACACTCCTGTTCAATCTGTGTATTTCATCAACAAATAGAACATCGAATTTCTCAAGATTGGTAAGGATCGCGGCCAGATCTCCTGCTCTTTCAATAGCCGGACCGGAAGTGATCCTGAAACCGACTCCCAGCTCATTTGCAATTATTTCTCCCAGACATGTTTTACCAAGACCCGGCGGACCGGATAAAATAACATGGTCCAGTGGCTCTTTCCTCTTTCTGGCAGATTTAATAAATATCAGAAGATTTTCTACTATTTTTTCCTGACCTATAAATTCCGATATGGATCTGGGGCGAAGACTTTTGTCCAGCTCGATATCAACTTTTATATGTTTGGGATTTATATCGTTATTTTCTTCATTTTTCTCGGTCATTTTGCTTACCTGATCATTATTTTTAAATTTCCTTAAGAGCCATCTTAAGTATAACTTCTATTTTTTCTTTTTCTATGATATCAACACTTAACCTTGATATAGCCTTTCCTATCTCTCTGGAATTATACCCCAGGGTCTTGAGAGCCTGTTTCACTTCATATATTTTTTCATTTTCTTCCATACCTGAACGAATGGCTCCAGCCATCTTTATATCTTCAAGCTTATCTTTTAGTTCCACGATCATCCTCTCGGCAAGTTTTAGGCCAATTCCCGGAATTCTTCTCAAAAGATCGACTTCTCTCGTTGAGATTATTCTTCCAAGTTCCTCTCCGCTGTATATAGACAGGGCACTCAATGCTATTTTAATCGATATACCGGAAACGCTTATAAGCTTTAGAAAAAAATTCTTATCCGAGAGGTCAAGGAAACCTACCAGCTTTAATTCATCTTCTCTTACATGAGTATATATATCAAGTTCCACTTCCGAACCTGCTTCCGGTATCTTTTCGAAAGTTCTGCTTGAAATTAATATCTCGAATCCTATTCCTCCGGTCAATACCAGAATGCTCGACGGAGATTTTTTTATTATCTTACCGAATATCTTTGCAATCATATAACCTGTCAATAATTTTTAATAATTTTAACCTTATCTTGAAACTTTTTATTGTTTGCATGACATACCGATATAGCCATTGCGTCCCATGCATCATCTTTTTTAGGAAAGAAATTATCTTCAATTTTTAAAATAATCTTTAACATATATTTTATCTGCTTCTTTGTTGCTTTACCATAACCAACAATGGCCTGCTTTACCTCAAGTGGGGTATACTCGTATATCTCCAGATTGTTGATACTTCCTGCAAGAATAGAGACCCCCCTTGCCTGGCTAACATCCATAGCCGATTTGACATTCATATTAAAAAAAATTTCTTCTATTGCCAGACAATCAGGGGAGTACTTCTTGATTAATTGATTGATTGTTGTGTAGATATCTTCTAATCTTTCACAGACGGGTCTGGTCTTTTTTGTGATGATACAATCAGAATATACAGGGTAATAATCTCCTTTTCTTATGTCCAGTATACTTATTCCTGTAGTTTCCAATCCCGGGTCTATTCCTAATATTCTTATTCTATCATCCGTCATTTTTAAATATTTATACTTCGCTTAATATCTCATCCGAGATCTCAAGATTAGAGGTTACATTCTGGACATCATCGTGTTCATCAAGTGCGTTGAGCAGTTTCAGTACTTTGACGCTTTCTTCTTTAGACAATTTAATAGCTGATTTGGGTATAAGCCCCAGTTCACTGGATTTTATATTTATCTTATTTTTTTCGAGAGCTTCCCTTACTTTTATAAATTCAACAGGAGGAGTTTTAATTTCATATACATCATCATCTTCATCTATATCTTCAGCACCACTATCAATCATACCGAGCATAAATTCTTCCTCATTTTTGACTTCACTTCGCTCCACTATAATCATACCTTTTCTTTCGAATTGCCAGCTCACACTTCCACTCTCACCCAGGGTTCCATTATATCTGCTTAAAATGTTTCTTACATCCGAAGCGGTTCTATTTCTGTTCTCTGTCATCACTTCTACTATTATAGCTATCCCACCGGGACCATAACCTTCGTAAAGAATGCTCTCGAAATTTCCTCCCTCTATTTCACCGGTTCCTTTTTTAACCGCCCTCTCTATGTTGCTCTGGGGCATATTATATTCTTTGGCTTTTGCAATTGCATTGGCAAGAGCTATATTGTCTCTGGGATCGCTTCCTCCTCCTTCTTTTACCGCCACAATTATATTTCTGCTAAGTTTACCGAACATATTGCCCCTCTTTGCATCTTCCTTAGCTTTTTTATGTTTGATTGAATGCCACTTTGAATGACCGGACATCAATTCTCTCCTTTATAATTTTTAATCATATTTATAAAATATTTATGTATCCTGAGATCATCCGTTAGCTCGGGATGAAAAGTACAAACCATGACATTATTTTCTCTTGCCAGTACCATATCCTCATTATATCTTGCTAAAATCGCAACTTCTTTGCCTGCGCTTATAATTTTTGGTGCTCTTATAAAAACGGATTTGAATTTGCCGCCGTTCTCACTTCTATCAAGACTTATATCAAGCAGTTCCTCAAAACTATCTGCCTGACGTCCGTATGCATTTCTCCGTACCTTGATATCTATATAATCCAGACCCTTATCTTCCCCTTCGATGTTTTTTGCCAGCAGAATCAAACCTGCACAGGTACCAAATATGGGTTTATGTTTACTGTTGAACTTATCAAGGTTATCTTTAAATTTATATATTTCAAGCAATTTATTTATGGTGGTACTCTCACCACCCGGAATAATAAGTCCATCGATTTTTTCAAGCTGTTCGGGAAACCTTACTTCCACCGCGGATACCCCGCACTCTCTCAATTTATTTATATGTTCTTTAAAAGCTCCCTGGAGGGAAAGAACGCCTGCTATGATACCCACTTCTTTTTACCATCCTCTATTCGAGATTACTTCCTCTTTCGAAAGTGTCAATACGGCAGTCCCTCTCATCGGATTTCCCAGTCCCCTCGAAACTCTTGCAAGAACTTCGGGATTATTATAATGAGTAGTAGCTTCGACAATAGCCTGAGCCATCTTTGAAGGATTTTCTGATTTAAAAATCCCCGAACCTACGAAAATACCGTCCGCACCAAGCTGCATAATCATTGCGGCATCGGCAGGAGTTGATATTCCACCGGCAGAAAAATTCACCACCGGTAAATTCTTGTTCTCATGGACATATATCACAAGATCGTAAGGAGCACCCATTTCTTTTGATATCGTCATAAGCTCCTCCCTGGGCAGTGAAGCAACTTTTACAATCTCGTCTTTTATACACCTCATATGTTTTACTGCTTCTATGACGTCCCCTGTACCGGCTTCCCCTTTTGTCCTTATCATCGCGGCACCTTCACCTATTCTTCTTAAGGCTTCTCCCAGATTCGTGGCACCGCATACAAATGGAATCTTAAAGTTCCACTTGTTTATATGATACTTCTCATCTGCCGGAGTCAGTACTTCACTCTCATCTATATAATCTACGCCAATAGACTCCAGGATCTGTGCCTCCGCAAAATGTCCTATTCTTGCTTTTGCCATTACAGGAATGGAAACGGCATCCATGATCTTTAATATTATTTCAGGATCGGTCATCCTTGCTACGCCGCCGGTTGCTCTTATATCCGCCGGTATCCTTTCGAGCGCCATTACCGATACTGCTCCTGCTTCCTCTGCAATTTTTGCCTGTTCCACAGAGGTTACATCCATTATCACTCCGCCCTTAAGCATCTGGGCAAGCCCCGACTTTACTTTTAATGTTCCTTTTTCCATATTATTAAAACACCTCCGGTTATTTTACACCCACTCCCAAAGACATGCTTTCCAGCCTTTTGATCCTTTCCTCAGTAGGAGGATGAGTGCTGAATAGATTACTAAAGAATGCCTTTGATTTTCCTGCAATCGGATTAGCTATAAAAAGATGTGCAGTCGCACTATTTGCTGTTTTAACAGCACTGTGACTGCTTATTTTTCTCAGTGCACTCGCCAGTCCTGCCGGATACCTTGAAACCAGGGCACCGGTCGAATCAGCTAAAAATTCTCTGTTTCTGCTTATTGCCAATCTTATCAGAGTAGCAATTATCGGTGATAATATCAAAAGCGCTATCCCCACTACAAGAAATATAACGGTTATTAGATTTCCACCTGAACTTTTACTGGATCTCCTTCCCCTGCCTCCGAAAATAAAGCTGCGTAATATAATATTACTTATTATAGTCACCATTCCCACCAGAATGACCACTATTGTTCCCAGCAGTATGTCGTAATTCTTTATATGAGAAAGCTCGTGAGATATTACTCCTTTAAGTTCCTCATCATTTAAATTATTAAGCAGACCGCGGGTAAAGACTATTGCACTGTTCTGAGGATTTCGACCGGTGGCAAATGCGTTCATTCCTTCATCCTCTATTGCATAAATCTTAGGCATGGGCAACCCTGCTGCTATTGTTAGTCCCTCTACCATATAGTATATTCTTGGATCTTCCTCTCTGGATATAAGTCTTGCCCGTGTGAGACCAAGTACTATTTTATCGCTGTAATAATAACTGGAAAAACTCATAATGGTGGCCAGTATTAAAGCGAATACCATAAATAGTATGGAATTACTCCTATTTATACCATAACGATAGTCGACATAATAACCCACTGCAAATCCTACAGCGGCTATAAAAACAACAAATCCTATTATTATAAATACAGTTTTTGCCCTGTTGCTGGCAATTTGTTCATACATTACTTAAATCACACCTTTTTCTAAACTATTTTTCTAGAACTGGACCCTGACCGGCTCTCTGGCTGTGGCTTCTTCTATTTCAAAATAATCACGGGTAGTGAAATTAAACATTCGGGCGAACATATTTCCCGGAAAAGTCTGTATTCTGGTATTAAGCTTCATGACCATATCATTATAAAACTGTCTGGCATATGCAATATTGCTTTCAATACCATTCAACTGTTCCATTAATCTTGAAAAATGCTGGTCAGCTTTAAGATTGGGGTAATTTTCAGACAATGCAAATAATGACTTCAAGGTCCCGGTTATCATATTTTCGGCTTTAGCCTGATCTTTTACCGTTTTAGCATCAATTCCCATTTTCCTGGCGCTTATTACTTTTTCCAGGGTTTCCCTTTCATGTTTTGCATACCCCTTAACGGTTTCGACCAGATTTGGTATCAGATCATATCTTTTACGTAACTGCACATCGATTTGATGCCACGAGTTATCTACTTTATTTCTCAGTGATACTATGGAATTATACACCCCTATCACGATCACAACTAACAGTATCACTATTCCAAATATCACTGCTATTGCAGCAATTACACCTGGTAGCATACTAACCTCCTGACTGCTTGATTTTAATCATTTCTAAAATAAAATATTTTACATTTTTCCACATTAAAAATAAACAACTTTAAATTATATCATATAACCAATTGCAAAAATATAATCATGGGCCATGGTCAATTTCGGACCCTGCAGGCATGCCAATATTGTTTTTACACAAAAATATTTTTATGGTATATTTCTTCTATTGCCTAATTGCGGCTTAAGTACTATCTAAAAAATCTTACACTTTTGCGGAGGGTGCTAATGAATGGTAAAAGTTGCTCTAATAATAAAGTTATCGGACTTATCTCTGGAAATGGGACCGGGAAAACCACGCTTACAGAATGCATTTTATTCAATTCTAAATCAATCGATAGGCTTGGAACCATAGAAGCAAAAAATACGACTTCGGATTTTAGCCCGCTGGAAACCAGAAAAGGTTTCAGCATAAATTCAAGTATACTTAATTATAAATGGAAAGATTTTAATATAAACCTTATAGACTGTCCGGGATATATGGATTTCATAGGACAAACACAGGCCGCAATCAAAGTAATAGACAGTGCACTTCTGGTTATTGATGTAAAATCAGGAGTGCAGGCTCCAACCGAGTTGGTAATGGAATTACTTGGCAAAAATCCCAAACCTGCATTTCTCGTATTAAATAAATTGGACCTTGAAAATATAGATTATTCTAAAGTCATTGAAGATATAAAAAATGAATACAGGCTAAAACTTGTACCTGTAACCGTTCCGCTGAACAGCGGTGAAAATTTTTCAAAAGTCGCCGATATACTTCAAAATCAGGCATATGAATATAAAGATAAGATTTTTACCGGTAATAAGATTCCAATAGATGAAAGCATTAAGAATCAGATCGAACGTCACCATAATGAACTTATCGAAACCATCGTGGAAACAGATGACGGACTGCTTAACAAATATCTGGAAGGTGAAAAAATCGATGAAACCGTAATAAACGAAAACCTCAAAAAAGCCGTAATGGAAGGTAAGGTTATTCCGGTATTTGCAATTTCCTCCGGAAAAAATTTTGGCATAGATATATTAATGGACTATATAAATTCTCTACTTCCTTCCGCACTTGATGTATCGCCCGTAAAGGCGCAGGATTTGAATAATAAATCAGAAATAGAAATTAAACCCACACCTGATAAGCCGGTACTGGCATATGTTTTTAAAACAATGGCAGATCCTTATATAGGCAAGTTATCGATATTCAGAATTTTTTCGGGAACCATCAGGATCAATGAAAGTTATTATGTTTCAAGTTCCGGAAAAACTTATAAATTCTCCAATTTGTTCAAACTCCAGGGTAAAAATCAAATTGATACAGGCGAAGCTTCCTGCGGAGAAATTGTGGCCGTTTCAAAGATTATGGACATTTTAAATGATGACACTATCTCCGGTCAGGATCAACCGTTGAAAATACCTGAAACGGAATATTATTCTCCCACACTGCCCAGAGCTGTCATACCCAGGAGCAAAGGCGATGAAGAAAAAATAAGTAACGGACTTTCCAAATTGATTCAGGAAGATCCGACAATAAAACAGGAGCTAAACCTAGAAGTGCATCAGAACATGATCTGGGGCATGGGAGAACTTCATATTTCCATGGTTAAAGAGAAGCTAAAAGAGAAATTTGATATCGATATTGATATATTGACACCTCTGGTTGCATATAAGGAGACGATAAGAAAAGATGCTAAAGCGGAATACAAATATAAAAAACAATCCGGTGGCAGAGGGCAATACGGACATGTTTTAATCGAGATCAAACCGCTGCCAGGTGGCGGAGGTTTTGAGTTTAAGAACAGTATTTTTGGCGGTGCGATACCAAAAGGATATATACCTGGCGTGGAAAAAGGTATCAGGGAGGCACTTCTGAAAGGTGTTCTTGCAGAATCTCCCGTAGTAGATGTAAGTGTAGATTTATATGACGGATCGTATCATACTGTCGATTCTTCCGAGATGGCCTTTAAAATTGCGGCATCCATGGCATTTAAAAAGGGCATGCAGGAAGCTTCTCCCGTTATTCTGGAGCCCATCAATGAACTTGAAATCACTGTGCCTGAGAAATATATGGGAGATATAATCGGCGATATAAATTCAAAGAGAGGAAAAATTATCTCGATAAACCCGATTGAAAATAAAAAGCAACTGATCAAGGCTTCTTTACCCCAATCTGAGACTTTTAATTATACTATTGATTTGACTTCTCTTACCCAGGGAAGAGGGCGCTTCACTCAAAAATTTTCACATTACGAAGAAGTTCCGCCAATGCTGGCTCAGAAAATAACCGAAGAAAGGAACAAGCAGAAGGAATGAAAAAGATCCACAAAAGACATAAGCCTATAATGGACAAAATCCCCTATATCCTGTTTGGCTAATCCTTATAACAGCAGTGATAATATTTTTCTCGATTATAAGCTGCATGCCATTAACTTTCTTTTCAGGGCAGAAGAAGAAACCGTAGAAGAGGTAGAATACACGCTTTTTATATCTTCTCCTACAAATGATAAAGCTTTTGATTTTATCAATGAAAGTGAAGCTGTCCCTATATAGAGATCAGGGCACCGGAAGTAGAGAGTACAGACTATATCATAAAAGTCCTGGTAAATGATAATGAAATAAAATCATTTACTTCTCCCCCTTACGAATATAACTGGAATCCAGGCAGTTCGGGTGAATATGAAATTATGGCTCAGCTTATAGATAGTGCCGGTAATATAATAACAAACTCAAATACAATAACATTTACAGTCCGGTATGATATAGAGCCCGAAGGAGACAATGTTATTAGCGTCAATGTCGAAGAAAAGAAAAACCAGGTCCTTGATCAGGCTATTTTCAGGACCCAGAATACCATACCCACCGGAATTCCTATATTTTCGTATAAATGCTATACTGCCCCGATTATAGACGTCAGTATAGATGAATGGGATAAATTTGAAAGTTTTTCAGCATTTGTACCAACAATAAAAAAAGAAAATTACATCCACCTATTCAGCCAATCTATCAATTTCCCGGGGTTATCCTGAAAATAGCTGCAGCTTTCGAAGCGGTGTTTTGTGTTTTCGATCCTGTAAAATTCCTTTGGTTCGGGAGTATCGTTATAGAAACTCAATATATCATTCAGATCCGTCCATGGATCGTTTCTTTATAAAAGACTTTATGTCAAATATCTATTTTGATGCTGCCATTTTCGACTTTTACCTGATAGTTTGGTTCGTCTTTTGTCTTTAGCTTAAGAAAACCTATTCTGGGTCCTGAAATGCTTTTTCCCGTTGTGACATCAAACCTGGAACCATGTCTCGGGCATGTAACTATTTTTCCCTCAAGCTTTCCTTTTAATAGATCACCGCTCATATGCGTGCATCTTCTGTTTATGGCATAAAAATTGCCTTCATAATTTACTACAATTAATTCTTTGTCCTGAACCGATACGGCCTTCATTGTTCCCTCTGGTATATCGTCAGCTTTTGCGATTTCGTAAAAACTCATTTTAACCTTCTTTTTAAAATAATATTATAAATAAGATTATAATGAATTCATAAAATATTTAAATTGATTATTTATATGAAAAATCTTTTAAAAAAGATTTTTACACTGATAAAACCAGAATAATTAAATGAATATTGAAAATAAGCAATATGAAAAACAAAGAAAAAATAATCACATTTATAAATAATGTTATTTTTCTTCTTTCAGAGGGATTGACCATACTTCCATAAAACGAAGTCACGAGGGAAGGTATTGAAACCAATCCGAGCAGTATAAAATTTATATCATATCTATAAAATCCATATATCATATTCAACACGGCTATAATTATAAAGTATACAAAAGCTGCCGAAGAAAAGACTGTTAACATTAAATACCCTGTCTTTCTGCCATATACCGAAACAAGATTATTCTTCCCGGAAATCCTGTCAGCTTTGTAGTCAGGAATTTCAACCGCAATAGAAAGCATAGCGGTGCACAATAATAGTGGTATTAGAATTATAATAATTTCTTTATCCAGAGTATCTCTGAGAGTAACAAATCCGGCTATGGGCAACATT
Organism: uncultured Actinomycetota bacterium; assembly: GCA_964517765.1. Taxonomy (GTDB): domain Bacteria; phylum Actinomycetota; class Humimicrobiia; order Humimicrobiales; family Humimicrobiaceae; genus Hydromicrobium. The sequence continues at coordinate 36,170 of CAZFEN010000005.1, read as the reverse complement.
ATCCCTATGATCAACATAATTGTTATCTCACCTAATCCTCTATATGAAAATCTTAATGGCGGCGCAGTATAGAACCAGCCCAGCAGATTCGCAAATACAGCTAAGATAATTATCCTGATAGATACTTTAAAAACTGAAACAAATAAGACGGAAAGTATTATTGAGACTATAGCCAAAAAAATCGATATCCACTTTGAAAAAATCTTTAGACTGTAATTATTTCTTAGAACTTTACTTCCACCCGAAAAAAAAGTCGGGATGGTCAATCTGTCGGCATCAAAATCAAAATATTCATTGCTATACTGGACTGAAAGCTGTGCAGAAAAGAAGATAAGGTATCCGAATATAAACCTGGATACATTAAAAAATCCATCACTCGAAAGCATCGCTAATAATGATCCGCAGGAAAAAACCATAAATACCGGAAGCGCAAACTGAAAACGGCCTAATTTTATTATTTTTTTTAACAAATAAGTTAAGAAATATTAATATTTACAATCTTTTCCAAATAATTTTTATAACTAAGTATCCAGGATTTAATTCAGTCTTTTATCATATTATATCTTCTAACGGGACTTAAAACCAAACTTTCAGTTCAATTGGCTTTACTTTAATATTACTGTTAAAATATCAACGATTTAAAATATGTCAGGCAGTAAACATAACAATTTAAAGACTTTTACTATAAATATATCCGGCATCGTCCAGGGAGTGGGCTTCAGACCTTTTATATACAGGCTGGCGCAGCAACATAATTTGAATGGAACTGTAACCAATACCACAGAAGGCGTTACCGTCTTAATCAATGTTCCGGATAAAGATACAGCCGAAAAATTCTCTTCGAATATCAGATTGCATAAACCTGCTGCTGCAATCATCGAAAGCATAAAGACAGAAAAATCCCCTTTCCGGAAATTAAAGAATTTTGAAATAGGAAAAAGCCTGAAGACCGAAGAAGGGTTCCAGCTGGTATCTCCGGATATTGCCACATGCAGTCTCTGTGTTGATGATATAAGAAATAATGATGACACTCGCCGGCACGATTATCCCTTTACTAACTGTACCAATTGCGGGCCCAGGTTTACCATAATAAAGGAAATGCCTTACGATCGGCCTAATACCACCATGCATAAGTTTCAGATGTGTAAAGATTGCTCCGCGGAATATAATGATCCCGCAAACAGGAGATTTCACGCACAACCAAACGCCTGTAAAAAATGCGGCCCAAAATTACTTCTCATTGATAGAAAAGGGAGTGAAATAAATTCCCGAGACATTCTATCCGCCTCTTCGGAACTGCTGCGCCAGGGGAAAATTATTGCTTTGAAAGGTCTTGGAGGATTTCAGATTGCCTGCAGTGCCCTATCGAATAATACTGTCATGGAACTCAGGAAAAGAAAGAAAAGGCCTGTAAAACCATTTGCAATAATGGTCAAAGATATCGAGTATATAAAAAAATATTACAGGCTAAATGAAAAAGAAATAGAGAGCCTCATCTCTCCCAGAGCCCCTATTGTCCTCCTTGAAAAAAATACCAGAAATTATCCGGTATCTCACTATGTCTCGTTATACAACCGGTATGAAGGAGTAATGCTCCCCTATACTCCGCTGCATCATTTGATTTTCGACCATATAGACATACCCCTTATTATGACCAGCGGAAATATATCCGAAGAACCTATAGCAGCTGAAAACGCGGAGGCATTTGAGAAATTGAAAGACATCTGTGATTATTTTTTGATGCATGACCGGGATGTTTACTGCAGGTTCGATGATTCGGTCATAAAAATATTTGACGATAGAGAGATGATAATAAGAAGAGCCAGAGGATATTCTCCATATCCGGTAAAACTTAAAAAAGATATCGGAAGGCAGGTCGTTTTTGCAGCAGGCGCCCATGAGAAAAATACCTTCTGCCTCCTGGTCAAGAATTATGCTATCTTAAGCCAGCATATCGGGGATCTTGATGATACCCGGTCTCTCGAATTTTACGACTCTACATTCAACCATTATCGGAAACTTTTTAATATCAAGAAAATAGATGCGATAGCTTATGATAAACATCCTGCCTATGCTTCTACAAAGTTTGCTGCAAAACTGAAAAATATAGAAACCCGGATCGAAGTTCAGCATCATAAGGCGCACATTGCCAGTGTAATGGCCGAAAATGATATAAATGAAAATTTAATTGGTTTTGCCTGGGATGGGACCGGTTATGGTGATGATGGAAAGATCTGGGGAAGCGAAATATTTAAGGTAAACCGGGATTTAAATTTTATAAGAGTGGGTCATTTAAAAGAAAAGATTCTTCCCGGAGGAGAAATATCCATAAAAAAACCTTACCGGATGGCTGTTTCCTATCTGTATCATCTGTGGAAGATTAACGGGTACAGTAAAAACAAATTTTACCGGTTTTTATATGATAATCTACCTTTTTATAAGAAAATAATATCAAATTTCGAAATTGAAGTTATCGAAAAACAGATGGAAACCGGATTTAACAGCCCGATAACTACCAGTATGGGGAGATTATTCGATGCCGTGAGTTCCGTTCTTGATTGCACCCATGTATCAAGTTTCGAAGGCGAGGCGGCAGTACACCTTGAAATGATAACTGACTATAAAGTTAAGGAAAAATATCCTTTAAAAATCGATTATAGAAATGGAAGATATTTAATAGACGATCATCATATTTTTTCACAGATATTCGAAGATTTGCAAAAAAAAATACCAAAAGATAAAATATCTACCAGATTTCATAATACACTGGCATCGGCTGTGCTTGAAATCAGTAATATTATAAGAAAAAAAAGCGGAATTTACAGGGTTGGTTTGAGTGGTGGAGTTTTTCAAAACAACTTCCTCCTGAAAAGATGTTTTGATATATTAAGGAAAGATGGTTTTGAGGTATACTCAAATTTCAATGTTTCTGTAAATGATGGGGGTATTTCTCTTGGACAAATCTATATATCGGCCTTGAAAATTTTACCTTCAAAGAAAAAGAGGTAAGTCATGTGCCTGGCAATACCAGCAAAGATAATTAAAATAAATAAAAAAACAGCCGTAGTAGAAACCCTTGGGGTAAAAAAAGAAATCGATATCGCTCTGGTTCCTGCGGTCAGAATCGGAGATTTTGTCATAGTCCATGCCGGATTTGCAATACAGATCATAGAGAAAGAAGATGCAGTATCCATACAAAATTATTGGAAGGAATACCTGGATGAACAGCAGCATTAAGGAACTTACTTTATCCTTAACGAGTAATAAACCCGTTCACAGGATAAATATAATGGAAGTCTGCGGGACCCACACCATGACCATATCAAGATATGGATTAAGGCAGCTTATCCCTGAAACCATAAATCTTATAAGCGGACCCGGATGCCCTGTCTGTGTCACCCCTGCCGTGGATATAGACTGGATACTGGAAATCACGAAACAGTATGAAATCTCCCTGTTTACTTTTGGAGATATGCTGAGAGTGCCGGGAACAGAGTCCAGCCTTTATTTAAATAGAGCAGAAGGCAGAGATATAAATATATGTTATTCACCGGCAGATGCCCTTGATTTTGCCAGAAAAAATCCTGACAGAAAAGTGATATTTTTGGCAATCGGATTCGAGACCACCATTCCGCTTACGTCGATAATCGTAAAAAGAGCATATCTTGAAAAAATCAGCAATTTTTATATTTTCAATACTCATAAACTTATACCCGAAGCACTTGAACTATTGGCTAACGACAAAGAAATAAAAATAAATGCTTTTCTGTGCCCGGGACATGTCTCCGCTATTATTGGGAGTGAACCCTACGGATTTTTAGCCAGTAAATATGGAATACCCTGTGTAATAAGCGGTTTTGAACCGGAAGATATACTTCAGTCCATAGTAATGATACTGAAACAGATAAAAAAAGAAACTTCCGAAATCGAAATTCAATACAAAAGAGTCGTTAAAAAAAAAGGAAATCCTGCAGCAGTAAAATTTATTTATGAAATATTCGATAAATCCGATTCGATATGGAGAGGACTGGGGAATATTTCAGGAAGCGGTTTAAAATTAAAGGAGAAATTTTTGAGATTCGATGCCAGAACCCAGTTCCCTGTAAAAAAAATCAAATCCGCAGAACCAGCAGGCTGCGAGTGCGGAAATGTCCTTAAGGGGATAAAGAAACCTTTTGAATGCAGGTTATTCTCAAAAACCTGTAGACCTGAAAGCCCCGTAGGGCCATGTATGGTATCAAGCGAGGGGTCGTGTGCAGCCTATTATAAATATGAAAGAAAATATAAAAATATCAAAGTCTGACATTTAAAATTCATATGAGAGCAGAAAAAAACAGCCAGAATAAAAAGATAGATAAAAGATTCGATGATAAAATAATCCAGCTTTCACATGGTGATGGTGGAATCAAAACCGGGGAACTCATAAGCAACCTTCTTCTCGGATATTTCGGAAATGAAATCTTAAATAAGCTTGAAGATAGTGCGGTCATTAACTTCAGTGGTAAAAAGATCGCCTATACTACCGATAGCTTTGTGGTGGATCCTATATTCTTTCCGGGTGGTGATATTGGTAAATTAAGCATATGCGGTACCATAAATGATCTTGTGACCACCGGATGTATTCCCATTGCTCTGAGTCTCTCTTTCATCCTCGAAGAAGGTTTTCCGGTTTCGGATTTTAAAAAGATACTTTCTTCAATAAAAAATACAGTAAATGATAATGATTTAAGAATAGTTACCGGTGATACCAAGGTAGTGGGAAAAGGAAGTGCAGATAAAATCTTCATAAATACATCAGGTATAGGAATCATCAATAATAGTATTGACCTTTTCCCCCGCAGAATCGAAGCAGGAGATAAAATTTTGATTAACGGAGGAATTGCCGAACATGGGATAGCTATTCTCAGCAGCAGAAAAGAATTCAACTTCAAAAGCAGCATTAAAAGCGACTGCGCCCCCCTTTCCTCACTTGTCAGAGATATACTTTTAGTATCCAAAAAAATCCATGCACTGAGAGATGTTACCAGAGGAGGACTGGCATCGATACTATTCGAAATGTCCGGAGCATCCGGGTATAGTATCAAAATATACGAGAATGAAATTCCAATCAAAAAAGAAGTATGGGGAATCTGTCAGTTTCTCGGATTGGATCCCCTCTATATCGCCAATGAAGGAAAGATGATTGTTTTTTCAGATAAAAATGATGCCGATAGAGTGCTTGATGCTATGAAAAAGAATAAATATGGAAAAGACAGCCGGATCATAGGAGAAGTAACTGAAAAATATGAAAAGAGTATGATCGGTAAAAAAAATGATAAAGGCAATATCTTTTTAATCACAAGACTTGGCACCATAAGAACACTTGACCTTCAATATTGCGAACAGCTTCCAAGGATATGCTAGATTTCAAATAATATTGCTGGTTATATTAACGCTTCCATAAAAAATAGTAATTCAATAAAAATAAAAGATAAGTTCTTACTGTATTTTATTTAGATTCTTTATAGATTTGAATATTTTCTGAAGTATTTTAAAATTATCTTCAATATTGGAGTTTAAGATAAATATATTTGCCAGTTCTTTTCTTACCGCAAGTGTCATTTCTACAGCATCTTCCTGCTTTACTCCGGTTTTTATTTCATTTATAAGATTTACCATGTCTTTTGCCAGATTTCTTATACTTTCGGATTTTTTGATTATATTTTCACAGGTCCCTCTCAAATCTTCTATTTCTTTAAACATAATGATCCTCCTTAAAAAACTACTTGATTTTTTATTCTTATTATAATTGTATGCGTCAATTGTTACAATATAAATATGATGATTTTTAAAAAGGATTTTTTAAAATTTAATATCGGATTATTTATGAGTCTCTTTTTTAATTTCCGATATTATCGCAGGAATTTTTCTTTCTACCTCAGGTGACAGCTTATCGCCAAAATCTATACTCTTTGGTTTAATGCCTATTATTGATATACTGGTATTTATTTTTAATGCTTTTATAAGTTTTAAAACATCCGCAAGATTAAGATCATGGAGAGAAAGGCTCCTATAATCCTTCCTTACAAATTCTTCGATATCGTCAACCTTTATATTTACAACGTCTCCGATTTTCTCTCCGGTATCTACGGCATCTATTATTATTATTTTTTCGCAGTTTTTTGCCCAAAAAACAAGATCGATCCCTGATGTTCCCCCGTCAATAATCTCTATATCCTTAAAAAATTCCAATTTTTCCAGTTCTTTTATCACTCTGATACCTATTCCATCATCAGATCTGAACTTATTTCCAAAACCAACGATTCTAATATTTGTCCAACCATAACCCTTTTCTTTTGAGATTTTTTTACCGGAAGAAATCATGATAATCAGTAATTTAAAAGCAATAGATTCTATTTATTTATTAATTTGACATTCAGAAAATGTGTCGAACAGGATATACATGGGTCATAAGCTCTTATCAGCATCTCGCAGGCCAGTCTGATTTCATCCTCGCTTTTATCGATTACAGTCGGAACCATTGCATCCATATCTTTCTCTATATTTGCATAATTCATTCCCGTAGGGATTATCATATTAGCTTTTTCCACTCTGCCCCTGTCGTTATAAGTATAATCATGAATAAGCAAACCCCTCGGAGCTTCTACTACTCCCACACCACGGCCTGCTCTTGGAATGATATCTACCATAGCTTTATCTTTATCGATACCCTCTTCCAGGATTTCATCTATTAACCTTATACTGTCGTCGACACTATGAATAATCTCGACAAATTGTGCGATATTGTTCATAAATGGATTATAACAGGGCGCTTTAAGCCCAAGTTCTTCGGCATATCTTTTGGCATTATCCGTAAGCTTATCGTGATTGTTGTTAAATCTGGCAAGAGCACCGACCATGAATGCATCCCTGCTTGCCCAGCAATGTTTTGAAGTCGAGTGCTGGACTATTTTTTCATTTATTTTATCCAGATAGTTCTGGTCATCGATCTCCCAGCCATCTGATGATTTTATATTGCCGTTATAAAGTGCATAATCAACCGGATCGTTTATAGAAATATATTCTGTTTCTCTTTCGAAATCAGGAATATTCAGAGTCTTTAGCACACCAAGAGTTTCTTCAAAATCCGGATAACTTCCCTGGAGCATCTCTTTCATCTGCACCATTTCTTCTTCCGTGGGCAGCTTGGTAAACCCACCGACTACTATCCTTATCGGATGGACAGCTCTGCCTCCAATTATTCTGATCATGTCATTTGCCATCTTTTTTGTTCTCAGAGCAATATTTACTACTTCGGGATGTGTTTCTACCAGCGGGATCACACTGCCGACACCAAAAAAATCAGGGGCAGCCAGAAAATAAACATGCAGCACATTGCTCTGGACATTTTCATGGTGATATACAAGTTTTCTCAAGCTTATGGTTTGCGGGGATGGGATTATACCCAATGCTTTCTCGGTAGCTTTAATCGATGCACAGGTATGAGCAACCGAACAAATCCCGCAAATCCTTGAAGCAATATGAGATGGTTCGTCATACTTCCGCCCGACCATCATTGCTTCAAAAAATCTGGGCGATTCCGGTATTCTAAATGTCAACTGCTCCACCTTTTTATCTTTTATATTTATTATCAAATCACCGTGACCCTCTACTCTTGATACCGGTGAGATCTTCACATTTAAATTCTTGGCCATTATGATAAACCTCCGGAAATATTATTATTTTTATCTTTCTCTATAGTTTTTCCTTTGCAGGCATTATAAAGGTTGAATCCCTCCATTATATCCTCAACCGTGAGTCCATATTTTGCGAGCAGATCTTTCTGGGCATTTACATTCGGATCATCTATTATTCCCCTGCAGGCTTCGCAACCTGAAACACTATTGGGACATCTGGAATTACAGCCCGCTCTTGTGATGGGACCCATACAGGTTATTCCCAGTTCATATACGCATGTATTACCATTTCTTTTGCATTCGACGCAGACCGGATAGTCAGGTATCTCAGGTTTTTTACCCACAATAAGGGATTTTATTATATTCACTATCTCGAACCTGTTAGGAGGACAGCCCCTCGCATAATAGTCGACTTTCACATACTGGTCAATGGGTTTTACCTCAATGGAATCTATCCAATCCTTCTTATCCCCATATACCAACTCTTTGGCTCTTTCAAGACCATATAAATTTTTTAGACAATTCAATCCGCCCGATACCGCGCATGCTCCAACTGCCACTATTATCTTTGCAATATCGCCTATTTTTTTTATTCTTTCAACACCATGCTCGGTGGATATGGAACCTTCCACAAGGGCGATTTCATAATTATCGCTGTGCTCGGTAATGGCTTCCGTAAAATGGACAATTTCAACTGCATTTACAAGATCCAGTAATTGGTCTTCAAGATTTAATATTTCCAGTTGGCATCCGCCGCATCCGGTAAATCCGAATACTCCTACTTTTGGCTTACTCATTATATTGCCTCCTTCAAATTCATTATTTCCCATAGACTGAATACAGGACCATCAACGCATACCAGTTTATTGCCAATATGACAGTGGTTGCATTTTCCAACTCCGCATTCCATTCTCCTCTCCAGCGAAAGGTAAATATTTTCGGGTTTAAAGTTTTTCTTTTCCAATTCCATAATCACGTACTTATACATGACAGGAGGCCCGCAAACCACGACATAAGTGTCTTCGGGTGGAAAATTCACTCTTGGTATGAGCTTGGTACATACTCCGATTTCTCCGGTCCATTTATCATCAGGATTATCCACAGAAATACAGATTGAGATATCACTGCGGTTACTCCAGTACCCAATATCATTTTTAAATAAAATACTATCAGGATTAACTGCACCGTATATTATCATTATTTCTTTATAATATTCCCTGTATTGCATTATATATTTTATTAGCGACATTAACGGTACCAATCCCAGACCTCCGGCAATCAAAAGGACATTATGATTTCTCATCTTTTCAAATGGGAAATATCCTCTTCCGAAAGGACCTCTGATACCGATCTTAGAACCTTCTTCCATTCTGTGAAGGGCACCGGAGACATTACCGGCATTTCTTACACAGAGCTCAAAAAATTCTCTGTTATTTGGGTTTGATGCTAGACAGAAAGGCGCCTCCCCTAATCCGAATATGGTGAGCTCTATAAATTGACCGGGTAGGAATTTAAAATTATTTTGTTTTTCTTCATCCTCAAAAGCAATATTAAATAATTTTTCGGTGGGACTTACTTTTTCTATACGGCTTATTCGGGCAATATCGGGAACATATATGGAATTTTTATTTTCTTCTTTTGCTTTCAAAACCATTTATACGCTCACCTCTCTCTTTACCGAATTTATATCTTCTGCAATATTAATTTTGGCCAGACATGTTTCTATGCACCTTCCACAGCCGACACATGAATATTTACCAAACTTATCGACAAAAGTTTTAAGTTTGCATCTGTATCTCTGCTTTAGCCTGTTTTCTTTATTGGGCCTGAAATTATGGCCGCCTGCCACCAGTCCATATTCCGGTATCATGCATGAATCCCACTCTCTGATTTTATTTCCCTCTTTCAAATTAAGTTCCATATCATCTTTTACATTGAAGCAAAAACAGGTGGGACAGACAAGGTTGCATGATCCGCAGCTGTAGCAGTCTTTTGCAACTTTCTTCCAGAATTCCTCATCATTGTAAATCAATTCGAAATTGTCGTAAAAATTTTTAATATCAACATTAAGTTTAAATTTCATACGATAATCGTCCAGATACTTATTATACTCTTTAAAATCATCGGCCGTGGCATCGCTGACTTTAGCATATTTCTGTATAATCTCATTTCCTCTCGCGGTATCGATCCTTAAAAAATATTTATCATTAAGCTCAGTAAGATATATATCAAAACCGCTCTTTGCATAATCCGCACCCATACTGGGAGAAAAATTTGTTTCAGTCGGTTGACTATCCATTCCGATCACTATAAGGTTTTTTCTTTTTGAAATATAGTTCTCATCGATAAAATCCGTAGTAAACAACTCATCTAAAAAATTCATTCCATTTATATCCCAGGCATTTATTCCAAAGAGGATCTTTTCTCTGCTCTCCACTACAGGTTTTATATCAATTGTTTTTCCGATTTCATAATTAACCAGCTTCTCTGCCGGAAAAAATAATAATTTTTTTGCCGGAGGAATGGTTGTCTTCGTATAATTAGTATCCAGTTCCGAAATATCTTTGATCGGAACAAAATCATGTACCGACTTATCTTTTCTTACGGGACCTACAAATTCATAATTGGAAATAAGAGCTTTTATAAAATCCTGATATACGCTTTTATCCATGACTTTATATAGCATAAATTCTCCTTCCTTTATTGTTGTGAAGCTATTTACGTAGTATATTTGTAAAAGGTTTGTAACACGAAATAAAATACCATTTACATCTACCAATGTCAATAAAACCCGAAGAGGTTTCTTATAAATCTGTCATTTATGATATGGCATTTAACAATTCCAAATATTTGATATTCTTATAAATTATTACATATCTTACAGTGGTCAAGCACCCATTCTATCCATTTTTCCATACCGTAACCAGTCTTGCATGATAATTTTATTATATCGGACATAGGATTCAGTTCTTTTACTTTATTTTCGAAAAAGTTTTGATCAAAATCACTTACTTCAAGCAAATCTATCTTGTTCAATATAACCAGATTACTCTTGATAAATACCGGTGGATATTTTACCGGTTTATCATCTCCTTCGCTTACAGATGACATCACAATCTTATAATCCTCCCCCAGATCGAATCCCGATGGGCAGATTAAATTACCTACATTTTCTATGATCAGTAAATCAAGGCTTTTAATTTTCAATTTACTTACGGCCTTCTCTATCATAGAAGCATTTAAATGACAGGAACCCCCGGTATTTATTTGTATAACGTTATCCGTAAGTTTTCCGATCTTTTCAGCATCATAAGTAGAAGATATATCCCCCTCTATTACTCCTATATTTTTCTTTCCTTTGAGTCTTTTTAAGGTCTCGAGTATAAGCGAGGTCTTCCCGGATCCGGGAGATGAAAGCAGGTTCAAAACAAGCAGCATACTATCTTTAAATAACTTCCTGTTTTTGTCAGCCTGGTCCTTATTATATTTCAATACATTTTCGATAACTTCGATTTTCATATTTAGATGCCAGGTTTTCTATAATTAAATTCCTAAAAAATTAAACAAAAATCTACATTATATTACCTCAACTGAATTCAATGTCAATTTGTCACAGATGAAATATTTTATTTGATAATTAAAATTGATATTGCTATAATCTCAAATCAATTTTATATTAATTTAAACAGTGTTTAAAACAGATACCATAAAGGAACTTTTATAAATGGTAGATATCTTACCTTTCAACGGACTTATTTATAATAAAGATAAAATCGGAAAAATCTCCGGAGTAATCTCACCCCCCTATGATGTGATTTCTGAATCTCTCAGGGAAAAACTTCTGGGTACCCATCCCAATAACATTGTTAATCTAATACTTCCAAAAGGAAACGACGATGATAAATACACCGGAGCAAAAAAAACATTAAATGAGTGGATGAATAAAAAAATCCTGAAATTCGATAATGATAGATGTTTTTATGTAATCGAAGAAAGTTACTATTTAAATAACAAACTTAAGAAAATTACTGGTTTTATTGGCTTAACGAAATTAGAGCCCTACTCCCGGCTTCAGGTCATACCTCATGAACAGACCTACTCTAAAATCAAAGAGGACAGGCTAAGGCTGCTGGCAGGCTGCAGAACAAACTTTGGGCCGGTATATACGCTTTATAATGACAACAGAAGTAAAATATCGGATATTCTGGAAGAGACTTTACAGAAAAATCCAATTATAGATACACCTGCAGGATATGATTCCACTCTAAGATTCAAGGTATGGAAAATTACCGATAGAGATAAAATAAATAACATTATAATGATCATGAGAGACAGGAAACTAATAATAGCGGATGGACACCACCGTTATGAAACATCTCTGGCTTACAAAGAAAAATATAATAAAACAGATAATAAAAGAGAGCGAAATCCATCTGTAACCGGTCCCGAAGATTTTATATTGACATTATATGTTGAAAGCAGCCAGAGCGATCTTATCATATTCCCTACTCATAGAAATATTAAATTTAAAAGTTACCCGGGAATTGAAAAAATAATGGAGAGCCTTACCGGTACTTTCGATATTGAGACAGATACTCTGAAATCTACTTCCTATCTCACGAAAAAACTTTTAAAATCTAAATCCAGGGGTTTTAAGAGCTTTTTTGTTTATGGTGAAAATAAAAAGTTATATTTTATTAGACTGAAAAAGTCCTTTGAAGCCAGCACCATTCATCCGGGATCAGCCAATGAAATTTATTTAAACACGGATGTAAATATACTCAGGGAATTCTTAATTGATAAAATCAGCGGTTCTTTTCAAATCGAAAAAATCAATTATACCCATTCCATAGATAATTTAATAGAGAATATTGATAGTAAAAGTTTTGATGTAGGAGTTCTTATAAATGTGATTACAGCAAAAGAACTGGAAAAGATTTGCATGTCAGGATATATATTACCTGAAAAATCTACTTACTTTTATCCAAAACCTTCAAGTGGTCTCATAATGTATAAGCTCGATCACTGATAAAAAGCAGTTAAAATGATAGCGGAGAAAGGTATTCTCCCTTTTTATTTTTCAAAATCTCGAGTCTAATTTTCTGTTCCTTCAGAATCCTGAACAATATATCAGGAACTCCAGAACCCAGGCCGGTATAAATTTTTAAGATCCTATCTATTTTCGAAATATTTTCAGGAATCCTTAAAGTAAATTGTTTTATGTATTCCTCCTGGCTGTAGTTCTTTCCCAGAACATCCTTAAATAACACTTTAAGGTCATCATACAGTGGAATAAAACCCGTACCGATATCGATTGCTTTCACTTCTTCATGAATACGAAGTTCCATCCACTTCAGCCATACCCTTTTGTCAGCCCTTTCATTTAGATAATTACCTTCGCTGTCCATAAGAAAATAATTAACGCTGAATATTTTGGGTGGATTCTTCAGTGACTGGCCGAACTTCAGGTTGATATCTATATACTTTCCTACCGGAATCGAAAGAAAATCAAGATTAGACATGGGATTGAAGGTTCTCACACCCGTTTTACCAAGAGTAGCTGCAGTTGTTTCTGATTCAAGAGAAGCACCCATACTTATTATTCCATGATTCCAGTTGTATGCCTCGAGCAGTGGAGCCAGCGTATCCGAATCTCTTCCGCCGTATATTACCCCTTTTATCTCGACACCCTCAGGATTATCATAATTTACATCAAGATTATCCAGATTTTTAAGATTTACGGTAAATCTTGCATTCTTATGAGAAGGCGGAATCAAATTTCCTTCGGTATCCTTCTTACCCTGATACCACTGCCCGGAATGGTTTATTCCTTTTTCAGGTACCTTTCCCGGCTTTCCTACCCAGTAAGCAGTTCCATCTTCGGTTACCAGTATATTTGAAAATATGATTTCGTTTGGTTCGTTTAGAACTTTCCATATGGAAGGATCGTCCACATGATTAATGTCTTCTATTATCCCAAAAATACCTATTTCCACATTGACCGCATATACCTTATTATTTATATTTTTAATATAAACGATATCATCCCCGACTATTGTTTCACCTGATATCATCGCTGTTGAGGTCTTCCCGCACATTGATGGAAAAGCACCGGTAAAGTATGTCACTCTACCTCCGGGTCCATGTATTCCGGAAATAAACATATGTTCCGTCAGCCAATTTTCCTTTGAGGCTTTATTTATTCCGAGACGCATTGCAAGCTTCTTGTGTCCGATAGTATTTCCTCCATATTGAGTATTTACAGAATATACGATGTCTTCTTCCGTATCCATGTATATTCTTCTTTTATCGATATTTATACTTACACCATCTTTGATTTCTCCGGCCGAATGTACGAATTGAAAAAAATCTTTATAGTTCCCTAATCTTTTGAATTCCTGATATCCTGATCTGTAAAGTATGATTTCTGAATGTGCAACATAGCTTGAATCAGTTAATTGAATGGCAGGAATAGAGAAATTGGAATTAACCGGTCCCAGAGAGAAAAAAAGTATATATAATTCTTTTCCCCGCATTATATTTTCCAGAATACCCAGGATTTCTTTGATCCCTGTTTCCTTGTCCATTGTATCCAGATTTGGATCCAGGTAAAATCCCTTTGGGACCAGAAGTCTTGTATGCTCTTTGTCTCTTCCCTGATCGTAATAGCTGTCAAAATGAACCGTATGCCCTCCTGTCGAGAGCTTCTTTTCCTCACCATCTCTTATGGTTTTTTCTCTTATGTAATCGAAATCACTCAGAGAATCTTCACAGACAAATACTGATCCGGGATTTAGAAGTTTTATGAATTTTGCAACAAATTTAAAAACATAGTCATTTTTTATTTCGACTATTTTTTCATAATTTTTACTGTCACATCTTTCTTTTATTATTTTCAAATCTTCATTCATAATTTACTCCTTATTTCCTTGTAGTTTTTTATAAAATACGCATAAATTAGAAAGATATATTAATCAGGTAAATTTATTATTTTTATGATTATACTAAATATTTTCTGAAAACATAATTAAATATTAAAAATCTCTGTTATCGAAAACATCTTATAATAAAAATAAGATGTTTTAGGATTATTTTAGATTTAATGGAGACTGTCCCGGGAGGTATCTATTCAAATTTTTAACCTTACTAAAATGCCCGTAAATTGTTGCTTTACTATCATCTATCCTGACCTGGATATCGGCAAGTTTGTTTTTCTTTTCCCTGAAAATATAAAAGTTATTATCCTGTTTGCTAAATTTATAATTAATTCTCACCACAGCTGCATTTAAAGCAGCCAAAAAATTATCTTCTTCTCTAAAAAAAACAATACTTCTGAAAGGTCTGTACAGCATCCCTAAAATGACAGCAAATATAAATCCAAACAAAGCCCCGACAATTAAACCAAATCTAATAACCGTGTATAATCCTTCAATAAATCCTGGTGCAGCACCCAGGGAATTTACCCTTCTTATAACATAAAAAATAGTCATGAATACAAAACAAATTATTACTTCATAGAGAAATGCCATACTCGTATTTATTAAAATGAATTTTTTTCTATCATTATAATAAAAATTTTTTAAATCCTAATTATAATTTTCATTTTGTCAGCATTAGGATTATTAGCCACATTAAAAGCTTTATCAATTTCATCAAGTTTAAAATAATGAGTGGCAATATCTTCAATATTAACCTTTTTCTCTTCAAGCAGACTGATTATCGAAGGATAGGTATTCCTATATCTAAAGATACCTTCTACGGTTAGATCTTTGGAAGTAAGTTTAGAATACGGAATTTCAATATCATCTTTTCCCATTCCTACCCAGACTACTGTCCCTTCTGGCTTTACCAACTTTATAGAATTTATAATAGAGCTTTCTACCCCTGAAGCTTCAATAACCGAGTCTATTTTAATATCTTCAAGTTCCTTAAATATATCCTGTTTTCTAATATTTATTGTTTTATATGCTCCATGTTTTTTGGCTATCTCCAACCTGAAGTCATTAATATCGGTAATATAAATTCTGGAAGCTCCAAATGTTTTGGTTATCTCCAGGATTGAAATTGCGATAGGCCCTGAACCTAAAATAAGTACCTTATCTCCTGGGCCAATTTTTGCTCTTTTTGAAGCACTGTACCCAACTGAAAGTGGTTCTATAAGAGCCCCCGAGGTAAAGGAAACATTACTAGGTAATTTATAAACAAAATTGGGATCATAAGCCACATATTCCACAAATGCCCCGTCATAAGGAGGGGTGGCCATAAATCTTATATTTGGACATAAATTATAATCCCCCTTTTTGCAGTAGTTGCAACTGTAGCAGGGAACTCCCGGCTCAATTGTTACTCTATCTCCTACTTTTAGACCTTTTACATTTTTCCCAACTTCTGCAATAATCCCGGAACTTTCATGTCCTAAAATTATGGGTTTTTCTACTATAAAATCCCCAATTCTACCAGTGTTATAGTAATGCACATCACTTCCACAAAGACCTACCTCCTTTATATTTATCAAGATCTCATTATCACCGTATTCTGGTTCGGGAATATCTTTTATGATTATTTCTTTCGGCTTTTTTAATATAGCTGCTTTCATTTTAATTCCTTTATTCCTCAATAATATTAGCTACCACTTTAGCTTTCACTCGTCATTTAACTCTTACTGATGTGAAATATTTCTTCTTATCGCTTATTTCTGTTACTGCACCGGTTATTTCAAATTCTCCTGTTGAAACGATATTCTCTGAAGAATTCCCAAGCATAACTTTTATAGTTCCTGGTTCTACAACATACTTCATGTCCTTGTTATAGAAACCTAATTGCGTTATTGATAAAACAAATGTAATAGTCTTTTTCTGACCAGGTTTCAGGGTAATTCTCTTAAAACCCTTTAGTTCCTTTACAGGTCTTGTTATCTCAGACTGCACATCGTTTACATACAGCTGCATAACCTCATCTCCCGCATAGGACCCGGCATTCTTTATATCAATACTTATTTCAACCTGACCGTCTATGGATACGTTTTCCGGCGTTATAATCATATGGCTATATTCAAAACTGGTATAGCTTAGACCATGACCAAATGGAAACAGTGGTTTGCTGCTCATCTCTACATAATCACCTTTCCGGTAAGAACGTCCACCGGATGGTTTGTGATTGTAATATACAGGAACCTGCCCCACCGATCTCGGAAAAGATATAGGCAGTTTGCCCCCCGGGTTATAATCCCCGAATAATACATCGGTAACCGCATTGGCTCCTTCTTCGCCGGGCAACCATGCTTCTATTATTGCTGGTATTTTCCCGGCAATCCAATTTATGGATAATGGCCTTCCATTTATTAATACGATAATTATGGGTGTGCCGGTTTCATAAAGGACTTTTACGAGTTCCTCCTGTATCCCCGGCAGATCAAGATCAGCCCTGTCTCTGGTTTCCCCGCTCGTACAATCCTCAACAAGACCGGATTTATCTCCTACAGCCACAACTGCCACTTCCGATTTTTTTGCAGCTTCAATAGCTTCGGCAAAACCATCCCTGGAATTGCTTCTAATATCACAACCTTTTGCATAGCGGACAATAGTTTTGCCGCTGACTCTATTTTTTATCCCTTCCAGTATACTGGAGATTGGAACAAAGCTGTCAACCAATTCTATCTTTTCAGGTATAGGTGTATTAAAAATTACCGCACTCTTTCTCATCTCGACTAATGCTTCCATATGGCATGGATATGCATAATCACCAATAATATTTCTTGCGGTATTTGCACTCGGTCCAATTACAGCAATCGACTTGACATCTTTTTTTACAGGAAGTAAATCACCCTGGTTTTTTAATAGTATAATCGATTTTTGTGCTATTTCACGGGCAAGTGCTCTCTGTTCTGTCGTATCAAATATACTGGCGGCCTTTTTCTCATCTACATAAGGATTCTCAAACAGTCCAAGTAAAAATTTCATTTTAAGCACCCTCATGACAGATATATCAATTAATGATTCCTTGATAAAACCCTTTTTAGCTGCAGCTTTCAATGTTTTTCCATAATAATCGGTACTCGGAAATTCTATATCAATACCTGATTCGAGTGCCAACTTTGCTGCATCGATCTTATCCTTTGCAATATGATGGTAATCATACAGCATATTTATCCCATAATAATCGGATACTAACAGTCCTTCAAAGCCTAACTCATCTCTCAATATTTCTCCCAACATTTTTTTTGAGCTGTGACAGGGAATACCATCCAGTTCATGATAAGCAGGCATTATGGAGGCAATACCTGCTTCTTTGACGGCTGCTTCAAAAGGCGCAAGGAATACTTCGCGCAATTCTCTCGGCAGTATATGCGGTGGCGCGCAGTTCATACCTCCCTCCGGAACACCGTGTCCTGCAAAGTGTTTGCCGGTTGCCATTATACCTTTCGTCCAGTTCCGGCCCTGGATCCCTTTTATATAAGATACTCCCATTCTCGAAACAAGATAGGGATCTTCCCCAAAAGTCTCTTCAACCCTTCCCCATCTTGCATCACGTGTAATATCCAGCACGGGGGCAAGAGCCTGATGGGCGCCCACTGATCTCATCTGGTCCTTTATTACACTCCCCATTGACTCTATCAGTTCAGGTTCCCATGTACTGGCCGCTCCTATAATCTGAGGAAAGCAGGTTGCTCCTTTTGCCATATATCCGCTGCAGGATTCTTCATGGATGATAGCCGGAATTCCAAGACGGGTATGCGTAATCAGGTATTTTTGTATACGGTTAGCTGTTCTGGCGGATTCGTCCGGACTAAAATTACTTGCACCGGCCAGACGGGTTATCTGTCCAATACCATATTTAAATAGAGTATCTGCCTTTTTACTGGAAAAATCTTTATTATCTAATATTTCATACACCCAGAGACTACCAAGCTGAGCAATTTTTTCATCCAGAGTCATGAGTGATAAAAGATTCTTTACTTTTTTATCTACTATATGATTCTTCTCAGGATAATCTTTTTTTTGTTTATCATTATTTTTATCTATCTTATGATTCCTTTCATGTAAATTTTATATAAAAAAATAATTATTATCAGGAATATAGGATTCAATATTTTATGGATTTTCTTAAAATTTGAATAACTTGTGAATAACCTTATATTTAATGATATTTCTATATAATTAACCTTTTATTGAACCTGCGGTTAATCCTGAAACAATATGACGCTGGGCAAATATGTAAAATATTACGGCAGGTACAGCTGCTAAAATAAGAAACGCCGACACCAGAGATAAATCCTGCCCATACTGACCCTGAAATTGCATTGTTCCAAGCTGCAATGTCCATAACTTTTCTGAATCTAGCAGAACCAGTGCTACCAGCAAATCATTCCATATATTAACCACAGATAAAGACGCCACTGCAGCCAGTGATGGCTTTGCCAGTGGGAGCAGTATTCTCCTGAAAAATCCTATTGTATTGCACCCATCTATGAGTGCGGCATCATGAAGTTCTGAAGGAACTTCCATAAAAAAATTGCGAAGGATTACGGTTGACATAGAAACCTGGAATGTCGCCAGGACAAGTATTACCCCTATCAGATTATTTTGTAAACCTAGCTGTCTTATTATAAGGAAAATCGGTAAAATAGCCACGGTAGCCGGAAACATTAGACCGAGAGTAAAAAATTGAAATAAAGCGCCCTTCCTTTTAAAATTCATACGGGCAAATACAAAAGCTGACATTGAAGCAACGACTATTACTATGACCGTGCCTGTGACTGTTACCACCACACTATTACGCAACATATACCAGAAAACCGGCATATTTAAAATACTCGCAATATTTCCCCATCTAGGCGGTATGGGGGGAATATAAGGAATAGTATAAAATTCACCACGTGTTTTTAATCCGCCAAATATAATAATTATTATCGGAACAATAATAAAAAGTAGAGCCGATATGAGAACAACATATTTTAATGTTACCAGAATTATATTTTTAAAATTTGTACTTTTTTTTGTACCGTCATATGACATAAATCAATCCTTTCTATACTATATGTTCTGTTCTGCGCACAAAACTCATGTATGTTATAGAAAAAATAAGTGCAATAATTAACATTATTATTGCCACAGCTGCACCGTAACCAAGTTGGAACCGCACAAAACTAAAGCGGTACATGTATGTTGATAGAATCTCGCTTGCATTAACCGGACCACCCTTGGTCATAATCCATACTATTGCATATACCTGCAGTGAACCAAGAACTGATAAATATACCGATGTTCTTATCGTGCCGCTTAATAATGGTAAGGTTATATATGTTAACATCTGCCGTTTGTTTACACCATCGATCAAAGCTGCTTCTTCAACATCTTTCGGGATGTTTTGCAGACCTGTTATATATAAAAGCATATGAAATCCAATATATTTCCACGTAAGCACAATAAATATTGAAAAAAGAACAAGGTCTGTGTTTCCCAACCATGCCTGGGTTTCCCACCCAAATGCCTGAAAAACTGCATTTATAAAACCTCTGCTTGGTTCTGGATTGTAAAGAATCCGCCACATAACAGCAACTATAGCTTCTGAGAAAACATATGGTAGGAAAAAGATCGTTCTAAAAAAAGCACGGCCCCTTAATCCGCGTCCAAACAAAATAGCCAGAAATAAGCCCATTGGGAGCTGTATGAATAATGATAGCGCAACAATAATAAAACTATTAGCTACAGCCTTAAGAAAGATTTTATCGGTAAATAAGGTTTTAAAATTTGCCATTCCTATAAAATCTTCTGCAGGTCCCATTCCGTTCCAGTTAAAAAAACTGTAATAGCCAGATTGGAATATCGGAATAACCAGGAAAACAAGTATAAGTGTAGCAGCTGGAATTAAAAATAAAAAAATTTTTATTCTATCAACACTAAAACCACCGGGTTTTATTCTCTTTGTTGATTCTATTTTGAGCCTCCTTACACATAATACTATCTTTTATTAAAATTATTAATATTTTTTTATTTAATGGGATTGGGCATTAAGCCCAATCCCATTTTCAAATATAGACTCAGAAATTTATTACTGCAATTCTACTGCAGCCGAGTCTTCAACCATCTGAGCAGCTTCTAATGGTGTCATTGCACCTCCAAAAATTGCCTGAACAGCATCATTTACTACAGAACCCATTGCCGGTGGAAGGTACTGATCATAGTACAGCTGGAAATATTCAGCAGCTGCTGCACCCTGTTGAACCATCAGAAGTGTCGGATCAGTCAGTCCAACTTCAGCACCTGTTACAACAGGTACGGACATACCTATTTCAGCCTGTGCCGTCTGGCACTCCACACTGCTTATAAATTTCAGAAAATCTACAGCTTCATCAGGGGCGTCTTTACCAACTACGAATCCATTGCCTCCGCCTAATCCATCACTTGCGCCGCCTGCTCCACCTTCAACCATCGGGAATGGGAACCATCCTATTTTACCATCCAGTCCCGTGCCATCAGCGCTGTTTTCTCTGAATGAACCGGGGGCCCATTGTCCCATAAGGTCCATGGCTGCTTCGCTATTACCCATAAGGGTAGCTTCATCACCCCATGTTGAAGCAAGAAAACCGTCCTGGAAAGCATCCATATCAACCAGTTCAAGAATCTTTTCTCCTGCTTCTACAAATGGAGCATCGGTGAAGGAACCTTCTCTTGATTCAGCTGCGAGAAAAGCTGCCTGGCCGCCAATACGTACGCAAAGATATTCCCACCAGAAAGCAGCTGGCCATTTATCTCCAGCGCCAACAGAAATTGGAGTAATACCTGCATCTTTTAATGTCTGGACATCTTCAAGAAGCTCCGTCCAGGTGGCAGGTGGACTATCAATTCCTGCATCAGCAAATATTTCCGTATTATACCAGAAGCCAACCATTCCCATATCTCTTGGTACACCGTAGTTTACTCCGTTATAGGCATAAACACCCAGAGCACCTGGTGAGAATGTATCACGCCATCCATCTGCATCAAGAAATGCTGTAATGTCTTTCAGTAATCCAGCTTCGGCCTGATCATTCATTGTTCCACCACCCCAGCTCTGGAAAATATCAGGTACTTCGCCGGTCTGCATAGTTGTAGTCAGTTTGGCCTTGAAGTTTTCGTTCTCCAAAACTGTAACCTCAACAGTAACATTTGGATTCTCAGCCATATACATGTCAGCGTAATCCTGCCATAAAGCTGCCTGGGTTGTTTCAGTCTGTATGTGCCACCAGGTAACAGTAACTGGCTCGGCTACTACTACTTCTTCTTCTTCTGCAACTTCTTCTTCTTCGGCTACAACTTCTTCTTCAGCTGCTGCTTCTTCTTCTTTGCAGGAAGTTCCAAGAAACAACATTGAAATCATGAAAGCTGCAATCAAAGTAAGAATTAATATTTTTTTCAATTGTCTCATCTCCTTTTAACAAAATTTCTTTTTTGATAAAAATTAATCCGGGATTTGTTTAAGATTAAGCCTGTAAAGGGCTTTAGGCAAATCCCATGTTTTTTCATAAGTACCCCCCTTCTCTTTTGATAATTTATATTAAATTTGAAATCTATTCAAAATATCTGGAAAGAACAAAAGATGCTGCTCCCAGCACACCTGCTTTATCCTCAAGCTCGGAATATTTAATTTCAGTTTCTCTTTTTATGGAAAATAAGGAAATTTTATTAATCTTTTTTCTTAAATTTTCAATAAAATATTTCCCTGCTTTTGTAAAGATGCCCTGAATAATCATAACCTGCGGATCATACATAAGAATAATATTAGATATCCCAATTCCAAACCAGTTAATTATGTCATTCATAAGATACAGTGCAAGTGTATCCCCTTTATTTGATGCATCAAATACATCATAGATATCTATGCCATCAGGACCATTATTATTAAAAATTATGGAATCAGGATATTCTTTATACTTTTCTTTAGCCATTCTTAATATTCTACGGGTTGACACCATTGCTTCAAAACAGCCCTTACCTCCACAAGAACATATTTCTCTTCCTTCGTGATCTATTATCATGTGCCCTATTTCCCCAATTAAAAAATGATTACCCCTTTTGATTTCATTTTCTATTATCACTCCTGCTACCAGCCCTTTTCCTGCCTGTAAGGCAACAACATTGTTTTTATCTTTAGCCAGACCTAAAATTTTTTCAGCAAAAACCTGGAACCTTGAATGATTATCAACCATTACCGGAATATTCTCTGGTATTCGTTCCATTATTTTTTCTTTCAGCATTAAATCTTTACCCCATGATGGAAAATGTGGTGAAAAAATAACTTTCCCTTGAGTGAAATCAGTTATACCGTAGGCCCCAATTGCCAGACCGATAATTCTCTCTTTTTTAATTTCCGGATTTTTTGTAAGATAATTATATGAATCAATTATTTTCTGTAGAATACTGTCAAACTCTTCATCAGCTTCCAGAACTACTGAAATTTCATCCAGAATTTTACTTTTCAAATCAGTAATTATAGAAAATAATTTATTTGCCGATATAGCCATGCCAATTGCGTAACCACCGTCTGTATTGAACTTATAAATATTGGGTTTCTTACCACCCTCTTCTGTAGAATTTCCCTTCCCTGTAATAATAACCATTCCATTTCTGGTATAATAATTCATTATTTTCATCAGTGTCTGCTTGCTTAAATTGACCTTCTTGGAAAGATCAGCTACCGATATTTCTCCGGAATTGCGAAGAACATTTAATATTGCTTTCCTGTTTGCCTGTTTAAGAGTTTGTTGTTTCTTTATAGAAATCATAAGATAGAAGTTTTTAAAAAGTTTTGTTCGAGTAAATTATTTTTTTATACTAATTAACTTGAATTTTCATTATAAGATTAAAAAATCGTTTAGTCAAGCCAATTACATAACTTATTTGTCTATTTAATCATATATATTTAAAAAACCAGGCCTTTAGAGAAAACACGTAATTTCAAGGTTAAAAATCTATTTTTTTCTGATAAAAGATATAAGAGATCCTAGCAATTTTTACCTGTATAAAATTAAGCTCTGGACCTGGATTTTGAGAACACATCAAATCCAACTGCTGCGAGTAATACCATTCCTTTAATGACCGCCTGCCATTCAATACCCACTCCGATTATAGACATTCCATTGTTTAATACACCCATAACCAGGGCACCTACCAAAGCTCCAATAATAGTACCCACTCCTCCTGAAGCAGAGGCGCCGCCTATAAAACATGCACCAATGGCGTCCAGTTCCATATTTTGTCCTGCAACCGGGGAAGCAGCATTAAGACGTGCGGAAAATACAATACCTGTTATTGTAGCCAGTACGCCCATATTCAAATACACCCAAAATAAGACTTTTTTAGTATCGATACCCGAAAGACGTGCTGCTGTTTGGTTCCCACCCATTGCATATATATATCTTCCAAATACCGTATTCTGTGTTACGAATGTATATGCAATAATAAGTATACCAATTAGAACCAGGACAGTCGGCATACCTTTGTAACGGGCCAGCCAGTAGAAAAATACCATAATAACGGAAGAGATTATAAGAACCTGAAGTATAAATAAAGGTAGTGAAGTAACTTCAAAATTATACTTCCTCTTATTTATACGACCTTTAATTGAAAAGAAAATATAAGCAATTATAATTATTACACCCGCCACAAGGGACGTAATATTGAGTTTTAAATCAGGAAAATTAAATATATCATTTACAAAACCAGCAGTTAAAACAAGGTAGCTATCCGGAAACGGAGCAAGGGTAAGACCCCTTAGTATGGCGTTTGTAAGTCCTCTGAATATAAGCATGCCTGCAAGTGTGGCAATAAATGGGGGTACCCTGATATATGCAATCCAGTATCCCTGCCATGCGCCAATAATAAAACCGGCAACAATGGTAATTAATACAGCCAGCCATACATCCATTTTCATCCCGATTATTAATGATCCTGCTATTGCACCGGTAAAAGCAACTATTGAACCGACCGAAAGGTCAATATTTCCGCCCGTAAGTATACATAACATCATGCCGATGGCAAGTATTATTACATAACCATTCTGCAGTATGAGATTGGCTACATTCTGCGGATATAGAAGTATGCCTTTTGTTAATATCTGGAACAGAATAATAATTGCCAGAAGTGCTATAATCATAGCATACTGACGTATATTATTTTTAAAAAGATCGCCAATTTTAGATTTTGCCATATTATTGCACTCCCTTACTCTGACTCTTCATTATACATTTCATTATTGATTCCTGGGTAGCTTCATTGTCTTCAAGCTCGCCGACTATGCGACCCATATTCATGACAAATACACGGTCACTCATACCAATAATTTCAGGAAGCTCCGAAGAAATGAAAATCACTGATTTACCTTCAGAAACCAGTTCATTTATAATTAAGTATATTTCATATTTTGCGCCAACATCAATTCCTCTTGTTGGTTCGTCCAGTATCAGAATTTCAGGTTCAACAAATGTCCATTTTGAAAGTATAAGTTTTTGCTGATTTCCACCGGATAGATTAGCGGCTTTTTGCATTAAACCAGAAGTTTTAATTTTAAGTTTCTTAACATATTCTTCTGCCATTCTTATTTCTTTGTTTTGATCAATAACTGTTTTTTTACTGATTTTTTTAAGTCCGGCAAGTGTCAGGTTTGTTTTTATGTCACTGATCAGCACCAGTCCCGCAGATTTTCTATCCTCCGTACAATATGCAATCCCGTTATCTATAGCTGCTCTTATATTTTTAAGATTTATTTCTTTTCCGTTTAAAACTATTTGACCGGAGATATTTCTGCCATATGCCTTTCCAAAAATACTCATTACAAATTCAGTCCTCCCGGCACCCATCAGACCGGCAATACCAACAACTTCACCTTTACGAACATTTATGCTTGCATTTTTTATTACCTGCCTGCCTTCGACCATAGGATCATAGACATTCCAGTTTTTAACCTCTAAAGTTACCTCTCCTATATTTGATACACGTTTAGGGAATCTATCTGTCAACGGACGGCCAACCATTCCTTTTATTATCCTGTCCTCTCCAATATCATCTATATCTTTTGTTAGGGTTTCTATAGTGCCCCCATCGCGTAAGATAGTTATCCGGTCTGCAATTTTGGAGACTTCATGTATCTTATGTGAAATCATTATTGATGTTATGCCTTCTGCTTTGAACTGAAGTAATAGTTTTAGAAGTTTTTCGGATTCTTCATCAGTCAGCGCTGCAGTTGGTTCATCAAGTATTAATAATTTGACTTTTTTCGAAAGTACCTTTGCTATTTCAACGAGCTGCTGCTTTCCGACACCAATATCCTTTACTGGTTTCTGCGTATCTTCATTCAGCCCCACACGTTTTAAAAGCTGGTTTGCCTCATAATGAGTTCTATCCCAATCTATTATTTTATTCTTTGCCCGTTCATTGCCCAGAAATATATTTTCAGCAATAGATAGATACGGCACCATTTCCAATTCCTGATGAATAATAACAATTCCAACATGCTCGCTGTCTCTTATAGTTTTAAAATGACACTCCTTGCCGTAATATATAATATTCCCTGTATAAGTACCGTAAGGATGTATTCCGGAAAGAACATTCATGAGCGTAGATTTTCCTGCACCGTTTTCACCTACAAGAGCATGGATTTCCCCTTCAACTACATCCATGTTCACATTATCCAGCGCTTTAACGCCAGGGAAAATCTTTGTTATATTTTTCATCTCAAGAATCGTTGATTGCATTTAATAAGATCTCCTGTTTATTGTTTTTTTAAACTGCAGGTCGAATACTCTTTTTAAATATTCGACCTGCAGTCTTTACAAGAAATAGCTTACTCTTTTTTGTCCATTAATTACTTCGTAAGCTGATCTTCTGTATAATATCCGCTATCAATCAGAATCTCTTTGTAATTATCTGCATTTGCAAATACGGGCACGCACAGGAATGAAGGAACTATCTTAACACCGTTGTCATATGTGCTTGTATCGTTTACCGGGACTTCCTCGCCCTTCATAATAGCATCTACCATATCTACTGCCTGTGCAGCCAGCGTACGCGTGTCTTTAAACACTGACATCGATTGCTTACCATCAATCATTGCAAGTACGTTTGCTATGTCACAGTCCTGTCCGGTTATTACTGGATATGGTTTATCTGCGCTTCCGTAACCAACGTTATCAAGTGCTGCTATAACACCTATTGCAGTACTGTCATTCGGACAAAGAACAACATCAAGCTTTGTATCGCCTGCATAGTTTGCTGTGATAAGGTTATCCATTCTTGCCTGAGCGGTTTCAGATTTCCATGCAGGTGTAGCTATTGTCAGAAAATCAGTCTGACCACTTACTACTACCAGCTGTCCGCTGTCAATGTATTGCTGTATGATACTCATTGCTCCATTATTGAATAATGTAGCATTATTATCATCGGGAGAACCTGCAAAAAGTTCGATGTTAAACGGACCAGCTCCATCTGCCAGACCAAGAGCTTCTTCAATATATGTTCCCTGTAATGCGCCTACCTTAAAGTTATCGAATGAAGTGTAATAATCAACATCAGGCGTTTCCATGATAAGTCTGTCATAAGCAATGGACTGTATTCCTGCATCTACGGCTTTCTTTAGCACTTCTGAGAGAGCAGAACCATCTATGGAAGCAATTACCAGAACTTTACAACCCATTGTGATCTGATTTTCGAGCTGGCTGAGCTGGGCATTTACATCATTTTCAGCATACTGAAGGTCTACTGTATAACCCTTTGCTTCAAGCTGCTTCTTCATGTTATCACCATCTTGATTCCAACGCTGCAGGGATTTTGTAGGCATAGTCACACCAATAAGCTCTCCCTTCTCAGCTGCTTTTTCTTTACAAGAAATTCCAATTAATAGCATTGAAGTCATCAAAGCTATAACTAGAACAAACAATAATATTTTTTTCACCTTTTTCATCTCCTTTTAAATAAACTTTTTTTGATAAAATATAATCCGGGATTTGTTTAATATTAGATAGGCAAACCCCTTTTTTTCATAGACATCTCCTCCCTTTATTTTTACATATATTAATATTGATATTGAAATTTATTTGGAATATTTTTAAAAGTATGTAAAATACTGTTTCCTTCATTATCGATTTATCCCCAGGATTTAAGATATTTGAACTACTTGCTAATTTATTGCTTGAGATTAATTTTTATATGGATTTTATAATATAATAATTTTATAATAATTTTATTATAGTTACTGATTTATAATAGTTACTGATTTGAGTTATTATAAAAGTAAAATGCTGGTTAGTCAAGGCATTTATTTAACATATTTATATAATTTACTTGACTAACCATTTTATTTCTCATACTATAATCTATAAAAACCATTGTGGTTAAAAATAATCCTTATAAGAAAAGTATATTTATAATCAATTTTATAACATAATTCTAACAATAGAAAGGTCCAATGGAAAACATTATAAACACTCGTTATCAGG
Organism: uncultured Actinomycetota bacterium; assembly: GCA_964517765.1. Classification (GTDB taxonomy): domain Bacteria; phylum Actinomycetota; class Humimicrobiia; order Humimicrobiales; family Humimicrobiaceae; genus Hydromicrobium. The sequence continues at coordinate 8,024 of CAZFEN010000005.1, read as the reverse complement.
AAAAAAGAAGATCTAAAGAAGAACTAATAAAACATCTAAACACATATGACCTTGATCCTAAAATCTCTATAGGTATATGGTATTTTACGCCGGGCGGTGGAAGATTTCATGAAGCATTTGTACTTAATAAAGATATTCCACAGAGATTGGAAATGGCAAAAGAAATGGCAAAATACGGAATTAAAGCCATAGAGGCTCATTACCCTGCAGAAGCAAATGAAGATAATTATCACCTTTATAAAAAACTCGAACAGGAGACCGGAATTAAGTTGCTTTCCTGTTATCCTTCAATATTTTATCCTAAAGAATATGAATTTGGTTCATTATCAAATCCTATTGATAAATATAGAGACAAAGCAATAGAAACTCTGATAAATTGTTTGAAGTTTGTAAAAAACAATGGTTTGCACCATGCCGGTATATGGCCGGGATCTGATGGATATCTTTACTCTCTGGGTACGAATTATTATGATATGTGGGATAGATTTGAAGACGCAGTAGCTTATGCTATGGATGAAGTACCGGGAGTACCGGTAGCCATAGAACCAAAACCATATGAACCTGCTCCAAACAATGTTTATAGGACAACCGTTGATGGACTACTGGCTTGCCGGGATATTGAATCAAGATTAAAATCCAAAATTAATAGGGATCTTATCGACAAAGGTTATAAGTTATTGGGAATGCAGCCTGAGATAGGACATATCAGAATGGGATTTGAAGATGCTCCTTATGCTTTCAGCAGAATTACAAGAGACAGCAGACTATTCCATACTCACTGGAACAGCCAGCCTATGGGTAATTATGACCAGGATTTAAATGTTGGAGTTATTGAATGGCAGCAGGCTGAAGCTTCGCTTTTTTCATTAAAAATGTCAGGGTACAATGAATATTTTGGCATGGATATCAATCCGGAAAGAATGCCTGTCCAGAAAGCTATTGAAATAAATTCTATGGTAATGAACATTATGAATGAAAGAATCAATAATTTACCCAACGAAGAAATAATGGAAGCATACTATGATCCGGAAAATCACCGGGGTGATATCGAATTAATATTAGCAAAAAGAATGAAATAATATAAAGAGTAGGTATATCAAAAATTATGAGATATCTTTTAGGCATCGATATAGGAACAAGTTCAACCAGAGCTGTGTTAATAGATGAAAACAGTAAACTAATAGCTTCAAGTACAAGTGATTATAAACTAATAACTCCAAAACCTGGCTGGGCTGAGCAGATTCCAAATGACTGGTGGATTGCTTCAATAAATACTATAAAAGATGTTATAAAAAAATCCAATGTTTCTCCAAAAAATATTGCCGGTATTGGTCTATCGGGACAGATGCACGGAAGTATTTTTTTAGATAAAAATGGAAATGTAATCAGACCCGCTATACTCTGGTGTGACCAAAGAACTTTCAAACAATGCGAAACTATATATAAAATATTTGGCTATGATGGTTTTATAAAACTATCATATAATAGGGCTCTTCCCGGATTTACTGCACCTAAAATACTATGGTTAAAAGAAAATGAACCTGAAAATTATAAAAAAGTATCAAAAATACTTCTCCCGAAGGACTATATAAGATACAGGTTATCAAACACGTATGCAACTGAAGTTTCGGATGCTTCCGGTACAATTCTTATGAATATACCTTCCAGAAATTGGTCAAATGAAATTTTAAACGGACTGAATATAGAAAAGTCCCTGCTTCCGGAAGTATTTGAATCCGATATAATAACTTCAAAAGTAAGTGAAGAAGCTTCCAACCTTACAGGTCTAATTGAAGGTACACCTATAGTAGGAGGCGGCAGTGATAATGCTGCCGGAGCAGTTGGCAGCGGTATTATAAAAAGTGGGCTTATTTCAGATTCAATAGGAACTTCGGGTGTAGTATTTGCACATATGGATAAACCCTTATATGACCCTCAGGGCAGGGTTCATTCCTTTTGTCACGCAGTTCCCGGTAAGTGGCACCTCACGGGAGTAACGCTTTCTGCTGCCGGATCACTCAGATGGTATTTTGATGAGTTTGGTCCATCCGGAAAAATAATAAAAAATTTTCCTGATATAAAAGGATATAATTTACTGGATAAACAGGCAGAACAAGTTCCGGCAGGATCTGATGGACTTATATTTTTACCGTATCTATCAGGTGAGAGAACACCATATACGGATCCGGATGCAAGAGGCGTATTTTTTGGTATTTCTTACCTGCACGGTCCGGATCACTTTGTAAGATCGATTATGGAAGGAGTAGCATTCAGCCAGCTTGATTGCCTCACTTTGATGAGAGATCTCAATATTGATTCGGATAAGATAATCCTATTTGGCGGCGGCGCAAAAAGCGATACCTGGAGACAGATTATAGCAGATGTTTTTAATTCAAAAGTAGTTACTTTAAATATTGAAGAAGGTGCTGCTTTCGGAGCTGCTATCATCGCAGGCGCAGGATGCGGGATATATGCCAGCATAAAAGAAGGTATTGAAAAAATATTAAGTGAAGATAAAGAAAATAATCCTGCAGCCGAAAATGTCGAAAAATATAAGAAGTTATACGCGATTTATAAATCATTATATAAAGACTTAAAAGACGACTTCAAAAAATTGGGCAGTTTTTAATTGCTATAAAAAAACAGTACCCACCTGCTCTCCGCAATATTCTTATTCTATTATCATAGATGCCGAAAAGTTTAATTTTTATGTCTGGGATAATAAGAAATTTTTTTTTGCCCGTAATAAGCACCTTTTCCATGTTTTCTTAAATAATGCTTATCAAGCAGGTTCTTTTTTATATTTTTAAGTGATGGATTAATTATTATTGAATAAAGTGCTGTCTTTGCAATCTCCTCCAGTGCAATACTAATTTTTACAGCCTCTTCGGCATTATCTCCCCAGCTAAATGGCCCGTGACATGCTACCAGCACCGCTTTCATATAATGATAATCTATAGATCTAAAAGTATCTACAATTAACCTTCCAGTTTCAAACTCATAATCTTTTAATATGCAACTGTCTTCTATAATCCCGGTACAGGGTATCTCACCATAAAAAAAATCGGCATGAGTGGTACCAAGGCATGGTATGGCTTTTACAGCTTGAGCCCAGGCAGTAGCATAAGTTGAATGCGTATGGGCCACTCCCCCAATATCTGCAAAAGCTTTATAAAGTTCCAGATGAGTTTTTGTATCAGAAGAAGGATTCAGATTTCCTTCTATTTTATTTCCATCAAGATCTACCAATACTATATCTCCGGGCATTAGCTTTTTATAAGGCACTCCACTTGGTTTAATAGCTACAAGCGATCTCTCTCTATCAATTCCGGATGCATTACCAAATGTAGATGTAACCAGACCGCTCTGATAAAGTCTTATATTGGCCTTATGCACTTCTTTTTTTAGTTTTAAAAGACTCATTTTCTTAATTCATTCTCCAGTATACTTCCTAATCTCTTATATCTGGCATATATATTATTATAAATGAAAATATTTTTCTTATCCGGATAATACACGGTCTCAAATCCTGATGCCATATGTTTCTGGGCTTCTTCAACTGATTTATATGTTCCGGCTGCTACTGCTCCGAATATAGCGGCTCCCAGAGCTACAGCCTGCTTGGATTTAGTTACTTTTACAGGCATATTCAGCACATCTGATAGTATCTGCATGGCTAATGGTGATTTCTTAGGTACTCCTCCTATTGCTACCACCTGGTTTATTGTAATATTTTCCTGATTAAATCTTTCTATAATAGCTTTTGCTCCAAAAGCAGTTGCCTCAATCAACGCTCTGAATAGCCTGGGTGCATTGATCCCCAGTGTCAAACCTAAAATTGCTCCCTTTAGCTTCTGGTCTGCAAAAGGAGTCCTTCTTCCATTTAACCAATCAATAGCAATTAAACTGCTTTTTTCCGGATCGATTTTAGAAGCCGCTTCAGTAATTCCGGGAAAAATTGAATCAACTGCTTTTTCAATCTCTTTTTTATCCAGGGTACTTGAAAGTAAATTTTCCATGGGCCAGGAAAGTATGTCCCGAAGCCATGCATAAACATCTCCATAAGCAGATTGTCCTGCTTCCAGTCCTATCATACCCGGTATTACGGAACCATCAACCTGCCCGCATATGCCAGCCACCAGTTTTTCTCCGATTTCATCTTTTGGACTTACTGTTATATCACAACAGGAAGTACCGATTATTTTTACAAAAACACCCGGCTCAACTCCTGCCCCTACTGCTCCCATATGAGAATCATAAGCTCCTACCGATATTGGAATATCTTTCTTTAAGCCGAGCCTTTCTGCCCATTCCGCAGATAATCCTCCTGCAGGAATATCCGAGGTGTATGTCTCAGCATATAATCTGTCCCTTAAACCTGACAGCAGAGGCGATATCCTTTTAAGAAAATCTTCCGGAGGCAATCCTCCCCAGGAAGCATGCCACATCGCTTTATGCCCCGCAGCGCATCTGCTGCGCTTCATCTTCAGCGGATCTATATTACCGGTTAGTATGGCAGGTATCCAGTCTGCATGCTCCACCCAGGAGAAAGCAGCTTTTCTTACCCTGTCATCCTTCTTTAATATATGGAGTATCTTTGACCAGAACCATTCGGAAGAATATACTCCGCCTTCAAATTTGGTATAATCTTCTCCTCCCCATGATCTGGCGACTTTATTTATCAATTCTGCTTCTTCTACGGTACTGTGATCCTTCCACATTACAAACATAGCATCAGGGTTATCAGAAAATTCCTCTTTTAAAGCCAGCACCGTACCGTTTTGATCTACCGGTCCGGCAGTAGAGCCGGTTGTATCTATCCCTATTCCTATTATATTACCTTTGGTATCCGGATTAATTTTTTTCAGCGCTCCGACTACCGAGTCTTCGAGGGATTCGATATGATCCAGAGGATGCTGCCGAAACTTGTTTTTCTCAGGGCTGCAAAACAGCCCTTCAGCCCATCTTTTAAAATATGATACATGAGTAGATATTTCCTCGCCATTTGAAATATCAACAATGATCGAACGTACAGAATCAGTGCCAAAATCAATACCCATTACATATCTGGATTTACTCATATTGTATTTTTCTTAAGATATTTATTATCAAAAAAGGTTCAGCTTTAGTTTATTATCTTTTTTATAATATAATGACCGGCTACACTTGAACTATCAAGATCGAAAATATTATTAAAAACAATAGATGCGGCCCCAATAACTCCGACATTATCTCCCATTTCTGAAAATTGAATATTGTAATCATCCTTAACCTTGGGGAATGTATTTTTAGTAACTGATTCCTTTACTTTCTTTAAATACTTCTCACCGAATTTGATAACTTCTCCATGAATTATAATAAGTTCCGGATTAAACATTTTGATTGTATTAGAAATTCCGATACCCAGATATTCAGCGTTTTTCTCTATATTTATTGTAGCTATTTTATTACCCTGATTATAAAGATCATATAGATCTTCCAATTTTAAACCGCTCTTACTCTTCCCAGAAGATGTACTGCTTTTTTTTATATCATCTGCTATATCTTCTAAAAGATAGCTCGTCGAACACAGAGTTTCAAGACATCCTATGTTTCCGCAATGACATACCCTGTTTCCCGCCAGATTAGTTATTATATGTCCGACCTCTCCTGCCATCCCTTTATCCCCGCTTACAAGCCTGTTATCTATAAACACACCGGTACCTATGCCGGTCCCGGTTTCAACACAGACGAAATTCTTAATATTTTTAGCAAGCCCATATTTTTTCTCTGCGATTGCCTGAACCCTGCATTCATTTTCAATAAAAGCAGGAAGACCAATTTTTCTCTCTACGGTCTCTTTCACTTTTATATTATTCCATCCATTCAGGTTAGGTGAAAAAATAACCAGACCTTTCTTGCTGTCAACCAGGCCCGTTGCTCCAATCCCAATACCTATTATTTCTTCTTTGTTAATCTTGAATTTTTTTATGATTTCCTTAATATTCTTCACCAGTTTATCTATTACTGCATCCGGCCCAAGCCATTCTTCAGTTGGAATCTTTACTATTTCTATTATATTTGATCCTAAATCAGTTAGAGCAATTCTGATATTCTTTACTCCTATCATTACTCCTAATATATAACCGGCTCTGACTCTAAATTGAAGAAGTACTGCTTTTTTACCACCGGATGAAGTAGAATCACTTTTACCAATCTCTTCTATGAGGCCTTCCTCGATAAGTTCCCCAATATATGCAGAAGTAGTAGGACGGCTTATTTTAAGCTGTCTTGATATGTCGATCCGGGAGATCTGTCCCACATCTATTACTATTTTAAGTATGTTTTTCTTATTTATTTCTTTCAGTGAAATATTATTTTTTTCTTTTCTGTAAATCATAATAAAAAAATTATAGCATTTAATTACAATTTATCATTTATATATTTTTTGGTATTTATAATATCAAAACTCATACTTCTATAATATCTATTCCCGCAAATTTACAAAAAGTGTTCATTTCCTTCCTCAAATCTCCGTACATCGTGCTGGCATGATGTGTAAAGCCTTCCTCTATTATGGTTCTATAAAGCTTTTTTAAATCTTTTACCTTAACCCATTTCCAGGAACCCCTGAGTGTTCTATTATCAGGTATTGCTTCACCAACCGTAGAAAGCATCTTAAATTTTCCGCCTATCTCCCCGAATCTATTTATGGTTAAGAGTCCATCTTTTAACTGAAATTCTCCTGTTCCATAGCTTTTATCATAACCAATCTGCCAGCCCAGTATCGAGTGCGTATCAATCCTTGGTTTGCATGAATCGCACCTCAGGCTTGCCGGGGCATTTCCGCAGTGCCATGCCAGAAAGATATTTTCGTCCTCCTGGTTCTGTATGGTCCAGTCAACAAAATGAGGTACGCCCTGATTTGCAGTCAAAAGATACTGTATTACCATCGTAATTGTCCCGTGAAGATCGACCTCGCATGCACACATTATACCTTTATCGGTGAGTCTTCCCATGCTGACACAGGGAGATAACCCAATCTCTTCCTGCATCGCTGTCCAGCATTGTATCCCAAAACCGGAAAGATCTTCTTCAGCTGCGTATTTTTTAAGCACATACTCAAGCTTTGCGATTTTAGATATTATTTTACTATCTACAAGCTTGCATTCAAAAGATTTTTCTATATCATTTTTTATTTCCTCTACATCCTTTTCTCCAATACTCTCAATATCTGCCTTCAATTTAAGAAGAGTATAAGGTACAACTTTAATTCTAAATTTTTCTATCAGCGATACTTCATTTATTGCACATGTCTCAAAGGGAGCAGGCCTCGGACCGATTGCGCCTATCTTCATTCCTTTAAAGCCTTCTAAAGCATTTACCGTTTTAGAAAACTTTCTCACATCAGATATGAATCCCTCTTCTTCGGGAAAATAAATCCCCGAAAAATCAAACTTTATATTTCTTCTTGATAGTCCTGCTGCAGTGGAGATGGTACCGCAAAATGAGTCTGACTTTCTGTTCCCATCTTCAGTAAACGGTCCTTCCTTTGTGCCAAAAACCTGAATAGGAATGTTGCTGAAAGCTTCAGCAATTAAGAGATTTGGTATCTCTTCACCAAAAGTCATCATGCCTATAAGAAGACCCTGGATATCTTTTTCTTTAAAGAGTTTAATAACTTTTTTAGCATCCTCCATGAAAGTAACCAGCCCGCCGTCAGTAAATTCTTTATCAGGGAATATTAATTCAACTTCCCCTATGTTCTCTTCAATAGACTTGATTACCTTATCTCTCATACTTATTGCCCATTCTTTATTAAACGGCGATCTGTGAGATGGAACAAAACCTATCCTTATCATTTTAAGCCTTTCTTAAAAAATTTTATTTCTATTTAGTAAGCTAACATCAACTTCCTGAAACAAAAAACAATTTTAAATTAAAATACATATGTTAGTAATTTTAACTAACTATGTATCCTTTGTCAAACTTAATCGGCCGGGAAGACATCCTCGGCCGTGATTATCCGCACTCCAAGGCCCTTT
>CAZFEN010000004.1:66073-83298 GCA_964517765.1 uncultured Actinomycetota bacterium | reverse complement strand
ATTATTTTCATTAAAACCAATTTTACTTATCTTTCTTAAAATTGGAACTTTCAGATCGTCTTTATTAATTATATAGGTATTAAAATTTTCTGCACCATCTCCCAGATCAGTGATAGGGCAGCATTCTTTTCTTCAAAGCGAAAATTGCCATAATGACAAGGAAAGCCAACTATCTTTTTATTATTTATACCAATTAATCCCTCATATGCTTTGTTTATATTCATAATTAACTTGGATTTCACATTAATGAATATAGCCGGGATAGTAATTAGATCTAAATTTGAAATTATTTTCAAAAGACACATTTAAATTTATGTCTATAATAATCCTCCAATAGGAAATACATTTTTAAAGTTGTTTAATTCTTTAAAAAAAGGTTTCAAATTTTATATCTTGTGAGAGTAATGCTATCAAACAAATTTCAATTTATTAATTAGACTTATTTCTTTTAATATCTGGTTCCAATCTTGAACACAGTGGGACAGCAAAATTTAATTATCAAATTCTTTAAATTTTATCAATTCTTTTATGATTTGGTTTGATGTTTCAAGGCTTAGGGGCACCACTACTAAGTTAGAAATTATTTGATTAGTTTCAATCTTATATAATCTTTTTCTTGCCAATCAATGGCTTCCAAAAGTTTCTTTAATAATCTAGGATTTCTGAATTCTGTATTATGGTAATGAATTGTAACTTTGTTAATACCTTTCCTATATGTTCTGAATTTTTTATGTTCGGCATCTAATATCCAGTTATCTTTTTCTAAAGCTTTAATTAATCTATCTTTGTCTATTGATTTGACCTGCTCCCAGATAATTTTCTTCATGCAGGAATTAATGAATTGCAATTTGATATATCGATCGGTACCTCGATATTTTCTATTATTGGCTCAATTTCTGTTGATATTTTAAATGTAGAACAAATTGGAAGAGGATCCCTGTGCTTTAATGCAGAATTTACATAAGATATAAAAGCATTTTCAAAATTCTTTTTAACTTCTTTCTCAGATTTACCCTCAACAATCAAACCTTTTAGGACAGGGCAATATGCAATATAACCCATATCATCTTTTTCAATAATTACGCCAACTTCAAATTTAATTATAAAAGGCCGAAGCTTTGATTTATCCACTGAAGCTGACATTTAATCTCCTTTTCTTTATTTTATAGATAAGAAATACATTCCAATTATCTAAATGAATTTTATCAATATTTAATTTATTGATAAATCAAATTATATACTTAAATCTTCATTATGAAAAATAGGTTTTGATATTATTGTTTTTTTATTAACAAAAACGTAGTAAAAAATACTTTAAACCCTAAAATAAAAAAATCTATTCTTTAAGAATATTTCAGTATTCCTAGTAATCCTTTGGAGTGATGTTTCTGCCTTCTCTTGTACCGAACCGATTTCATCAAAATTTTCTTTTAATACAGGGACGGTATTTGAAAAAATCTTTTCTCAGGATTTCTTTTTCTTACCCGAAGATTGTTTTTTTGGTCTGGAAGTACTCTTCCCAATTTTTGCTGCTCCAGCAGTTTTGGTTTTGGTAACCGAACCTGTTTTTTTAACGTCTGAAGGTTTTTTGGGTTTACTTACTTTTGCTGGCTTGACTTCTTCTTTACTAATAGGTTCTTTCTGAGGTAGGGTATCTTTCTTTGTCGTAACTATCTTTTTTAAGATTGTCGAGGCAGAATCCAGATCTTCCAGGTATCTTGTATCATATGAAGGATTTGAAAAGCGGTTACCCCGGTGATATTTTGTATCGATAAAGGTTAACTTTTTGAAATCGTTTATATCCTGGATAAAATAGGGTGGAAGGGTCCTTAAAAGGTTTATGGTGCTGGCATGCCAGTTTTTAAACCTGAAGTCTCTGCTATTTAAATTCCTGATCGATTGCGTTTCTTTTATTTTTTTTTCAATTTTTTCCAGTAATTCTTTGTTTAACATTTTTTTACCACATTCCTGTTATAATAAAGTTCAGTATTAATTCTATCATAATCTTTAATCATTATAAATTTTATATATTTAAATTTTTAGTATTTTTAAGATTACTGCCAAACTACAAATCAACACTTAAAAGTGATAATATTATTTATGGTATAAAATTTATACTTAAGAAACTGGAGGAATACTATGGATGTTCAAAGCCCGGTTTTTAAAAACAATAAATTGATCCCATCAAAATATACCTGTGATGGGGAAAATGTAAATCCCCCTCTCCTTATAAGTGATGTGCCGGAGAATGCAAAAAGTCTTGTCTTGATTGTCGATGATCCGGATGCCTCGAGAGGAGCTTTCGTTCACTGGACTGTCTGGAATATAGATCCCGGTATTAAAGAAATAAAAGAAAACAACTGTCCGCAAAATGCGGTGGAAGGAAGAACCGATTTCGGCAGATCCGGATATGGCGGTCCCTGTCCTCCTTCCGGAACACACCGTTATTTCTTCAAACTTTTTGCATTGAATACTACCCTGGATATCGGTACTTCGGCAGAAGGAGCAGAGGTAGAAAGAGAAATAGAGAATAGTATTCTTGCAAAGGCTCAGTTGGTGGGATTATACAGGCGTTAACCGGCAAGTAATGTTATATTCTTTTTGACCAGTCCGATTATTCTGGGAATTTTTTTCTCTACTGTCGTTGATAATTTCATGGAAAAAGAAAAAGTATTATCTTTATTGCCGTTTACGTTGACATTTACTCCAATGAAATATCCATCTATCTTTATCCTGTAAGTCAGGTAGAATAATTTTAATACATCTATGAGTGCTGTCTGATGAAAGGAAATAAAGGTTGCGCCCGGATATCCGGAACTGGCAACATTGTAAAAATTCTTCAAAGGTATCTCGTAAAGATCCCCCTTGCATGAAGAGTATTTTTTATCACGCGATGTTCCTATGGCATCTATTATAATGAATTTACAATTCCTGTAAGTTTCAAAGAGAGGAAATAACCTGAAACCTGCTGTCGAACCGTCTATTACTAGCACTCCGGAAGGAATATCTTCCTCCTGCAGCCTTTTAACGATATGTACCCCTATACCTTCGTCTCCGAGCAGAATATTTCCGATACCAAGTACAATAGTTTTGATTTTTTCAGGATTTTTCACAGGATTATCTAAAATTTTTAATAACGGCGGGTATATGTTTTTCCCACCCGAGAGCCTGAATGTGAACACCGGCACAATACGGCCTGACTTCTTCTATCAATCCGGATGAAATCTCGATGCACATAGAGACTTTGTCCTGTGTTCCTTCCATTTTTTTTACAAGTGGCTCCGGGACAAATACACCGGGTACAAATTTGTTCATATAATTGGCCATCTTTTCGGATTTTAAAAGAATTATGCCGGCAAGGATCGGGACATCAAGATTTTCTTTATGGACCCTTTCAAGGAATTTTTTAAAGACCTCTGCGTCAAATATAGCCTGAGTCTGGAAGAACTGAGCACCCTGATCTATCTTTTTTTTCATCTTTATTATCTGAAGTTCATAGGCAGCTTCGGTATCGGCGCCCGGATTGACAACGGCACCTTTGAAGAAAGAAGGCTTTTGGGTCAGTTCATTTCCCGCCAGATCTTTTCCTTCTTCCAGATTTTTTATTGCCCATAGCAACTGAACCGAATCAAGGTCAAATACAGGTTCGGCCTGTGGGTGATCACCGGTTGTGGTATAGTCACCTGTAAGAGCAAGAACGTTTCTTATTCCCATGACATAGGCACTGAGGAGGTCGGATTGAAGAGCAAGTCTGTTTCTATCCCTGCAGGTAACCTGGAATATGGGATCAAGACCCCAATCTTTCAGTAAATGGCATGTGGTTAGCGATCCCAATCTCATTACCGAGCTTTGAAGATCGGTTACATTTATTCCGTCGGCAATATTTCTTAACTCTTCGGCTGCCACTCTGATCTCTTCGATTTCGGCACCTTTGGGAGGTCCTATTTCACAGGTTACGGCAAATTTTCCTTCTTCAAGAATTTTTTCGAATTTCGATTTTTCTATTTGAGTTTCCATGATCATATTACCTCCTCTTCATCCAGTGCCCATAATCTGGTTTTTCTTAAGGCAGGGGACGGTAATATTTTTGAATAATCTCTGGGAGGTATGAATTCATTCAATATATCAAGTCTGTTCATTCTCTTTAAGCTTTTATATATTAGTTCCCAACCACAGTCCCTTTCATGATCTGTTTCGCATTTACCGTTGCTCTGCCCTGCGCATGCTCCATTTTCAAGCTTTTTGGGGCATGCGGTATATGGGCATATTCCGCCTGTGTAATCCAATATGCAGTTTCCGCAGGTATCGCATCTTTCGGTACCCTGCCACATGCCGGTTATCCCGCCGAAAGTTATGGTATTTAAAGCAGGATGGCAGACTTTATCCAGAACTGCAGATGTTGCCTGGACACCAAGTCCGCATGAAAAAACAAGAATAGAATCTGCATTTTTGATTTCGCCAAGTCCTGGCTTTATTCTGGAACGGATCAGTGCCTTCTGGCAAAGAAAATCTATTTCCATAACACCGGTAATTGTTTTCCCCTCATTTTCAAGCTTCTCTTTTGTACTGGCGAGAACTGCTTTTCCGCCTGTGTTGGCACCTTCGGGGCAACCACCGCACCCGAGTATAAATATTTTTTTCTCATCTTTCAGTTTTATGAGTAATTCTTCTACAGGTTTAAATTCGGTTAATATCATAGAACCTCCTAAAAAGCATTTAAAATCTTTAGACTATTTTATATTTAGCTATCATATCTCTCTTTGGCGTTACCATATGGACCGCACATGCGGTACAGGGGTCAAAACTTCTTATAACTCTCAAGATTTCGATAGGGCTATTGCTTTCTTTTATTTTAAGGCCAATAAGTGCCTGTTCATATGGACCCGGCTGTTCATCTTTGTCTTTTGGCGATGCATTCCAGGCAGTCGGGGTGATTATCTGATAATTAGAAATCCTTCCGTCTTTTACATTTAACCAGTGCCCCAGAGCGCCTCTTGGTGCCGAGCAGAGGCCAATTCCCTTCCCTTCGAAAGGAGGGACGTATTCAACTGCAGTGGGTTCTCCGGCTTTTAGCTCCCGGGCCCATTTTAACAGCTGATCTGCTATAATTTCTGCCGAAAGTGCTCTTCCAAGATGTCTTCCCGCTACTGAATACATGCTGGAAATATTCCCTCCTATTTCCGATAAGGCACTATCAACTACATTTATAATATAAGGATCTTTTTTGCCGAGATAAGTCGAAAGAACATCAGCAACAGGGCCAACTTCGTAAACCTTACCATTATATCTGGGTGATTTGATCCAGGAATAACCTGTCTCTTTTCCAGGCGCTGGTTCAGTCTCAGCTCTGCCGGGACTGACGGGTTCGGAGTCCTTATACCAGCTGTGAGTTACGTCTTCGGTTATCTGGTTTATATCGATCTCACTGTATTTATCGATATTATTGACGAGCCCACCCTTCAGGAGAGTATCATTAGAGCTTCCATTTGATTTTATCCTGTATGAATCATAGGCAAGCAGGTTCTGGCAGCCTTTTCCAATTTCCAGATATTCACTGTATGTTTTTGCCACTGCTACAACATCAGGCAAGTAGCAATTTTTGGTAAAATCCAGGATTTCTTCCAATCTCCACATAAACTCGGTTATTTTGTCTGAAGTCAATTTTTCGGTTACACCACCCGCTACGATTGCTGAATCATGGGGCCACTTCCCGCCGAAAATAGTGGCTGCCTGCTGGGTTTTCCTGTAAATATCCAGGGCTTTCAGATAATGACCGGCTACCATACTGGTTGTTTTTGCGTCAAACTTATAATCTATTTCATCTCTGGGCAGAAATGGATTGGAATATCCCTGTTCGAGAAAATACTTCAATATGTTTAAATCCTTGTTTCCTCCTTCATATTCCAGGACTCTTGCAGGGTCTATATAATCAAGTCCGCTTAGAATATAAAAATGCAGGATATGATCGGCAATGCTCCTCGTACCCAGAATCAGGTTTCTCATCAGGATTCCATTTTCGGGAATCTTATCGGTAAGACCTGCATAATCATCTACTGCGCTCACGGAGGCTATGGCGTGCGGTTCCGGACATACGCCGCATATTCTCTGAGTAATCATGACTGCATCTCTGGGATCCCGGCCCTTTAGCATAATCTCTATACCTCTGAACATAGTTCCGCTGATATTCGCATCCTTCACCTGACCATTATCCACTACTGCTTCTACTTTAAGATGGCCTTCTATTCTCGTTATCGGGTGTATTACAATTTTTTTCAAAATTTCACCTTCCTAAAAACTTATTTTTCTTGGATTTTAGCTTTCCTTTCGTTTGCGGGTACCTCCAGGTCTATTATCCTTTCATAAAAATCTCCCAGGAAATCAGGATATTCGGGTGAAGTGCAGCTATTGCATGGTGCCCCGCATCCAATGACCCAATTGGTCCTGCCATTCCATAATCTTTTGGGACAATCGGCATAGGTTATGGGTCCTTTGCATCCCAGCTCATAAAGGCAACCCTCATCACCCAGTTTTTTTGCAAATTTACCTTCGTCAAAATATGCTCTATTGGGACAATTCTCATGGATCAATTTCCCAAAATATGTTTTTGGCCTTTTGAAATCATCAAGCTGCACATTTTCAAGACCCCTGGTAAGTATTTCTTCTATGGTGCCGAAAAGCCAGTCTGGATGCGGCGGGCATCCTGGTATATTTATAAGCGGGGTTTTAATATTGTTTGCAGAAAGTATGTCTCCCACACTTTGTGCTCCGGTGGGGTTTGGATTTGCGGCAGCGATTCCACCAAACGAGGCACAGGTTCCAAGAGCGATTATAAACAGTGCATCCGGTGCAAGCTTTAATGTTTCTTCCAGTATAGTATATTTCCTGCCATCTTTTTCTCCGGTAATACAATAAATGCCACTATCGGCGGTTGGGATGGCACCATCGATAATCAAGACGTACCCCTTTTTCTTTGCAGCGTTTTCAAGTATCTCCATTGCGAGATTTCCACTTGCAGTCATGATATTTGGATGAAATACAAACTCAAGTTTATAACCGGGGATTATGTCCTGGAGCAATAAATTCTTGATGGAAGGGTATTCAGAACAGAGCGTGGATGTAACGCAGCCTGTGCAATTTTGACCCTGGATACTGATAACAGACATGGGAGCACTTTTTTTTATATCCATATAGACTCCTTTAAAAATGATTTTTCATTTCTCTTTGATCCGGACGGACCCGGGCGGCAGTAAAATATTATATTTGAAATGGTTGCTGTTTTTTGAAAGATCTATATTTTCCTTATGTCCGGATTCAAACATAAATTTTAAGTATTTATAAAAGATAATTGTATTATTTTAAACAAAATAATGCATATTTTCAATTGATTTAGCCTACAATTTGGTGATACTTCAAGCTTTTATCACGTATTTTAAAAGAAAATATAATTTTTTTGATTTATTGATAGAATATAAATTGCAGAGCAGGGATTTTTTAAAGAAAAATATCAGTAAAAATAGATTGTGGAAATAGCATGAATCATAATAAACTCAAAAGGGATGTCAAAGATTATAGAATAATAGATCATCTTTCGGATATCGGCATAGAATTTTATGGAGACACTCCTGAGGCGCTGTTTGAAAATGCAGGAAAAGGTATGTTTTCCATTATGTGCGATCTCAGGTCCGTAAAACCTATGGAGAAAAAAAGTATCAGAATAACCGGTAAGAATACGAATTTTGAAGATTTACTGGTGTTATGGTTGGAAAGATTGATCTATCGCTATGAAGTTGATGATACTTTATTTTCGGAGTTCAGGGTTGATAAGATTGGCAGGAGGAATCATAAACTGGTACTGAATGCTCAAATTTTAGGAGAGAAAGTAGATCCTGATAAACATGAAATAAGAGTAACCATAAAAGCACCGACCTATCACAGGCTTGAAATAATTAGAAATGCAAGGGGCCATAATTGGAAAGGCAGGGTTATTTTTGATATCTGACAGAGGGGGGATTTACTATAAACGATTTTAAGATTAAAAAAATAAGTGATTATAAGTGGGAAATAGAAAAAGATGAAAGATACGGCATGAAAGTTCCGGGTATAATTTTTGCCGATAAGGAGTTATTGGATTATGCCGTGAGTGGAAATACCATAGAACAGGTAATAAACGTTTCAACTCTTCCCGGAATCCTGAAAGCCTCTTACGCTATGCCGGATATACATTATGGATATGGATTTCCTATTGGTGGAGTAGCTGCCTTTGATCTGGAAAGAGGAGTGATCTCACCGGGTGGTGTCGGTTTTGATATATCCTGTGGTGTCAGGACCATGCGCACAGGATTGGAAGTCAGGGATATAAAAGACAGGATTGAAGATATAATGGCTGCACTGTCTTTCAATATACCCAGAGGCGTAGGCAGTAAGGGGAGAATCAAGTTATCTAAAAATCAACTGATACAATTACTATCCGAAGGTGTTGGCTGGGCCGTTAAGAATGGCTATGGATGGGAAGAAGATAAAGATTTCATAGAAGAAAAAGGCTGCATGGAAGATGCCAATGCTGATTTTGTAAGTAATCTTGCACTTGATAGAGGAATGGGCCAGATAGGAACCCTTGGATCAGGAAATCATTTTTTGGAAATCCAGGCAGTAGATGAAATTTATGATGCCCGGGCAGCGGAATCTTTCGGTCTTAAAAAGGACCAGGTGACAATAATGATACATTCCGGCTCCCGGGGACTTGGCCATCAGATATGCAGCGATTACATAAGAGTGATGCAGCAGGCTGCTGTAAAATATGGAATAAAATTACCGGATAGACAGCTGGCCTGCGCACCTGTATCTTCCCCGGAAGGAAGAAAGTATTATCAGGCTATGATCTGCGCCGCTAATTATGCTATGGTAAACAGGCATTGTCTGGCTCACTGGGTAAGAGCTACATTCGAAAGATTTTTTGGTAAGTCTTCGGAGAAATTGGGTCTGGGTACAATATTTGATATATCCCATAATATAGCCAAAATCGAGGAACATAATATCAATGGTAAACTAAATAAAGTGTGCGTGCATAGAAAAGGTGCCACAAGGGCTTATCCTCCCGGGCATAAAGATACTCCTGATAAGTATAAGAGCATTGGACAGCCCGTGATAATTCCCGGAGACATGGGCAGATATTCTTATATTCTTCTGGGGACGGAAAAGGCAATGAGCGAGAGCTTTGGTTCAACCTGCCATGGAGCCGGAAGACTCATGAGCAGGACGCAGGCAAAGAAAGTCATACGGGGGAGCGAACTCAAAAAAGAGCTTTTTGATAAGAAAGGGATCGTTGTAATTGCCGGAAGCATGTCAGGTCTGGCAGAAGAAGCTCCTCAGGCTTATAAGGATGTAACGAGGGTAGTGGATGTGGCTCATTTTGCCGGAATTTCCAAAAAGGCAATAAGACTTAGACCTCTTGGAGTGTTAAAGGGTTAATAAATAACCGGAAGCTTAACAATAATTTAATTTTAATAAATATAATAAAATTCTAATAATTTTTTAATATTTTCACATCTATCTTTCAAAAAGCCTATTTTAATTGCGATAATATTTTGATATTTAACCTTTTTTTTAATATTAAATATAATTATAATGTAGTCAAGCCAGAAATATATATACTGTATATATTCTAAAATTATTGTTTTTTTACGTTGTTTCTTAATTTTATAATCCATACCAGGATTAAAATGGAAAGAATCGTTTTTTTTAATACAAAGGGCGGAACCGGAAAGACGACTATCTGCTATAACTACGGCTGGTATCTGGCAGAGAAAAAAAACAAGAAGGTCCTTTTTATGGATTTTGATCCACAAACAAACCTGGCCCAGGCTTTTGGTAAAGAATCTAATAACAGCAAGACTAATCTCGATAATCTCATGATTGATTCATTAAAAGGAAAAGATATAAATTTTAAGGATTATGTAATAAGAATTACTGAAAATATAGATCTGCTGCCTTCTTCAAATAATATTTCGCTTATTGAAGAATATCTGACAGATTATTTGATAAATAAAACTTTAAGCGAGGAAAAAATTTATAAGGCATATTATAGAAATACAATATTAAAAGATATTTTTGAAAAAAATATAGGCAGAAATGATTATGATTATGTGGTCATAGATTCACAACCCAATTTTTCTCTTCTTTCAACCACATCGATTATTTATGCACGGAAGATGATTGTGGTAATAAAGCCGGAGTTGTTTTCTTTTCTTGATATTGATTATCTAACAAGAATAATCAAAAATCTCGAAAGAAAATATGGCATCAGAATAAAAATTGCAGGAATCGTGATCAATGCCTTTGAAAAAAGAAAGAAAATTCCGGAAATTGTGATAGATATTCTAAGAGAAACCTATGGCCATAAGTTTATTATATTTGACCAGAAGATAAGGTATCTGGTTCATTATCAGGAATCTATATTATCAAAAAAAGAACCGGTTTTTACGGCATTTCCGGGAACGGAAGCATCTATGGATATTATTGAATTATTTTCCGAAATCGAAGAGAAAGTAAGTTTGAGTTAATCATTATAAAAATTATTTATTATAGCGCGAGGAGGTAAATATGGTTTTTTCAGGCAGAAGTTCGGATGAACGGGATATTTCCAGTAAAGAATCAAGAACGTTGCTGACAATTATCGGAAATAAAGCAAAAGTGGAAGGGAAATTGGATGTTTCTCAATCCATAGAGATAGCATGTGAAGTAGTAGGCGAACTGAATGTTGATGGTCAGATGATTATCCAGAGGGAAGGAGTCGTCAGTGCGGATGTTTCAACCATTGATGCCAGAATAATCGGAAGATTTGAGGGAAATCTAAAAGGCACAGGTAAGGTTGAAATCACAGAGACAGGAATAGTGGATGGTAATATAAAAACCGATTCACTTATAATAAATGAAGGAGGAATTTTCAGCGGTAAGGTTACCAGAATAACGGCAGATGAGAAAAGCGGAAAGAAATCCAAAATAAAAGAAAAAGAAGAAATAAAAGATAGTCTTAAAACCGGAAAAAAAGCAAAAGAAGAGAAAATGGAGGAGTTCCAGCTGGGGGATATAGACGATAGCTTGAGGTTGTAAATAAGAGTTAAAAAATTTTTGTTTTAATATAATTATATATAAATACGGGTATTTATATTTTAAATACTGTTAAGATTTGGATTGTTAATATTCTGATATTTTCCTGGGTGTTATTTTAATATTGGAGAGTTTCTCGTTGACTCTTATCTTAAATATTTTCCTATTATCAACAATAATGTTTCTGCCTTTAAGCATTCCTCCGTCGTTTGTAATAAGGGATGAGTCTCTATGAATGATATTTCCGATTAATTTTCCGGTAGGAGTAATCCTGACATCTCCCAACGAGATTATATTACCTGCAAAACTTCCTTCTACTACCGTATTTTTAGTTTTGATATTTGCTTTTACTTTTCCTTCTCTTCCGATTATAAGTTCCTTTTTCGATATTATCTCTCCTGTTACGGTACCTTCTATTTGAAGAGGACGTGGAGAATAAATTCTCCCCTCTATATTTGTCCCGGATGAAATAATATTGTGATTATTATTGTTTTTGTCTTTATTAGTTTTCGTAAAAAACATTTTTTCTTTTTTCAGGGTATTTTTCTGATCTGGCTGTTAACCTAATTTGCACTGTTTTTCTATAACTGTAATGTATAAATGTTCATAAAACAATTATATATTTTTTACATTAAAAAGCTATATGTATAAATCATGAAAAGATAAAGGATTAGAGCATTTAGAGAATAAAATTTACAGTATTTTTTTAAAAAATTTGCTTTTTTTGTATTATTTATAGAAAATAATTAAATCATAATATTCCAAGAAAGAAGTTTAATAAAATTTTCGAAAAATAATAATATATTTATTAAAATTAAGGAGGAAGAGCCAAAATGAATGATCAAATAATTCAAGAAAAAAAAGCGGATGAGATATACTGTCCTAGTTGTGCAAAGCCTATAAAAAAAGATGCAGTTGTATGTCCGCATTGTGGAGTACAAATAAAAGAATTAAAAGTAGTTACTGAAGCTACAACAATGACTCATGAACAGGAGCTAGAGGAGGGGAGAAAGCAGTTAGGTGGAATAAAAGTATATTATTGGTTTGCAATTGTGCTTATTGGTCTTTATTTAGTAGTTTTTGTACCTATAACTTTTACATCAAATGCAGTGGAAGGATTTAATGCAGCTTTTTTTAACTCTCTTCAGTACTTACCAATAATGGTACTTGTTTTTGGTATATGGATGGCAGTTTATATAATTCCTCTGGTAGGAATTATTCAAAGAAAACCATTTTCTGTTATCTATACCAGAGTTTTGCTAATTATAACCATGTTTTATTTTCCAATCGGTACCATTATCGGAGCAGTTCTTTGGGGAAGAATTAACCATCCTCTGGCTAAAAAATATTTAAATTTCGGAGTATGATAAGCAAGCATCTAAATAGTATATATTTATATTCAATTAAAAAATAATTACAATTCTCAAAAGATTTTAGAATTCCTGATAACTCAAACAGAATAACAGGAGGGGAGGTGAAATATGAATAAGTTTAATCGAGTAGTAATGATAATAATATTACTTATAATACTCCTGGCCTCCATTACGGCTGTTGTGAATAAGTTTGTGGATCTTTTCCAATGGTCCGATATATTAGATATAGTTATAAGTTCGATAGGTAGTAACATTTATATTGCCGCTGCGATACTAGGAGTAATTTTTGTAGTGAGTCTGATACTTCTGATCTTTGAGTTTCGCAAGAAGGAATAGATAGCTTTCATATCTGTAATAATAAGATTAATAGGTTCTAAAATCGGTTTGAAATCGATTTTAGAACCTATATAATTGGATCAGTGTTTTTATCACGAAGAATTTATAGCTGAACTAATTTAAGACTTCACAATCCAAATATAATTTTATTTTAGTGCAATCATCTTAATGAAAAAACTTAAAAGAATGTTTAAACGGTTCAGTTCCAAAAAAAATAATACTCAAAAAAACAATGATTTAAAAAGCGTTTATATGCTGGGAGCAGTCAGCCTGTTCAATGACTGGTCTTCTGAAATGATATATCCTCTGATACCGTCATTTGTAAGATCTGTTCTGGGGTTGGGACCGGCATTTCTGGGTATACTGGAAGGTATTGCCGAAAGCACCAACAGTATCCTCAAATTATTTACCGGTTACTTCTCCGATAAAATAAAAAAAAGAAAACCTTTTGCAGTCGGGGGTTATGCCTTATCAAATTTGTTAAGACCTTTAATCGGGCTGGCAAAATCATGGGGAGTGCTTCTTTTCTTAAGATTTTCGGATAGGGTGGGTAAAGGCATAAGAACGTCTCCCAGGGATGCTATGATAGCCGATTTCTCACCGGTAAACCGAAGAGGTTTTGCTTTCGGATTCCAGAGGAGCATGGATCATATTGGCGCAGTGCTGGGCTCTATGACTGCCAGTCTTCTCCTTTATTTTTTTACTGTTGAAATAAAAACTATTTTTTTAATATCAGCGGTACCGGGGATTATAGCAGTATTGCTTATGATATTTGGAGTGCGAAGCACATATGGGAGGGATAATTTTATAAAGAACGGAGTAATATCACCGAAAAAATACAACGTTGTGAATAATAGGGCAGAGGGTAAAAAAGGAATTTTAAGATTTTCTGATTTTAAGAAACTGGGTAAGAGATTCAACCTTTATCTTGTAATTCTTGTAATATTTACACTTGGAAATTCAACCGATGCTTTCCTGCTGCTAAGAGCATCAGAAGCGGGATATCAGATTGCGGCTATCCCGCTTCTCTGGGCAATTCTTCATATATCCAAAGCCGTCTTTTGTGTTTTAGGGGGACATCTGTCTGATAAGATCGGAAGAAAAATAATGATTTTATCAGGCTGGTTTGTTTATTTCCTCACCTATCTGGGTTTTGCATATTTTGATAAACATTATCTTATTTACATTTTATTTATTGTATACGGATTGTATTTCGGGTTGACCGAGGGAGTGGAAAGAGCTCTTGTAGCAGACATCGTTCCAGGAGGGAATCTGGGCACAGCTTATGGATTTTATAATCTTTCACTGGGTATTACTACTCTTCCTGCATCCATAATATTTGGATTTATCTGGAAAGTTTACAGTTTCAGAGCTGCATTTCTAACCGGAGCATTGATCTCTATTGCTGCTTCGATAATGTTATTATTCCTGAAACTGGGAAAATTAAATAATGGAAAACAGGATTCTGCCCTTAATTAAATCTTCTTACAAGAAATTTAAGACATTTTAGATTCATATGCCAGTCTTTACCGTTTTTCTTAAAAACGAAGGTATTTTTTTGAATTCGTTAAAGATTTCTTTTCGAAAAATAAATAATATTTATTCAAACATATTGACATATTTAAATATGTAATTATAATTTATTTTAATATATGGAGGTTAAAATGAATACTTTAAAAAAAATAACAAGAGTTTTAAAAGCACTGGCAGATGAAAAAAGGATCAGGATACTTTATTTATTAAGAGAAAAGAATGATTTATGTGTTTGTGAAATCAGAGAAATCATTGGACTTTCCCAGCCTACCATATCAAGTCATTTAAAAGTTTTAGAAAATAATGGACTGGTTACCTTTAATAAAGATGGGAAATGGGTCAATTACAGTCCGAATTCTAATATCGACATTGAGATAAAACAGATAATTGACAGCGTCTTCTCAATAATAGAAACAGATAATGAAGTTAAAAAAGATCATAACAGAGTGAATAAGGTTGACCGTAAAAAATTATGTGCGGTATAAAGTGTTTCAATTCTATATTTAAAAAACTATATTGAATTTTCTTATGGAAGTGAAGGATTAAATGGAAATTTTCGTAGAGGCATTAAAAAGCGGCTGGTATGCACTTCTTGAATATCTCTCGGCTCATGTACTTGCCTGTCTTGTGCCGGCTTTTTTTATTGCCGGTGCCATTGCAGTCTTTGTTTCAAAAGGAGCAATTCTTAAATACTTTGGTCCTAAGGCAAATAAATGGCTGTCTTATAGTGTTGCTTCGGTATCCGGAGCAATTCTGGCAGTGTGTTCCTGCACCATTCTTCCTCTGTTTGCCGGTATCAGAAAAAGGGGAGCGGGTCTCGGACCTGCCATTGCATTTCTTTATTCAGGACCGGCCATAAATATACTTGCCATAGTTTATACGGCAAGACTCCTGGGTTATGATCTGGGGATAGCCAGAGCAATAGGGGCAATTGTCTTTTCAGTTGTCATAGGTCTCATCATGTCTCTTATCTGGATGAAGGAAGAAAGATCAAAACTTGAAGGAAATGAAAATCTATTTAAGGCATATGAGCAGGGTACGCGTCAAAAACCTCTATATATAAGTGTGATATTCTTTCTGTCTCTTCTCGCCATACTGGTATTTGGAGCAGCCAAAATGTGGATATATGCCGGGGCGGCCGTTGTTATTCTTATAGCAGTTATAATTATCGGCTATAAAAAACCAGAGCTTAAAGACTGGATGAAAGAAACCGGAAAACTTGCCTGGCAGATATTTCCAATACTACTTGCCGGGGTTTTTATTGCAGGAATTATTAAATATTTTTTACCTCAAAGTATAGTAGAGGCATGGGTTGGCGGTAACAGCATAAGGTCGAACTTTACCGCATCTATTTTTGGGGCACTTATGTACTTTTCTACATTGACCGAAGTGCCGATACTCAAAGCATTTATGGAACTGGGAATGGGCAGAGGTCCTGCACTTACTCTTCTCCTGGCAGGTCCGGCGCTGTCTCTTCCGAATATGATCGTACTTGGAAGAATTATGGGAGCAAAAAAGACTTTAACTTACGTGGCTCTGGTCGTAATCATGGCCACTTTTACCGGAATTGCTTTTGGATATTTTTTTACTTAAAAGTTTAAATTGATCTTATTTACAAAAAAATATAAATGGAAGGAACTGGTTTTATGAAGATTCAAATTTTGGGGTCAGGCTGTCCCAGGTGCAAACAGGTCGAGACCAATGCCAGGGAAGCGGTTAAAAATTTAAATATTGAAGCAGTTATCGAAAAAATCACCGATATAAATCAGATAATAGATTTCGGAGTAACTGCAACTCCGGCTCTGGCAGTAGACGGAGATGTTAAATTCTCTGGCAGGATCCCTTCGGTCGAAGAAATAGAAAGGATCATAACATAAACCAGATTCATAAATGTGAAAGAAATTGTTATGAGAAATGCCGGTAATGCAGCAAAAGAGAAAAGAAAATCGATAGAACCAAAAGGGCTGAGGTTTTTTGAAAAGTTCCTATCGATATGGGTGATTTTATGTATTGCAGTTGGAGTAACAATAGGTAAATTTCTCCCTGCATTTCCAACTTTTTTGAGCAGGTTTGAATATGCTCATGTATCCATACCGGTAGCAGTGCTCATCTGGCTTATGATTTATCCCATGATGCTTAAGATTGATTTTGCCAGTATTGTAAATGCAACCAAAAAGCCGAAAGGAATCGCAGTAACAACAATAACTAACTGGTTGATAAAACCTTTTACAATGTATGCTATTGCCTTCTTTTTCTTCAAAATCGTATTTGCAAAATTTATACCTGAAGCTCTTTCTACCGAATATCTTGCCGGTGCAGTTCTTTTGGGCGCCGCACCCTGCACAGCAATGGTATTTGTATGGAGTTATTTGTGTAAAGGGGATGCGGCTTACACACTGGTGCAGGTAGCGGTGAATGATTTGATAATCCTTTTTGCTTTTACTCCGATTGTTGCTCTTCTTTTAGGGATAAGCAATGTTTTTGTTCCATACGGTACTCTGTTTCTGTCTGTTGGTCTATTCGTGGTTATTCCTTTTGCAGGAGGCTATGTTACAAGGATACTTATTATTAAAAGGAAGGGAATAGATTATTTTGAAAAAGTATTTTTAAAGAAGTTTAATAAAATAACCATTACCGGTCTCCTGCTGACACTGGTAATAATATTTTCCTTTCAGGGTAATATAATACTCAACAACCCTGTCCATATCATACTGATAGCCGTACCCCTTGTTATACAGACTTTTCTTATCTTTATAATTGCTTACTTATGGTCAAGGGCGTGGAAACTTCCATATTGCATAGCTGCTCCGGCTGCTATGATCGGTGCAAGTAATTTCTTTGAGCTTGCGGTAGCTGTGGCTATTTCTCTTTTTGGCC
>CAZFEN010000004.1:34764-65973 GCA_964517765.1 uncultured Actinomycetota bacterium | reverse complement strand
GGTGCAAGTAATTTCTTTGAGCTTGCGGTAGCTGTGGCTATTTCTCTTTTTGGCCTGCGCTCGGGCGCTACTCTTGCTACTGTAGTAGGTGTGCTGGTTGAGGTCCCGGTTATGCTGGTTCTGGTAAGAATAGCAAATAATACCAGACACTGGTTTCCAGTGAATATTAAAAATTGAGTTTAATATTTTTTCTTGATCACTGGAAGAATTGATATTTCTAAAACTAAAATCAAAAGAAGGAGAAAAAATAACTAAAATTAAGAATTTTTGGTTATTTTCTTAAATATCGTAATTTTTTAATATAAATTTCCTATTTTTTAAAAAAATGATATAATTACGTCAAAATTTTTAATAATATATCATTATTTATTATATTTTACAATTTTTACCAATATTTATTGGTTTAAGAGGTGATATTTGTGAGAGAAATAGATTTAC
This sequence comes from uncultured Actinomycetota bacterium, assembly GCA_964517765.1. Lineage (GTDB taxonomy): Bacteria > Actinomycetota > Humimicrobiia > Humimicrobiales > Humimicrobiaceae > Hydromicrobium. The sequence goes on along the minus strand of CAZFEN010000004.1, from coordinate 65,535 downwards.
TTACTGAATTTTCAAAAAAAGCTGGAACCGAAATCGATCCAAAGAACATAAAAATCGATGATACTACCTTAAGAGACGGCGAACAGACCGCAGGAGTAGTTTTTGCCAACGATGAAAAAATATATATAGCAAAAATGTTAGATAAAATAGGAGTTCACCAGATAGAGGCAGGTATACCGACTATGGGCGGAGACGAAAAGGAAGCAATCCATAAAATTGCATCGCTCGGTCTTAACTGCAGTGTACTGGGTTGGAACAGGGCAGTTAAATCTGACATAGATGCTTCAGTCGAATGCGGCGTGGATGCAGTAGCGATTTCAATATCTTCATCCGATATACATATTGAGCAAAAACTCAGGAAAAGCAGGGAATGGGTGCTGGAAAGTGTCAAGACAAGTGTGGATTATGCAAAAAGTTTTAATCTTTATGTATCTGTAAATGCAGAAGATGCTTCAAGATCGGATATGGAATTTCTTCTTCAGTTTGCAAGGACAGCCAGAGACGTCGGCGCAGACAGACTCCGGTATTGCGATACACTGGGCATACTGGACCCTTTCGAGACATTTATGAGGGTAAAGAATATCATTGATATAATAGGTATAGACATAGAGATGCACACACACAATGATTTCGGAATGGCCATTGCCAATGCGATAGCCGGTATCAAAGCTGGAGCGATTTATGTCAATACGACCATAAATGGGTTGGGTGAGAGGGCAGGGAATGCTGCATTTGAAGAACTGATAATGGCGCTAAAATACATCGAAGGAGTGGACCTTGGATTCAATACCACTCTTTTCAGAGCACAGTCCGAATACGTCGCAAGAGCATCGGGTAGAATCCTTCCAACGTGGAAACCGATTGTTGGAAGTAATTTGTTCGTTTATGAGAGTGAAAGCAAAGCTTCGGGAATACTTTCCAATCCTGAGACATACGAACTATTCAATGAAAATGATGTAGGGCTTGAAAGAAAAGTAATACTGGGAAAATATTCGGGAGTCAACACTATAACTTACAAGCTGGGCACACTGGGTATTAAAATAAGCAGGAAAGAAGCAGAAGAATTAGCGGAAATCATAAGGGATAAAACGGTATCCAGCAAGAGAGCTCTTTTTGATAGTGAAATAATAGATACCTATAAATCTTATAAAGGAAAGGCCGGGAAAAACAAAGAGACTAAAAGGAAGGTAAGAGATGGCAATAACAAAAAGTAAAAGATATATAAATATTATTGATACTACTTTAAGGAATGGCGAGCAGACAGCCGGAGTGGTTTTTTCCAAACATGAGAAAATAAGAATAGCTAAAATGCTTGATGAGATAGGCATCCCTGAGATCGAGATAGGAACTCCTTCGCTCGGTGCTGCCGAAAGGGAAATAATCAAGGAGATAGTAAAGGACAACTTTAATTCAAAACTATTTGTCTATTGCGAGGCCGAACCGGAAAATATAGAATATGCCGTTCAGTGCGATGCTGAAAATGTCATAATAAATATTTCTACTTCTGATATCCATCTTAAGGAGAAATATAAGAAAAATAAAACATGGGTCATAAATAAATTGAAAGAAACCATAAGAGTTGCCAGACAGAATAACCTGAATTTTATTGTAAGCGCCGAAGATGCTACCCGCACCGATCTCGGATTTCTATTAAAGTTGATTTCAATTGCAAAGAAAAAAGGCGCATATAGATTCAGAATTTGTGATACTGTAAGCAAATTTGATCCCTTCAGGACTTTTTTGTATATCAGTACCATTTCAAACGCTACGAGTTTTCCTCTTGAGGTCTATAATCATAATGATTTTGGAATGGCAACTGCCAATGGGCTGGCGGCAATAAGAGGCGGAGCAGCAAGCCTTGTAGTCAGTGTGGGCGGACTGGGAGAAGGAACCGGAAATGCTGCTATGGAAGAAATCGTTATGGCCCTTAGATATCTTGAGAATATAGAACTGGGCATAGAGACATCGAAATTCAGGGAAGTTGCCGAATACGTGGCCAGAGCATCAGCAAGAGCTATCCCTGTCTGGAAAGCTATTGTGGGAACCAATGTGTTTGCTCATGAATCCGGAATTCATGCAGATGGTGTACTTAAAAATCCGAAAAATTACGAAGTGTTCAATCCCAGCGAAGTAGGTTTGACCAGGCAGCTGGTTGTTGGGAAACATTCGGGATCTCATACTATTCTTCATAAATTCAAAGAATTCGATATAGAGCTTACCGATAAACAGGCGAATGAAATACTTGCTCTTGCCAGGGCCATGTCTATAGATCTTAAAAGGCCCCTTTTTGATAAAGAGCTTATGTATATCTATAATGAATATACAAAGAAGAATAAAAGCAGGAAAGAACAGTAAGTTGAGGGTTAGAACGGAGGTAATTTTTGGATAAAACGATTTCTGAAAAAATAATAAGTAAACATGCCGGGAGAGAACTTAAAGCCGGTGATATTGCGATAGTGAATGTCGATCTGGTCATGTCTCAGGATGGGACCGGACCACTGGCAGTCAGCCATGTCAGGAAAATGGGTTTTAACAGGATAAAGAATCCGGAAAAATCAATATTTTTTATTGATCATGCCTCGCCCAGTCCGAGGAAAGAACTATCCAATTCACATATTGTTTTAAGAGAATTTGCAGCTCAAACAGGAGCGATAATAAGTGATGCAGGGAAAGGAGTCTGCCATCAGATTTTAGCGGAATCATATACATGTCCCGGTGATATCGTTTTGGGTGGGGATTCACATACATGTACCTCGGGAGCGCTGGGAGCATTTGCCACAGGAATGGGCTCAACGGATATTGCTGTTGGTTATGCTCTTGCCAGCACCTGGATGATGGTTCCGGCAACTATAAAAGTAAATTTTGGTAGGAGAATCAATAAAGGAGTATTTGCAAAAGACTTGGTCATTTACTTGATCGGGAAAATCACTTCGGATGGTGCAACTTATAAGGCTCTGGAATTCGGAGGAGAAGTTGGGAGCATATTAAGCATGGATGAAAGATTTACCATATCAAATATGGCAGTAGAAGCCGGAGCAAAAACGGGTATATTCCCATCAGACAGCATTACAAAAGAATATCTTAAAAGCCAGGGGAGGGAGGACTGCTTCAGGGAAGTGTCTGCGGATAAAGGAGCAAAATATGAGGAAGTAATAGATATCGACTGCTCGGTTATAGAACCAATGGTTTCCCAGCCTCATACCGTGGATAATGCATTACCGGTAAGTAATCTGGAAAAAATCATGGTCAATCAGGTATTTATAGGAACCTGCACCAATGGAAGACTGAGTGATTTAAAGATAGCTGCAGATATACTTAAGGGGAAGAAGGTGGCCGGAGGAGTAAGATTAATCGTGGTTCCGGCTTCAAAAGATATATATCTTGAAGCTTTAAAAACAGGAATCCTGGAAACGTTTGTGGACAGCGGTGCGATTGTCGAGTCTCCGGGATGCGGTCCCTGTGTTGGAATACACCAGGGAATACCTGGCGATGGAGAGGTATGTCTTTCGACACAGAACAGGAATTTTAAGGGGAGAATGGGGAATTCCAACTCATTCATTTATCTTTGTTCCCCTGCTACTGCGGCATGGAGTGCAATCAGGGGTTATATAGCCGATCCAAGGGAGGTTTTATTATAATGTCCGAAGCTAAGAAAAACTCTGAGATTCTGGTAGGAAGAAGTTTTAAATTTGGTGATGATATCTCTACCGATCTTATTGCTCCGGGGAGATTATTTCACCTTCGGTCCGATTTGCCCGAGCTGGCAAAACATGTCCTGGAAGATGCTGATCCGGAATTTGCCGGAAAAGTAAAACCAGGGGATTTTGTTGTTGGAGGCAGGAACTTTGGTCTGGGATCAAGCAGGGAACATGCACCGCTTATCATGAAGATGGCCGGTGTCGGAGCGGTTCTGGCAAAGTCCTTTGCCCGTATATTTTTCAGGAACAGTATTAATGTGGGACTTCCTGCCCTGATTTGCGACACCGATAAAATCGACGAAGGAGATATATTGGAAATCGATTTAAAAAAAGGAACAATAGATAATAAAACTAAAAATTTGAAGTTGCAGTTCAGTCCTCTGCCGGAAGTGATGATAAAAATTTTAGATGACGGCGGACTTGTCAATCATATTACTAAGAATAAGGGATTCAATCTATGAAACATATAATAACTTTAATACCGGGGGATGGTACCGGACCGGAGATCAGTGAGGCAACGGTTAAGGCAGTGGAAGCAACCGGAGTGGATATCAAATGGGATATCGTAAATGCCGGTGCTGAAGTTTACGAGAAGGAAGGGACGGTTCTCCCCGACAGGGTTATTGAATCACTAAAGAAAAATAAAATAGGGATAAAAGGTCCCATTACTACACCGGTTGGGACTGGATTCAGAAGTGTAAATGTCGCCATGAGAAAATTATTTGACCTTTATGCCTGTGTCAGACCGTGTAAGAGTTACGAGGGAGTAAAAAGCAGATATAGCAATATCGATCTTGTCATAATAAGAGAAAATACAGAGGATTTATATGCAGGAATAGAGTTTGAGAAAGGTGGCAAAGATACAGAGGAGCTTATCGATTTTATAAAAGAGAAAAAAGACGTTCTGGTGAGAAGCGATAGCGGGATAAGCATTAAGCCAATCTCGGTAACGGGTTCTGAAAATATAATCAGATTTGCTTTTGAATATGCAAGGAAAAATAATAGAAAAAAGGTTACTGGGGTGCATAAGGCAAATATAATGAAATACTCAGATGGCTTATTTCTGGAGGTCTTCAGGAAGGTTGCATCGGAGTATAGTGACATAGAATCGGAAGATAGAATTGTGGACAATATGTGTATGCAGCTGGTACAGAAACCCGAGCTTTATGATGTCCTGGTTCTACCAAATTTATATGGAGACATAATTTCTGATCTTGCCGCGGGACTGGTGGGGGGATTGGGCGTGGCTCCGGGCGGAAATATTGGTGAAGATATTGCATTGTTTGAACCCACTCATGGCAGCGCCCCAAAGTATAAAGGCTTGAATAAGGTGAATCCTACTGCAATGATGCTTTCGGCAGTGATGATGTTAAGGCACATTGGAGAAGAAAAATATGCCGATTTGCTGGAATCGTCTGTTGCAGAAATTATCAGAGAAGGAAAATTTGTAACATATGATTTGAAATCCCGAAGAGATGACCCCACTGCTGTTGGCACCAGAGAGTTTGCAGACGCTGTAGTTGAGAAAATAAAAAGAGACTCCGCTTAATCATTAATTATTCAAAAATACTCCATATCGTATTATAAATTTGTTAGAAAATTCTCCATCTCGTATTATATATTTATTAAATATTGGTTATAATTTATACAGGTTTTCTTTTCTTTAATATATAATAGTACTAAATACAAATACCGGGCAGATAAAGAAGAAATCCTAAATCTATGGGAATCTGGCTATTTTAGAATTTTTATAATATTTGAAAATATAGGAGTATTTCAAATTTTAAATTAATAATGGAAAGCAAAGAGAGTATTGATTTAAAAATTCTAAAGGCTATCTTTGGAATTGCCAGTACTATCGGATCCGAGCTGGAACTGGAGAAAGTCTGCGATCTGATTGTAGACAAGGTTTTCAAGGTTATCAATTGTAATGGGTGTGCCATAATTCTCATAGACGAAAAAGGAGTAAGGCTGCAGAGCGAGATCGGATTCGGAAAAAGTATCAGAGAAGTAGAGTTCAGCCGGGAGATGCCCCTTATAAAATATATATTATCCACAAAAAATAAACTTTTCATTGGAAATATCGAAAATTCCAATTTTAAATATAGCATTCCAAAAGGTGAAAAAACAACTTCTATGATATGTATTCCTATCATAGTAAAAAACGAAGTAAGAGGGATCATTTATATCGATTCGATAAAAACAAATGCATTCTCCAGTAAACACGAATATTTTTTGAATATACTGGCCCATGAAATCTCTATTGCAATAGAAAGGGCATTAAATTACGAGCAAATAAAAAAATTGACGATAATAGACGAGTTAACCGGAGTATACAATAGAAGAAAATTTGATATGGATTTAAAAGATACTCTAAATGAAGCCATAAGATATGTGAAAAGTTTATCTCTTCTAATGATAGATATTGATTATTTTAAAAATTATAATGATTTTCATGGTCATCAGATGGGGGACATGATCCTGAGGAAGATGGGCAGGGTCCTTATTGAGAATAAAAGAACTACTGATAGGGTGTACCGCTATGGAGGGGAAGAATTTTCCGTAATTTGCAGTGAAACCAATAAACAAAGTGCCAGGATTTTTGCAGAGAGATTACGCGAGGTTGTGGACAAATGTAAGTTTGAGGGGGAGGAAAAAGTAAAACCACAGGGCAATATCACTATAAGCTTAGGAGTATCCAATTTTCCTTTCGATGCCACAAAAATGGACTATCTGATAAAATATGCAGATGATGCCCTGTATAAAGCGAAGGATGAAGGCAGAAACAGGGTAGTGGTCTAATTTTAATACTTGCAAAATAAACCAGTCATTTGAAATTTGACAAAGACTTTATTTATGAGTATAGTTAGATAGAACTAACATATTTAGATAAACAGGAAACCGGAAAGATATGAAAAAGCTAAGTCAGAGCATGGAAGATTATATTGAGGCCATATATGTCTTGAGTCTTACCAATAAAGTCATCAGGGTAAAGGAAGTTGCCAAATTTTTAGATGTAAAAACGCCATCGGTAGTTGACGCAATAGGTAAACTCAGTAAAAAAGGACTGGTAATACATGAAAAATACGGATACCTGGAGTTAACTGACGAGGGTCATAAACTGGCAAAAATAGTAAATGATAAACATGAAAACGTATATAAATTCTTAAACGAAATCCTGGGAGTAAGCGACAGAGTTTCAAAAAAGGATGCCTGCAATATTGAACATTATATAAGTAAAGAAGCTATGGATAAAATTATAAAGTTTAGCAGGTTTGTAGATACCTGTCCGGATGGTTATCCTCAGTGGTTAAAAAATTTTAATTACTATGCTAAATATGAGATATATCCTGAGAGTTGCAAAAAAAAGATAAAGAAATAGAGACTTCAAGCTTCACTACAATTCTTCATTTTTATTGCTTACTTTAAAAATATTTCTTGACAAATTTATACAGACCTATTAATGTTAGACTTATCTAATATTTATTAATGAGGCTAATAAAATGAGAAGATGGGGTTTACAATTCAGAGGAAGAAAAGCAAATAGAGAGCATTACAGAGCTGAGGATATTTTCAGTATGGCTGAAGCTGCGCCGGGCAAAAAATATAAAATAGCAAGAATTGACAGTGGATGCAGGCTTAATTCCAGGCTTTGCGCCATGGGATTTATCCCCGGTGAAGTCTTTTATGTTTCCGGTGCCTCCAGAGGAGGACCGTTATGCGTTATGGTTAAAGGTACAAAATTCGCTATAGGAAGAGGAATGGCTGAAAAGATTCAAATCAGGGAGATTTAATGACAGCGAGACAAATAACCATAGCGCTTTCAGGAAACCCCAATTCTGGCAAAACAACAATCTTCAACAATTTAACCGGCTTAAGGCAGCATGTGGGTAACTATCCGGGTGTTACTGTCGAAAAAAAGTCAGGTATAGTCGAGTATAAAGAATTCAAAATAAATGTAGTTGACCTGCCGGGCACTTATAGTCTTACTGCATACTCTATGGAAGAAATTGTAGCCAGGAATTTTGTTATTAATGAGAAACCTGATGTAGTCATTGATGTCGTTGATTCCTCCAATCTGGAACGCAATCTTTACCTTGCAACTCAGCTTATTGAACTTGAAGTACCCCTGATTTTAGCATTCAACATGACAGATATCGTAAAAAAAAGTGGTAAAAAGATCGATATCGATCTGCTTTCGGAACTTTTAGGTGTATCTATTATAGAAATGGTAGGATCAAAGGGATTGGGAAGTAAAGAGTTGTTGGAAGCAGTAATCATGGTGGTAAAAAGCAAGAAAGAGAAAAAAGTAGAAGTAAAATATGGCGAGGAAGTAGAAAATGAAATCGTAAGGATCATATCAGTTTTAAAAAAACAAAAAATTCCGACCTTTAATTTTGATACGAGGTGGATAGCAGTAAAACTACTTGAACAGGACAAAGAAATAATTGATACCATAAAAAAAGCGTCCGGTCCGAAATACTCTAAAATTGATGAAACTATCAGGAGTTCGGTAAATCATATAACCAGTATTCTAAGAGATCCTCCCGAGGTGATAATAGCCGATGCGAGATATGGATTTATAAAAGGAGCTCTTCTGGAAGCATACAAAGAAACTGGTTTGGCAGAATTAGATAGAAGCGAAAAGATTGACCGGATACTTACTAACAGGATAATGGGAATACCGATATTTGCTTTTGTAATCTGGCTTATGTTTCAATTTGTGTTTACACTTGGAAAATATCCTGCAAACTGGCTGGGATTGGGTTTCGAGAAATTAAGTGCTCTCGTCACTAATATCGTACCGCAGGGTCTCGTAAGGTCGCTACTGGTTGACGGGATTATAGGTGGAGTGGGAGGAGTAATTACATTTACCCCTAATATAATACTGCTTTTTTTTGCCATAGCTGTTCTTGAAGATTCGGGTTATATGGCAAGAGCTGCTTTTGTTATGGACAGGATAATGCATAAAATAGGGCTTCATGGAAAATCCTTTATTCCTCTGGTTATTGGATTTGGCTGTACGGTCCCGGCATATATGGGGTCCAGGATTCTCGAAAATAAAAAAGACCGGCTGGTTACCATGCACATAAATACTTTTATGAGTTGTGGCGCTCGACTTCCTGTGTATATACTTTTTGCCGGAGCATTTTTCCCTGCGGTGGCCGGAAATGTGATATTCTCAATTTATTTAATAGGTGTGATAATGGCTGTAATTATGGCTAAAGTGCTGCGGGCAACCAGGTTCAGGGGCGAGTCTGATCCTTTTGTCATGGAACTTCCGGCTTACCGGTTGCCAACGCTTAAAGGAATACTGATCCATACCTGGGAAAGGGCCTGGTTGTATGTCAAGAAGGCGGGTACCATAATACTGGCCATATCTATACTGATGTGGATACTTTTTACTTTTCCCATGATTGGAAATAATTACACTCAGGATTATGCCGGTCAGATTGAAGAAACCGAACGGTTGTATCAGTCCGGTGAAATAACCGGCCAGGAATACGATATAGGAATAGCCACAGTAGAGGCAGAAATGGCAGGTGAGAGGCTGGCATATTCGGCGGCAGGAAGAATAGGACGCTTCCTGGAACCGGTATTCAAGCCGCTTGGTTTTGACTGGAAAATGGTAGTTGCCACTATTTCGGGAATTGCCGCAAAAGAAGTAATCGTGTCCACTATGGGTACCCTTTACAGCATACAGGAGACAGATAGGCAGCCTGATTCTTTAAAGACTGCTCTGTATAATCATTATACTCCTCTGGTTGGATATAACTTCATGTTATTTACTCTGCTTTATTTCCCCTGCCTTGCTGCTATGGCTATATTCAGAAAAGAAGCAGGGACAAAAGAGATGTTGTTCCAGATGGGATATACCTTACTGCTTGCCTGGGTAGTATCTTTTCTGGTTTTTCAGATCGGAAGAATTTTTATCAAATAAATTTTTATATAAAAATTGGTGATATAAATGTGGGAAATGCCTTTGATAATAGTTATAGGCCTGGCTGCGCTGGGTTATTTAATAATATTTTTCATCAGGCAGTCAAAAAAGAAGAGTATTTGTATGGATTGCCCATATGCCGATGAATGTAAGAAACATAATTCGGATAGATTTAATAAATCCTAGTTTAATAATTATGTCAGCAGCAGTTTTAAGGTATTATGAGATTCTTGTATATAATTTGACATAAACTTATTATTCAATATAAAAAGACCCCACCTCAAGCGGGGTCTTTTTTAGATCATCAAATTAATCTTAATTATATTTAATTAATTTAATATCTTCTGTAGTTGTTATCTGTTCTCTCTCTTCGAGGACGGGCTTCATCAACTTTCAATGTACGGCCTTCAAAGGTCGTGCCATCTAAAGCTTCTTTTGCCTTTTCTGCCTCTGCTGCATCAGACATTTCAACAAATCCAAATCCTTTACTTCCGATTATGGTAACTTCTTTGATTTGTCCATGTTGAGAGAAAAGCTCTTCAAGCTGCTTATCTGTAACAGAGTAGCTTAAATTTCCAACATATAGTTTGTTACTTTGCATTCTTACCTCCTTTTTATTATAGTCTCTCCAAGCTTCATAATATTTCTTTTAGAGAGGTAAGTGCAGTAACAAAGCCTAACTCTTAATCAAAACATCATTAAACAAAAGAGAGCCCTAATTATAATCTTTTTAATAAACTCATGTCAATATATATATATTTATGTATAATTTAGGTTCTTGAACAGGTTTTATGCCAATCCCGATTAAAATTGTATAAAATAGAAAATATAATATATAATTAATGCACAGGGATTGATGATTTTACAGCATAATTTAAATTACCAGTAGGATTTGTCGTTAAATAATGTATTAATGTAAGAGTCCGCGTTTTTTAGCGAATCTTCCAGAGTAAAGTCAGTATTTTTAAACATTATTTTTAATGTTCCTGTTTTTTATATAAACATAATTTTTAACAAGACGAAAGGAAGTCGGAGTGAATAAAAGATTATATGTGGGCAATCTGGAATACTCTACCCTGGACAAAGAACTGGAAGAATTATTTTCCAGTGAAGGGACTGTGGTGTATGCAAAAGTGATCAGAAGTCTGGACGGCAAGTCAAAAGGCTTTGGATTCGTAGAAATGGGCACCGAAGAAGAGGCAGCCAAAGCCATAGAAAAGTATAACCAGAGTACTTTCAAAGAAAGACCCCTTTTGGTAAATGAAGCCAAACCCCAGAAAACCAGAAGTTTTGAGGGAAACCGAAGAAGTGATAATTATCGAAATACACATAAAGATGATCTTAATTACAAATTAAGAAAAATAAGAAGAAGAACCAGATAATATAATCCGATGAGATATTATGGAATTTCAATTTAACATAAGGGATGAGAGTGTCTTTAGATGTGACTAAGCTTTCATCTTCCACCTTGTAAGGATATTTTCACGGTCAAAAATCTTTACTGCCAGTTTTAGAACCAGCGGGCATACTGCCAGCAGTATCACACATCCTATGAGAAGATAAGTGATATTTAAGAGAAATAATCCCGCAAGCTGCAGTCCGATAATAAGATAAATCGGAAATATTATCACCGCACCTATTCCCTGTGCGGCTCTTATATCAGTGGACCTTGAAGACACAATTATGCTGGCCATTGTCAGTATAAAGGACAATATCGGACTTAACAAAAACGCAACTATTACCCATTCGATATTGGGAAGAGGCGCGTAACCAAGCTTAATGAAAGCTGCTATGTCCACTACCACGGTAAGTATAATAAAATTAATGGTGGATATAATAAAAGCCGGGACCCAGGCTGTAAGAGATTTCCCCAGAAGCAATTCGGACGTTTTTATTGGTGTTGCCAGAAGCGGTTCGAGAGTATTATTCTCTTTTTCCATGATTATCGAGGAGGGAGCAATCAGGCTGGGAACCATTGCCGGAATTATGAGCAGAAAAATGAGTAATTGCTTCAGGGCAAATCCTATGAGTACCCTGATCGGATCGTCAACCTGTCCGAACATTTTATTAATGAAATTTATGGTATCCTCATCACTCAATAAGGAGCTGCTTCCAAGAATAATGAAAAGCGGTATAGCTATCGAAAATATGGCAGTGATTATAAGAATAGGCAGCCATATGTTTTTATTCCTTATGACTTCTTTTATTTCTTTTTTAAAAATAATTCCTGCTTTTTTCATTTTGTCTTTTCGTCTTTTATTAAATCCAGATATATTTCTTCCAGAGTTGCCTTTACCTCGTTAAAATAAATGATGCCGGCTCCACTGTCGATAAGTTTTTTAATGATCAGAGGATTTGAGGTTTCCGGTTTTTCAATTACCACCGCTGCCCTGTTTTTTTCGGTATGAATGGTCTTTACCCCGAAAGGTTCCTCCAGCAGTTTTACATATCTATCTGCATCATCGGTAAATATGATCTCGGCTCTTTTATTTTTATCATCATTCTGTAATTCGGAAAGGGTGGCAATCCTTATAATCTTTTTCTTTATGATGCATACCCTATCTGATAGATTGGAAGCTTCTTCCAGATTATGGGTACAGAGAAAAACGGTTGTCTTTTCTTTTTTTAAGCCTTCGATGAATATTCTTACCATATGAGCGCTTTCCGGATCAAGACCGGCAGTTGGTTCATCCAGAAGTAATATCTTTGGTTCATGTATAAGTGCCCGGGATAGCGCGAGTTTCTGTTTCATCCCTTTGGAATAGGTACCGGCGAGGTCATCTTTTCTATCCCATAAATCAAACATTTTGAGATATTTTTCGATATTATTTTTTCTGGTACTGTCTGGTATATTATAAAAGCTTGAATAATATTCAAGATTATCATAACCAGAGATCTTCTCATACATTCCCGGAGACTCGGTCAGCAACCCGGTTATCGATCTTATATATTCTCCATTGCTGCGGTTGTCTCTGTTATCTATGGTTATCTTCCCCGAAGTCGGGGGAATAAGCGTTGAAAGCATTCTTATGGTCGTGGTTTTTCCGGCTCCATTTGGCCCCAGAAATCCGAATATCTCACTTTCGTTTATATTGAAGGAAATATTTTCAACCGCAGTGATGTTTCCGAATTTTTTGGTAAGATTTTCTACTGTTATCATAAGCAAGGATTTTACCTTTAAACTGTCAATTTATCAATTGAAGAGCCTGAGCTGGGATATAAAAATATTTTTTTTGAGATTTTATCCGGCTTCTAATATAATCTCTTTTATGAATACAACTGTCAAAATAAAAAAAATAGACCTGCTTATGATAGATAATTATGACTCCTTTACTTTTAATCTTGTTCAGTGTCTCGGGATTTTAGGTGAGAATATAAAGGTCAGCAGGAATGATAAAATAACACTGGATGAAATTGAAAAAATGGCACCTTCGAGAATAGTTATCTCTCCTGGTCCCGGAAGGCCCATTGATGCAGGCATATCAAAAGATATGATCAAATATTTTTATAAAAAAATACCCATACTCGGTGTTTGCCTTGGGCATCAGTGCATTGGAGAAGTATTTGGTGCGGAAGTGATCAATTCGGGGACCGTTGTTCACGGAAAGACATCTTTTATCTATCATGATGGAAAAAGTATATTTGCCGGTATTAAAAATCCATTCGAAGCCGCAAGGTATCATTCTTTGATCTTGAAAAAAGATACCATCCCCGACTGTCTGGAAGTCACCGCTTGTACCGAAGACGGGATCGTAATGGGAGTAAGACATAAAGATCACAAGCTTGAAGGAATACAATTTCATCCGGAATCGTTTCTGACCCCGGTCGGATTAGAAATACTTAAAAATTTCATATATTTATGAAAATCCTGTCCACAATTTCAGCCATTGATTTGAAGATTCTACCCCAGGATGCCGCTTATGCATTGAAGGATAAAAGTCATCTGTGTTTTCTTGACAGCAGCCTGGTACCAAATAAATATTCCCTTTTTTCCTATATCGCCTGGAACCCAAAACTCATTATAAAAAGCTATGGTCATAAAAATGAATTCGTGAGTTTCGCCGGCAGGGTGAGTTACTACTCCTATATGCATCCATTATCTTTTCTAAAACAAAACATAAAAGATCATACTTACAGTCCTCCCGGAAGTGAATTAAAAAAAATCGATGCGGTATTTATAAATAACAGTAGAGTTATAAAAGCAACTCAAAAGATCAAAGAGAAACTTCCCCGTTTCCTCGGTGGTTTTACAGGTTATTTCTCATACGATCTGAAAAACCATATCGAAAAACTTCCCTGTCATACAGCGGATGATATCAATCTTCCCCTGTTTTATCTTGCTTACTATGACCGGCTGCTTGCATACGGTCATACGGACGGCAGATGGTATTATATCAGGAATTTTCCTGTGTTTGAGGGCAAGGAGAAAAGCAGAAAGGGAAAAGACAGCAGGAACGGAGATTACAGGAATGAAAATGCAGATATTCCAGGGACAGTTTTTCAGGAAGATGATTATATTTCTCCCGGTATCGGGAACATGGATCTTGTGGGGAAAATCAATCTGGATGTGGAAGTTATCCTGGACGATCTGAAAAAAAAGGCGGATATAAAAAAGAACATAATAGAAAAATATTATAGGAAAAATATTTCAGATGTCAGGCTACGTTCGAATCTTACCAGGCGAAATTATATTAAAAGGGTACTTAAAACCAAAAAATATATTCATAACGGAGACATTTATCAGGCGAATTTCAGCCAGAGATTCGAAGCGGATTTGCCGGTGGATCCCATGGATCTATATTACATATTAAGAGAGAAAAATGCTGCTCCTTTCTCTGCCTTCCTACGGTTTCCTGATTTCAGTATTGGCAGTTCTTCTCCGGAGAGATTTTTATTTCTGAAAAAAAATATTATAGAAACCCGGCCGATAAAAGGAACAAGGCCCAGAGGGAAAGACAGGGCAGGTGATGATAAGAATATGATGGAACTAAAAAATAGCATTAAGGACAGGGCGGAATTGAATATGATCGTGGATCTGGAAAGAAATGATATAGGAAAATTCTGCTACTATGGAACAGTTATAGTCTCCGAGCATGCAGTAATTGAAAAATTTGCAAAAGTTTTTCATTCCGTATCAACGGTAACCGGCAAAGTAAAAAAAGGAGTAGATGTTTCCAACATGATAAAGGCAGCTTTTCCCGGTGGTTCTATAACAGGTGCCCCGAAAATAAGGGCAATGGAGATAATAGATGAGCTGGAACCGGTCGCCAGGAATGTCTATACAGGTTCGATCGGGTATATCGGAATCGATTCTACCATGGATTTGAATATTGTAATCAGAACGTTTATCATAAAAGGAAATAAGTTTTATTACAATGTGGGCGGTGGTATCGTAGAAGATTCGGTACCGGAAGAAGAATATAAGGAAACCCTGGACAAGGGAATTGCCCTCGAGGAAACCTTGAAATTTTTCAGGGCAAAGAATTTAAAAAAGTTACTGTAAGATTTCCATATAAGGAATTTGTCATGTTAAATCATATTTTTATCAATGGAAAACTTCTTACCGGAAGCAGAGCCGCAGTACCGGTCAGGGATAGGGGATTTCTATATGGTGACGGACTTTTCGAGACTTTGAGAAGTTTTAAAGGTTCTGTATTTATGCTGGACTCTCATCTCGACAGGCTGTTCCATTCACTGAAAATTTTAAAATATGATACTGCTTTTGATAAGGAATATATAAAAGAAGCTTTAAAAAAAACAATTGCTAAAAATGGTCTTGTCGGGAAGGATGCTTACATAAAAATAATCGTAACCAGAGGCATTCACAACGGAGAACTGCATTTTAGGGGAAACTTCAGGGCAAACCTTATAATAATCGCAGATGCGCTTAATGAGTATCCGGAAAAAGATTACACGGAGGGAATAAAAATTATCTCTTCTTCAATCAGAAGACCTTCTCCGGGAAATCCTCTTTATTTCCATAAACTTCTGAACTATTTTGAAAATATTTTTGCAAAAGATGAAGCCCATCACAATGAAGCGCAGGAAGCTATATTTCTGACAGAGGATCACCTTGTCCTGGAGGGAGCATCAAGCAATATTTTTTATGTAAAAAGAAATATAGTTTATACACCGCCGCTAACTCAAAATATTTTACCCGGGATAACAAGACAAACGGTTATAGATATATGTAATGAAAATAGAATATTAGTAAGACAGAAGAAGGTCCATTACAGGGATATGATAAATGCTGACGAAGTATTCAAAACCAGTTCGGTTGCCGGGATCGTACCGGTAAAAAAAATCGACTGCTTTGTGGTAGCCGGGAGAGTCCCAGGTGATATTACTTCAAGGCTTTTAGAGTTATATAAAGAAAAAACAAGATATAATAATTAAGTGGAAACTGGATTATTTGATGAGAGCTATGATATGATTTTGTTTTTTCAAAAGATATGCTTTTTTAGATTCATTCGTGCTTGTAAAAGAATTACATATATCTGAATATTTAAGCCTCTGGTCAAAATTATATTCCTGGTCACACAAATTGGATTGGAGCTGCAGGTAAAATGATTCTACTTTTCCGGGATTGGAAAATCTGATTATCATTATTCTTCTTCCGTCTATAAAATCTGCTGTAAGCATGGAGTAATCCTCATAAGTCTGTTCATCTGCATTATATTCGAAATCAAGTGAGGCTAACTTTAGAATATCAGTTAGAGAAATCGCCTCAAAATTTTCATTCTCCAATTTATCAAATTCCTCTACCCTTTCCCGGCTTACACTGACTCCTTCATCTATTTTCTTTATGGCATTGCCCAGTTGCTCACCGGTTATCTCTTTTCCCTCAGATTTGCAACCACAAAACAATAAGCTGATCAGACATAGGATCAGAGCAATGAAAAATATTAGAAATAGAAATTTCTTTACTTTATTTTCTTTTAATTCAATATAGTTCTTCATTCTCTTGTATAAATTCTTAAAATTATTATTTGGATTCTATTCCTAAATCAGATATTATCGACCATAAAAAACTCTCTGCTCCTTTATAATTGGATAGTATTTCGTCATAGAGTTGTAGATCTGCTTCCAGTGCAGCTTCTGCATCAATTATTTTGAAAAAATTAAGAGCTCTTGTCGTGAGATCTCTATTTTCCTGCCATATTGAGATAGAATCTCCTATATTAAGCAATGTATCAAGTTGCTTCAGAACAACAACTCTTCTTACATGGAAAAAGAATTCATCTATTTCCTCTGCGCTTATATTTTCATCGATTGCAAGCTCATGTGCTTTCTGTGCATGATATGCCAGGGATGAATTTAGTATTGCTTTTTCCATTTCATAGTTTATGGAGAATTTGGCATTTTCAATAAAAAGTCCTTTCGAAATATCACCAAGAACACTCCAGCCGCCTGATGTAACTGCACCGATTACAAACATTACCTTTGCATCCAGCTCGGGAAAGCCAAGATCAGCCGCTCCCTCTCTATCTATATTCATAACTGTATCATAGATTCCGGTCAGATTAGATGATAGACCGATTATTGTATCTTTGTGCTTTATAAGATCTTTAGCAGAACCAACAGATTTTAAGGTATTGAATTGTTTGGGAATATCCTGGAGTGATTCTCTGAAGGATTGAACTATATAAAAGACTGAAAGAATATTATATGTTGATTTAAAATAACCCAGATTTTGAGCATAATTGTAGTGAACTTTTGATTCAATTACTGCAAGTCTTGCAATATCTTCCCAGCTATTTGCAGCAGTAATGTAATCTCCTGGTCCTAACAGCTTTTTATATAGTATTGTTCCCTGGTATGATTTTAAATCCTCTTCCGTGAGGCCAGGTATTCCTCTACCAAGAACATAATTAGGATTATCCGGATTTATAAATGCTTTTTTAAAGTTGAAAATTAGTTTGTCCTTATTTACTTCTTCTGTGATGAGTGGTGTATCCTGTTGAGTGGATGTTTCCTGCTCTTGTTGAAGCAGAGTTGATAGGTCTTCCTGCTGAGAAGTTTCATCTGTTGCATAATCATCAGTAGTTTCTCCTGCTGGTGTTTCCTCCTGGTAGGTTTCTTCTTCTCCGGTACCGGAGCTCTCCCCGGTGCCGCTATAATAAACTTTCACAGTTATACCAGAACCAGCGCCTTCATTATAATGATAGAACGTTATTGTATTATCTCCCGGATTTATATAGTCGGTAATATCTGTATAATCGGTAGGTGGATAATCACCATAATATGTCTGGTCTACATAATCATACCATTTCGATCCCTCACCTTTGGTGAAACTTCTCCATTCATATATCCTGGCTCCGTTAACTTCAAGCCAGGACTTCCACCCTCCGAATTTGGACACTTTCCCGTGTTCATCATAATGCTGGATCTCTATTCTGGTAAAGTTATCTTTGATATAAATCGGAAAATCAAAAGGGCAATCTCTAAAAGTTATCAGGCGCTCTGTATCAAAAACTTCAGTTTCTTCTGATTCCTTTGCCACTAACAATATATCATCTGTGAAGCTATCGGAAGCGAAAATTAGATTGACAGGGATCAGTAAAGTAAAAGAAAAAACAAATACTAACAAATATATAAAGATTTTTTTCTTTATATTCATATTGTTATTAAAATAACTAACAATTTCGTTTTATTTTATAACAAAAAAGCTTTAAAATCTACGATTTTTAGAAATTTATCGGATTGATATTTTAATGTTTCTCAATTTGCAATAGGTTGATTTATTGTTACAATAAATGTAAGTCTTTATCTATTAAGTTATTTCAAATAATTAAACCGGTCAGGATTAAGGAAGGTCAGTTATGAAATATAGAATATTGGGAAAAACAGGTTTCAGGGTTTCTGAAATTTCGCTGGGCACCTGGCAGCTTGGCGGAAAGTGGGGAGAGAGATTTAATTTTGATACTGCCAGAGAAATTCTAAACGAGGCGGTGGAAAAAGGAGTAAATTTTATTGATACTGCGGATGTATATAATGAAGGTCAGAGCGAAGAAGCCATAGGAAAATTTTTAAAAACGGCAAGAGAGAGAATTTATGTAGCTACAAAAGCCGGAAGAAGACTGGTTCCCCATACAACTGAAGGTTACAACAAAGAAAATATAATAAAGTTCATAGACGATAGTTTAAGGAATATGGACCTTGAAGCAATAGATCTTGTCCAGCTTCACTGTCCAACTACAGAAGTCTATTATAGACCGGAAGTCTTTGGTATTCTGGACGAACTGGTAGAAAAGGGTAAGATTTTAAATTATGGGGTCAGTGTCGAAAAAGTAGAAGAAGCATTAAAAGCAATCGAATATCCCAATATGGCCACTGTCCAGATCATATATAACATGTTCAGACATAAACCTGCCGAAAAATTCTTTGACCAGGCAAAAATTAAAAATGTTGGGATTATAGCAAGGGTCCCACTGGCAAGTGGTATGCTGACAGGAAAATTTGACAGGGACACAGTGTTTTCAAAGGGGGATCACAGATACTTCAACCGCGAGGGGCAGGCTTTTGATAAAGGAGAGACATTTTCGGGAGTTCCCTATGAAGTAGGTCTCGAGGCAGTGGAAGAACTTAAAAAGATATTCCCCGAAGAAAAACTTGCCAGATACGCCCTCCGCTGGATTCTTATGAATGATAAAGTAAGCTGTGTCATCCCCGGGGTAAGCAGAGTGTCTCAGATCGAAGATAATATTAAAGCTTCGGATCTCCCACCGCTTACCAATGATCAAATGAAAGGTGTAGAAGAGATTTATCAGGGATACATAAAAAAATATGTCCATGACTCGTGGTAAAAATAATTTTACTTAGAAAAATCATAGTGTTAATATAAAGTAGTTTCTACTTAAATATTAAAATTTAGTATTAAGTCATAAATGCCACTTGAAATATTTTTTAGTTCGAGTATAAAAGAAGGGGGTAATGAGCGGTGAAGCAATTCAGCAGCTTTATGGATCTTGTAGAAACAAGAAGGAGCATAAGGTCTTACAAACCGAGGGAAGTTGAAGAGGAAAAATTGAATTATGTTCTGCAAGCTTTCAGAAAAGCACCATCAGCCAAGAACCTTCAACCGTGGAAACTAATTGTGGTAAAAGATAAGAAAAAAATAAGGGACCTTTCCATTGCATGTAATAATCAAACTTTTTTAGAAGAAGCCCCGATACTTATTGTAGCCTGTGCCAGAGAGGATGACGCTTATGGCGTAATGGGAGGGTATATGAATAGTTATCCAATAGATCTCGGCATCGCTCTGGAGCATTTGATGCTGGCAGCAGCAGAAAAAGGGCTTGGTACCTGCTGGATCGGAGCGTTCAGGGAAAAACTTGTAAAGGACCTCCTTGATGTTCCGGAGAGTGTAAGAGTGGTGGCTCTGACTCCGCTGGGTTATCCGGCTATGGAAGGCAGAAACAGGGAGAGAAAACCACTTTCTGAAATAATCTGCTATGATAAATACATAGAATAACCAGGGGCATATATACCCTAACATCAATGGAAATAATAGTGACCCATTTAAGTTCCGACTTCGATTCCTTTGCAGGGATGATAGCAGCCAGGAAAATATATCCTCAGGCTCAAATTGTATTACCTACAGCCATAAATCAAAACGTAAGGAAATTTATTACATTATATGAGGACGAGCTCCCGCCGCTTATCGACCCTAAAGGAATTGATTTTTCGATGGTAACAAGAGTAATCATTATTGATACAAGATATGCTTCGAGACTTGGTCCGGCAAGAAAAGCGCTGGATAATGAAAATGTAGAAATCATAATCTATGATCACCATCAAAGATCGCGTCAGGATCTGAAATCGACTCATGCATATTACAGGGAAGTCGGAGCTACTACAACCATACTGGTGGATATAATAAAAAATAAAAAAATTTCTATTTCCCCCCTTGAAGCTACTCTGTTTACTCTTGGCATTTATGAAGATACCGGATCATTCACCTATCCGGGTACCACTCCCGAGGATCTGGAAGCAGCTTCTTTTCTCATGAAAAAAGAATCCGATCTATTTGTCGTATTGAAATTTTTAAATCTTTCCCTATCGGAGGACCAGCACAGACTTCTGGAGAAACTGATAATGAACTATAAAAAAATAAAGATAAATGAAATAGAGATTTTAATCTCACAGGCTGAAATACCGTGTTTTATCGAAGGATTATCGGTATTGACAAGAAAGTTATCCCAGATCGAAGATGTAAGCGTGGTAATATGCTGGGCCAAAATGAAAGAGAAAATTTATCTGGTCGCAAGAAGTGATGACAAAGATGTAGACGTTTCCAAGATCCTTAAAGTTATCGGAGGCGGGGGTCATCCGCAGGCAGCTTCGGCGGTTATTACAGATATGAGTTTCGAGGAAATAGAAAGCAGAATCGTAAGTTCCCTTAAGAAAAATATCAAGAAACCGGTACTGGCGAAGGATGTCATGTCTTACCCTGTACAGGTAGTAAAAGAGAATCTAAATATATCCCGTGTTAATGAGATTTTAAAAAAATATGGTCATTCGGGAATACCGATTGTGGATAAAAATAGTGATCTGGTAGGTATAATAACCAGGAAAGACATAGATAAGGCCATAGGGCACGGCCTATCGCATGCCCCGGTTAAAGGTTTTAAATCCCGCGGTATTATCAAAGCAGGTCCCAATACCAGTATCGGTGAAATACAAAATCTGATGATAGAAAACGGGATTGGAAGAATACCGATTACAGATAAGAAAAAAATCATAGGGATAGTCACAAGAAAAGATATATTGAGATTTTTATATGGCCGCAGTTACGAAGATTTATGGGATTTTTTTCCTGCCAGAGTCAGGAAAATATTAAAAGTAATTTCCGGCATTGCAAGAGTCTTAAAATATAATACATATCTTGTGGGGGGGATAGTAAGAGATACCCTGCTAAAAATACCTAACTTTGACATCGATATTGTGGTAGAGGGTGATGGTATAAGATTTGGCAGGGAACTATCTGCAAGACTTGACTGCAGGCTCGAATCTCACCAGAGATTTGGAACTTCGGTTCTTGTACTCACCGATGATCAGCATATAGACATTGCCACAGCGAGAGTAGAATATTATGAAAGTCCGGCTGCTCTTCCAACTGTAGAATCAGGAAATATAAGGCAGGATCTTTCCAGGAGAGATTTTACCATAAACACTATGGCCGTTTCTTTAAATAAAAAAAACTTTGGGGAACTTCTTGATTTCTTTGGAGGGCGGGAGGATTTAAGAAATAAGAAAATAAAGGTTCTGCATAAAATGAGTTTTATAGAAGATCCTACAAGGATTTTCAGGGCAGTAAGATTTGAGAAGAGACTGGGATTTAAAATGGACAGCCAGACAGAAAAGCTGGCAAGAACTACCATCAATATGGATATAGTATCGAGATTGAACGGCGTTAGAATAAGAGATGAACTGATATTTATTTTAAATGAAAAAAATTCTCCGGAAGCGATCAGGAGGTTAGGCGAGCTGGGTGCCCTGAAAAAAATAGGAATAAAGGTAAAAGTAGATGAAGAATTTATGGCAGGAGTAAAAAAGATTTTGAATTATTATGAGAAATTAAAAGATCTTTATCAAAAAGATGGAAAAGAAGTTAAAAAATGGAGACTGCTTTTTATTGTTTTGCTGCAGGGCATCAAACCTGATGGGATCAAAAGATGGTGTTCTGAAATGAAGATCAAAAACAAAGATATGGATATTATACTCGAGTCATTTGACAGATGGAACGAGGTCAGGAAAAATCTTAAGAATATCATTAAAAGAAATTCTGTTCTTTATCATATGGTAAGAAAGGTTCCTACGGAACTCCAGATTATTGCCTGTAGCTGGGGCAGTATATATTATAAGAATATCAAAAAATACCTGGCCGAACTTTTTGGGATGCATTTAGAGGTAAGCGGCGAGACACTCAAGGATATGGGCTACCGGCCATCCGAGAAATACAGAAGTGTTCTCGCAAAACTTTTTGAAATGAAACTTGATGGTAAGATCTCAAGCAGGGAAGATGAGATTTATAATCTAAAAAAATTAATGAAACCTTTAAATTAATATGTAATCTCATTAGATTGAAATACTTGTTCAATATCAGTGTTGACAAAAAATCTTTACTAATTATACTTATTGTTAGTGGTGATCAATGTCTTCAAAAAAAATAAATATAACAATTCCTGAAAAAAATTTAAAAGAGATAAATAACTTTTGCATCAGCGAAAAAATAAGTAAGAGTTGGCTGATACGTGAGGCTACTTCTCAATATATTGCCAATATTAGTAAAAAGAGGGAATTGGAAAAGAAAAAGAAAGATATGGAATGGGCGGCAAAAACTATGAAAGACTTGCGGGAGAAGAACATTGGCTTTGCTGGTGGAAAAACCGGTACTGAAGTAATCAGGGAATTTAGAGAAAAAAGATAAAAATGGAAATTGTATTGGATGCATCGATTGCGGTTAAATGGTTTAGCGTTAAATCCGAAAATAACATAGAGGTTGCCCTGGAAATACAGCGACGAAAAATGCTGGATGAATTAGAAGTCATAGTTCCGGATTTGTTCTTCTTGGAAATAACCAATGCCTTTATTACAAGATCTAAATTCAGTATTGAAGATATTTTGATGATAGAAGAATCGTTGCATAAAATGAATTTAAAAGTAATTTATCCTGATCACACTATATTGAATAGTGCTATAAGAATTGCACATGCCTGTGGTCTGACCATATATGATTCTTTTTATATAGCAGCAGCAAAACTCTGTGAAGTCCCACTTTTAACCGAGGATAATAAAATACTTGATAACAGGAATAAATTCAAATTTATTAAGTCTCTGGATGAATTTCAAATGTTTTTGTAGGTCATAAATTCTGAGCCAGGTAAGCCGCTCCCAGTGCACCTGTTATCCTGGGTTCATCGGGAATGTTTAATTTTACTGCCAATTTTTCTTCCAGTGCCCTTACAACCCCCAGATTTTTGGCTACCCCTCCGGTCATACAAACCGGTTCTTCCAGACCGACTCTTTCAACCATAGTTGTTATCCTGTCGGCAATAGAATAAATGAGCCCTTTGATAATTTTATTTTTATCCACACCATGTCCGATCAGTGAAACGATTTCGGACTCGGCAAACACTGTACAGGTAGAGGTTATATCCACCTTATCGCTTGTTTTGTTAAAAATAGGGGTAAACTCTTCCAGATTTATTTCAAGTGCCTTTGCCATTACTTCAAGGAAACGTCCGGTTCCAGCGGCGCATTTATCGTTCATAAGGAAGTCAATTGGATTTCCGCCTTCGAGTTTTATAACCTTGCTGTCCTGGCCGCCTATATCTATTACTGTTTTCAAATCGGGAAATGAAGATATTGCTCCCCGTGCGTGGCAGCTTATTTCGGTTATGTTCTTATTGGCAAACGGGATGTTTATCCTGCCATAACCTGTGGCTACGATAGATTTAATTTCGGAATCTTTAAGTCCTGCTTTCATTAAAGAAGATTCAAAGGCTGTTTGTGCAGCATTTTTACTGTTCGAACCTGTCAGCGCGATTACATAGGATACGATCTTATTATTCTTGTTATCGAGTATTACTACTTCGGTTGAAACTGAGCCTACATCGATGCCGCACGTATACATTGGTTTCCTTTCCCTTATTTTGACTTAAGAATTTAAAATTTCTATGAATCCCTGCAGCCTGGTTTTTACCTGACCCTGTGACGAGTTACTCTGGTCTACACAGTCGCCATCCAGAACCAGAGTTGGAACATTAATTTTTTTAAGGCTGTCTTTTATTATTCTTGCTCCGCCGTTGCTCTGCCTGCATCCCCAGTGAGAAAATAAAATTGCCCCGTCAGCTTTATAATCATGCGCTGCCTTAAGAGTCACGTCGATCCGGTTATCTATACTGCCGGTCAGAAAATTGGAAAGCATTTTTCTTGCCAGACTTTCAAAAGGTTTTTTATAATCAAGTTCTTGCCAGTAAACATGATTGATTTCTTCAAACACCACTCTGCAATTTTCTCTGTAAAGTATATCGAATATCTCGTTTCTGTAATAAGGTTTAAGGTGCAGCCAGAGAATCCTTTTGGCCGGTTTATTCTTACCTGAACTTTCTTTATTCTGTTTATCTGAATATTTTTTCAGATCCTTATATATCTCCTTATAAAAAATGACCGCTTCTTTTGTTCCTGCAAGACCGTGGAAAGGCAGGATGAAATTCAGGCCATTAAAATAAGGGGGGTAATCTGCAAGGTTTTTTCTTAAGCTGCCCACCTTTATTGCCCACTTTCTTAATTCATTTGAAAGTTTGATGGCTTCTTCGAACATGGATATATCAAGTTTCTTACCGGTTTTGGAACAAATATCCGTACAGATGTTTTTTATCTGTGCAGCCAGATACCGGATCGATTCCTCTGAATAACGGTAAGGAACATCGATAAGATAGAAATTTTTTTCGATATTATGTTTTACAGAGTGTATGTAAAATGATTTCTGTGCGGCATCACAGGCCAGATTGGATGTTATAATGTAATCCGGCCGCGGAAATAAATCAAGATCGGCTGCACCTGATGCGCTTCTGTGAAATGTGCAAAGATCCTGTGAATACCAGTGCGACGAAGCTTCTTTAAGTGTCTGAGGCGCAAGTCCCAGCCCGGCTGTAAATCCTGCCATGACTTCCGGCAAGAATGGTGTGATCCCCAGAGCATAAAACATCTCATAGGGTAAAAAGAGGGATCCATAACCTATCGGGCGGTTATTATCTGAATAGGCCTTCTTTAGACTTTCTATGGTAAAGATATTGAGATATTTATCGGATGTAGAAGGAAATGTTTTTCCGTAGGCATACAGGATCGGCTTTAATGCAATTATACCCAGCAGCTTTTTTATATATCTCTGATTTAAATTTTTCTGTATACCTGTTTTTAATCTATCTTTTATACCCATGTTGCAGATTCATAGTTTCGTTTTTAATAATCAAAGCATTTCCAGAAAAGCCTGCACCCTTGTTTTAACCTGGCCCTCGGAAAAATTATTATATTCTATGTCAAGATAAAGAACCGGAATCCCTATATTATTTAATCTCTGCTTGAGAAGCGGAAAGGAATAAAGCATATTATCACAGAATTTTAAAGTTATAAATATTACTCCTTTTATATCGTTTTTGACTATAGTATTTTCAATCTCGGCCAGTTTCGAACCGAGATCTGCCATTCTCATACATTGAGGTTTATTTAAATACCTTTCCGCAATAGACTCCAGCAAATCCTTATTATCGTCAGTTACCACCTGTTTCTCGAAATATCTATTTGAAGTGCAGAGATCCTCGGAA
This sequence comes from uncultured Actinomycetota bacterium, assembly GCA_964517765.1. GTDB lineage: Bacteria > Actinomycetota > Humimicrobiia > Humimicrobiales > Humimicrobiaceae > Hydromicrobium. The sequence goes on along the minus strand of CAZFEN010000004.1, from coordinate 39,565 downwards.
GCCAGTTTAAGATTCATTTTCGAAAGCATTTCCCACAGCTTTTCCTCAGCGATAAAATTACCGATAATCATGATCTCCGGAGAATTTCTGTGATCGGGCTGTAAACTGATTTCGTTTTTGGTGTTTGTTTTATCGATATTTCCGATAAAGACAAGGTATCTTTCCAGATCATCTATAAAGATTTCAGGATCAGATATCATGGATAGTTCCATAACCTTATAGTATGTCGGGATGTCTATAAGGTGGGGTGACTTATTGAAGATACCGCTGTATTCTTTTAAAAGCTTTCTTTTTTTATTGATAAGTTTTACCGCATTTTCTATTTCTTTCTTATCTATTTTTTTTCCATTAAGTCTTTCTATGAACATTTTCATATCACTTATATTGCTGGCTAAGAAATCCTGGGAATCCTTATTTTTTAAATGGGGGACATCCAGTAGATAAGAAGGAATCCTGGTAAGATATTTACTGGCAATATCAAAAAATCTTCTCATGCCGTCACAGGAATTTGTAAATATCAGTGCCCTGAAATTATCGGCATCGGCAAGCAGACTCTCCCAGCCTGATTTGATATAAGGGCAAAAATTTATAGGAAAATAACTTTCGGATTTGATTATTTTTTTTCTCCCGAATATTCTTATGGGGATAAATCCACCCGCAATTATGAGTTCCTCGGGAGTATAGGTGCAGAACCATCCAATAGCAGCTTTTTTATTTGTGGATGTCAGGGTATTTTCAAAAAAGTATTTTATATCGTTTATTTTATTTATTGTTTTGTCGAGGTTTTCTGTATTTCTAATATCCTGTGTCATATTTATACAGTATTTGCATTGCCGCTGTTCGATTATGAATCTCTTATAATTTCTTCGTTTCTTGTGAATTCTTCATAAATGCCCACATGTCCCCAGAAGTCCTCTATATAAAGGCCGTCTATCTCGCCGCTGTCTTTACCCTCTATGGTTATTTTTACCCTTTCTATTTCTTCGAACTCGGTCAATGTATTGACGATGGAGAAGATAGCAAGAATCTCTGTGGTGGAGCTGTGAGGAATTTCTTCAAAGTTTGTTATAATTTCTTTACTGAAATCCACAGTGGCGGTGCTGCCGGATAGTTTTACAGAATTGACCCTGACATCGGATGGAAGTACTGCATAGAGATCATCAGTCTCCGGGCCTTTTATTAATTCCTCAAGCACACTTTTATAAAGGTTGCCGCTAACTGAGATTTTCCTGATTTCTTTCACAAGATAGAAATCGGTTTCGCCAGATGCTGAAAAGTAAAGAGTAACACTGCGGGTACACGAGGACAGTGCCATTATAAAGAATAAAACCAGTATTAATACTGTACTTACGATAAGAAATCCTGTTAACTTATTTTTTTTCATTTTTTATTCCTGAAGTTTTTTATAATTACCTAAACTCTCCTTAATTTTATAGAGGGGCAGATAAAAAGACAATACAAAAATTGGACCGGTATAAAACATTACAAAATTAATCTTACAGATGGTATTATTATACAGGTACTTGCAATTGAAAAATATCAGCCATAAATCATAAAATAACTTTCAGAAACAATTATTTTACAATTTAAGCGAGTGAAGATATGACCGGTGACAGAGCATTACTTATAATAAATATGCTGAATGATTTTGTATTGGAGGGCGCACCGTTTAAAATTCCTAAGATTAAAAAGATTATAGAACCTATAAAAAAGGAAATCGGGAAAGCAAGGAGTGCAGGTTATCCTGTAATATACCTGTGTGACAGTCATGAAAAAGATGACAACGAGTTTAAAATGTTTCCTCCTCATGCAATAAAAAATACAGAAGGATCTAAAATAATCGAAGAACTAAAACCCCGTGGCAGTGATATCATAGTAAGAAAAACCGCCTTCTCCGGTTTTTTCAATACCGAGCTGGATAAGATATTAAAAAGATTATCAATAAAAAAATTAATAATCACGGGGAATATAACAAATACCAGTATCTTTTTTACCTCGGCTGATGCGGTAATCAGAGGTTTTGATGTCGTTGTGGTCAAAGGTGCAGTGATTGGCTTAAATAGAAGAGATCATAATTTTGCACTGAATCAGATGCAGAAGATATTAAAGGTAAATATAGTCAAGTAATAGGTATTTCAAGGCAAACAAATATCTCTTATAATGGGTGCAATGATAGGAATATCAATGCCCATTTTAAATTTTTAACAATTCAAAAAGAAGCAAGGGGACAGCGTTATGGGCGTAAAATTCTTTTTAATCAGACACGGGCAGACGTTATGGAATAAAGAGGGAAGATATCAGGGGGACCATGATATTGGTCTGACCAGGGAGGGTATCCGGCAGGCGGAGAGTGCAGCAAAGTATCTTTCAAGAGTAAATCTTTCTAATATTTACAGCAGTCCCTTAAAACGAGCTGCGGATACGGCAAACATTATAGGGGAGAGTAAAGGTTTAAAGGTAATAGTGAGAGAAAATTTAAAAGAAATATATTTTGGTAAATGGGAAGGATTGAAATTCAGCGATATAAATATAGAGTTTCATGATGACTATCAGCAATGGCTAAAGGACCCTTACAACAGCCGACCTACGGAAGGAGAAAGTTTTAAACAGGTACAGGAGAGAGCTATTGCTGAAATCGATAATATAATAAACGAGAATGAAGATAAAAGCAGTGTTGCGGTAATAACTCATGGAGGAATAATATTTTCACTACTGGCAAACTGGCTTCAAATACCCCTGTCCAGGTGGAGATCCATAATCCAGAAACAGGGAGCAATAAATATTGTTGTAATAGATAAAGGATTTCCATATATTTCAGCAATAAATTATACGGGTCATTTCAGTCCCATATATGATGAAAGGGAAGATAAAGTCATCGAAGTCTATAGTGGTCTTAAAGACAAAAATTAAATTACCTTAAGTATAAAAATCTACTAAATTTAAAACTGAAATAATAAATTAAAGAGGTGTATAAGAAATGGAAAACAATACTGATTCTTTACAAACTGTCACAGTTAATATTTTTAAAAATTTCTTGAATAATTGGCTCAATATAATAATAATCGTTGCCGCTCTACTGGTAGTAATAGTTATAGTTAAAATTATTACCAGCCGAATAAGAAGACTGGTTAAAAGAAAAATCAGCGATGAAAAAATGATAATCAAGAAACGTACTTATACTCTTACAAGTGTCATATCTAATTTGATAATTGTAATCTCAGCAGTAGCTGCTATGTTAGTAATTGCCGATCAGATTGGGATAAGCATCACTCCTTTACTTGCAGGTGTCGGGGTTGTTGGTATTGTAATTGGTTTTGGTGCCCAGAGCCTTATAAAGGATTTAATAAACGGGACGTTTATTCTGCTGGAGCAGTGGTACCAGATAAATGACATTATAACCATAGGAGATGCCTCAGGTATTGTTGAAAAGTTTAATCTAAGAACTACGGTAATAAGAGATATAGAGGGAGCTCTTCACTTTATACCTAATGGTGAGATTACCAGGTTAAGCAACCTTACCCATACATGGTCAAGAGCTCTGGTAAATGTAAGTGTCCATTACAGTGAAAATACGGATAGAGTAGTTGAAGTCCTGGAAGGAATATTTAATGATCTGATGGAAGATAAGAAGTACAGGGATTCCATTTTAGAGAGGCCGACTATCCTGGGCGATGGCGGTGTGAGCGAGCTTGGAGATTCAGCAGTTGTGTTTACCGTTATCTGCAAGGTAAAACCTGCCGAACAGTGGACTATTGGGAAGCAGCTAAGAAAGAGAATAAAAGATAAATTTGACTTGCTGGGCATTGAGATTCCTTATCCATGTACAAATATATATCTGAGAAACAAAGATTAAGGTAAATTCGTATTTGTTAAAAATTTCAACTGGAACAGTGAGATTTCACCATAATTAATTATTGATTATTGGTTTCAAATGTTATAATATGCCTAATGGTAATAAGGGTGAAAAATTAAAAAATATCTTTTTTGTCTTATTATCTTTCTGTTCTGCTATACCGGCAGAACCTAATTTTTTAAATTAGTCCATAGGAGGATCAGAGATTGAGAAATTATGAGTTAGTGGTCATATTCGACCCATCACTTGAAGAAGAAGTTGTCGATACAGAATTATCTAAAATTACCTCAATAATCGAAAAAGAAAAAGGTAAGATTTCCGATATCGATAAATGGGGAATTCGGAAGCTGGCATATCCTATCAAAAAACAGGAGAGCGGTTACTATATCATAATCTATTTTAGCGGTAAAAATGCTGCTATTTCCGAACTGGATAGAGTAAATAAAATCAATGATAAGATACTGCGTCATCTGATCGTAAAAAACGAGCAGTCTTAAATGATTATAAATTAATCAGAAGAAGGTGGATTATCATGGCTTTTGGTGTTAATAATACGACTATTCTTGGAAATTTAACGAGGGACCCCGAACTTAGATTTACTCCGAATGGTACTGCGGTAGTAAGCTTTGGGCTGGCTGTTAACCGGAGTATTCAGAACAAGACTTCCGGTGAATGGGAAACCCAGGTTGACTTCTTTAACGTTACTGCCTGGTACAAACTGGCTGAGAACTGTGCCGAAAGCTTGAATAAAGGGGACAGGGTACTGGTTTCGGGCAGGCTTGCACAGGATAGCTGGGAAAGCAAAGAGGGTCAGAAAAGATCTACGGTAAGAATAGTTGCAAATGTTGTGGCACCCAGTCTGGAATTTGCTTCCTGTAAAATCGAGAAAAATCCAAAGGCTGAAGAGGGAATATCTGGTGGAAAAGTATCCGGTAAAGGTGTATCCGG
>CAZFEN010000004.1:19343-34664 GCA_964517765.1 uncultured Actinomycetota bacterium | reverse complement strand
AAAGGTGTATCCGGTGAAAGCAGTATAGAAGAAGCTGATTTTAGCGATGAGGATATACCATTTTAAATATAGTTTAATTTAAATAAAAGGAGAGACTTTAATTGGCTAGAAAAAATAAAAATGACAGGAATGAAAAAAATCTCAGAAGTGCAAGCGGTTCTATGCTTAATTTAAGGCAGAGAAAGAGATTCTGTTATTTCTGCAAGGAAAATATTGAAAACATAGATTATAAGAATACAAGCTTGCTTGAAAAATTTATTTCGGATAAAGGTAAAATAAGGCCAAAAAGATCTACAGGAAATTGCGTACAGCACCAGAGAAAAATAGCCATGGCTGTAAAAAGAGCAAGAGTTATTGCTCTTATGCCTTATTTTAAAAGATAATCAAATTTTTTGGTTCGTTTTACCCGGATAGGTATTTTTACCATTTTTTTCCAGGGAGATTATGTCTGGTTATTAATCCTGAAGTGTCCGGGACTTGTTGATTTTATGAAGCAAATTTATTGAAGATAAAAATAGATAGCAGTTTTAAGGTAGAAGATAGGAGGAAAATTTGAAAGTCATACTTACTAAATATTATGAAAAATTGGGAGACATAGGAGATATCGTAGAAGTAAAATCAGGCTATGCAAATAATTATTTAATACCCAATAGTGTAGCATTGCCTGCGACCAGGGGTAATATAAATCAAATGGAACTGGTAAAGAAAGCCGCGATAAAAGTTGAAGCCAGAAATATAAAAGAAGCGGAAGAACTTGCCGGGAAGCTGGGAAAACTCGAGGTAACTTTTATTGTAAAGACCGGCGAAGAGGGGAAACTTTATGGATCCATAACAAATAAAGATATCGCCGAAAAAATCTTTGAAGATAGAAAGATCGAAATAGATAGGAAAAAAGTAGATATGCAGGAGCATATAAAAGAATTGGGAGAATATGATATAGAACTAAAGTTATATAAAGAAGTCAAGAGTTATGTAAAAGTAAAAGTGGAACCGGATGAAGAATCAAAAGAATTAATAGAGACGCATAAGGCGGAAAAAGAGAAATCCGAAGGTCTGACAGAAGAAGAAAAACAGGTAGAAGAAGGAAAAGAAAAAGAGAAAGTTAAAGATAAAGATAAAAGTAAAGAAGATAAACAGGATGCCAGAGGCAAAGAAAGTCCGGATAAAGCAGAGATAGAGGAAGAAGAAAAGGCAAAGGCTAAATCCAAATCAAAAGATAAAAAAAAGTAACTTATGCGAGAGCAAATGAAAAAAGAGGGAAAGCTTTATCCTCTTGATACCAGTAAACTGGAGAGAATACCTCCTTATAATATAGAAGCCGAAGAATCCCTTCTTGGTTCTATGTTGATTTCAAGAGATGCTATAGTATCTGTAATCGAAATCGTAGCTTCAGAAGATTTTTATAGAAAATCCAACCAGGAAGTATTCAATACAATAATAGAATTGTACATAAAAGGAGAACCTGCCGATCCTATAACAGTGGCGGACCAGCTAAATAAAAAAGGTTTGCTTGATGAGGTTGGAGGTAAAACTTTTATCCATTCTCTTATAAGCAATATTCCTCTGGCGGCCAATGCTCAGTATTATGCCCAGATTGTAAGAAGTCATTCTATCTTAAGAAAATTGATTTATGCTGCTACCGAAATAGCAACAATGGGTTATGAAATTCCTGAGGATCTGTATTCAACCGTAGACAGGTCGCAGCAGCTTATATTTTCAATATATCAGGACCTTAACAGGACAGGTACCAGAGATAAGATTTCAACAATGAAGGATATTGTTTCGGAAGTTTATGAACAGGTAGAAGTTTTACACGAAGCCAGTTCAAGCATATCCGGTATACCTTCGGGGTATATAGATTTTGATCGGTTGACCTCGGGTTTCCAGAATTCTGATCTAATCATTGTAGCGTCAAGGCCCGGAATGGGCAAGACTTCTTTTGTGATGGGTGTAGCCAGGCATATAGCAATGAGAGAGAAACTTCCCATAGCTATTTTTTCACTGGAAATGTCAAAACAGCAGCTGGCATTAAGATTGATGAGTGCAGAGTCAAAAATAGACCTGCAGAGAGTCAGGGACGGAAAAATAAAGGATGAAGAATGGACCCAGCTTGCGAGAGCTGTCGAGAAACTGGCAGATTGCCAGATATTTATTGACGATACTGCATTTTTAACCGTGATGGATCTCCGATCCAGGGCCCGTATGATGGTAAGCACCAACAATGTAAAATTAATAATCGTCGACTACCTGCAGCTTATGCAGTCAACCACGAATTACAGGGGGAATAAAGTACTCGAGATAACCGAAATATCGCAGAACCTCAAAGGTATTGCCAAAGAGTTGAATATTCCGGTAGTGGCGGTATCACAGCTTTCAAGAGAAGTAGAAAAGAGGGAGAATAAAAGGCCGATACTGGCCGACCTGAGAGAATCGGGTTCCATTGAACAGGATGCGGATGTGGTCGCATTTATATATAGAGACGAATATTATGAGAAGGAAGAAGGAAATATAGGAAAAGCTGAGATCATGATTGCCAAGCATAGAAACGGTCCCACAGGTAAATTGAATCTGCAATTTAATAAGAAATTTGCACTATTTTCAAATTTAAGCGAGTCTTATCAAACCGAAGACAGGAGTGAGTGAAATGCCCGGTATAGCTATTATTGGTTCCCAATGGGGCGATGAAGGAAAAGGAAGAATTGTCGATATGCTTTCAAGCAGTGTGGATATGGTAGTAAGGTTTCAGGGTGGAAACAATGCCGGTCATACTGTAGTTAAAGGGAGCGATGAATTCAAACTTCATCTGATTCCATCAGGAATTTTATATCCGGATGTCACCTGTGTTATAGGTAACGGGGTGGTTTTAAATCCGGAAGTGCTGATAGAAGAGCTGGACAGCCTGGAAGGAAAAGGGATAAATACTGATAACTTAAAGATAAGTTGCAACGCACATCTGGTTATGCCATATCACATAATGCTGGATAAAGCCGCCGAACACAGACTGGGTAAATCCAAAATCGGTACGACACATAAAGGCATAGGTCCTGTATATGCGGATAAAGCTTTAAGATCAGGTATCAGGACTCAGGATCTTCAGGATCTGAAGATATTTAGAACCAAACTTGAAGAATCCCTGAAATTAAATAATGCGATAATGGAAAAAATTTACGGACTTGATCCTCTTAACCCGGACGAAGTTTTTGCCGAATACGTAAAGTATGGGAAACGTATTGGAAAATATATCGTCGATACCACATTTCTTATAAGCGAAGCTCTGGACAGGAATAAAAGAGTATTGTTCGAAGGTGCACAGGGTACCATGCTGGATATCGATCACGGAACTTACCCCTACGTAACATCTTCCTCCACTGTTGCAGGTGGTATCTGTGTTGGGGCTGGGGTTGGTCCGGCGAGGTTGGATGAAATAATCGGTGTAGTCAAGGCATATACAACGAGAGTTGGGTCGGGTCCTTTTCCTACTGAAGAGAGTAGTAAAATAGGTGACTATATGCGGGAGAAAGGCCATGAGTACGGGACCACCACAGGAAGGCCAAGGAGATGCGGATGGCTGGATGCGATCATATTGAAATATTCGGTTATGGTAAACACAATAGATAGTGTCGCACTGACTAAGCTTGATGTGCTTACGGGCTTTGAAAAAATAAAGATTTGTACCGGTTATAAATATGAAGGAAAGATTTATAATGATATGCCCTGCCACCAGACGATTCTGCATAAATGCCAGCCAGTATACGAAGAGTTCGAATGCTGGAGCGAGGATATAAGTAAGGTAAAAAATTTTGAGGATCTGCCCAAACCTGCTCAGGATTATATAAAAAATATCGAAAGAATTATAAAGGTCCCGGTATCTATGATAAGCGTGGGTGCCGAAAGGAGTAAAATCATCCTGAGAGACGATAACCTTAAAGGCAGATTATTCGATCAGACCGGAAGGTCGACTCTTATAATTTAATAAATATAACAGAAGGATAAAATTGAAAGTACTTGTCATAGGCAGTGGGGGTCGGGAGCATTGTCTGGTCTGGAAAATTTCAAAAAGTCCCCTGGTAGAAAAAATATACGCGGTTCCGGGTAACGGCGGTATTGGTGAGATTGCCGAGTGTATTGATATAAAGACAACAAAAAATGATTTTAACGAACTTCTGAAGTTTGCAGAAGATAGGAAAATAGATTTGACAGTAGTCGGACCTGAAGGGCCACTCGTTGAAGGAATAGTCGATTGTTTTCAAAAGAAGGATTTAAGAGTATTTGGTCCCACTAAACAGGCTGCTGCAATGGAAGGCAGCAAAGTCTTTGCCAGGGAACTGCTGAGTAAGTACGATATTCCTATTCCGGAAGGAGTTATTTTTACAAGGGAAAATTACGGTGAAGCACTTGATTATATCGGAAAAAGAACAGAGTTCCCGGTAGTCGTAAAAGCCGACGGTCTTGCAGCAGGAAAAGGTGTGATCATAGCGATCGATAAGGACCAGGCGATAGAAGCAATAAAAGAGTGTTTTGTGTCGAACAAATTCGGAAACTCGGGGGACCGGATAATAATAGAAGAATACTTAACCGGTTATGAAGTTTCCATATTAAGCTTATGCGATGGGAAAAAAATCATTCCCATGGATCCGGCACAGGATTATAAAAGGATATTTGATAATGATGAAGGGAAAAATACCGGCGGCATGGGCAGCTATAGCCCGGTACCAATGTTAAAAGAAGAGGTTTACAACCGGATCTTAAATGAGATCATTTTCCCCACTGGTGCCGCTCTGGCAAACGAAAATATCACATACAGGGGAATCCTTTATGCAGGGGTGCTGATCTGCAAGGATAAACCCTATCTTCTTGAATACAACTGCAGGTTTGGTGATCCCGAAACCCAGGTGGTACTGCCAAGACTGGCGGAGGACCTGGTACCGATTCTAATAGAATGCGCGGAAGGCAATTTAAACAGGCAGCAATTTGATTGGGACAAGAATAAGTGTGTGTGTGTAGTCGCGGCATCCGAAGGATACCCCGAAAGTTCTTCAAGCGGTGATATAATCACAGGACTGGATTATTTTACAGGCAGTGATGATGTAATTGTTTTCCATGCAGGCACTAAAATGCAGAATGGAAATATAGTAACAAGCGGAGGAAGAGTTCTGGGAGTCGTTTCGAAGGCTGTCAGTTTTAAAGAAGTAAGGGAAAAGATATATTCGGCAATAAGCAGAATAAAGTTCAGAGGGATGCAGTATAGAAAAGATATTGCGCTGAAAGCAGAGAGGAGTGAGTAATGGCAGTAGGCGGTAAAAAAGTTGCAATTGTAATGGGAAGTGTTTCCGATGAGGTCATAATGAAAAAGGCTTCCGATGTTTTAAAGGAATTTGGAGTAGAATATGAGATAAATGTACTTTCGGCACACAGGATGCCAAATAAAACCAGAGAGTTTGCAAAAAGCATAGAGGATAAAGGTATAGAAGTAATAATTGCCGGTGCGGGAAAGGCCGCACATCTTCCGGGCGTGATTGCTTCATATACTACTGTTCCGGTGATAGGTGTACCGATAAAAACATCCAACCTGGGCGGAATGGATTCTCTTCTTTCTATGGTGCAGATGCCTTCGGGAGTTCCTGTTGCCTGTGTATCCATAGATGGCGCAAAAAATGCAGCATATCTTGCTATTCAGATACTTGCCCTGAAATATGATGATCTGGCATCGAAACTTAAGAAATATAAGTCCAGGATGGAACGCTGATCGGTTACCAGGTATCAGTTTGATGAGTGAAGATAAAATAAAGATAAGAGTAAAGAACTACGGATTTTATTATGGAACCGTAAAAGTGTTGACGGATATAAATATGGATATCCGGGAAAACACGATCACAGCCATAATAGGACCATCCGGTTGCGGAAAATCTACATTCCTGCGAACCTTTAACCGTATGAATGAATTGCTGCCCAATACCAGAGTGGAAGGTGAAATAATAATCGATGGTGTCGATATTTATAAAAATAATATCGATGTCGTGGACCTTCGTAAAAGAATCGGTATGGTCTTTCAGAGACCCAATCCTTTCCCTAAGACTATTTATGAAAATATCGTTTACGGTCCCAGACTGCATAAAAAATATACCAGGAGGGAGCTCGATTCAATTGTGGAAAGTAGTTTGAAGAGATCGGCTCTCTGGGATGAAGTAAAGCATAAATTGAATACAAATGCTCTGGATCTCTCAGGCGGGCAGCAGCAGAGGCTTTGTATCGCGAGACTGCTTGCGGTGAATCCCGACATAATACTTATGGACGAACCTGCTTCGGCACTGGATCCCATTTCGACTCAAAAAATAGAGGATTTAATGGATGAACTCAAGGAAAAATATACGATAATCATAGTGACCCATAATATGCAGCAGGCAGCCCGGGTTTCTCAAAAAGCAGCATTTCTTCTTACACAGGATATTTGTACACCGGCTACGTTGATCGAGTACGATGACACCAATAAGATATTTACCAATCCCGGGGATAAAAGAACAGAGGATTACATAACCGGAAGATTTGGTTAATCAAATATTTGCTTTTGACATCTCATATATCATGCAATATAATACCTCAATTAATAATTATATTATTTGTTATCTCAGTACTTGAAATAAATATTAAGGCATAACTATAAAGTCACGGAAATTAGGAGAAGAAATGAAAGAATATCACCTCACCAAAGAAGGTTATAAAGAACTTGTAAAAGAAAGAGAAGACCTTATAAACAATAAGCGTAAAGAGATTGCCGAAAGATTGAAAGATGCAAAAAATTCAGGAGGAGATTTAACCGAAAATTCCGAATACGAGTATGCTAAAACAGAACAGGCTTTTATAGAGGGCCGAATCGAACAAATAAACGAGATATTAAATAATTATATTATAATTGAGAAGAAAACCGGCAAAGGGCTGGTTGAACTGGGTTCGATTGTAATAGTAAAAGATTTAGATAAGAAAAAAGAAAAAGAGTTTAAAATCGTAAGTTCAATAGAATCCGATCCTGAAAAGAACAAAATTTCGGATGAATCTCCTATGGGAAGGGCGCTGCTTAACAGAAAAACAGATGATGAAGTAGTGGTCAAGACTCCCGAAGAAACCAAAAGATTAAAAATAATAAAAATCAAATAAATTAAAAATCGAGTCTGCGGTTAATAAGTTATGAAGGATAAAGAAAAGATAAAAGAAGGCACTTCAAATATTGAAAATAATGTGGGAAGTAAGTTAGCCGGAGCCAAGGGGGAATATCTGATGGAGTCAGAAGAACCTCTGGCTGAAGCATTAAAGATGAAACTCGAAAAAGTCAAAGCCTTAAAAAAAAGCGGTAAAAAAATTTATAAAACCAGATTTGATAAAGGTTCCGATATTTCGGACATAAAAATGAAATATTCTTCTCTCAAAGCCGGCGAAAAGTCTGAAGAGGTTTTTAAAATAGCAGGGAGGCTGGTAAGCTTCAGAAAACACGGCAAAGTGACTTTCAGTGATTTAAAAGATTTTTCTGATAAGATACAGCTGTATATAAATCAAAAAAATATCGGTGAAGAAAAATATGATGAATTTTTAGGCCTGGATATAGGTGACTGGGCCGGTGTAGAAGGAACTGTCTTTGTGACACACGCAGGAGAACTCTCCATAAACGTTTCACGATTTGAACTGCTGAGTAAAGCATTAAGGGCACTGCCTGAAAAGTGGCATGGATTAAAAGACAAGGAATTAAGATACCGTCAGAGATATCTGGATTTTATAGTAAATCCTGAAGTAAAAAATGTATTTCTAACAAGAATCAAAGTAATAAATGCCGTAAGAAAATTTTTGAATGACAGTGGTTTTAAAGAAGTGGAGACACCGATGCTGCAGTCTATTCCGGGCGGTGCAGCGGCACGGCCATTCAGGACCCATCATAATGCCCTGGATTTGGATCTTTATTTAAGAATTGCACCGGAATTATATTTAAAGAGATTGATAATAGGCGGATTCGATAAAGTTTTTGAAATAAATAGAAATTTCAGAAATGAAGGGATATCTTATAAGCACAATCCTGAATTCACTATGCTGGAATTTTATCAGGCATATGCGGATTACAATGATATGATGGATCTTACGGAAAAGCTTATAAAATTTGTTGCCAGGGAGTCTATCGGTAAATTGACAACAGATTACCGGGGAAATAATATTGATCTTGGGGCAGAGTGGCAAAGCTTTTCCATGCTGGAATCCATTCAAAAGTTTGGCGGGATCAAGATAAATTTTGAGAATAGTATAAAAGAGCTTGAGGACAAGGCAAAAGGAATGAATATCGAGATAGAAAAAGATTCCGGTAAGGGAAAGATCGTAAATAAGATTTTTGAAGCTGTTGTCGAACCAAAACTTATCCAACCTACTTTTATAAAGGATTATCCAATAGAAATTTCTCCGCTGGCAAGAAGACATCCGGATAATGAAAATCTTGTCGAAAGATTTGAACTTTTCATAGGGGGAGAAGAAATAGCGAATGCCTTTTCGGAGTTGATCGACCCCGGGGAGCAATTGGATAGATTCAAAAGCCAGGCAAAAAGTAAAATCGAAGAAGAGAGAATTACAGGTATAATCGATGTGGAATTTCTAAAAGCACTTGAGTATGGAATGCCGCCTGCAGGCGGAGAAGGAATCGGGATCGATAGGCTGGTCATGCTGCTGACAAACAGCAGTTCCATCCGGGATGTAATTCTTTTTCCTCTCCTCAAACCCGAATAGAATTCAGTGCTGCACGTCCGGCAGTTTAAGTTTATTCTTTTAGAAAAGATGATATAATTTCTCTGCAATTGAGTGACTATTTCCTGAAGTGGTGATTAAAAAAATGAAATGTGATTTTTGTCACGATAATGAGGCTACCATTCACTTAATAAAGATTCAGGGCAGCAATGTAGAAAAAATAAATTTATGCAAGGAATGCGCAAAAGATTTTTCTTTTCTGACCGAAAAAGATTCATACAATGACCTTACCAGGATTCTTTATAGATTTTTTAACAGTGGAGCCAATGAGCATCATTCCGTAAGAGATAAAAAAATACTAAGAAATATAAGTTACAGCAGGAACAGAAAATGTCCCCTTTGCGGCATTGATTTAAAGACAATAAAAAAAATCGGAAGAGTCGGCTGCAGCAATTGTTATAATGAATTTAAAGACGTATTGTTCCCAATCATAAAATCCATTCAGGGAAGTCTTGAAAATAAAGGTAAGGTTCCGATAAAGACCAACAGGAAAATCAGGCTGGAGAAAAATATAAAAGATCTAAAGCATAAGCTTAAAAATGAGATAATGATAGAAAATTTCGAAGAGGCAGCAAGGATAAGGGATCGAATAAAAAAACTGGAGGGCAATATATATGACCGGTAAAAATTTCTATCTCCTGGAAAGTAAGACCGGGAAAAAGAGATCCGAAAATAACAAAAACAAGATTATTTTAAATACCAGGGTCAGATTGGCAAGAAATCTTACTGACCATAAATTTGTAAATATAAGCAGTGGTCCGGAAAAAAATATTATACTTAAAGAAATCAGGAAATATATCGACGATGTAAAGGTTTTTAAAGATTTCAGATTTTATTCCGTTAAAAATCTTGGAAAAATACAAAGAGACCTGCTTTTCAAAGATTATATGATCAGCCCCGGGGCAGCAAATAAAATGCAGGGCAAGGGGTTATTTATAAAATCAGGCCAGAATTGGGGAGATTCATCGATAATAATGATCAATCAGGAGGATCATTTAAGAATTCAGAGCGTCCGTCCGGGTCTTAATATTCTTGAAGCTTATAAAGAAGTCATTGGAATCGAAAAATATTTCGAAAGAAAAATAAGTTTTGCCTTTGATAAGAATCTGGGATTCCTTACGGCCAGCCCGCTTAATCTGGGAACCGCGCTTAAAGTATCCGTTATTGCCCACCTTCCGGTGCTTGCAATAAGTCCCATGGTTGCCGATTTTGTGAAAAAATTAAATCAGGTAGGCTGTCTCATCAATGGGTATTTTGTCGGGCATTCCGAAATAATCGGTAATCTTTTTAAAATTTCCAATCAGGTGACACTGGGTAAAAGCGAAGGGGCCATAGTTGAAGAAATGCAGGCGATTTGCTTAAATATCATAGACGATGAGAAGGCAGCAAGGATCAAGTTAAAGGAAAGTGATCCTCTTGGAATCAAAGATAACATATACCGTTCGTTTGGTTTGCTTAAATATGCTAAAATATTATCATATGAAGAATCACTGGAGTTATTATCAATACTGAGACTGGGGCTTGATCTCGATATAATTGATGGTATAAATGATTTTGATTACTTTAAAATTATGTGTAAAATAAGTGATTCGCACATTATATCTGATCTGGAGATGAGCGGCAGAGTTACCGATGATGAACTGGACTCGGCAAGAGCCGACTTAATAAGAAAAAAAATATTAAAGGAAATTTAAATAAATGTTTGAAAGATTTACAGAAAGAGCAAGAAAAGTAGTGGTCAAGGCGCAGGATGAGGCCAGGTTCCTGAAACAGAATTACATAGGCACCGAGCACATTCTTCTTGGATTGATTAACGAGAAGGAAGGAATGGCCTCAAGGGTATTCTATGAACTGAATATTTCTTTTGATGACATCAGATCCGCAATAAGAGAAGTGGTCAATGAAGGGACCTCTGAATCATATGAGCATATTCCTTTCACTCCCAGAGCAAAAAAGGTCCTGGAGTTATCTCTAAGAGAAGCGCTTCAAATGGGACATAATTATATAGGGACGGAACATATACTGCTGGGGCTTCTTAAAGAAGGAGAAGGAGTGGCAGCAAGAGTCCTGAATAGTATGGGAATAACTCTTGATATAGTAAAGGATAAAGTAAAAGAACTCCTGAGCAAACAGTCTTATTATTCCGAGCCGGAAAAGACCATATCCGAAAGAAATCAAAAAAAAGTGCTTAAAATGCTGGCTCAGCATGGAAGGGATTTGACTCTTCTGGCTCAGGAAGGAAAGCTGGATCCGCTGATAGGAAGAAAGAAAGAAATTGACAGAATGATCCAGATACTTTCCAGAAGGACCAAAAACAATCCGATTCTTATAGGTGAATCGGGAGTAGGAAAAACCGCAATCGTCGAAGGGCTGGCGCAATTCATCTGTTCAAAAAAAGTTCCTTCAAATCTTTCAGGCAAAAGGATATTTACTCTTGACCTGGGATCGTTGGTCGCCGGTTCAAGATACAGAGGAGATTTTGAGGAAAGGCTTAAAAAGGTACTGGCAGAAATCAAGGATGACGGAAATATCATACTTTTTATAGATGAGGTTCATACTCTGGTGGGAGCAGGTGCTGCCGAAGGAGCAATAGATGCAGCAAGTATTTTAAAACCCATGCTTTCAAGGGGAGAAATTCAAACTATAGGCGCCACAACTATCAATGAATACCGTAAGTATGTAGAAAAAGATAAAGCGCTGGAAAGAAGGTTCCAGCCGATTTATATAAATGAGCCTACTGTTTATGAGACCATAGAAATTTTAAAAGGACTTAAAGACAGATATGAAACATTTCATGGTCTCGATATAACTGAAGATGCAATAGTATCTGCGGCAAAATTGTCCCACCGTTATATCAGTGACAGGTTCCTTCCCGATAAGGCCATTGATCTTATAGATGAAGCCGCATCAAGGTCAAGGGTCAGGACTCTCACCGCACCCCCGGACCTTAAGGAACTCGAGATAAATATTGATAAAATCGCAGGTGAAAAGAAAAAAGCAATAGAGGCACAGGATTTCGAAAAAGCCGCACAGCTGAGAGATAAAGAAAAACAGCTGATTAAAGAAAAAAGAGAAATAGAAGAAATAAACATAAGGACCAAAAAAGTTGACAGGGAAGTCGTTGGCGAAAATGAAATCACAGAAGTATTGTCCAGCTGGACAGGTATTCCGGTATATAAACTGACCTCAAGCGAATCTTCAAAACTGCTCGGAATGGAAGATGACCTCCACAAAAGAGTCATTGGACAGGATGAGGCAATAAAAACCGTTTCAAAAGCCATCAGGCGTTCACGTTCCGGTCTTAAGGACCCGAAAAGACCGATTGGTTCATTTATGTTTCTGGGACCTTCGGGCGTAGGGAAAACCGAACTTGCCAGGACCATAGCAGAATTTTTATTTGAAAAAGAAGAAGCTTTAATACAGATAGATATGTCGGAGTATATGGAAAAGCATTCAGTATCCAAACTGGTTGGTTCTCCTCCGGGATATGTGGGTTACGACGAAGGCGGACAGCTGACCGAGATGGTGAGAAGAAAACCATACAGCGTGATACTGCTGGATGAAATCGAAAAAGCACATCCGGATGTTTTCAATATACTTCTGCAGATTTTCGAGGATGGACACCTTACGGACTCTCAGGGTAAAAGAGTGGATTTTAAGAATACTGTGTTAATAATGACATCCAATCTGGGAGCAAGGGAGATACAAAAAAATAACCCGATGGGATTCAAGAAGATAAACACTGAGGACCTCTCTTATGACGAGATAAAAGAAAAGGTAATGAGTGGGCTGAAGCAGGCTTTCAGACCGGAGTTCCTTAACAGGATAGATGAGGTGATAGTGTTTCATAAGTTACAGAAACAGCAGATTTACAATATCATGGATCTTATGATGTCCAGAGTACAGCAGCAGCTTGAACTGCAGGGTATTATCATAGAACTTAAAAAAAGTGCAAAGGATCTGCTTCTTGAGAAAGGTTATGACTCTACAATGGGTGCAAGACCTATGAGAAGATGCATACAAAATCTGATAGAGGATCCTATCTCGGAGAAACTGATAAGCGGTGAAATAAAATCCGGCCAGAGAATCGAAGTAAGCGCAAAGGATAAAAAAATATACTTCGATATCAAGAAATTTAACCGGAGCAGCATTTTAAAAGTTTAATTATAAGGGAAAATGAACAAGAAAAATGAAGAATTATTACTGGATTGCCTTAAGATAGTCGCACCCGGGACGGAACTCAGACTGGGTATTGAATACATCCTGCAGGGGAAAACAGGCGGACTTATCGTTGTCGGAGATTCGGAAGAGATGCTGAAACTTGTAAACGGAGGATTTTATATAGGATGTAATTTTTCTCCTACCAGATTTTATGAACTTGCCAAGATGGACGGAGCAATTATATTGAGTTCCGACGGAAAGCGGATTTTATATGCCAATACTCAACTTTTTCCTAATCCGGATATAAATACCTCCGAAACAGGTACCAGGCACAGAACTGCAGAAAGGGTGGCAAAGCAGACCAATACTCTGGTTATTTCAATTTCGGCGAAAAGAGATGTGGTTACTATATATAAAGGTGATACAAAGTACATGCTCGAGGAGTCGAGGGTGATCCTGTCCAAGGCGAATCAAGCGCTTCAGACACTTGAAAAATATAAAGAAGGTCTGGATGAGCTTACATTTAATCTGACCGTAAAAGAATTGGAAGATATAGCTACACTCTTTGATGTAGCCAGTGTGCTTCAGAGATCAAGCATTGTACAGAGAACGGAAAAGGAAGTCAAAGAATATATAACTGAACTGGGATCGGAAGGAAAGCTTTTAAATATGCAAACCAGAGAATTAATGACCAATATATTAAATGATTCTTTGAATATTATAAGTGATTATGCACATACTGATATTGGTGCGGAACCATTTGAGCTGAAAGATAGAATAAATCTGTTAGGTGAGAAGGAACTGCTCAAACTTGATAGTATCGCAAAAATTTTGGGCTATGAAGTCGAGGGCAGCTTAAAGGAAGTAAACATACACCCCAGAGGGCTAAGAATTGTTTCTGAAGTAAGAAGGCTTCCCCAGTCGATTATTATCAATTTAATAAATAAGTTTGGTAATTTAAAAAATATTCTAAATGCAAATATCGAAGAATTATCCGAAGTTGCCGGAATGGGAAAAATCAGGGCGCGGTCTTTGCATGAAAGACTTAAAAAGTTTTCTGAATATTATTTATATAATGACCTGTATAATAGAAAAGGAGGGATAATCCCAAGAGTCAAGATATAATAATATTGGAATACTATTAATTATTAAACTTATGCATCTTGCAGTTGGAAGGTTTTTCAAAAAAATAGTAGTGATGATAATTTATGAATGTAGCGATAATTACAGCAGCTGGAAAGGGTACCAGGCTGAAAGGCGATATCAGCAAACAGTTTATGGATATTTATGGAAAACCGATGTTAGCTCATACTATTACTGCTTTTCAAAATGCTTCGAAAATAAAAGAAATCTATATTTCAGTCCCTAAAGATTATCTGGAATTATGCCAAAAAAGTATAATCGAGAAATATTCATTCGATAAAGTAAAAAAACTGGTAATTGGCGGAAGCACCAGACAGGAATCTGTTTACAATACTATTATCGAGTTACCTCCTTCAACCGGAATAGTATCAATACATGATGGTGTAAGACCACTTATTACTTCGGATGAAATCGATTCTTTGATAAATACATTAATAAGAGAAAATAAAAAAGATCCCGGAATAAGGGGGGTAATAATGGCGGCACCTGCAAGGGAAACTATAAAGATAACGGAAAACGGTACCATAGACAGGACCATTCCAAGAGATACGGTCTGGTATGCTCAGACTCCCCAGATTTTCTTTTATCAGGATATTTTAAAAGCTCATAATAAGGCGAGAGAAGATAATTTTACCGGTACGGATGATGCATGTCTGGTGGAAAGAATTGGCGGTAAGGTGAGTATAGTAAGGGGCAGGCATGAGAACATAAAGATCACCACTCCAATTGATTTGTTTCTGGCGGAACTTATTATGACCAGAAATGTCAGAAGATAATTAAAATATAAAAAATACAGGGAAGGTTAATTTTTATGAGAGTTGGATTGGGATATGATGTCCATGCTTTCCAGCGAGGAAGGAAATTAGTACTGGGAGGAGTAAAAATAGACCATCCTCTGGGACTTGCAGGTCATTCCGATGCGGATGTCCTGGTGCATGCTGTTATGGATGCTATTCTGGGAGCATGCGGCCTCGGGGACATAGGAATTCATTTCCCGGAAAGCGATATGAGGTATAAAGATATATCAAGTCTGACCTTGCTGGATGAAGTCAGAAAAAAAATGGAAGAAAAAGGCTTTAGTATAATGAATTTAGATTCCATTCTCATAATGCAGAATCCTAAAGTCTCCCCTTATATTGAGGATATGAAAAAGAACATTGCAGACACCTTAAAAATGAATGAGGCTGATATAAACATAAAGGCTACCACTACCGAGGGACTGGGATTTTGCGGTAGGGAAGAAGG
>CAZFEN010000004.1:0-19243 GCA_964517765.1 uncultured Actinomycetota bacterium | reverse complement strand
ACCTCGTTTTAGATTTGCCCCTTCTCCCACCGGAGGGCTTCATATAGGAACGGCAAGAACTGCGCTGTTCAACTGGCTTGCGGCAAGAAGCATGAAGGGAAAACTGATCCTAAGAATCGAAGATACCGATGTAAAGAGATCCAGTATCACTTATGAAAAATCCATAATAGGGGATTTAAAATGGCTCGGACTGGACTGGGATGAATTTTACAGGCAAAGCGAGAGAATTGAAATATATCAGAAATGTGCCTTCCAATTGCTGAATGAGAATAAAGCTTATAGATGTTTTTGTACCCCGGAGCGGCTTGAAGATCTTAAAGATAGTCAGTATGCGGCAGGCAAGATGTCCAAATATGATAGACGCTGCAGGGAACTTGATAGTTCGGAGATCGAAAAAAAATTACAGGAAGGTATTCCATTTGCCATAAGATTCAAAGTGGAAGATGATAGGGAGATCACTTTTCGCGATTTAATAAGGGGAGAGATTAGTTTCAGTTCGGAAGTCATAGGAGACTTCATAATCATAAAATCCGATGGAACTCCATCTTATAATTTTGCAGTAGTGGTAGATGACGGAGATATGAAGATCACGCATGTGCTGAGAGGAGAGGACCATATAACAAATACCGCAAGACAGATCCTGTTATTTGAAAGTCTCCGATTAGATCTTCCTTCTTTTGCGCATTTTTCGATGATCCTTGGAAGGGACGGTTCGAAATTAAGTAAAAGACATGGAGCCACTACTATTTCGCAGTTCAGGGAAGAGGGATATCTTGCAGAAGCACTGGCAAATTATCTTTCGATACTTTCATGGGCCCCGGAGGAGGGACAGGAAATATTTAGCCCGGGAGATATTCTGGATAAATTCAATATATCCGGCATATCAAAAAGCCCGGCTATATTCGATGTGGATAAATTAAACTGGATAAACGGTATTTACATAAGAAAAAAATCCGACAGAGAACTTGCAGAGCTGTGCATGCCATACCTTTTAAGTGAAAAAGTCATAGATAAAAAAGATACAGAAAATGAAAAAATAATGGGTAAGATTTTAAAAGGTGTAAATGCATTCAAGGATAACTTGAAGGTTTTGGGAGACTTTTCTACCTACATGAAAGATTTTTTTGAAGAAAAGATCATGGAATACAGTAGGGAAGCAGAAGAAATCTTAAAACTTGAATCCTCAAAAACAGTGCTCGAAAATTTTC
Source organism: uncultured Actinomycetota bacterium (assembly GCA_964517765.1). Classification (GTDB taxonomy): domain Bacteria; phylum Actinomycetota; class Humimicrobiia; order Humimicrobiales; family Humimicrobiaceae; genus Hydromicrobium. Next base: position 18,035 of record CAZFEN010000004.1, on the reverse strand, counting down.
TTGAAGTACTGGAGAGTGAATGGAAATCTTTTGACAATAATCCGGATATGAATTTTAATGAAGATCAGGGTAAAAAACTCATCAATAAAATAGGAGAACAATTAAAAAATTTAAACATAAAGGGTAAATATTTGTATATGCCCATCAGGGTATCGGTTACAGGCAAAACTCATGGTCCGGAACTGCCGAAAGTCATATCTCTACTGGGCCTAAAAAATTGTATACAAAGAGTCAGCCAAACCTTAGAATATATTAAAAATAATAAATTATAACCGGTTGGATAAAATTATGGGATTAATATCGGAATTGAAAAGTCAGGTAAAAGCTGCAAAAGAGAGAGATCCGGCTGCCATAAGTACCGCAGAGATATTGCTTACTTATTCGGGAGTGCATGCGGTTATAAATCACAGAATTGCTAACTGGCTCCATAAACATAAGGTGCCTTTTATTCCCAGATGGATATCGCAATACAGCAGATTCTTCACCGGAATTGAGATTCATCCGGGAGCAAAAATCGGGAGCGGTTTTTTTATAGATCATGGTATGGGAGTGGTAATCGGAGAGACCTCGGAAATCGGTAATAACGTCACTCTTTATCAGGGTGTGACCCTGGGTGGTACAGGGAAAGTAAAAGGAAAACGGCACCCTACAATCGGAAATAATGTGGTCATATCTGCAGGAGCAAAAGTATTGGGTTCGATTGAAATCGGGAATAATGTGATTATCGGTGCAGGAGCAGTAGTGGTAAAATCCGTTCCTGATAATTGTACGGTAGTAGGTGTCCCTGGAAGAATTGTAAAAATCGGAGGAGAAAAAGTACTGTCGGATGAATTTCATAGAATGAATTTACCTGATCCTGTTAGCGAGATCTTAAGCGATTGCTGTGCCAGGATAGATTTTCTTGAAAAGGAATTAAAAGAATTAAAAAAAGAAAAAAATAAAGGTACTTCGTGAGTTTAACCGTTTACAATACAATGCACCGGCAAAAAGAGATTTTTGAACCCCTTGAAGATGGTAAAGTCGGTATGTATGTCTGCGGACCCACCGTTTATAACTATATATCAATAGGCAATTCCAGACCCATCGTAGTTTTTAATATGATCAGAAATTATCTCCGGTTTTCAGGCTATAAAGTGGAATATATCCAGAATATCACCGATATCGAAGACAAGATAATAAAAAAAGCAAAAGAAGAGAAAGTGGATTATAGGGTCATAACCGATAGATATACCAGAGCATTCCTTGAGGATATTGAAAAACTGGAAGTGGGACAGTTCAGCAGTATGCCTGTAGCAACGGAAATGATTCCGGAAATAATAGATATCATTAAGAAGATCATTGAGAATGGTTATGGTTATGTTGTGGGCGGAAATGTCTATTTCGAAGTCGGTAAATTTTCCGGTTACGGAAAACTTTCGGGACAGAATATAAATGAGATGAAAGAAACCGGAGATGATGGCTTCGAAAAAAGAAATAAAATAGATTTTGCTCTCTGGAAAGAAGCCAGAGAAGGAGAACCCTCCTGGGGAAGCCCATGGGGCAGGGGAAGGCCAGGCTGGCATATCGAGTGTTCAGCAATGTCAACCGTATTGCTTGACGGGAAAATAGATATCCACGGTGGAGGGATAGACCTGATTTTTCCCCATCATGAAAATGAAATCGCCCAGTCCGAAGGAGCGTTTCCCGGAAAAGGTGATTTTGTAAAATACTGGATACATAACGGAATGATCGAGGTAAAAGAAGAAAAGATGTCGAAATCCAGCGGGCTAAAAGAAAACTGGATCTTAAGAAATCTTCTTAAAATTTATTCTCCCGATACAATAAAACTTTATATTCTTTCCACACATTACAGAAGCCCCCTGGAATTCAGTATGGGAAAGCTGGATGAAGCCGGCAGAGCGCTGGAAAAAATTACAAATACTTTAAAAAATATCAGATTCCTGACCGGGCAGAAAGACAATCAATCTGCTGACACCGGGATTTCATCAAATCTCGAATCTGCCATTAGATCGTTCGAAGAGAATTTTAAAAATTCCATGGATGATGACTTCAATTCCGCAAAAGCAATAGGGGATATTTTTGAACTCATAAAGAACATAAATAATATCATACAGAAACCGGACTTTGAGATTAACTCCTCATTAAAAAAAGTCCTGCAAAACGCACATGAAAAAATAATCGAACTGGGGATGGTACTGGGATTAAATTTTGAAAAAGAGGTTTCAAACATATCGAAAAATCTGGAAACCAGAACGGAAATACTAAAAGAGGAAATAGAGAAGCTGATAGCAGAAAGAGAAGCTGCCAGAAAAAGCAGGGATTATAAGAAAGCTGATGAAATAAGGATTTACCTGCAAAACAAGGGCATCATACTTGAAGACCGAAAAGAAGGAACCATCTGGAACCTTAAAGGTTAAATCAAACCTTTTGCACCTCATGGATTACCTTTTTTATAAAATTTTTTAAATTATGAGAAGCAATGGATCAAAATAGAAATTTCGAGTATTTATATGGAATTAATCCCGTTTATTCGCTTCTCACAATAAATGCAGGAAACAGGAAGATATATCAGGTACTGGTCAGTAGAAGTCGGATTAAGGATTCCAGGATAAGAAGTATTTTAACGGAAACTGAGAAGAAAAATATAGAGATAGTTGAACTTGATCCGGTGCAATTTGACAAAATCTCCTCCGAAGATGTTAATTCTCAGGGTATTTCTGCCAGAGTATCCCCATATAATTATAATGACCTGGAACAGTATTTAAATAAGGAAGCTGGCGACAGAAGCAAGCTGGTAGTCCTCGATGGTATAACTGATGTGGGAAATTTTGGTTCCATAATAAGGAATTGTAATGCATTTGGTTTTGAAGGGATCATCATACCGGATAGAAGAAGTGTGGCTTTAAATGAAAGGGTAAGCAAGATCTCCGCAGGCGCCCTTGAAGAGGTAAAGATATTCAGAGTGATAAATATCGTAAGAACTCTTAAAGAGCTGAAAAATAAAGGATTCTGGGTTTACGGGACAACGCTTGATATGGCTCCGGAAGTAAAATATCTGGATGAGGTGGATTTTACATTTCCTCTCACGCTGGTTTTAGGAAGTGAGGACAGGGGAATAGGTAGATTGGTCAGTGCAAACTGTGATATCATGATTTCTATAAGGCTTGCCGGCAGGATGCAGTCGCTTAATGTCTCAGTTGCCAGCGGGATTATTTTGTACAAAGTGCAGGAGCAAATTGAAAGAGCAAAATGACATAGAAGATCTGGTAATAGTGGATGGTCATAATTTCATCTTTGATATTCTTAAAGGCGCCAGACTCAGCAGTGAAAAATTAACCTACTTGAGAGAAAAATTGATAACGGATCTTGACCTGTATAAAAATCAAAAAAATTGCGACATGGTAGTCGTTTTTGATGCCAGAAACAGCGATAATCCTTCAAGAAGTATTCAGATCATAGACGGAGTAAAAGTTATTTATTCCAGGAAGAATGAAACGGCTGACGATATTATTGAAGAACTGGCCGGTATGGAAGAGTCCGGTTACCGGAGAAAATTTGTGGTTACATCCGATTATCTTCAGCAAAAAGTAGTTTCCGGGAAAAATATTTACCGGAAATCCAGCAGGGAATTCAACCTGGAGATAAAGGACCTGAAGGAGGGAATAAGGGAAAAGATAACTCGCTCCAGGGAAGACTCGGATAAAAAGTTTAATTCCCTTGAAAAAAGATTAAGCGCCAAAGAAAGAAAAAAGTTATCGGAACTGCGTAAGAAGTAAACTCTAATGACCTTCCGGAAGATAATAAGTAAATTCTATTTGATCATAATTTTCTCTATTGTTTTTTTATCTATTTTTTCCGGCTGCGGCCTTTATTACAGTTATGAAGATGTCGGTGATTCTAATGGAATCGAAGACGGGAGCGGTATATTGGTAAAGGAAGTAGTGGATGGTGATACTATCGTCCTTTCGAACGGAAGCAGAGTCAGGCTAATCGGCATCAACACTCCGGAGCACGGTATGTATTTCTTCGAAGAGGCAAGCGAGGTTCTCGAGACAATAGTGCTGGGGAGAGAAGTGGTTTTAGAAAAAGATATATCCGATAAGGATAAATACGGCCGGCTCTTAAGATATGTGTATGCAGGAGATCTATTCGTAAATCTTGAGATGGTAAAAAGAGGATTTGCCAATGCATACACTTACCCTCCGGATGTAAAATACAATGAAGAATTTTTGGAAGCGGAAAGATATGCAAGAGAAAACAACCTGGGACTATGGCTGAAATCAAAGGTTGATATTGTAAAAATCGAAGTCAACTATGATGCCAGAGGTAATGATAATGTTAATTTGAATGATGAGTATGTAAAAATGGAAAATACAGGAGATGGCTCTATCGATATTGGTGGCTGGACCATCAAAGATAGCGGGACCAATATATACAGATTTGAAAAATATTCCTTCGAGTCAGGTTCTGAGGTATTTCTTTTTACCGGGAGCGGTGAGGATGGGGCAGGTAAATTTTATTGGGGCAGCCCTAAACCAATATGGAACAATGATAATGACACTCTTTATTTAAGGGATAGAGAAGGTCTGCTGATAGAGATTTATAATTACTGAAGATAAAGTCATTTTAAACTGGCAGCAAAATGTTTTATTTCCCCTGTAGTTGATCTTAAAATTTTTATTTTCTCTCTTTGTATTATTTTATTTCTTCTTCGATGAAGTGGGTATGAATATTTCCTGATATGAAGTTTTTGTTTGTTATGATCTTTTTGTAGAAAGGTATTGTAGTCTTTATCCCCTCTATATTGAATTCATCCAGCGCTCTTTGTGATTTTTTTATTGCTTCTTCTCTGGTGCTATCCCAGACTATAAGCTTGGCTATCAGGGAATCATAGAACGGAGAGACCTCACAATTCGGATGTATGAAAGTATCCACCCTTACGCCCGGTCCGCCCGGTAAGAAGAAGTCCGTTATTCTCCCCGGACAGGGCTTGAATTCGTTATCCGGATCCTCTGCGTTGATCCTGAACTCTATACAATGGCCGCGCGGCTTATATTCTGTTCTCAGATCACTGGTTTTCCGGCCGGCAGCTATCTTTATTTGTTCTTTGACGAGGTCGAGCCCTGTCACCATTTCAGTTACCGGATGCTCTACCTGGATTCTGGTATTTATTTCTATGAAGTAAAAGCTCCCTTGCCCGTCCACCAGAAATTCTATGGTTCCAAGATTTTTGTAATTTATCACTCTGGCTGCTTTTATTGCGAATTCCCTCATAAGCTTGATTGTTTTCGGAGGTATGTTAACTGCAGGCGCTTCCTCGATAAGCTTCTGGTGCCTTCTCTGAATGGAACACTCTCTTTCTCCCACACATACGATATTGCCATAATTATCAGCAATTATCTGGAATTCGATGTGTCTTGGTTTGGGAATATATTTCTCTATATAAACTTCATTTTTCCCAAAGGAACTTTCCGATTCGGATTTTGCCATTGGAAAATGAGCAATCAAATCTTCCTTATTATTGCATATCCTCATACCCTTTCCACCGCCACCAAAAGACGCTTTTATAATTATCGGGTAGCCAAGATGCTTGCCCAGATTAAGCGCTTTTTTTATATCACCTACATCACCCGATGATCCGGGAATGACCGGTATCTTGTTTTTCTTCATGATATCTATGGCGTTGGATTTATTTCCGGCAAGCGAGATTGCTTCTGTCGGAGGTCCTATAAAAACAAGTTCATTTTGCATGCAGGCATCTACAAATTTAGGATTTTCTGCCAGAAATCCATAGCCGGGATGAATGGCGTCACAGCCGGTTAATTTCGCGGCAGAGATTATATTATCCATATTAAGATAGCTTTTAGCGGGAGGAGGCGGACCAATGCATATACTTTGATCCGAAAGCTTTGTATGAATGCAGTCCTTATCAGCAGTCGAATACACCGAAACACTTTCGATACCCATTTCCCTGCAAGCCCTGATTATTCTTACCGCAATTTCCCCTCTGTTTGCTATGAGGATCCTTTTAAACATAAGACTACTTCTTATCTTTCTTTATGACCATTAGCACCTGGTCGAATTCCACCGCATTTTCATTGGAAACCAGAATGTCCATTATCTGACCTTCATGATCCGCATTTATCTTATTCATAAGTTTCATGGCTTCTATAATGCACAGAGTATCTCCCTTTTTGATTCTGTCGCCGACTTTTACAAACGGAGGGCTGTCCGGGGCGGGAGTCGCATAAAACGTTCCCACAATCGGGGATTTAACCTCTATTATATCTTCGGATTTCTTTTCCCGGGATTGCTCCGGCATTTTTTCTCTGGTGATATCCTGCCCGGCAGATCTGAATTTTGGATTGTTTATGGATATCTTTAAACCCTCTACTTCAAGTTTTATTTCTTCTATGTTGCTGCTTTCGACCAGGCTGGTAATTTCTCTTATTTTCTTGACATCCAGGTTATGAAGTTTAGCCATTGGATCCGATTTCCTTCTTTTAAAGATGTTGCCTGTCCCGGCTGTACCGGTGTCCCTTTCCGTATGAGGTTTCTTGAGGCCGGCCTTTTTTTCTTCCAGGCATTTTCTGGTCTTTTCAGGAAAGAAACAATAACTTAAAATATCTTCCTCTCTATCGGAAAGTTTTTCCAGTTCGCTTTTACACTTCGGGTAGATGTCCTCAACTTCCATGATGACTGCGGACTTTTCTTCCTCCGAAACGCTTTCCAGTTTTTCGAGGATTTTTTTATCGATTTTTCGCGGTATTTTTCCAAAATAACCGTTTATAAGTTTTTTTATCTCATCGCACATGATTTCCCATCTGGAATCGGATATGACCGTATTTAGTATTGCCTGGCTTCCTATGATCTGACCTAAAGGGGTTGCAAGCGAGGGACTGCCTAACTCATTTTTAATGTTAAAAATCTCTTCCAGAACCGAATCCATTGAGTCGGTTTCTCCGATTTCAGCAAGCTGGTTACCTATGTTCGAAATGAGCCATTTGGGGAGAAGATTTTTATTGATATTGTTTAAAATGAACTTCGTGGAAAACGAATCCTGTTTTATAATAGGATAAATATTTCTTTTTATGGTCTCGCTTAACCGTACTATTTTCGAGTAGTCCAGATTATGTGAAATATCCGTGTCATTCAGGCTCAAAATGAATGAAAAGATGGTGGGATTATAATCATTATACGAGGAGGGCAGCAAACTCAAATCGACTCCATTACAGCCGTTACGGCATGCTTCGAAATAATTGAGTACCTGAAGGCCCCTTAAGTTTGCAGCGCTGAAAAAAATGGGGATATCGATCTCACTGCTTAAGTTTTTAAAAAGTTCCGCTGCTTTTTTTGGAAGTATTATCGATTCCACATCTTTTATGCATATACTGCTGCAGCCGTTACTTTTTAGCTTTTTTGCGGTTTTAATATAGAAGCTGTTATTCTGACGTCCGTCGTATATTATGGTACCCTGACAGGCGGCTTTGTTTTCGACTACCGTGGATATGGTGTATTTTAAATTATTCATATCATTTAAAGAGTCGTATACCCTGAAAATATCGATTCCTTTTCCTTTGCACTGCTTTACGAACCTTTTTATCATATCTTTTGGATAAACTTCCAGTCCGCCTAAATTCCTGGCTCCAATCAGTACCTGCAGGGGCGTGGACGGTATCTTTTCTTTGATATAAGAAACAACGTCCAGGGGAACCATACCCAGACCGCTGTCCAGGATTTTCTCAAAACTCGAACCTCCCAGCACTTCGAGACTGTCATATTTTATACCGTTCATCTCATCCAGAATAGTATCCAGTATCCCGGTATCCAGATATTCAAGTTCCGTATTCTGGAATATATCTCTAATAGTGATATCGTTAATCTTTATTTTTTTCATTTTTGGTTTTATTAAGGTTTACAATACTTACAGCTGTAATTACTTTTAAGAAATCCATTATAAGGAAAGGCAGAGTTCCCAGTTTCCAGGTTTTTATCAGCATATCCAAAATGGACCCTGCGCCTGTAATGGCGTAAAAATACCCGAAAAGATAAATGAATCCAAAAAGATGTATCAGTATGACTCCAAAGATGCAGGAAATAAATGAGGTCAGTATATGAGTTAAAGAGCTGCTATCCTTTTTTGTCCAATTTTCATATATAAATCCTGTAACAAATGCTGCTGCCATAAATCCGATTATATATCCCACCGTAGGGCCGGTAAGGAGAGCTGCGCCATTTTTAAATCCGCTGAAAACCGGAAGGCCCATAATGCCCATCAGTATATATATCGTCTGGCTGGCAAGCGCCCATTTGCTTCCCAGGAATAGCCCCGAAAGTATTACAGTCAGGACCTGTGTGGTTATCGGGACCGGGGTGAAGGGCAGATATACGAATGAATTTGCAGAGATTGCCATAAGCATGGCAAAGATAAGCGAGAATGCAAGCTTTACCCCTATGTCCGTGCTGTAATATCCCGCTCTTACTTTTATACTTGCTGTTTCACTCCCCGCATCAATTCTGCTGTTCATAAAGCTCTCCGATGTAATCTTTTTGATATTATTGGTCCAGTAAGCTTACGGAAACTCTTTTTAAGACGCTTCGGTATTTATAAAGTTTCACTCCCGGAAATTACCACTGGTTGTATTTACAGCCAAATAGTGTGAAACTACTGAATCATACAGCCGTCTTTCTATAAAGTAAATCTCTGGAATTGTTTTATGATAAACTATAATAGAGATCAATTGGAGGACCCATGAGATATCTTTTAACTGAAGAACAGAAGATGATAGTGGATATATGCCGTCAGATTGTGGCAGAAAGAATAGTTCCTGTCAGGGCGGAATTGGATGAATCAGGGACATTCCCGCGTGAGATAATAAACGAGATCGGGAAAAGCGATCTATTCAGAATATTTATACCGGAAGAATTTGAAGGTATGGGCACCGGTATTTTCGAGGTATGTCTTGCTACAGAGGAACTTAGCCGGGGAGATTTAAGTGTGGCCACTTCATACGCGGCATCGGGCCTTGGCATTATACCAATACTTATAGCCGGCAGCGATGAGCAGAAAAAAAGGTTCCTGCCCCAGGTTGCAAGCGGAAGCAAACTTGCTGCCTTCGGGCTTACTGAAGCGGAAGCCGGAAGCGATGCCGGAGGTATCAGGACGACTGCAAAAAAAGATGGCGATTTCTATATTTTAAACGGGACCAAGCAGTGGATAACAAACGGCGGTGAAGCTGATATCTATACCATTTTTGCCATGACAAATCCTCAAAAGGGAATAAGAGGAGCAAGTGCAATAATTGTGGAGAAAGGGACTCCAGGCTTTGAATTCGGAAAGAAAGAAGACAAACTTGGTATCAGAGCCTCGGCAACAAGGGAGCTAATATTTACTGACTGCAGGGTTCCTAAAGAAAATCTTCTGGGTGGCGAAGGAATGGGCTTTATTATAGCAATGAAAACATTTGATCAGTCCAGACCCGCAGTTGGAGCGCAGGCGGTTGGAGTTGCACAGGGAGCACTTGAGGAAGCTCTGAATTATTCAAAAATAAGAAAGCAGTTTGGTACGCCTATATCCTCCTTTCAGGCAATCCAGCATATGCTTGCCGATATGGAAACTAATATCGAAGCGGCAAGGGCACTTGTTTACCATGCTGCAAGAGTAATGGACAGCGGTGAAAAAAATGTTACGAGGCTATCCTCTATGGCAAAGCTTTTTGCCTCGGATATGGCAATGAAAGTAACAGTCGATGCGGTCCAGATACTTGGCGGATACGGTTTTATGAAAGAATATCCCGTGGAAAAGATGATGAGGGACGCCAAAATAACACAGATCTACGAAGGAACCAATCAGATAATGAGAAACATAATAGCTCTTGATATGATAAAAAGAGGAGTAATCTAACCCCTTTTTTATTTTATGGACAGGTGATTCAAATCAAAATTGCGGTATGTATAAAACAGGTACCCGGTACCATGGAAATCAAAATCGATCCCGAAACAAACACCCTGATAAGGGAGGGTATCGAGAATATAATAAATCCTTTTGACTCATATGCAATAGAGGAAGCAGTCAGAACAAAGGAAAGACTCACAAATGAGGAAGTAGAAGTAATCGCCCTTACCATGGGCCCTCCACAGTCAGCGGAAATACTTAAGGAAGCTATATCGGTGGGAGCAGACAGCGCCACACTTCTTTCGGATAGGGCATTTGCAGGGGCGGATACCTGGGCAACTTCCACTACACTTGCAAAAGCTATAAATAAATTAGAGGACTGCCGCCTTATCATACTGGGCAAACAAACTGTAGATGGCGATACCGGGCAGGTTGGACCGGAACTGGCCCAGAGATTAAATATTCCTTTTATAGGTTATGTCAGCAGCATTCTTGAAATAAATAGAAGCAAGATGAAAGTCAAAAGGCTCATGGAAGACAGATACGAGACTTTTGAAATAAATCTTCCTGTTGCCATATCGGTGGTAAAAGATATAAATATCCCCAGGGTCCCTTCTCTCAGAGGAAAAATGAAAGCAAAAACCATAGAGATTCCGGTGTGGGATGCAAAAAAACTTGAAGCAGATGAAAACGAGGTAGGACTTGCCGGTTCTTATACCCAGGTTGTAAAGATTTTCACTCCTCAAATAAAGCATGATACCAGAATGTTGGAAGGTACTGCTGAGGAGCAGGTAGAAGAGCTTCATAAAATATTAAAAGAATTAAATTTAGTATAGATCAGGGAGTTGATATTTTTTGGAAATCAAGGTAGATGAAAAAACCTGTACGGGCTGTAGTCTCTGCAAGAAAGTCTGCCTGTATGATGCAATCGAAATAATTGATGGCAAGGCGGTAATAAATGAAAACTGTGTTTTCTGCGGTGCCTGCATTGATGCCTGTAAATTCAAATCCATTGAAATCGTAGGACTTGCCGAAGAAAAGAAAGATTTCTCGGATTATAAGGGAGTATGCGTATACCTTGAATCCAATGGTAATGCGATAGCCGATGTAGGATTTGAGCTTGCAAGCGAAGGCAGGAAACTCGCTGACCGGCTGGGAGTGGAACTTTCCGCAGTTGCCATTGGAAGTGGAATTGAAGAAGGTGCGAAGGAAGTTTTCCGGTATGGCCTGGACAAACTTTATCTTCTCGACAGTCCCGTTTTTTCCAGCAACCTTGACGATATTTTTGCCAAAGCTCTAGTGCAGGTAATACATAAATATAAACCGGATATATTTCTTGCCGGAGCGACGTGGTTCGGAAGAACTTTAATCCCGAAAGTTGCAGCTATTTTAAAAACCGGACTCACTGCCGACTGCACCGATCTGGCGATAGATGAAGAAAAAAAGATACTTCTTCAGACCAGGCCAACCTTTGGAGGAAATATACTGGCAACCATAGTCACCAGAAATGCCAGACCTCAGGTGGCAACGGTAAGACCCCATGTCATGGAGAAGAAAAAGATTTCAGGAGCGCCAGGAGATTATAAGGACAGGATCGAATATATAAAAATAGATGAATCCAAATTCAAGACAAAGTATAAACTGCTCGGAATCGATAAGGAACTTGATGAGAAGATAAACATCACCGATTATGATGTCATCGTGTCAGGCGGCAGGGGACTGGGTGGAAGTGAAAAATTTCCAATGCTTAAAGAACTTGCGGATCTGCTTGGAGGAGTAGTAGGAGCATCAAGAGCGGCAGTAGATTCGGGCTGGATATCGTATCCCCATCAGGTGGGACAGACCGGGAAGACGGTGAACCCCAAGGTATATATTGCCTGCGGCATATCCGGAGCAATCCAGCACCTCGCAGGGATGCAGACCTCGGATATCATCATTGCCATAAACAAAGATCCCAGCGCCCCCATCTTCAAGGTAGCCAACTATGGGATAGTGGGCGATATATTTGAAGTGGTGCCTATGCTGATGAAGAGATTAAAGAATGGGAAGTCACTGGTTTAGTTTTGATTAGCTATATTGGTATATATAAGTTATTTGAAATTGTTTTTTTAAAAGGTTCGAGCCCTACTCGGGGAAGGTCATAATATAATTAGTTGTATTTTATTTATAGTTCGAATCCTCTCTCCCCAGACATCTTGTGCAATTTGTAAATTGACCAACTTCCCTAAATAATTTTAAATCGTTATAATTCATATCCAGGAAGTATCATACCGTATATATTGGGTTTAAATCCCGTAATAACGGAGCCATACCCCTCAATCAGCTCGGGCTCCGTAAATTTAAGTTCACCGGAATGCTCACCGATATACTCTACAGTATAAATATTATAAATATATTCCTCATATTCTCTATCAGTTAAGAAAGCAATAACATTTTCATTGGGACCATAGGTGATGTATAAATCGTTTGCAGGATTATTGGAAATATTTATGGCCATCCCCATTGACAGCTCTTCCTGGAGACCTTGATCATCTACAAGAGGTATTACCCATATATCATAGTTTCCACTTCTATCTGATACATAAACCGCATATTCCTCACCCGGAAGAAAAGAGCCGTCAAAATCATTCCAATCCTCGAAATTAGTACGTTTCATAACATTAGTGCCATCTGCATCCATGGTATATATCTTATTTGCTCCGTCTCTGTTACTGGTAAGCATTAATTGGTTTTCATCAGGGGAGAAGTCAGGAAGGCCATCAAAATAGGAGTTGTCAGTAAGTTGTGTCAGGTTACTTCCATCAGAATTCACTGTAAAGATTTCCATATTATTGGGTTCTTCTTCGCCCACAAAGCCAGAAAAAACTATTTGACTATCGTTAGGACCAAAATCAGGGGAAAGGTCATCTCCTTCTCTATCAATTACTTTAGAAACTGAATTACTTTCTAGATCGTATATATAAATATCAGAATCATCATCTCCGCCCATGTAAGAACTAAAAATTATCTTGGTATGGTCGCTGTTAAAGCTGGGGTCAAAATCACCGGTGCCACTATCATACATCTTAGTAAGATCGCTTCCATCAAGCATGGCGGCATAGATACAATAAGCACCGCGGTTTTGAAGAGAAGGATCTTCAATGTTTGAGTAAAAGGTTATGTCATATATAACAACTTTTATAGTTCCCTCTTCTTCCTCTTTTAAAGTTTCTTCCACTGATTCTATCGTATCTTCCGAGCTCTGCTCTGGTTCCATGGCTTCTTCTACAACTTTTTGACATTTAGAAACACCAAGGGTAAAAAGAAGGCCAAATGTCGATACTATTACTAATAAAATTTTTAAAATTCTTTTTGAGGACATTCCTCACTCCTTTAAAGATTTTAATTTAACGAATTTAAAATTATATCATTTATGTTACCCACCTTTCTCAATAACAAAGAAAAATAATCTGTTATATCTCCTATAATCTCTGGATCTAAAAATAAATATACCTCACCAGGAAGGCCCACCCTGATAAGAACCTTTTAGATCCGGGGTGACATTAGTCTGATTTTCTCCGTTGGAGTCCATCACAAATATATCAAATTTATGTTCTTCTTCATCCCTGTCAGATGTAAAAACAATCATGCTGCCGTGCGGAGAATAATCGGGGTAGGAATTAAATGATGTATTATTGGTTAAATTTACCGGTTTTACCGAATTATGGGCAGGCATTACCCAGATATCATAATTCCCACTCCTATTTGAAACAAAAACGATATTATTGCCATCCGGTGAATAAGTGCCGTCAAAATCCTGCCAGTCCCCTTCATTGGTTAACTGTACAATGTTATTTCCTTCTAAATCCATAGTAAATAGCTTCTGTTTTTCATGTGTACCTCTGGTAAATATTATAGTTTTACCATCTGGAGAATAATGTGGGTACATATCCATAGCTGGATTATCAGTTAATTGTTTTAAATTATTTCCATCAGCATTTATAGTAAATATTTCAAAGTTTGTTCCTTCTTCGGTATGTCCAAATTCTCCTGTAAAGACAATACTTTCATCATTAGGGCTAAATATTGGAAGCGTATCCAATCCTTCTCTATCCATTACTTTGCTAATTTCATCATTTACAACATCATAGATATATAAATCATGGTCATCATCTCCATCGGCGTTAGAGGAAAATACAATTTTAGTATGGTCACTGTTCCAGGAAGGATGATGGTCATCAAATCCGCTATCATATATTTTCTTAAGGCCGGTTCCATCAGAAAGACATGAAAATATAGAGGATATACCCTCGTGGTCTGAGGAAAAGGCAATTTCATTTACTGCTTCTTTTTGTGGCTCTTCAGTAGTTTTTTCTTCCTCCCCTAACTGTTCTTCAGATTGCCCTTCCGTAACTTCTTCTTCAGTTACCTCTTTACCTTTTTCTTCCTCCAATTTTTTTGCTTCCTCTATAAATTCTTCGAATTTTTCTTTTTTACATGCTGTTGAAAAGATTAGAGCAAACATTACACCAAGAATAAGAAAGCAAATCAGAATAATTTTTAAGCTTTTTATTTTACACATTTCTCACTCCCAATCAATTATTATAATCATATTAGAGTTGCGTTTATATAAGTATTATAATGCTACATTTGTTTCGTTTCAAATCATGACCATAATACTTCAATTTTATAATTACCTATAGAATTTTTCTTTTCTCAACTATCAATAATTTTGAAAGTTACTAATGAGGAATTTGGATCTAAAAATAGGTGTCCGATGATCCGGTACAACTTCATCATCTTTATCAATTATCCGGAGTAACAATTATTCACTTGCATTATTAGTTTGAATTATATGCATTAAAATGATTCTTTGATACTTCCAGCAACCTTTAAGTAATTATTCCCTGAAAAATCATGTAAATCAATCTTATATTACTATGCCCATATCAATTCTCGTAATACGCAATATATTCATAGTCGCTACCGCCCAACTTTTTCTCTATATCGATGAGTTCATAATAAGTCCATGTCTTATTCTCTAAAGGTTTAATAATACCCCCCATATCCAAATACCAATCTCTGGTAAAATTAAAGGAATAAGTATCAAAATCTACCCATCCCTTAGAAATTCTTGGGAAATTAGAAATGGCCTTTTCATTCAATAAATCAATTCCTGCGCTAACTATTTCTCCTGCTTCTTCCTGGCTTAAACACTGATCAATAGCACCCATCTGAGTATCCTCATACCATACTCCTCCAGTATATCCTCCCCACTCATAAAGGCCAAAGCCCTCCATATTGTAAATATCAATATAACTAAGTGCTTTATCTATATAATTTTCCATAGTTATTCTCCAGCTTTCAACATCCTTTCTTCCGGCAGGCGGACCGCATAAAATCATATCATAGTCCGTATAATCATAAGGGAAAGGAATATCCCTTATATCCCCGGAATTATACATAGAATCTGAAGCTATAATTTTCCCGGAATAATGATTTTTTATTTCCGGAAGAATCTCCCCCAGCCACCTGTCTGCATCCTTAAAATCAGTTACAAGGCAATGAGGCTCAATACCGGTTACAAATCCCTCAGCTCTATATTCTTCGGCAATATCAGCCAGAGCTAAAACTACGTCGTCAAAGCTCTTTATCAGTTCATAACTCCTCTGATAATACGCATCTTCATCATTTTCTTCCCATTGATAACCTTTACCCATATCCAGATTAGGATGCATTGCATCCGGCACAAGAATTATTCTAAAACCCTGTCTTTTAAGAGCCTGCATATAGAAAATAAAAATATCCTGAGCTAGTGCTCTTGGCTTTTCAGTTCCCGGGTCAAAAACAACTTCGGTCTCTACCATAATCGTATCAAAGCCGGCTTCCCTCAATCTTTCTGCATTTATCAAATATTTTCTCAACTCATCAATTCTCGATCCAAAAGCACCTCGCATGAAAAAAGGATACAGCGAAGAGTCCAAGTTTACCGGCATCTTGTATTTTTCCCACCACAAATCAAAGTTATCTTCTGAAAGCACTAATTCCTCATCGTAAGATTCCTCTGCTTTCCCCTCAACTCCTTCAGTCTCTTCTGAAGTTTCTTCAACTTCTGTATGCTGCTGTGTTCCTGATTCTTCTACTAAATCTACAACTTCTGATTTGCAGCCAGAAATAGAAGTTGTCATAAGCATAGAAATTATCAGTACTATTATAAATTTAATTAATGTCCCTGCCACATTCCGTAGCTCAATTTTTAAGTTAGTATCTAAGCCATTTTGAAACAAATATTCATCATCCTTCTTTCCGGCACAGGTAGTTTAAACTTAAGAGCGATATGTAGTTTTATATTACTTAATTATTAAAAAAATAAACATTATTTTTTATATGACTCCATTTGTCTAATTCTAAATTCTGATTATAATGTTCATTAATTTAATACTTGAACAAGAGATAATCCTGACCGCAATGTTCAATAATTCAAGATTCGAACTGGGAATCACTAAAACCAAAATTTTACAATAATTTCCGATATTAGCCAGGAATCATCTTGACCACAATGCTCAGCCAAATTAATCGTAAAATCTATTAATTTTAATAATTTATCTTATAATTTAAATAGATAAAGCAAAAAAGGATTGCACAATAAATATGAACAGGAAAGCACCATCTCCTATAAGAAGACAGTTATTTGTAGGTATAATTTTGGCTTTTATTGGATGGATTACTATACATTATAGTTATGCATATAATCTCCTCTTGAAAAACTATATTATTTTTAAAATTATTGGTATGCTTTTTATCATTATTGGTGTTGTTGTTCGCGTTCTTGCATTCCTGCAAATTAGAAATACCCATTATATTGGTAAACTTATTGTCTCAGGTATATATTCCAAAATTCGTAACCCTGTATATTTAGCCTTCATTCTGATAATTTGCGGTATTGCTGTCTACTTAAAAGGTTTGCTTTCTTTAATATGGGTAATAATAAGTATGTTGGCTCTTTATCTGGTTGCAAAATTGGAAGAAAAAGATTTAGAAGAATTATTTGGACATGAATATATAAAGTATAAGTCAGAAGTCCCAATGTTTATACCAAAATTTTGGAGTAAATAACTTACTTATTGATTGATAAAGGCGCCCTTTAAATGAATTAATTCATTTAAAAATTGGTTCGAAATTTCGCAACCCGGGGCAGCCAGAATAAGCTGCAGATAAGTT
The DNA here is from genome assembly GCA_964517765.1 of uncultured Actinomycetota bacterium. Lineage (GTDB taxonomy): Bacteria > Actinomycetota > Humimicrobiia > Humimicrobiales > Humimicrobiaceae > Hydromicrobium. Next base: position 940 of record CAZFEN010000004.1, on the reverse strand, counting down.
TGCATCAGATCTGTCAATTTTATATCTCTATATAAATCCCTTAAAATATTTTTATCAAACTACTTGACAATACATAGTAGATAAGTGTATTATGCAAACATAAGCTATTATGTATCACATAGGAGATGAGGTAATGAATAACGATACTCAGATTGTAAAAGGGATATTGGAGGGTTGCATACTAAAAATTGTAGAAAATGAAGAAATATATGGATATAAGGCCGTGGAAAAATTAAACATTTTAGGCTTTGAAGTCAATGAAGCAACAGTTTATCCGATATTAACAAGATTACAGAACAAGGAGTATCTAAATATTGATAAAAGACCCTCACCCTATGGTCCCATGAGAAAGTACTATTCTCTCACCGAAGCCGGAAAGGAAAGTTTGCAGGAATTCAAAGATACATGGGATAGGATTAAAAATATCGTTAATAAAGTAATGAAAGGTGATGAAAATGACAAAAAGAAATAAAATAGTTTTAGGGAGCTCAATTTTTCTGGCGTTGTGTGTAATTGCAACTGTAATTATTAATTTAAAATACAATATACAAAACAGTGCTATTGATACTAATTCTTTAATTTTAATAGGAATTATCATACTGCTTAGCATTATTTCTGTTCCTGTGGTTTATTTTTCGAAGGTGCGTAAAAGCAAATTTGAAAGAATGCTTAATAATGAATATTTTCAAAAATATGAAATCATCAGAGACGCTGTTATGAATTCTCAGCTTTCAGGTATTAATAAAAAAGAAATCAAAGAAGATATGCTTGACATACTCATTTCGGCCCAAAAATCTGGTAAACCTGCCGAAGACACTGTTGGTAATCCGGAAACTTTTGCCAGGGAAATAATTCTGTCTTATGCTAGACCAGGCAGGCTGCCGTTTTTAAGCATTATTGACGGAATTATGTACTTTATATTTTTTATACTGGGTGTGAG
>CAZFEN010000003.1:0-86455 GCA_964517765.1 uncultured Actinomycetota bacterium | reverse complement strand
ATAATTGCTCAATATGCTTACATGCTTAGAGTTAAAGAAAGAAAAGTACTTTTAAACAGCATCAAGCAAATCGTGAAAATAATAGATGCCAAGGATCCATACACTGCCGGACACTCAGTAAGGGTGGCAGAGTATGCCGAAAAGATTGCCAGAAAGTTGAGACTTAATGAGTTTGATGTCGATATACTGACTAATCTTGCAAATCTGCACGATATAGGTAAAGTACAGATAGATTTAAGCATCCTCAACAAACCGGGGAAGTATGATGATGCTGACTGGTCGGAGATGAAGAAACACCCGGAAGTAGGATATAGAATAGTAAAGGAAATCGTATTTTTGAAAAATTCAGCAAAAGCAATCCTGTATCATCATGAAAAAATAGATGGCAGTGGATATCCGTACGGGATAAAGGGAGATAAAATACCCCTTTTTGCCAAAATACTTACAGTAGCGGATGCTTACGATGCAATGACTTCAAATAGGCCTTATAAAAAAGCGTTGACGCAGAAAAAAGCCATAAAAGAGCTGGGAAGATGTGCCGATAAGGACTTCGATAGGAAAATAAGCGGCATAATGATAGAGATAATAAAAGAGGAAAATCCTTCGGAATGTTAAAACAGTATTTTTCAATCTTTTTAAAATGCCTGCTTGTTTTGCTTGCGGGAGCCGCTCTGGGCTTTATATTTTTTTATTTTTTCAAGGATGTCAGCGTATTCATAACGGATAAATTCAAAATACTGCAGAGCGTTTTTGGAATACGCGAATACCGGGAAGGCATGTCCTATGGTTATATATTAGCTGCTATTTTTCTGGGAAATCTTTTATCCACTTCAGGGTATTTTGGACTGGGTTATTTGAAGGCGGCACTTCCTGTATGTTTTATTACCGGCGTTTTTACTATGATATTTCTGTTTTCAGGAACTATAAGGCATGGAACCTCTATTCCGGGAGAAGTCATAATACTTTTTTCTATTGAAATATTTTACCGGGTAATGGCTTTGACCACAGGTGAATACATAAACAGAAATAAATTTAAGAATAAAGCTATCCCGATTACTTCTATGATTATCATATTTGTCATGTTTGTTTCCGCAGTTTTTTATGAGTTATATCAGATTTTTTAAATGATAGTCTGCTATTACTTCTTAAACTTTCTCTTCCATTTAAGACTGTTAAATACCAGTTTAAAGAATTTAATGGTATCGGTAATTGGATTTACATAACTGACGAAATCTTTATGATATATAGTTGAGATAGGTATATTTTTTATATTATATCCGAGCCAGCTTGCTTTAATGACTATTTCCGGTTCGGTATCGAAGTTTCTGGTTTCCAGCTTGATGTTTTTTAGAACTCTCGCGCTTATATATCTAAATCCGGACTGTACATCGTTGATTCTCCTCCCTGCAATATTGGAGATGATCCAGGAAGTAAAGACATTTGTGGCCAATCTTACAAAGGGCATATTTTTGGTATTGTCTAGCCTGTTTCCTATTATCAAATCCGGTTTTTCTTTTTCTATGACTTTTAAGAAGTTTTCGATTTCACGGGTATCGTGCTGCCCGTCAGCATCGATAGTTATAACCCCGGAATAATTATTCTTGATAATATGACTGAAACCTGTTTTAAGAGACTGTCCTTTTCCTTTGTTTACAATATGTTTAATCGGTATTATTTTAAGATTTTCCGGTGCTTTGATTGATTCTATAATTTTAATGGTATTGTCAACTGAACCATCATCGACGACAATTATATCAAGATTATATCCAAGACAGCCTTTGATTACCGCTCCAATGTACTTCTCTTCATTGTAGGCCGGAATGAGAATTGCAATACCGCTATTATTATCACGATCATTCATTTTATTTTTACTTTTTTTATAACACCATTATTAATATTCGTTTATACATTACCGGTTCTTTTAATCTATACCATTTGAAAAAATATCTTAAGGATAATAAATCCCGGTATCTGTGATTAAGAGATCGACTTTAATATCATTTTTAGATACAGGAATCATATCGATTACCTGGATATCAAAACAAAGTGCTATTTTTTTTACTCCCTTCGGAATATACGGAAGAAGTTTATCATAAAATCCGCCACCGTATCCCAGCCGGTTAAGATTTTTATCAAATCCTACTCCCGGGACAACTGCCAGGTCTATATCGGAGATTTTGGCTTTCCTGCATAAGACAGCATTGGGTTCCATGATGTCATAAGTCACTTTTTTTAGCTGCTTTTTCAGATCATTTACATAAAAGAGTTCTAACCGTTGACCGCTGATTTGTGGAAGGATAATATTTTTATCGTCTTTTAAAGCTTTTTTTATGACAATGGTTGTATCAACTTCGCTTCTGAAAGGATAATAAATCAAGATTTTATTCGAATTAATATAATAATCCGTATCAAAAAATTTATCTGCTATGATTTTGCTTATTTTTTTTCTAAACGGAGTCAGCAGATTATCTCTTTTATCCTGGAGTAATTTTCTGATGTTTTTTTTAAGAAATTCGGTACTCTCGAATTCATTATCAATCTTCATAAAAAGTTATACCAAGACCTCCGGGTCCAAGATGAGACCCGACTACGATACCAATATCGACCCTGTATATTTTTTTGGGATTGAATGCCTCTTTTATTTTTTCATACATTTCAGCTGCATCGTCTTTTGCATCAGAATCTCCTATCGACACTATGAGATTTTCGGGATTTTTTACCATAGTTTTCATGGAATTTATTAATTCTGTTTTAGCCTGGTTCCATCTTCTTGCAGTTTTGAATTGAGATATCTCACCGTCGTGGATAGTGAGTATTGGTTTTATCTCTAAAAGTGAAGCGATGAGTCCTTTTGCCTTTCCTATTCTTCCGCCTTTTTTTAAATATTCCAGAGTACTGGGTACGATTAGAACTTTAATCTTTAATTTTAGATCGTGTACTTCTTTTATGATCTCTTCTTTCGACTTACCCTCATTAGCGAGTTGAGCCGCTTTTAGTGCTAAAAAACCAAGAGGCATGTGAACACATTCGGAATCAATTATTTCTATGTCACTGCCAGTCATTTCCTTTTTTGCCATTTCTGCAGAGTTTATGGTACCTGACATTTTTTTAGAAATATGGATAGAGATAACGCTATCACTTGTTTTAAGGATATCCGAATATAACTCTATAAAATTTTTTGGGGTAGGCTGGGTTGTAGTGGGCAGTTTTTCAGATGATCTAATTTTTTTATAAAATTCTTTTATTGTTATATCTTTTCCATCATCCAGAAAACTTTCCTCACCGAAGATTACTGAAAGCGGTATGATCTTTATGTCCAATTCTTTCGCCAATTCCTCAGGTATATCAGAAGTGCTATCGGTAATTATTGCTACTTTACTCATTTTAACTCCTTTTTTGATTTCTAATTATTATAATTTATGCTTTTTTTAAAATATTTTCAATTAATTTGGCAAGCTTCTCACTTATAAAGATTTCTTTTGTATAACCTTCAGAATGGCTGAATTTCATATCTTTCCCGGAAGCAGACTTCTTTTGACCTGCAATGTTTCTTATGTGGGATAGGCCAAGTACCTTCATTTTTAGAAAATTTGCCATTACGACTTCCGGAACAGTTGACATGCCTACTGCGTCCGCTCCTAATTTACGTATAGCATTTATTTCGGCATTAGTTTCAAGAACGGGTCCTTTTACGCAAGCATATACGCCTTTCTTTAATCTTAAACCAGAATCCTTTTCTGATTTAAGTGCTATATCCGATAATTTTTTATCATAAGGGCAGCTCATATCTATAAAATAATCATGTTCTATATCATATGCACTGCCAAAAAAAGGATTATCAGCCATTAGATTTATATGGTCCTTTATGATCATTATATCGTCTTCGGCAAATCCGGGATTTATTCCTCCTGCTGAATTAGTGACTATTAAATTGGCGGCTGATAAATAGGACAATAAACTAACAGGGTACACCACTTCCTTTATATCATACCCTTCATATAGATGAAGTCTTCCGCAGAATATCAGAATACTTTTATTTTCCAGCTTTCCATAAACAATGGTTTTGCCATGTCCGGGTATTTTTGGAGCAGACATATGTGGGATATCAGCTATTTCAAGAATAATTTTATTTTGAAGGGGTAAGAATTTTATACATTTTCTCAGAAATGACCCGAGTATCAATCCAAAGTCGATTCTTTTAGGTATATCGCGGGCATCCAGGTATTCATATGTTTCTTTAAGTCTTTTTTTTGTTTGAAGAGTTGATTCATTCATAAGATATAAAGATGCTCCGTAGATAAGGTATTATTTTTTGAATTTTAGCATACTTTTATCCAAAATAATTATTATTTTGGATTTTTTGCTATAATCCTATATAATCTTCCTATTATTTTTTATCTTTTATTTTGATTTTTTATATTCCGGAGTGAATAAATGAATTCAAAAAGAATATTTTTAACCCCTGTTTTTAAATTTTCTATTCTGGTTTTAATTATTTTTTTATCAATTTGTTTACTTATTAATCTCCAGGCATGCGAATCAGGAAAAAGAGTGATTAAAATAGGCAACCAGTCAGTTCTTTCGGGTGAATATAAATCTTTCGGAGAGAATCAGCTGGTAAGCGTAGAACTCGCTGCTTCAAAATTGTCTCCGGTAAGAATAGGCGGATTCGACTATGAAATCCAGGTTGTTACCAAAGACGATGAAGGCAATCCTGAAAAAGCTTTTCTGATTGCACGGGAGATGATAGACGAGGGAGTAGCCGGTGTAATAGGGTCGACATTTGACGGAACCACTAAAGCTTCCGTACCGGTCTATGATGAGTATAACATACCTATAATTTCTCCATCCGCTCAGGATCCGGAAATCTCGGGGATAGGAAATAATTTTTTTAGAATGCTAATGAACAATGAACAGAAAGTAGAAAATATTGCAAATTTTATTAAAAATGAAATCAATCCTCAGAAAATTATACTTATAAATAACCAGGAGGAATATTCTATAGGGCTGGTAGATTATCTGAAACAAGTATTGTCTGATAATGGTATTGAAACTCTGCAACCAATGTCAATAAAAATAAACGAAGAAGATGCAGGTATTATTGCGGAGAATTTATTAATAGAAGACCCTGATACGATATTCTATTGTGCAAATTATAATGAGGTGGCAGCTCTTATATCAAGAGTAAGAGAAATTGGTCTGGAGTCAAAATTCATAACAGAAACACTGGGAATGGATGATAATATTTTTGTATTAGCGGACGCTCAATACCTTGAAGGTTTGATTGCAGTGATTCCGGAACCTCCTTCTCTTGCCGATTATTCTCAAGATTCTAAAGCTGTAAGCTTCTGGTATGATTTTAATAATTATTTGAATCAATTGGATGATCCGGATATAATTATTGAGGGTCCGGGACCATACGCTCCTTACAGCTATGATTCTGTTTTCGTGATTATCGAAGCGATGAAAAGGTCCAACTCCATTTTACCTCAAGATTACATAGACGAACTTAGAACCACTTCTTATGACGGAATTGTAGGGCACATTGAGTTTGATTCCATTGGCGATAGAATAACCCCGTTATCGACAGTCTTTGTAGTAAAAGATGGTGCCTGGGTAAGATATTAATCCCCGACAATAAAATTCAATGTTTTTGGAACAATCTTAAAATTGGCGGGTAGTTTACAGATATATTCTCCGTCAGCAAAAACACTGAACCGGTATTCACTGTCGATCAAGAAGCTGTCATTTTTGAAAATCTCAACATGAATATCTTCAACATGTTTTCCTTCATAGACTTTTGGGAAAACTTTTATAAAGTGTAATTTACTCATTCTTTTTATTATACATATATCGAATAACCCATCCTGATAATCTGCTGCAGGAGTTATTTTCATGCCGCCTCCGTACATGGGCATGTTAGCAACTGCGATCATCATTCCATAAATCTCTCTCTGATTACTATCATAATCAATAAAGAATTTCTTTGATTTAAATGTGATTAAGGTTTTATAGACGGCATATGTATATTTTATCGGTCCCTTTAGCGGCAGGCGGGTATTATTTGCAAGATCGTTTACCTGTGAGTCAAAACCCGAGCCTGCAACGCAAAGATAATAATATTTATCATTTATAAGGCCAAGGTCTATTCTTTTTATTTTACCTTTCTTTATGATCTGACAGCAGGTTCTAATATCGGAAGGAATTCCAAGGCTTGTTAAAATGTCATTTCCTGAACCGGTTGGTATTACACCCAGCTTTTTATCGGTTCCTGCCAGAGCATTTGCAATATAATGAACGGTACCATCACCTCCCACAGCTATGAAATTGGAGAAATCATTTTTTAGGTTATCTTTTACAGTGTCAATAATATCCTGTGAGTTTTTACTTATATGGATATGGTAGTCCAATTCAAGTTTTTGGAATTCAGATTCGATAAGTTCTTTTATTCCAAGAGCCTTCCCTTTTGCAGCAGCGGGATTTAAAATTATAAGTGTTTTCATTCCTTTTTATCCTGTTAGCTAAATATAACAAAAATATTATTATACCTCATAATTAATGAATCAATCCATAAAAATCGTCAAAAATCTACATTTTATTGGACTATTTTTGGAAATAATTATTTTAATAATTTTAATAAGCAGTTCAATTTCCTGTGCCGTCCCGATTTATTGACTTTTTATAGTGCCTATTATAATCTTTAAATGTTTTTAAAATATAAAGGATTACGGAGGTATCAAATGAATATATTTAACAAAATAGTAGTAATACTGATACTGGTATTTATAATCGGTGTCTCAATTATCTCTATGATAAATGTATTTGCAGAATATTTTGTATGGTCAGATATTGCTATGAGAATTTTTAATCCGGGAAATAGTATTAATGCATTTGTTGCATTTCTTGCTTTAGTGGCTGTATTTGCAATCAGTGTATTTATTCTGATTTTAGAGTTCTATAGAAAAAAAACAAGGGCAGCCAATATATCCAGCTCCAAAACAGGAAATGCTATGGTAACACTCGAAACGGTAGCCGGACAGATTAAAAACGAAGTGACTAAAATAGATGGAGTGGAAGATGTAAGGGTAAAAATAGTTCCAAAACCAACAGGTATAATAATAGATATGAATGCCAGATTAAACGAAGATACAAATATTCCGGAAAAAATGCAGGAAATAATAAACGGAGCTGCCGGTATCGTATCGGATAAGCTGGGTATTAAAGTCATAAAAACAAATCTTACCATTGTCGGTCTTATTTCAGGAGAAAGAGGGAAAAAACCGGAGAAGAGAGATATAAAAAAAGCCGCTGAAGCAGCGCCGGCAGAGGCTGAAGATATTATTGAAACGGAAGATGATAATAGGTAAAGGCAGGATAGCCGATCAAGATTATTTATTTTAAAAAATTAAGATTAAATCGGGGAATTAAGGTTTTAGAATATAATTAAGATTAGACATATTAAAAAGTGTCGAATTTAATAAAGTGAATCTGGTATAAAGCGGACTTAGTATATTGGTAGTACATGAGCTTCCCAAGCTCAAGAGGCGGGTTCGATTCCCGTAGTCCGCTCCATAGATGAAAGGAAGAGCGATATGGCAGACATACTGTCGGAACTTGATAAATATATCCCTGAAGATAATCCCAGAAAATGGGCAAAACTCTCAAGCGATGTCGATTTCAGAAGGCTTCAATTAACCCTGTTAAAAGAGATACTTATTGAATTAAAGCAAATAAATGCCAAATAACCAATGACCTTATAAATACAAGCAAAAAGTTTGATAAAAGCTAAATAAAAGACAATTATAATTATGACGTATCTATCCGGGATATCTTTGTAGCGAATCTAAATCGTTGTTTTATACTTTCCTGCACCAACCAGAGTATTTACTGATTTCGTTTTTTACTGCACGGAAGTAAAGTTCCTGTAGTTTTTTTGTCAACGGACCCATTTCACCATTTCCGACAGGGCGTTTATCTACACTGCCTATTGGAGAAATCTGGGCACCGGTTCCGCAGAAAAATAATTCATCAGCTATATAAAGCTCTGTTCTGTCTATCGATCTTTCTTGAACATCGATATTTTCGTTGTCTTTAGCAAGTTTTATAACCGTGTCTCTGGTGATTCCTTCCAATATTTCATCGGTCACAGGGGGAGTTATCAAATTGCCGTTTTTGACCATAAAAACATTCATAGCGCTCCCTTCGCTGACGTGTTTGCCATTAGCAGTCAGGACAAGTGCTTCATCATAACCATTTAACAGTGCTTCTGTTTTTTGAAATGCCGCATTTACATATGATCCTGATATTTTTGCACGGGGGGGTATGGAATTATCCGGTATGCGGTCCCATGAAGAAATGCAGACACTTATTGTTTTACTTATATCCAGATATTCTCCAAGTGGTATGGTATATATGAAAAGATCCTGTTTGTTTCCTATTAATTTGGGCCCTATATTTAAACCGCTATTGTATGCAAACGGTCTTACATAGCTATCTTCTTCATATCCTTCTTTTTTTAACAGTTCTACAGTTATGTCACAGAGTTCTTCTATGGAATATTTTATATCTATCATCATTATTCTGGAATTTAGAATAAATCTTCTATAATGGTCTTCCATTCTGAAAACGTAATTTGTTTTATTTTTTTCGTTCCAGTAGCATCTAATTCCTTCAAAAATTCCGGTACCATACTGCAATGCATTTGTCCTTATATCTACTCTGGCCTGTTCTATCGGAATTATTTTACCCTCAAAGAAAGCAAATCCTGGGTTGTCCATAAATCCCTCTTTTATAAATTTTAATTTTTAATATTTTACTTATTTTAATACTTTTTTGCAATTTATAGTTTGTAAATAATAACAATTCATCTGATAAGAGTATTCTTCTTACCGTATGGAAGGATTTCAGTTATGAAAATTACTTGAAAGGGGACTTACAACCAATACATCCAATCAATTCTAAAATTGGAATTCAGGCAAAAAAGAAACCCCAAGTTACCTTTTACCTTAGCTTTCGCCTTAGGTTACTCAACATCTTGGGGTCACTACCTTAAAACTTTTCTCAGGTTCTTTTTTGAAAGCTACTTACTTTTTACATTCTTTCGTCTATAGATTTCAGTTACTTCTGAAAGTTACCTCCTGCTTTAAGGGTGAATTAAATATAACAAATGGTTCCATTTATGTCAATAGGCATTTTGATATTTTTAGAGAACTTTTTTAAATCTTGAAATTAAAATCAGATATTTTATAATTTTATAAGAGGATTTGGATTATTAATGATAAAATTATATTGGAAAGGAGTGAAATATGAGTGAAAAGAAACACTTTACTGCCGAAGAAGCGATGAACATTGGTAAAGAACTCGGAATCGATTGGTCCAAGTTCGATACAGAGCAATTCAGAGTAGGAATGGATGTCGAATTGGAGCATGGAAAAATCGATCCCAATACTAATGTTTCTGATGACGATCCATCGATAACTGGAAAAATTGCTCTTGCTCATTTGAATGAATTTCCGGATTACTATGACAGGCTCATGAAGATGGAGAAAGAAGCAGAAGAGTACTGGGGGATAGAAGACTAAGATTTTAAAGATTTCATGATTACTCCTCCTCCTATCAGGGTATCATCGATATAAAAAACTGCCGATTGTCCGGGTGTAACAGCTTTTTGCGGAGTATCGAATGTAATAGTGGATGTTTTTTTATTTTCGATTTTTATTTCAGCAGGGGTTTCCTTAAAGCTGTATCTTATTTTAACCATTGATTTGAAATTGTTTCCGGGGGGACTGCCGGCAATAAAATTGATATCTTTGACCTTCAAAGATCTCTGTAAAATATCTTTTTCTTCACCTGCTATAATGATATTTTTTTCCGGTATTATTTCTTTTACGTATAGTGGTTTTGAATGGCTTATACCCATGCCTTTTCTCTGGCCCACAGTATAAAAAGGATATCCTTTATGTGTTCCGATAATTTCCCCTCTGGTATTTAAAATTGTTCCTTGCTTTATATTCCGGAGTTTTGATGCCAGAAATGAATGATAATTATTCTCAGGTATAAAACAAATGTCCTGACTCTCACTTCTCTTTTTTAAAAAAGAGAAAATCTTTCCGGTTTCTTTTTTTATATAGTCTTTAGTAAAGATTCCTATCGGAGTCTTTATCATCGATAGTTGATCTTGATTGAGTTTCCATAATACATAACTCTGGTCCTTGCTTTTATCGATTCCTTTTTTAATTTCAAATAGTCCGCTACAGAGTGATTTTTCGATCCTGCAGTAATGGCCGGTAGCCAGATAACTTGCACCAAGAGTTTTTGTTTTTTCCAGAAGTGCTCCAAATTTGATGTATTTATTACATTCCACGCAGGGATTGGGGGTATGGCCCTTTTGATATTCCATACAAAACGGATTTATTATATTTTCTTCAAATGGACCCACAAAGTTTATTACAATATGCGGAATATCGAGTTTGAGAGATACTTTTCTTGCTGTTTTTATGTCTTCAAGGGAACAACAGGTCTTTGTATTATTCTTCCAGTAAAAATCATCGGGAAGCAATTTCATTGTGATGCCGATTACTTCCCATCCATCGTCTTTTAAAAGTTTGGCGGCCATTGAACTGTCGATTCCTCCGCTCATGGCAACTGCAACTCTTTTGGTGTTTTTTTCATAAATACTTCCATTATGAGATTTTGAAATATAGTCGCTGATCAGGTTGTTAAGAGCATTTATAGCTATATTAAGCACATATTTTTTACCTGCTGGAAATTTTCCAAGATGTTTTTCCAATTCTTTTCCGGTTATGAGAGCGGACCTGAGAATATCCCTGTTTTTAATCAGAGTGGTAAGATAACTGGCTGCGGCAATGGTATAATTACAGCCAAATGCCTTAAATTTTATATCGCTGATTATATTTTTATCTATTCTTGCCTTTAGTTTTATGTTCTCGGAGCAATTGATTCCTCCACTGCTGCCTGAAGCGTCAGGATGAAATATTTCTCCGACATTAAATGGTTTTTTAAAATGCAATGTTAAATTTGAGTTCAATTTTCTTATGATGACTATTTATTGCATGGATAATTATACGATAATATGTAAAATATTATACAGGTTAGTTTTTTATTTAATAAGTTTTTATATTTAAATGATCGAATCAAAAGAAATAAGGACCGCGAAATTTTATTATAATAAACTGCTCCTGGATTATATTTTTGATTATAAAAATATCAGTAAATTTTATGAATATGATTACAGGGATATAAAAAGTTATAAAAAAAGAGTTTTTGATATTAAAGCGGACTATGATGAAAAAAAAAGGACAGAAATTTGCAGCATATTAGAAAATTACAATAAAAAGATTGGCTGCAGCCAAAAAACCTTAGAAAATATAGATAAACTTAAAAACAGGAAATCAGTGGTAATAATAGGCGGACAGCAACCCGGTTTTTTGACAGGTCCTCTGTTTATGATATTTAAGATACTGACCATATTGAAATTGAGTAATTTTTTTCACAGGGAATTAGAGATACCGGTGATTCCATGTTTCTGGAACGCATCTGATGATGACAGCGCAGATCAGGTCGATAATCTTAATATAATTAATGGTGAGATTTTAAATATTAAACTTGATCTTTCAGGTTTTGACAGGAAGACAAGATACTCGGATATCGATCTTCCGGAAGACAGATTAAAGGATATGATTAAAAGACTTGAGGATCTTCTTTACCCGACTGGTTTTAAATCCGGAATTATCAATTTTTTAAAAAATAGTCTATCGGATATCATGAAGAATTGTTCAAGTAGCGGCGGCAGGTTAAATATTGCTGCTTTTTTTTCAGGTGTGGTTACCAGGATGTTTTCGGATCATGGCCTTGTTATTATAGATCCCGCTGATAATAATCTAAAGAAATCAGGTCAGGACCTGCTGAAATCTGATGTAAATAATCATAACAAGATAAGCGGTCTCATAAACTCAACTGGTGAAGAATTAAATAGCAGCGGTTATCACAGCCAGTTAAACTCAGCAGCGGAAATACTTGATTTTTTCTATTGTGAGGGCGGCACAAGGAAAAGAATATACCCGGATGGTGAAGATTCATTTAAGATTGGAAATAAAGTGTATAACAAAAAGGAATTCTGGGATTTAATAGCAAGTAGTCCGGCAGGTATTAGCCTGAATGCAGCATTAAGACCTTTGTTTCAGGATAGTCTGCTGCCGGTTTTATGTTCGATTTGCGGACCAGGGGAAATAAGTTACTTTGCTCAGTTAAGACCCCTATATGATCTTTATGGTTTAAAAATGCCGGTAATATATCCAAGATTTTCTGCAACTATAATCGAAAGGAAAATAAGGAAACTTTTTAAAAAGTTTAAAATTACCGATGCAATGTTAGTCCCGGACGAAGAAGAGATAACGAAACAAATAATAAGCAAGAGAATGGAGATCGATCTGGAAGGGTCAATGCTGGATCTGGAAAAAGATATCAGTGAAAGACTTGAGAAACTGGAAAAAGCATTTTTAGATATTGAAATGAATATTTCGGATTCTTTTGATAGAATTAAAAGAAATTTAAAAAAAGAGATAAAGGTTCTCAACAAGAAACTATATTCCGGGTTAAAAAAACAGGATGAATTTGTTGTAGAAAGTGTAAAGAAAATTTATACAAATATATTTCCGAATGGTAATTTACAGGAGCGTGAGATTAATATATTCAGTTATCTGAATAAATATGGATTTGAGTTTTTAAATGATATAGATTCTGCCATAAAGCCAATGGATTTTTCACATAAATTTTTGGAAATTATTTAGAAGATAAGTGGAAAAAGTAAATATGATAGATGTGATTAAAATAGATGTAATTGCTTTCAGCCCTCACCCGGATGATGCAGAAATGGGCTGCGGAGGGCTTCTCTTAAAATTAAAAGATAAAGGTTACAGCACAGGAATAATAGATCTTACCAGAGCTGAGCTTTCCACTAACGGTGACCTTGAGACCAGAGAAAAAGAAACAAAAGAAGCATCGAAGATCCTGGGATTGGATATCAGAGAAAATCTGGGACTTGAAGACGGAAATATCAATAACGATCCTGAAAGCAGATTGAAGGTGATAAATTCCATAAGAAAGTACAGGCCTGATCTTGTGCTCATACCTTTCTGGAAAGACAGACATCCCGATCATGAAAATTCCCACAAGTTGCTAAAAGATGCTATTTTTATCTCCGGCCTCAGGAAATTTAAAACCGGTCTCGACAATCACAGACCCTATGCAGTGATAAGTTATATGCTTCATTATGAATTCAAACCCAGTTTTATAGTAGATATAAGCCAGTATTATAAACAAAAATCCAGTGCGGTCGCTGCTTATGCGTCCCAGTTCTACAGCGATGTCCCAAAAGAAGAAATTACCCATATAGCTTCCAGGTATTTCTTTAATATAGTAAACAGCAGGCATCAATGCTCGGGATTAAAAGTAAAGGCAGAATACGGGGAACCATATTATATGGAATCCGGTATAAGAATCGATGATCCTCTTGAATTTTTTAAGTATTTGAAGTAAAAAGTATAGAAATGAATCCGGTTTATCTATAAACCAGACCGGTTTATTTTTAAATCCGTGACCCCCTGAGTAGATAGCGAGAAGAATATATGAACATAGGAATGACCTGTTATCCGACTTACGGAGGCAGTGGAGCAATAGCTGCCGAACTGGGTATCGAACTTGCAAAAAGAGGGCACAATATACATTTCATAAGCTATCGCCTTCCGTTCAGGTTGAGCAGGTTTTACAGGAATATTTTTTTTCATGAAGTAGAAACCATGGAATACTCACTTTTTAAGTATCCTCCTTACAGTCTTTCATTGAGTGCAAAAATGGCTGAAGTCATAGAATCCGAAAAATTGGACCTTCTTCACGTGCATTACGCTATGCCTCATGCGACTTCAGCTTATCTGGCAAAGAAAATAATAGGGAGCAGGATCAGATTTATAACTACTTTGCATGGAACTGACATCACGCTTGTTGGTAACCATCAGTCTTTTTATAGAATTACCAAATTCAGCATAGAGGAAAGTGATGGTGTTACCTGTGTCTCAAATTATCTGAAAGAAACGACTCAAAAGATTTTCAGGACAAATAAAAAAATGGAAGTGATTTATAATTTTGTAGATACCGAAAAGTATAAAAGGACATCAAAAAACAGAGAAAATATGGAATTTGTTGATCCGGATGAAAAAGTAATTATACATATTTCCAATTTCAGACCGGTTAAGAGAATAGAGAATATTGTTAAAGTATTCCAGAAAGTAAGCAAAGAAGTAAAAAGTAAATTGCTTCTTGTGGGCGATGGACCCGATATGTGCAAGATCAGGGATCTTGTGTGTAAATTCAATCTGGGCAGTAGTGCGTTTTTCCTTGGCGTCCAGGAAAACATAATCCCGCTTCTTAATATCAGTGATGTTTATATGCTGCCTTCGAAAAGTGAGGGTTTCGGACTTTCTGCACTGGAAGCATTAAGCTGCGGGGTTCCTGTTATCGGAACAAATGTAGGGGGACTAAAAGAAGTAATTGAAAATGGGAAATCAGGTTATTTATTTGATCCTGGAGATATCGATTCTATGAGTGAAGCAGCCGTGAAAATACTTGAAAGTAAGGAAATCCGATTAGAAATGGGTTTAGAGGCCAGAAAAAGAGCTAAATTTTTTGATAGCAAATTGATAGTACCAAAGTATATTGAATATTATACAAGAATTTTAAATAACTAATATAATTATTATTTAAAAATATTTATTTTTATATTTTTTTATAAAAAATATTTATAATAAGTATTATTGAAAATATAATAATAATTTAATATATTTATTGACTAAGCAGCTAAAAGAAAATATAATTAAATATATTATTTATATACTAATAAAAATTTGTATTTTAATAATAAGGATGGGGTGAAAATGGGTAAAAAATTTAAATGGTTGTTGTTATGTCTGATTCTGATATTTGTGATCAGTTTTTCATGCATGGGCTGTGAAGAAAAGAGTGTTTCATATGAACTTACTTCTCAGGACCAGGTGATTTTAACTCAACCCTCGGTTTGTTTTATAACTACTTATTATTGGGGGTATGTTCTTGATCCCTGGGATAACGTATGGAGCGATGCTTATTATGAAGCTTTTAATGGAACAGGTTTTTGCGTAAATCCCGATACGGGCCATATAATCACAGCTGGACACATGGTTGAGGTCAGCGAAGTGGATTTCAAATATGATCTGATATACACCTATTTGACCGAAACTTATGGCAGCCAGCTGGATGACTGGCTGGATGCCGACTGGAACTGGGCATATGAGAACATAAGGGTCGAGGGATTTGAAGGCGGTTCCTACGATAGAGAGGTTTATGTACAGTTCAATGCTGCAAGTTCTGGAATACCCGACAATCCTGCAGACAACGAGACTTTTATCAGAGCCGAGGTAATAGATTTCAGTGGCTGGGACCAGAGAGATATTGCCCTTATAAAAATTCAACCGCAGACAGGTAAAGCTCTTTCAGGTGCAATGGTCGGGGACTCTTCGATGGTGGAAGTACAGGATAATCTTACAATAATAGGATATCCGTGGACATCCGATATAGGTCAGGAGAATGTACTGAATCCTACAATAACGAACGGTAATATAAGTGGAAGGCTGATGTTGAGCGGTACGGAAGTCCTTCAGGTCCAGGGGGATGCCAGACCGGGAAACAGCGGAGGACCTGTTCTAAATTCTAACGGTCAGGTTGTGGGAATATTTACCATGTTCACAGACGAGACCAATAATTACTTAAGACCCAGTAATGATATAAAAGAGATATTGAGCAGAAATGGTGTTACCAATAAACAGGGTATGGTAGACGAAGAGTTCAGGCAGGGGCTTGTTATGTACAGATTAAAATATTATACGGAAGCCATAAAGCACTTTAATAGTGTGCTGAACCTGAATCAGAAACATCTCCAGGCTCAGGAATACAGGTCGAAGGCGCAGGAAGCTATAAATAAAGGTGAAGATGTTGAGTTCAAGGAGGGGACGGAAGTTAAAATTATAGAACCGGGAGTTTCTTCTGAATAACAAATATCATAAGATTTAGATAAATATCAGAAGTATTAATAAATGATTGAATTTACAGGGTTTAGCCGGGGAGGTTTAAGCCCTGTAAATTTTTAATTGTTTTAGTAAAGTATCTATGTTATCATGTTTCTTCAAATAAATTTTCGATGACTATTATGAATACAAATAAGTATATTTTTACTAAAAAACTTAAAAATAGCTTCTTAAACACTCATTTTACATGTAATAAAGTAAATATTACTTCTCTTTTTGTTTGTATTCCTTTAATTCTAATCGGTCTACTGGCTTCAGTGGGTATTCTATCCTAGTTACAGGATTGTAATTTACCTTAACCTAATAATCCTGTAATATCCTTAATAAGAATCTCGAGATTATTGGTTATATTGTTTAAATATATTATAAATAAATTTTAGAGGACAGGAGGAAAATTGAGAAGCGATATAATGAAAAAAGGAGTCGAAAGGCTGCCCCACAGATCTATTTTTAAATCCCTGGGATATACCGATGAAGAAATAGAGAAGCCTATAATCGGAGTTGTCAATTCGGAAAATGAATTGATTCCCGGTCATATGCATCTTGAGAGTATTGCGAAAGCAGTAAAAGCAGGAATAAGGATTGGCGGGGGCACTCCCCAGGAATTCTCTACAATAGGCGTATGTGATGGAGTGGCGATGAATCATATCGGGATGAAGTATTCCCTGGCCACCAGAGAGATAATAGCAGACAGCATAGAAGCAGTATCCATGGCACATCCTTTTGATGGTCTGGTACTTATATCCTCCTGCGATAAAATTGTTCCCGGGATGATGATGGCGGCATTAAGGTTAAATATTCCAGCCATTTTAATAAGCGGAGGGCCCATGCTGTCGGGTGAATTCAAAGGTGAACGCATTGATTACAGTACATGTTATGAAGCTATCGGTAAATATAATAAAGGTGAATATACGGAGGAAGATTTAAAGTCAATAGAAGAGGAAGCATGTCCCACCTGCGGAAGCTGCTCGGGAATGTTCACAGCAAATTCAATGAACTGTCTTTCGGAAGCAATAGGGCTGGGACTTACGGGAAATGGGACCATCCCTTCTTATTATTCTAAAAGATTAAGGCTGGCAAAAACTACAGGAATCAAGATCATGGATCTTGTTAATAATAATATAAAACCAAGAGATATAGTAACCATAGATGCAGTAAAAAACGCGCTTGCGGTCGATATGGCACTTGGGTGCTCAACAAATACTGTTCTGCATCTACCTGCAATTGCTAATGAAGCAGGAATCGTATTTACTCTGGATCTTGTAAATGAAATAAGCGGAAGGACTCCTAATTTATGCAGAATAAGCCCTGCAGGTAAACATCATATGGAAGATCTATACGGGGCCGGCGGAGTAGAAGCGGTTATGAATGAGCTTTTAAAAAATAATCTGATAAATGGCGACTTACAAACTGTAAGTGGTAAAAAAGTAAAAGATAATATATACGGGGCAGATATTATAAATAAAGAGGTCATAAGAGAAGTTTCGGATCCTTATTTAAAGGACGGGGGTATCGCAATATTATACGGGAATCTCGCACCCGATGGGTGTGTTGTCAAAAAATCAGCCGTGGATCCTTCGATGTATAATCATAAAGGAAAAGCGAGGGTATTTGATAGCGAAGAAGAAGCTCTTGAAGCTATAATGGACGGAAAAATAAATTCCGGAGATGTAGTAGTAATAAGATATGAAGGTCCCAGAGGGGGACCCGGAATGAGAGAAATGCTTGCCCCAACATCGGCCATAGCAGGAATGGGACTGGATAAAGAAGTTGCCCTGATTACAGACGGAAGATTTTCCGGCGCCACAAGAGGAGCTTCTATTGGTCACATATCACCTGAAGCTCAGGCAGGGGGTCCGATCTGTATTGTAAAGGAAGAAGATATAATTGAAATAAATATACCTGAAAAAAAGATAAATCTCCTTGTCAGTGATGAGGAAATCAAAGAAAGAATGAAAAACTGGTACCCCCCGGAAGCTAAGATAAAAGAAGGTTATCTTGCCAGATATTCAAGGCTGGTATCTTCGGCAGCAAAAGGGGCAGTATTAAAATAATTTTAAAAATTTTTTAGAATTTTATTTTTTAAAAAAGAATAAAATAATGATATAATTATCAAAACATTTTTAGTGTTATAAAGTTGTTACAAATATAGGGAGTGAAAAAAAGATGGCTAAAATAACCGGCGCACAAATGATAATAAAATGTTTAAAGGAAGAGGGAGTAGAAGTAATATTCGGATATCCCGGAGGCAAAGTAATTCCCTTGTATGATGCTTTGTTTGACAGTGATATAAGGCATATACTGGTAAGGCATGAACAGGGAGCGGCACATGCAGCAGACGGATATGCAAGAGTTACAGGAAAAACCGGGGTTTGTATTGCCACTTCCGGTCCGGGAGCAACCAACCTTGTAACAGGTATAGCAAATGCATATATGGATTCAATACCCATGGTGGCAATAACCGGGCAGGTAAGCAGAGCACAGATAGGTACAGATGCTTTTCAGGAAGCGGATATAACCGGTATAGTTGCACCTGTAATAAAGCACGATTATCTTGTTAAAGATGTCAGGGAACTGCCAAAAGTAATAAAAGAAGCCTTTAAACTTGCATCTACCGGTAGACCGGGTCCGGTTCTGATAGATATTCCGCTTGATGTAACAACAGATCTTATAGATGAAAACTTTAAGGTAGAAATATATCTTCCGGGATATAAACCTACAATCAAAGGCAATCTCAAACAGGTCAAACAGGCGGCAAAAAAAATAGCCGAAAGTAAAAAGCCAGTAATTTTTGCCGGAGGAGGAGTCATCTCTTCGGGGGCAAGTGATATTTTAAGAAAATTTGTAAAGGTTTCAAAAATTCCGGTTATCACTTCACTTCTGGGAATGGGCTCTTTTCCGGAAGACAATCAGCTGTCATTAAGTATGGCCGGAATGCATGGAACCAAATATGCTAATCTTGCGTTTACCGAAGCAGATCTTATTATTGCAGTAGGAGTTAGATTCGACGACAGGGTTACTGGTAAGCTATCTGAATTTGCACCAAATGCCGAGATAATTCACATAGATATAGATCCTGCGGAAATTGGTAAGAATGTCAGAGTATTAATACCTATTGTGGGAGATGCAAAAATCATTCTTACTGATTTAAAGAACGAGTATGAAAATTATATCGAAAAAAAAGGAATTCCCGACAGGAAAGAGTGGCTGTCAAGGATTAAGTATTTAAAGAATGCTTACCCTCTTAAATATGATAAGAATTCCAGTAAGATAAAGCCTGCTTTTGTTGTAGAGAAAATATATGAACTGACCGGAGGCGATGCCATTATCTGTACGGAAGTGGGGCAGAATCAAATGTGGGCAGCGCAATTTTATAAATTCACTCAACCCAGAACACTGGTTTCTTCAGGAGGATTGGGTACCATGGGATTCGGACTTCCTGCAGCGATAGGTGCAAAAATCGGCAGACCGGATAAAACGGTAATAGATATAGCTGGAGATGGCAGTATTCAGATGGTGTCCCAGGAACTTTCTACGGCAGTTACTAATAAAATAAATATAAAGATAATGCTTCTCAATAATGGATATCTGGGCATGGTAAGGCAATGGCAGGAATTTTTCTTTAAAAGAAGATATTCCCAGACCTGCATCTATAATTGTGTAGATTTTGTAAAGCTTGTGGAAGCATATAGCGGGGTTGGTATAAGGGTTAAAAAAAAGGAAGAGGTCGAAGGTGCCATAAAAAAGGCTCTGGAGATAAATAACGTTGTCCTTGTAGATTTCTGGATAGACAGAGAAGAAAACGTTTACCCTATGGTGGCCCCGGGTTCTCCGATAAGTGAAATGTTAGAAAGCGAAATGTTAGAAGGTGTATAGAATATGAAAGGTGGAGCATTATGAGCCATATCATATCGGTTTTAGTAGAGAATAAAGCAGGAGTACTGGCAAAAATATCCGGGCTTTTCAGCAGAAGGGGATTTAACATTGAAAGTCTGGCAGTCGGTCCTACTGATGATGAAAAAATTTCCAGAGTCACCCTTGAAGTGAATGCGGAGGAGCACAGCATCGAACAAATCATTAAACAGCTTTATAAGTTAATAAATGTAATAAAAATACAGGAGCTGGATCCATTAAACATTGTTGAAAGAGAATTGGTTTTAATAAAAGTAAGTGCTGATTCTAAAACCAGACCTGAAGTGCTGGAAATAGTAAGCGTTTTCAGGGCAAATATCGTGGATGTTGCAAAAAAATCTTTGATGATTGAAATCACCGGGAACAGTACTAAAGTGAGAGCTCTGGGAGATCTTCTGCGGCCGTTTGGAATACTTGAACTGGTCAGAACCGGTAAAATTGCCTGCAGCAGGGGTATTAAAGGCTAAATTAGAGTAGTACAAAAGAAGATATATTTTAAAATCTTAATAAAAAGAAAGATATATTTAAAATATTATTTTTAATACAAAGCTATTAGAAAGGGAAGCTTAAAAAATGGTAAAAAAATACATAATGACTCCGGGTCCTACTCCGATATCCGAGGAAGTGCTTATGGAACATGCCCGACCTCTTATGCATCATAGATCCCCGGAGTTCTCAAAAATATTTATAGAGGTCACAGAAAAATTAAAAAAACTTTTTAAAACCACTAATGATCTTTTTATACTGACTTCTTCGGGTACAGGAGGTATGGAAGCGGGAGTAACAAACTTCTTTTCCAGAGGGGAAAAAGTACTTGTTGTGAGTGTCGGAAATTTTGGAGAAAGATTCAAAAAAATTAGCAGTAAATTCGGTCTGGAAGTTATTTCCCTTGATTACGAGTGGGGAGATGCAGCAAATCCCGAAGATATAAAGAAAGCTCTGGATAATAATTCCGATATTAAAGGAGTCATGGTTCAGTTTAGCGAGACGTCAACCGGTGTTATAAATGACATAAAAGCAATAGCGGATATTGTAAAAAATTATCCTGCAATTCTTATTGCGGATGTGATAAGCGGGCTTGGAGCATCGGATCTCAGGACAGATGAATGGGGTCTGGATGTCGTGATAGGAGGATCTCAGAAAGGACTGAGTGCACCGACAGGGGCCGCATTCATAAGTGTAAGTGAAAAAGCCTGGAAGCTAAATGAAAAATCAGATACTCCCCGTTTTTATTTTGATCTGGCGGCAGCCAAAAATTATTCACAGAAAACACCGCCTCAGACACCATGGACTCCCGGGATATCAATAATTGTAGCCATGAACAAAGCACTGGATATGATATTTGAGGAAGGTCTCGAAAATGTATTTGAAAGACACAGGATACTTGCACTGGCAACACAGAAAGCAATAGAAAAAATAGGACTTCAGCTTTTAGTGAAGGATGAAGCCAAAAGAGGTTTTTCTGTGACTTCAATAATGGTACCTGAAGGAATAGATGCCAAAGAACTTACAAAGATCATGAGAGTTAAATACGGAGTGACCATTGCAGGCGGACAGGGTAAGCTTACCGGGAAGATCATAAGGATAGGACATCTGGGATATGTTGGGATCTTTGATATTATTGTCGCGATATCGGCGCTGGAGATAACATTACGGGAACTGGGCTATAAACTTGAAATAGGTTCGGGTATATCAGAAGCCGAAAGAATATTTGTGGAAAACAATTATCTAAAATAACCGATAAAATTGGGAGAATCTGATAAAAAGTATGAAAACAATTTATAGAGGAAAAAAGTATGAATAAAAGAATATTGATAACCGATGGGATTTCAGCTGATGCAAAAAAGAAGCTTGAGGAGCATTTTATTGTTGAGGAGAAAAAAGGCCTTACACCGGAAAAGCTTAAAGAAGAGATTAAAGGTGTAAATGCCATAATAATAAGAAGCGCCACAAAACTAACGGCAGATGTTATTAATGCATCTGATAAGCTCGAGATTATCGGAAGGGCAGGCATAGGAGTAGACAATGTGGATGTCGGCGCAGCAACTAAAAAAGGTATCGTAGTAGTAAACGCTCCGACAAGTAATGCAGTTACCGTTGCGGAGCATACAATAGCTCTTATGCTTTCTCTGGTAAGGAAAATCCCTGAAGCAAATTTTTCACTTAAGAACGGCAGATGGGAGAAATCAAAATTCAAGGGTATTGAGCTAGAAGGAAAAACGCTTGGTATTGTAGGCTTCGGACAGATTGGCGGGCTGGTTGCAAAAAAAGCAATAGGTCTGAGCATGAAAATTATTGCCTATGATCCTTTTGTGTCGGAAGACAGATTTAAACAGCTTGAAATAAAAAAAGCCGAAAAGCTTGAAGATATATATAAAGAGGCCGATTTTATCTCTATACATCTACCCAAAAATAAAGACACTCTGAGGATGTTTGACAGAGCCGCATTTTATAAAATGAAAAAAGGAACGATAATATTAAACGTTGCAAGGGGTGGCATTGTTGTGGAAAAAGATCTGGCAGAAGCAATCAAGGATGGACAGATAGGCGGAGCGGCGCTGGATGTTTATGAATCGGAACCATGTACCGATTCTCCTGTTTTTAAACTTGAAGAAGTAGTCTGCACACCTCACCTGGGAGCATCGACCACCGAAGCTCAGGACAGGGCGGGAATCACTATTGCGGACCAGGTTATAGATGTCCTTGGCGGAAAGTCTGCTTCATTTCCGGTCAATGCACCTGTTGTAAGACCTGAGCTGATCGATATACTATCTCCTTTCTTCGAGTTATGTGAAAATCTGGGAAGTTTGTTTATAAATCTATTTGAAGGCAACCTGGACAGTCTGAAGATAGGCTATTATGGAAAAGTATCCGAATATGATGTCAGAGTATTGACTTCGATCATTCTGGTAAAGATACTGGAAAAATATTCTGAAGAAAATATCAATCTGGTAAATGTCGATCTACTGGCAAGAGAAATGGGACTAAAAGTAAAAGAAGTAAAGAGCAGTCAGTCGAAAGATTTCATAAATTTGATTGCTCTGGAGGGTAAAGGAAAGGAAAGTGAGCTTTCAATCTCCGGCGCAACGACCGGTAAGAAAGACACACCAAGATTTATTGCTATTGATAAGTTTGAAATAGATATGGTTCCTTCAAAGTTTATGGCATTTATAAGATATGAGGATATCCCGGGTCAGATCGGAAAGATAGGAACTGCTTTTGGTAAGCTGGACGTAAATATTGCCTCTATGCATGTAGGGAGAAAAAAAATGAGTGGAGATGCGGTAATGGGTTTAAATCTGGACAATGAGGTAACCCCTAAAATGCTTGAGGAATTTAAAAAACTTTCAGGTTTTAAAAATATAAAAATAGTTACTCTTTATTAAAAAGATTTAAAAAAGAAACTTCTTTCTAAGTAAAGATTTTTAGAAAAGATTTCTATAAGAATCTAGCAGCAGAGGACTCTAATATTATAAAGGTGAGTTGGTCTATATGGAAAATAAGAAAAATAAAATTTATATATTTGATACAACATTACGGGATGGCGAACAGGCACCGGGCATACATCTGAATACCAGAGAGAAACTGGAGATAGCCCAGCAGCTCGCAAGGTTAAACGTAGACGTAATAGAAGCCGGTTTTCCCATATCATCAAAAGGTGATTTTTATTCCGTAAAAGAAATATCAGCTAAAATCAGGGATAGAAAAATCGCGGCTCTCGCCAGAGCAAATCCCAAGGATATTGATGCGGCCGGAGAAGCTCTCAAGGGTGCGGAACAACCAGTAATACATACTTTTATATCTTCATCCGATATCCACCTGAAATATCAATTAAAGAAAAGCAGAGAAGAAGTACTGCAGCTTGCAGGGGAAGCCGTAAAAAGAAGCCTTAAATATACCGACCTGGTTGAATTCTCGGCTATGGATGCAACCAGAAGTGACCGGGAATTTTTATGCAGATTATTTGAACTGGCAATAAGGAACGGCGCAAGAATAATAAATTTCCCGGACACGGTCGGATATGCTATTCCGGACGAATTCGGAGAAATGATAGATTTTATTTTCGAAAATACTGCCGGGATAGAAGACGTGGTATTAAGTGTTCACTGCCATAATGATCTGGGTCTTGCTGTTGCAAATTCACTTATAGCAATAGAACACGGGGTAAGGCAAATTGAATGTGCCGTCAATGGTATTGGCGAAAGAGCCGGTAATGCCTCACTGGAAGAGATTGCCATGATTATAGATACCAGAAAAAAAGATTTAGGAGTATATACCGATATTAATATTGGCGAAATCATAAGAACAAGCAGTATTGTAAAATCACTTACCGGGTACGTTGTAGCGCCAAATAAAGCGATAGTCGGAAAAAATGCATTCAGCCATGAAGCCGGAATACACCAGGATGGAATGCTTAAGGACAGATCGACTTATGAAATCATAAAACCCGAAGATATCGGGTTAAAATCATCGAAACTGGTACTTGGTAAACATTCAGGCAGGCACGCATTTGTGGAGAGACTTACAGATCTCGGAATCCGGCTTGATGAGAATGACCTTGAAAAAGCTTTTGAAAGATTCAAGGACCTTGCAGAGAAAAAAGGGGCAATAAATGATCAGGATGTAAGGGCAATAGCAGAAAATGAAATGCGGGAAGTTCCGGAACATTTCCTGCTTAAATATTACGAGGTAAGAAGCGGTTCGGATATACGTGCCTCATCCAGAGTAGGTATAGAAATAGCTGGTAAAATAAATGAAGGTTCTTCGGAAGGTGATGGTCCGGTAGATGCTTCTTTTAAAGCTATAGACAGGGTAACGAAAATGAATGCAAAATTGGTAGAATATAAAATAGAAGCAGTATCGGGGGGCAAAGATGCACTGGGATCTGTCAGAGTAGTGGTAAGTACAAATGGAACAGAAGTGATGGGAAGCGGTATAAGCACAGATATTGTAGAGGCAAGCATTAAGGCTTACATTGATGCGATGAATAGAATCGTAGAAAGTACCGATTGAAAAAATATACAGTACTAATTTTTGAAAAATATAAAAAAATTAAAATACTAAAATTAAAAATCAGGAAGGGAAAAAGGATTTTTAAAGTTGAACGATAAACAGAAATCTCAGACAATAACTCAAAAAATAATTGCCTATCACTGCGACAGGGATCATGTATCGGAAGGAGAGATCATAAATGCAGATGTGGATATAGTTCTCGGCAATGATATCACACTTCCAATCGCAATCAAGGAGTTTAATAAAATTGGGACGGGAAGAGTTTTTGACAGAGATAAGATAGTCGTAGTACCGGATCATTTTGCTCCCAATAAAGATATAAAATCGGCCCAGCAGTGTAAGTTTATGAGAGAATTTGCAAGGGAACAGGAGATCAAAAATTATTTTGAAATCGGAAAAATGGGTATAGAGCATGCTCTGCTTCCCGAACTTGGACTGGTACTCCCCGGTAATCTCATAGTGGGAGCAGATTCTCATACGTGTACTTATGGAGCGCTGGGAGCAGCTTCGACCGGTGTTGGGAGTACCGATGTGGCTGTTGCAATGGCCACGGGAAAACTCTGGTTTATGGTACCACGAACAATAAAATTCATGTACAGCGGAGACTTAAAGAAATGGATAACAGGAAAGGATCTTATACTTCATACAATTGGTCTCATCGGAGTGGAAGGCGCACTTTATAAATCTATGGAATTCAGTGGATCTGCTGTAAGTAAACTGTCAATGGATTCCCGATTTACTATGTCTAATATGGCGATAGAAGCGGGTGGGAAGTTTGGAATATTCGAAGTCGATGAAGCGACCAGGGAGTTTTTGAAATCAAGATCCGATGGAAATTATAAAATATTCAGAAGCGATCCGGATGTGGAATATGAAAAGATTTATAACATAGATTGCTCCGATATAAAACTACAGGTAGCCGCACCTCCCCTTCCTTCGAATGCAAAAAATGCTGAGGATTTGAAAGATATAAACATAGATCAGGTAGTCATTGGTTCCTGTACGAATGGCAGGATGGAAGATTTAAAAATTTCTGCAGAAATTTTAGAAGGCAGAAAAGTCGATAAAAACATAAGGGTCATAATAATTCCTGCTACCCAAAACATATACCTTGAAGCATTAAAAAAAGGCTATATAGAGACTTTTATAAATTCGGGCTGTGCGGTAAGTACCCCAACATGTGGGCCCTGCCTGGGGGGACATATGGGAGTTCTTGCCGAAGGTGAAAGGGCTGTATCGACAACCAACAGGAATTTTGTGGGAAGGATGGGCCATCCTAAAAGCGAGGTTTACTTAAGCGGTCCGGCCGTAGCTGCAGCTTCTGCAATAGCCGGAAGAATTGCCACACCCGAGGAGGTCATATAATGATTATAAGAGAAAAAGCGATAAAATACGGAGATAATGTCGATACTGATGTGATAATACCTGCAAGATACCTGAATACTTCAGATGACAGAGAACTGGCATCACATTGTTTAGAAGGTCTTGACAGGGATTTTAAGGAGAAAGTAAAAGAAAGAAAAATCATAATTGCCGGCAATAACTTTGGCTGCGGTTCCTCAAGGGAACATGCGCCTCTTTCTATAAAAACAAGCGGTGTCAAAGCTATAATCGCAGCGTCGTTCTCGAGAATTTTTTTTAGAAATTCGATAAATATAGGACTTCCGGTCATTTCAAGCAGGGAAGCTGCTAATTTTATCCAGGATGGAGATGAACTGGAGGTAGATTTTAGCAGCGGCAGAATCAAAGATATCACGAGAGATAAAGTTTTTGAAATAAATCCGCTGCCTGAATTTATACAGGGGATAATAAAAAGCGGAGGATATATAAATTTCGTAAAAGAAGATTTAAATAAGTAATCAACTTTAAAAATATGACATATTAATAAATGAAATGGACAATCAAGTGAAAGATAAAGTATACATACTGGATACTACCCTTAGAGATGGTGCCCAGAGAGCAGATATATCATTTTCGGTAAGCGATAAGCTGCAGCTTATCGAAAGATTCGATGATATCGGAATTGATTATATAGAAGTCGGATTCCCTGCTTCCAATCCAAAAGAAATGGAATTATTCGAGAAGCTTAAAGGGAGAAAATTCGATTATTCGAAAATAATTGCATTCGGGATGACGAGATATAAGAATATAAAAGCAGAAGAGGATGAGAATATAAAGCAGCTGGTCCAGTCTGGTGCGGATAGCGTATGTATCGTAGGCAAATCATCGGCTCTTCATGCCGAAAAGGTTATAGAGACCACTCTGGAGAACAATTTAAGCATGATCTTTGACACAATAAAATATTTAAAAAAATATTTTCCGGAAGTGATTTTTGATGCGGAGCATTTTTTTGATGGTTTTAAAGAGAATCCTCAGTATGCCGTAAAAACTTTAAAGTCAGCCCTTGAAGCAGGAGCAGATTATCTTGTTCTCTGTGATACAAATGGCGGAATGCTTCCGGATGATGTTACCGAGATAATAGATAAAGTAAAAAAGGGTGTAAAAGCAACCCTGGGGATACATTTTCATAATGACAGCGGCTGCGCAGTTGCAAACACTCTGATAGCTGTAAAAAAGGGGATAAAGATGGTCCATGGAACAATAAACGGCTATGGAGAAAGATGCGGCAATGCTGATCTTTGTCAGATAATCCCCAATCTGGAAATAAAGCTAAAAAAAAGTTGTCTAAAAGAAGGGAACCTCAAACATCTGACCAATCTTTCAAGATTCGTCAGCGAAACCGCAAATCAGATTTTAAATCCCGGCCAGCCATTTGTCGGACGAAATGCTTTTACTCATAAGGGTGGTATGCATGTAAGCGGAGTAAGTAAAATACCGAAAGCATTTGAACATGTTGACCCGGAGGCAGTTGGAAATACAAGAGAAATATTGATTTCGGAACTATCCGGTAAAAAATCCATAATTCTTAAAGCAAAGGAATTCGGGATAAATCTGGAAGATGATTTAAAGAAAGTAAGTGAAATCTTAAGCAGGGTTCAGAATCTGGAGCATAAAGGTTATCAGTTCGAAGCTGCTGATGGGAGTTTTGAACTGCTGGTAAAGGAAATCACAGGACTGAAGAAAAAGTTTTTCAAACTGGAAAGTTTCAGGGTATTAAATGAGAAGAAAGAAGATGGAAGAATGCTTTCCGAAGCTACGGTTAAAGTAGAGATAAACGGAGACAGGATAATCGAGACAGCAGAAGGAAATGGTCCGGTTAATGCTCTGGACAGGGCATTAAGAAAGGCGATTGAAAGCCGTTATCCCACGCTGTCAAAAATCACTCTTACTGACTTTAAAGTAAGGGTGCTAAATGAGAAGAAGGGCACCAGGGCAGTTGTAAGGGTTCTGATCGAATCATCGGACGGAGAGAGAAGCTGGGGCACCATAGGAGTATCTGAAAATATAATCGAAGCCAGCTGGCAGGCACTGGAAGACAGTGTCGTTTACGGATTGATGCATGTTGAGAAGAGCAAGCAGGAATAAGAATTATCCAACAGACTTATCAAAATAAATCATACAGCTAAAAGCGGGGAGGCAAACCTATGGTATATGGTAAAAAAATCACTCTATCAACAAAAGGATTTTCGGATATTAAAGATATTACCAGAGAGGTAGAAGACATTGTTTCGCAGTCGGGTATAAAAAACGGATTGGTAAATGTTTTTATCATTGGTTCAACTGCTTCGGTTTCAACTCAAGAATATGAGCCGGCTCTGATTGAAGATATGCGTCAGCAGCTGGAAGAATTTATTCCGGCAAGCAAGCATACCCGGCACTCACAGACATGGGGTGATGATAATGGATTTTCACACCTGAGAGCAACATTTATGGGTCCGGGTATCTGTGTGCCGCTGTCAGACGGCATACCTGTTCTAGGTACCTGGCAGCAGATAATAGTCATCGATCATGATAACAGACCCCGTTCACGTGAAGTTTTTATACAGGTCATTGGAGAATAGTCAAAGAGATTTCTTAAATATCAAGACCATAAACTCTCCAGGTAAAAGCGACTTTTCCCAATCTAAAAATAGGATTTATTATATCCAGATTTATATCAGCCAGTTGTGAACCCGAAGCGTATTTAAACCCCAATTTAGATGCATCCTTATTTATCCTGGAAAATATCTTAGACTCGATACCTGCTTTCCTGAACTCTTTTTTTATCCCCAGCAGTAGAATTCTTAATCTTGTAAATCCGCCGGTCTTAAGTTTCTTCTGAATTAAATTGAAAATTTTAATATCTCTTTTCATATCTCTTAAATTAAAAAAACGTTCCGAAGGTGTATAAGGCCATTGGCTGTCAAAATATTCTATGACTTCATTTATATCAGGAAAATTTACCGAGATTCCTATAGGTATTCCGTCTTTCTCTATAATGAAGGTTAAATCTTCGATAGATATTGCTTTTATATTCATTGCCTGCAAATTAAACTCTGCATCGGTCATCCTGACCTGCTGGGGATGGTTTGCGCTATTCCAGATAATATTATAGAGTTCTTTTATTTTTTTTATTTCATTTCTGTAATCTTGAAAATTTACGTTTCTGATTTTTATCTCATTGAGTGTCTTCCGATATTTATTGGAAATCTTAATCAGAACCCTTTCAATCCTGTTCATATAGTCTCTTGAAACAACACTATCAGTGATCACGCTATACCAATCATTTTCCTTAACCAGTCCATAGTCTTCAAAGATATCCTTATAATAAGGAGCATTATATGGTTCTAAAAAATAAGGTTTATTTTCAAATCCGTTTATAAGTAACCCTATTTCGCCTCCTGCATTAAATTTTGCAGGACCTATTATTCTTTTACATCCATTTTTC
Organism: uncultured Actinomycetota bacterium; assembly: GCA_964517765.1. Lineage (GTDB taxonomy): Bacteria > Actinomycetota > Humimicrobiia > Humimicrobiales > Humimicrobiaceae > Hydromicrobium. The sequence continues at coordinate 56,569 of CAZFEN010000003.1, read as the reverse complement.
TTTAAATAATCCACTGCTTTATCGAGTAATGCTAATGCCAGATCTTTATTTTCAATGGATTCAAATAGTCCGAACCAGCCAAAAATATCGTTATGTTTTTCATTATAGTTATAATCAATAAAAGATATTACTCTTCCTGTTGGTTTGCCTTCGCTGTATGCAATAAAAAACTTGATTTGCGTATGATCAAAAAACGGATTTCTGCCAATAACTCCGGGTATCCTGAAAAGTGTTGGATTAAGAGATTCTATTTCCTGAATAAATAACGGATTTATTTTATTTGACTGCCTGCTTCTGTACCAGTCTATAAAATAAGGAACGATTACGAATTCTTTTAATTTATTTAAATTCAGGCTGTTAAAAGAATTCGGCTTATACTCACCAAGTTCTTTAATAAGGAACTTAGACATTCCACCCTGTAGTAATGCAAGTTTTATAAATAGGGGTAATTATATGTGATAGCGGGGTGCTTTACAATTATTTTGTGAAAATTTATTATAATAATTCTTATGAGTATTAATACAATCATAAACAGGACATTAAATCATAGTTTTTATAACAGGAAATTATTCTATATTAATAGAATTCAGACATAAATTTTAATTGCTTATTAATTTTATTTTTAATAAAATAATGCAGATGTTTCAGGAATTTAAGCTCATCAAATAATTTCATTTTTATATAAAGTCAAGATACATAAAAAGGGAGGATTTTTTATGGCTTTTATTCAAGATGCTGTATATTTTGTACCACTTCTTGGAGTAATAGGACTGTTGACTATTCTCGGAATATACATTTTTATATCCAGACAAAAGCCTGGCAATGAAAAAATGATAGGGATAGCAAATCAAATCAGAGAAGGGTCAATGACCTATATGAGACGGCAGCTGCTATTTGTTGGTGTATTTGTCGTGATTATTGTTATCTTACTCGCTGTCTTTTTAAAAGATAAAAATATTCCGAATTTTGGCATCTATAGTGCAGTAGCGTATGCACTGGGGGGCATGACATCCATGATTTGTGGTTTTATAGGAATGTCTGCAAGTACAAAAGCAAATGTCAGAACAGCAAATGCAGCTAATAAAAAAGGTATGGCCAAAGCTCTGGGTATTGCTTTTAACGGCGGCGCCGTAATGGGGCTGGCAGTCGCAAGTGTTGGATTAATAGGATTCGGAGGTCTTTACTTACTAATAATGAAGATAACAGATGGTAATATATTGTATCTTTCGATTATGAATGGATTTGCAATGGGTGCAAGTTCAGTCGCTCTGTTCATGAGGGTCGGTGGCGGAATCTTCACAAAATCAGCAGATGTCGGGGCTGATTTAGTTGGAAAAATAGAAGCAGGTATACCTGAAGACGACCCAAGAAATCCGGCTGTAATAGCCGATAATGTCGGAGATAATGTCGGTGATGTTGCAGGAATGGGCGCAGACCTATATGAAAGTTACGTGGGAAGCATTATAGCAGCTATTGCCCTGGCCGTTACCACAGGTTCTGCTGCTGCAATATCCGGAATGGTTATTTCACAGAATCCCACTGCCTTTGCAGTATTCCCTATATTTATTGCGGGAGCGGGTTTGATTGGAAGTTTATTTGCGGTATTAGCAATGAAAGTTCTGCAGAAATTCAATCCACCTTTAGCATTAAGACTATCAACATGGATTGCGGCCGCTGTTATGCTGGCAATTGCATATCTCATATGCCCATTACTGCATATTGATATAAAATTTGCTCATGCTGCTGCCAGCGGTTGTATAATCGGTATAATAATCGGTTTACTATCAGAATACTATACTTCCGGAAAATCCATTAAAAGTATAGCAGAAACTGCTAAAACAGGGCCGGCTACCGTTATAATAAATGGTCTTGCAACTGGTATGCAATCAATAATTTTACCTGTTGTTGGTATTTGCGCCGCAATAGGAGTCAGTTTTTATTTTGCAGGTTTATATGGAATTGCAATTGCTGCCGTGGGTATGCTTGGAACAATAGGAGTCACAATGGCTGTCGATGCTTATGGTCCGATAGCTGATAATGCCGGTGGTATAAGTGAAATGAGCGGATTGGGACCCGAAACAAGAAAAATTACCGACAGTCTTGATTCCCTCGGGAATACAACTGCAGCCATAGGTAAGGGATTTGCAATTGGCTCCGCAGCACTGACTTCATTAGCTTTATACGCAGCTTACTGTCTTGCAGCTGGAGTAGATATAATCAATCTTACTAATCCAAAGGTTGTAATTGGAACATTTTTAGGAGGTTTGATTCCATTCTTTATAGCTTCAAGTACAATGAGAGCAGTCGGATCCGCTGCATTTAAAATGGTTGAGGAAGTTAGAAGACAATTTAGAGAAATAAAAGGATTAATGACAGGAACCGCAAAGCCAGACACAAAAAGGTGTATTGATATTGCAACAAAAGCAGCAGTAATCAGAATGATAGTTCCGGGTTCGGTAGCAGTTATATTCCCTGCAGTAATTGGTTTCCTTTTAGGAAAAGAAGGACTAGGAGGTGCTCTTGCAGGTGCTACAGTTGTCGGAGTCATGCTGGCTCTAATGATGGCTAATTCAGGCGGAGCATGGGATAATGCCAAAAAGTATATCGAAGGAGGCAACCTGGAAGGCTTTGGTAAAGGAAGCGAACCTCATAAAGCGGCGATTGTTGGCGATACGGTAGGGGATCCCTTCAAGGATACTTCAGGTCCATCAATGAATATCTTAATAAAATTAATGTCAGTAGTAAGTCTGGTTCTGGCGCCTTTATTAAAAAATGCCAGCTCATTATTTGATTTATTAAAATTTTAATTAATCTAAAAATAGAATAAAAAATGCACAGGTGGAGAAAATACATCTGTGCATTTTTATTTTTAGCTGTTTGCAATGATTTAATTTGCGGTAAGATTTAAAATTATTTGTATTTATGATATTTTAATCATATGGAAAACAATATAAATAAAATAGTAAAAGAATTACTTAATAGTTTTAAAGAAGGAAGAATAAACAAAGAAGATGCGATCTTAAAAGTAAAAGAATTATATTTTGAAGATATAGGTTTTGCAAAAATAGACCATCACCGCTTGCTTCGCAGGGATTTTCCAGAAGTCATTTATGGCGATGGCAAGAGTCCGGATCAGATTTTAGAGATAGCAAAGAAAATATTAAAATATTCACCCGTGCTTCTTGTCACCAGAACCACTATAGAAACCTACGCTCTTTTAAAAAAAGATATAAAGAATCTGGAATTTAACGAAAGATCAAATATTATTTATACACCGCTTGATATCCCTGATGATAAATTAAGTGAGGGAATTACTATTATATGTGCAGGAACTTCGGATATAAGTATTGCAGAAGAAGCTTCGGTAACCAGCTATTTGATGAAAAATAAAGTAGTAAAGATCTATGATATAGGAGTTGCGGGGATACACAGACTGACAAGTTATAAAGACGAGTTAAATCAGTCCAATGTCATTATAGCAGTTGCCGGTATGGAAGGAGCATTGCCCGGAGTTGTGAGCTCGATGGTAAACTGTCCGGTAATAGGTGTCCCTACCAGCAAAGGATACGGTTCAAGTTTTAAAGGATTATCACCACTTCTGACAATGTTGAATTCCTGCAGTCCGGGAGTCGTTGTAGTAAATATAGATAATGGCTTCGGAGCAGGTTATGCGGCTGGAATCATTAACAGGGCAATTAAAAGAGATAAAACCGGTTAAAAAGTTTTACAAAGTAATCGGATTTTTCTATGGCAGATGTATTATTTATCAGGATATATTATAATTATAAAAATCAATAAAAGATTTCGGGATATTTATGGTCGAATTAGATTCTAAAAAAGAAAAATTAGGTCAGATACTTCTAAACAAGGACATCATAACCAAAGAGCAATTGGAAGAAGCACTGGATATTCAGAAAAATACCGGAGAAAAACTGGGAGAGATATTAATAAAAAAGGGGTATATCTCCGATGATACTTTAACGGAACTTGTATCATTACAGGGAGGTTTTGAGTCTGTAGATTTAGATAAAATACAGGATAAAATCGATCCTTTAGTAGCAAATCTGATTTCAAAAGATTTTGCATTCAAAAGAAAGGTATTTCCATTCAACTTAAGTGATAATAACCTGTGTGTCGCAATGACTGATCCCAGAGATATAAATGCCATCGGTGAAATAAGGATGCTTACCGGTTATAATGTAAGGCCATATATATGTACCAAAAAGAACATCGAGGACATTATAAGATTATATACCTCAGATGACTACAGTCTAAAAGAAGTCCAGGAAATAATAAAAGATGAGGACTTTACCATAGGTAAAAAATTTGAGGAGGACCTGGTTGAAAAAAATCCCCTTGTGAGGCTTGCGAATCAGATCATATTAAAGGCGATATCGCTGCGGGCAAGCGACGTGCATGTTGAACCTCAGGAAAAGAATTGTACCATAAGATTCAGAATAGACGGTGTATTACAAAAAATAAAAGATGTTCCAAAAACGGTACAGCGACTTCTTATTTCAAGATATAAGATAATGGGTGGTATGGATATAACCGAAAATAGGCTGCCGCAGGACGGCAGAAGTTCTATAAATTACAGTAACAGGATAATTGATTTAAGGCTGGCTTCAATACCTACTGTTTTCGGAGAAAATATTACCATAAGAATACTGGATAGAGACGAGTCAGTTTTTGATATCAAAAAGTCGGGGATGTCCGAAGAAGAAGTACCAAAATATTTAAAAATGATATCTGTGCCCCATGGAGCTGTCGTCATAACGGGTCCTACCGGATCAGGAAAGACTACTACTCTATATGCCAGTTTGAATAAGATTTCAAGTGTGGAAAAAAAGATTTTTACTATAGAAGATCCTGTTGAATACAGGTTTCAACAAATAATGCAGGTTCAGGTAAATCCGAAGATAGATATGACTTTTTCAAGGGGCCTTCGTGCAATGCTCCGAAGTGATCCTGATATAATTCTGATAGGAGAAATAAGGGATATGGAAACTGCAAAGATAGCAGTAGAGGCGGCAATTACCGGACATCTGGTTCTTACTACTTTGCATACCAACGATGCTCCCTCATGCCTGACAAGGCTTCTGGAAATGGGAGTGGAATCATATATGATATCATCTGCGATTATCGGCATAGTAGCACAGAGATTGGTGAGAATATTATGCGATAATTGTAAGACAGAAATAGAGTTACCTGATTCTTCGTTTAATGAGGAAATTAGACATATATTAAAAGGCAAAAAGATTTTCAAAGCAGTTGGATGTAAAAGATGTAATTTCAGCGGCTATCTGGGAAGAACAGGGATATATTCCATGTTAGAGGTGACAAAAAGAATCAGAGAGATGCTTTTAAATAAAAAAAGTACGGATGAGATCAGTGATGCTGCCAGAGAAGAGGGTATGAAAACCCTCCTGGAGAGCGGAGCTTATAAAGTTGCAGAAGGAATAACTTCCCTTGAAGAGTTATACAGAGTCGTTTATTAGTTTTAAATAATTTCAATTCAATACCTTAAGTCAAAGAAATAATAAGATTCTTTTAGAATGAAAAAAGACAATTTCGTCCATTTGCATGTCCATAGTGAATTCTCATTGTTAGATGGTGCCTGCAGAATAACAAAATTAATCGAAAAAGCCAGTCAGTACGATATGCCTGCTCTGGCATTGACCGATCATGGTGTTATGTATGGTGTTATTGAATTTTACACGCAGGCAAAAAAAATGGGTATAAAACCGATAATAGGCTGTGAGGTATATCTGGCGCCAAAAAGCAGATTCGAAAAACAATCTGTAAGAGAAAAAAAGGAAGGAAACTTTTATCATCTTACTTTACTTGCCGAAAATAATCAGGGTTACCACAATCTAATGAGGCTGGTCAGCATGGGATTTCTGGAAGGTTTTTATTACAGACCAAGAGTTGATAAAGAACTGCTCGGTAAATTTAAAGAAGGTTTGATTGCTCTTTCCGGATGTATCTCTGGCGAGATTCCAAAATATATTATTTCGGATCAAATCGAAGGTGCAAAAAGAAGTCTGGAGCAGTACCTGGATATTTTTGGAAAAAATAATTTTTTTTTGGAATTGCAGGATTCAGGAATTCCGGAACAAAAGAAAGTAAACAGGGTTCTCCTTGAATTATCTTCCGAATATAAGATTCCGCTTGTTGCTACAAATGATGTACATTATTTAGATAAAGAGGATAGCAAAGCCCATGATGTCCTGCTCTGTATACAGACGGGCTCGACAATAAATGAAGCCGGACGTCTGAAATTTCCGACAGATGAATATTATTTCAAGAGTTGCGATCAGATGAAAGAACTTTTTAGCCAATTTCCAGGTGCCATTAAGAACACTCTGGAGATTGCTGAAAGGTGTAATGTAAATATAAAATTTGATATGAACCTTATACCATCCTTTGCTATTTCCGATGGATCCAGCTCTGATGAATATTTAAAAAAACTAAGTTATGAAGGCGCCGGAAAAAGATATGGTGATATTACCGCAGAAATTGACAGAAGAATAAAAAAAGAACTGGAAGTCATAAAGAAGATGGGATTTTCAGAATATTTTCTAATAGTATGGGATCTAATCAACTATGCCAAAAATAATAACATAAGAGTGGGGCCGGGAAGAGGATCGGCAGCAGGCAGTATAGTTTCTTATATCCTGGGTATAACCGATATCGAACCTTTAAAGTACGGACTATTGTTTGAGAGATTTTTAAATGAGGAACGTAAAAGTATGCCCGATATCGATATAGATTTTTGTTATGAGAAGAGAGATGAAGTCATTAAATATGTTACCAAAAAATATGGTGATAAAAGGGTTGCCCAGTTGATAACTTTTGGAACAATGGCTGCCAGACAGGCGATTAGAGATGCCGGAAGAGTAATGGAGGTCCCCTATGCGGAAGTCGACCGAATAGCAAAAATGGTTCCCATGGAATTGAATGTGACAATCAAAAACTCGCTGGAAATAGTTCCCGATTTAAAGGAAATTTATGAGAACGATATGAGAATAAAAGAAGTAATCGATACGGCTATTTCCCTCGAGGGTATATCCAGACAGGACTCAATCCATGCCGCGGGGGTTGTAATATCTTCGGAAGAGCTTTTTAACTATACGCCGATACAAAAAGAAAATGAGGGCGATATCGTAACTCAATACAAGATGGAAGATATTCAAAAAATAGGACTGCTTAAGATGGATTTTCTTGGGCTAAAAACACTGTCGCTAATAGACAAGACCCTATTTTTAATCAAAAAAACTAATAATATTGATATAGATATAAATAATATAGATCCTGATGATAAAGAGACTTTCAGAATGCTGAGCGAAGGTGAATGTCTCGGTGTGTTCCAGCTGGAAAGTTCGGGAATGCGTGAACTGGTAATAAATCTGAAGCCAACTAAATTCGAAGATCTGATTGCTCTTCTGGCGTTGTACAGACCGGGTCCGCTTCAAAGTGGTATGGTGAGTGATTTTGTCGAAAGCAGAAATGGCAGGAAGAAAATAAGCTATCTGCACCCATCTCTGGAGAAAATACTGGAAAGTACATATGGAATTATTCTGTATCAGGAACAGGTTATGAGTATAGCATCGGAACTGGCCGGTTTTAGCATGTCGGAAGCAGACATTCTGAGAGGAGCCATAAGCAAGAAAAAAAGAAGTTTACTTTCAAAACAAAAAAACAAGTTTATAGAAGGCGCCAAAAACAAGGGAATAGATGAGAAAATATCTTTGAAAATATTCGAACTGGTAAATCATTTTGCAGAATATGGATTTAATAAATCGCATAGTGCCGCATATGCCATGATTTCATATCAGACAGCTTATCTTAAAGCAAAATATCCTGTAGAATTCATGGCTGCTCTGCTCAGTATCAGGATGGGCAGTCAGGAAAAAGTGGCCCAGTATGTAAATGAGACAAGAAGAATGGATATCGAAGTACTTCCACCGGATATCAATGGAAGTTTTACAGATTTTACCGTAGTAGAGAATTCCATAAGATTCGGACTTTCGGCAATTAAAAATGTCGGGATAAATGTTATCGAATGTATTGAAAAAGAAAGAGAAAAAGGCGGCAAATTTGAGAGTTTCATCGATTTCTGTGAAAGAGTCGATAGTAATGTACTAAATAAAAAAACGCTTGAAAGCCTGATTAAAAGCGGGACCTTCGATTCTCTTGGCCAGAGCCGTAAACATCTTCTGGATAATTACGAAAGAATAACAGAAGAAACCCTGAAGATCAGAAAGGACAGGGATCTCGGACAATTCTCGTTATTCGATATCGGTGATGGTCAAAAAAAGGAAGTACTGCTGAACGGAGTATATCAAACCGAAGAGAAGTTCGAGGAGTTTTCAAAAAAAGAGTTATTGAATTTTGAAAAGGAAATGCTGGGTCTTTATATCTCAGGTCATCCTTTATTCGAATATGAAGACTCCCTTACCAGGGTAACTCCAATAGAAGCCCTGATTGATGTAGAAGACAAAACAAATATAGCTGTTGGCGGAGTAATAACCAAAGTAAAGATCGTATACACAAAGAAGGACCAGCAGATGTGTTTTTTGGATCTGGAAGATATCGACGATAGTGTGGAAGTAATAGTATTCCCCTCAGTTCTTATGAAGTGCAGGGGAATAATAGCAGAAGATAAGATTGTAAAAATCAAGGGAAAGCTGGATAAAAAAGAAGACCAGTTGAAGATTATAGCAAATGAAATAGAAGAGCTGGATAGAGATAAGGCAGTAAACAGGGATCAAAAAGAATTAATAAGCGATAGAAATGGCAGAATAATTTTTACCGCAAAAAAGAATGATCTTGACAGGGACTTTATAAACAGGTTTTATGATATATTAAAAAAATATCCGGGATTTAATGAAGTTGAGTTTAGAATAACAGATGATAGCGGGGAAGATACAAATAAGATATATAAACTCCCCTCCACATACAGGATAGATTTAAATCAGTCCCTTAAAGAAAACCTTAAGAAAGTGTTTTCGGATAAAATTAACTGGGACAGGATATAGATAAAAAAATAGAAGGAGCTATGAATCATATGCATGATTTAAAATTTGCAGTAATAGGGGCAGGTCATGGTGGGAAAGCGGTAGCCGCTCATCTGGCAATAAAAGGTTTCAAAGTAAACCTTTACAATAGAACATTTTCAAGAATTCAACCAATAAAAAAGATGAAGGGGATCGAGCTTGAAGGTGAAATAAAAGGTTTTGGTAAACTTAATATAATTACCAGTGACATCGAGAAGGCAATAAAAGGCGTGGATATAATTATGGTTGTCGTGCCGGCAAATGGCCATGCTTTTATTGCCCGCCTGTGTGCGCCGTATCTAAAAGAGAATCAGATAGTAGTATTGAATCCCGGAAGAACATGCGGTGCTCTGGAATTTCTGAATGTTTTACGGAAAGAAGGTAATAATAAGGATATTACAATAGCTGAAGCACAAACTTTTATTTATGCAAGCAGAGGTATGGGTCCGGCTACGGCAAGAATATTCAGAATAAAACAGGCAATACCCGTAGCTGCAATATCTTCAAAAAAAACTGAAATGGTAGTCAGGAGATTAAACGAAGCATTTCCGGAGTTTATCCCTGCCAGGAGCGTGATTGAAACAAGTTTTAATAATATGGGTGCAGTTTTCCATCCTGCCATTACCATACTTAACTTAAGCCGCATAGAGTCTACTCTTGGAAATTTTCAATTTTATATAGAGGGTGTGACACAGTCAGTAGTAAAAATCCTGGAGGCAGTGGATGAAGAAAGAGTATTGGTCGCAAGAAAATTAAAGTGTGCCAATATATATTCGGCTATTGAATGGTTATCGATGGCTTATAATGTGGTTGAAGATAATCTGTTCGATGCGATTCATAGTAATCCCGGCTATGTGGGTATTATGGCTCCAATAACTATAAATGTAAGATATATAACCGAAGATATCCCGATGAGTCTGGTGCCTATTTCTGAATTCGGAAAGATCCTTAAAGTAAAAACTACAATAATCGATTCACTTATCAATATGGCCAGTTCTATATTTAAAAAGGATTTTAGAAAGACAGGCAGGAATATTTCCACACTTGGCCTGGAGGGATTAAATCTGGATGAGATAAGAGATATTCTAACAAAAGGAAAAAAGTAATTATAAAGTTATGAAAAAAATACTCGGTGCCTGTATTGGCAGCTGTGTACATGTGGCAGGGATCTTGAATTTCTTAAACTTATCCGATAAACATGGCTATAATACCATGTTTTTAGGCTCTGCGTGTAAAATCGATTATTTGAAGCAGAAAATAGATGAGTATGATCCTGATATAGTAGCTGTAAGCTATCGGCTTTCACCGGAGAGCGTCATGCCAGTATTTAAGGAATTGAAAAAGAAAGTAATCAATGAACCATATCCATCAAAAAAAGTGTTTATACTGGGAAGTACAAAGCCCGTTGCAGAAGTTGCAAAAAAACTTGGTATTTTTGATGTTATTTTTACCGGTGAAGAAAGCATAGAGGAAATCGAAGAATTTTTAGGTAAAAAGAAGGTATTTACAAAAGGTAAGATCCCCCCTCAAAATATTTTAGAGAGAATCAAATACAACAAACCTTTTCCCGTGATACGGCATCATTTCGGCAGGCCGACTCTTGATGAAACCGTGAAAGGAATAAAAGAGATCTCGCTCAGCGGGGTGCTGGATGTGATATCCATTGGTCCGGATCAGAATACTCAGGAATTTTTTTTCCATCAGGACAAAATGGATCCCGGACAGGATGGGGCAGGAGGAGTTCCTTTAAGAAGTGAGAAAGATTTTAAAAATCTATATCTCGCATCTAGAACCGGCAACTATCCGTTGATGAGATGTTACAGCGGCACAAATGATATTTTGAGAATGGCAAAGGTGCTTCTGGAAAATATAAATAATGCATGGTGTGCCGTTCCGCTTTGCTGGTACAATGAGCTCGATAATAGAAGCGGAAGAGAATTAGAGCAGTCGATAGCCGAAAATCAAGCAGTAATGAAATGGCATGCAGAAAGAAATGTTCCTGTAGAAGTCAACGAATCCCATCACTGGAGTCTGAGGTATTCGCCTGATTCTATTGCTGTGGCAGCGGCATATATTGCTGCTTACAATGCTAAAATGATGGAAGTAAAAACTTATATTTCTCAATATATGTTTAATACTCCACCCGAGACATCGTTTGTAATGGATCTGGCTAAAATGCTTGCCAAAACGGAACTCATAGAATCTCTTCATGATAATAATTTTACGACTATCAGGCAGACAAGAGCCGGATTATACAGCTACCCTGCCGATTTTAATAAAAGTAAAGGACAGCTCGCTTCTTCTACTTTTCTTCAAATGCAGCTTGACCCTGACATTATTCATGTCGTTGCGTATTGTGAAGCGGACCATGCTGCCAGACCGGAAGATATTATAGCAAGTGTAAAAATAGCCAGAAAGGTCATTGAAAATTGTTTATACGGCTGTCCCGATATGAAGACAGATAAAATGGTAAAAGAAAGAAAAGCCGAATTGATTGCAGATGCAAAGTTAATCATAGATAAGATAAAGATGCTGGGCAGAGATAAAAAAATCAAAGATCCTTTGATTTCTCCGGCAGTAATCTCAAAAGCAATAAGGTCAGGTGTTTTGGATGCTCCGCATTTATTCGGAGTCAGGGCGGCAAAGGGAACGATTAGAACCATGTTTTTGAATGGTAAATGTGTAGCCGTGGATGAAAAATGCAGGCCCATATCGGAAAAAGACAGATTGAGCAGGATACCTGAAATTTTTGAAAATTAAACCTTTTTTTAAAACATTGTAGTATGATAAAATACTTACTTTATATATAAATCCCGGGGGTCCGTAAAAAATGTTTGAGAATAAAAAAGATAGCCAGATCGTAAGGTTACCTTTCGGATTAAGAGATATATTCCCCTTTGAGATAGAAGAAAGAAATAGGATAAAAGAAATTATCGCAAGAAAGTTCAAATTGTGGGGTTATGGTGAAGTTTACACTCCTATAATCGAATTTACAAAAAATATTTCAATCGGAGCAGGTAAAAATTGGAAAGATAAGTTGATCAATTTTTTTGATGTCGACGGAAGTCCGGTATCTCTCAGAACCGACATGACTATACCGGTGGCAAGACTTACGGGAATGCGAATAAAAAGAAATCAGCTCCCGGTAAGATTTTGTTATTTTGCAGATTCTTTCCGGCAATCCGATATACAAAAGGGTGTAAGTAGAGTTTACAATCAGGCAGGCATCGAGTTTATCGGCTCTTCGAATGCCTTAATGTCAGATGTAGAAATTCTGGTCATATTAATAAATATTTTAGACGGACTGAATTTACGTGATTATAAAATAGGTTTAGGACACATTGGATTTATAGAGGGATTGTTCGACTGGTTTGAACTGGATATGAAAGACAGGGAACACATAAGGAAGAAAATAGTTGCGAAAGACTTTGTGGCATTGGAAAATTTTCTAAGCAAGAAAAATAAAGTCAAAGCAAAAATTTTTTTGAAATTGATACAGCCGGAGAGCAGTATCGAAAAAATATCCGATATGGTTTCAGGAATAAAGGAAAAAAAAGTAATTAAAAGCCTGAATTACATAAAAGAAATATACGGTATTTTAAAGGGACTTGATTATGAAGGATGCCTCGTAACCGATTTCAGTATCATAAGAGATTTTGATTATTATACAGGGCTTTTATTCGAGGTTTATCAAGCGAATATAACCGATATAATAGGCAGCGGCGGGAGATATGACGGACTGATAAAAAAATTCGGATTGGACGTTCCTGCAACCGGATTTGCACTGGATATAGATCTGGTACACAAAGCGGTTAACGAAATAGAACTAAAGGGAAAATTAAAGATTTTAATAATAGGTGTAAAAAATGTTAATGCTGCGGAATTGATAGGATTAGCGGGCAAATTGCGGGATGATGGTATCATAGTCGAATTATCTTTTGAAGACATACCTGATTATGAAAATTTTGCCAGAGAAAAGAATTGCGATTTGATTGTTGAATTTAAACAGGACCTAAAAAATGTAAAGATAAAAGATCTTAAAAATAACATGACGAAAGTTAAAACAATAACCGAATTCTTAAAAGAGATGAAAGATGAAAAAAGGATTTAAGATTGCAATCCCAAAAGGCTATTTATTTGATAAGTGTTTGGATATATTAAGCAGAGCGGGATTTGAAGTAAAATCCCTGATGGAAAATAACAGAAAGCTTTCCGTATATTCCGGAGAGGATGCAATACAATATATAATATCGCGTCCCATGGATGTTCCGGTTTATGTGGAACACGGCGCATGCGATATAGGCTTTTCGGGTAAGGATATGCTGATGGAAAAAGAAAGCAAAGTGTATGAATTACTTGACCTGAAAAATGGAGAATGCAGGATAGTCCTCGCTACTCTAAAGGACAACCTGGAAAAAGTAAAAGAGAAGTACAGACATTTTGGCTCTATAAGAGTTGCAACAAGCTACCCCAATATTACAAAAAAATATTTTGACAGCAAGGGAATGCAGGTAGAAATAATCAAACTTTATGGTTCGGTAGAACTGGCGCCTGCCTTAGGAATTGCCGATGAGATACTGGATATTACAGCTTCGGGTAAAACTCTGGAGGAGAATGATTTAATGGAAATGGAAGAAGTTATTGTTTCAACTACAAGACTGATTGCAAATATTACGAGTTACAGGGTCAAATATGATTTAATAAGTAAATTTATGAATAAAATTAAAAATGTAATAAAATGAAATAATGGAAAGAAAAACAAAAATAATCAGAAAGACAAAAGAAACCGATATTAAGCTTGAATTTGACCTGGATGGCAGCGGGAAATCTGATATCGAGACTTCTATACCTTTTTTTAATCATATACTGGAAAGTTTTATAAGACATGGCAAGTTTGATATGAAACTCAGGGCCTCAGGTGATTTGAAGGTGGGCAGTCATCATCTGATAGAGGATGTGGGTATTTGCCTGGGCAAAGCTATTTTTGACTGCTTAAAAAATAAAAGCGGGATAAAAAGATTCGGATACATTTTATTACCTATGGATGAAACGGAAATAGCAATATCTATCGATACAGGCGGAAGAGCTTATCTTAAATACAATGTGGATATGGATTATGAAAAAATTGATGGGATGGAAACTATTATGGTAGAAGAGTTTTTCAGGGCTCTTACCAGCAATAGCTTTATTAATCTTCACATAAATAAAAACACCGGATTGAACTCCCATCATATAGTAGAAGCAATCTTCAAGGCTTTTGGTATAGCGCTGTATGATGCGACCAGATTATCGGGTACAGATACCGTACCTTCGACCAAAGGTATAATATAAGAGCAGATATCGGTTCGGAAAATCAGTACTTATTTATAAATCAAGAAATAAAGTAGCGGTTTGTGACGCAATGGAGTAAAAATGTATATCGCAATCATAAATTACAATATGGGAAATATCAGCAGCGTGGAAAATGCTTTTAAAAAAGTTGGTGCCGATATAAAGGTGACGAGCAATATAAAAGACATAAACAATGCCGGAGCATTGATACTTCCAGGTGTGGGTGCGTACAGGGATGCATATAAAAATCTTGAGAAATTGGGCATTATAGAAACCTTAAAAGATAATATACGGAAGAAAATCTTTCTGGGAATATGCCTCGGGATGCAGCTGCTGTTTGAATATAGCCTGGAAAATGGCAGAAACACAGGACTTGGCATATTGGAAGGTTCTGTCGAAAAGATACCTTCTGTCGTTAAAGTACCGCATATAGGATGGAACCAATTAAATATATTAAAAAAAGAAAGTAAAATATTTTACGGAATAGAGGAGGAAAAAAATTTTTATTTTGTTCATTCCTATCATGTGATTCCGCAAAATAAAAGCATTATAAGCAGTACGGCTGATTACGGAATGAAAATAACGGCAAGTATCGAATATGAAAATATTTACGGATTCCAATTTCATCCGGAAAAAAGCAGTATGGATGGTTTAAAGGTCCTGGAAAACTTTTGGACCATGGCAAGGGAAGGAAGATCGTGACCATAATACCTGCAATAGATCTAATAAATGGTGCATGTGTGAGACTGACAGGGGGCAGTTTCGGAACACTGAAGAAATATTTTGATGATCCGGTGAAAGCTGCCGAAAAATGGAAGCAGGAAGGTGCTGAATGGCTGCATGTAATCGATCTGGATGGCGCACGGACCGGAAAGCATCAGAATCTAAACGCTGCACTTAAAATAAAACAAAAAATAGATATAAAAATACAATATGGCGGTGGAATAAGGGATTATGAGACAATACGAGATGTTCTTGATGATGGTATAGATAAGGTCATACTGGGAACCAGAGCCATAGAAGATATGGATTTCCTTAAAAAATGCGTCTCCGGTTATAAAAATAAGGTTATAATTAGTCTTGATTATGGTATAAACGGGATGGTATTTAAAAACGGCTGGCAGAAAGAATCGGCAAATAGTATTTTTGAATCAATAAAAAAAGTGGAACGGTCAGGTGCAAACGAGGTTATTGTTACCGATATATCAAGAGACGGGACGCTGGAGGGAGTTAATCTAAAATTTATTAAAAAAATTTTAAAAAGTTCCGGAATGAAATTTATAATTGCCGGAGGTATAGGCAGGATCGAGGATATCATCAATCTAAAGGAAATCGAGAACATGGGTATTGCCGGTGTGATAATAGGAAAAGCATTATATGAAGGGGAAAATAAAATCAATTTAAGGGAAGCAATAAGGATTGGAGCTCAAAAAGATGATAACTAAAAGAATAATCCCATGTCTGGATGTAGACAAGGGCAGGGTTGTAAAAGGGATTCATTTTATAGACATAAAAGATGCAGGTGATCCTGTGGAACTTGCAGCTTTTTATGATAGAGAAGGCGCTGATGAAATAGTGTTTCTGGATATAACTGCTTCTCATGAAAAAAGAGGAACAGTAGTCGATCTTGCCAGTAAAACTGCTAAAAAAGTGTTTATACCATATACTATAGGAGGAGGTATAAGCAAGATAGAGCATATACGCGAGATATTAAAAAAAGGTGCGGATAAGATCTCTATAAATACTGCCGCAGTCGAAGACCCCTCTCTGATAAGCAGGGCATCCGGGATCTTTGGAAGTCAGTGCATAGTGATCGCAATAGATGCAAAGAAGAGAGGTAAAAATTTCTGGGAAGTATATATAAATGGAGGGAGGACCCCTACAGGTATGAATGTATTCGAATGGGCAAAAAAAGCAGAAGAACTGGGTGCCGGTGAGATTCTTCTTACAAGCATGGACAGGGATGGAACAAAGGATGGTTATGATATCGAACTTACAGGAGGGGTAACTTCTATAGTAAATATTCCTGTTATAGCTTCGGGCGGTGCAGGGAAACTGGAACACTTAAAAGATGTAATAAAATATGCCGGTGCCGATGCAGTTCTTGTTGCATCTATTTTTCACTATCTACAGAATACGATAAGGGAAGCAAAGGAATATTTAAAATCCGAAGGGATAAATGTAAGGCTTTAAATAAAAAAATATTAAAATAAATGGATGAATTGATATTATGAAAAAAAATAATAAAACCGGCAAAGAAAATAACGATAAAATTGGTCTGGTCCCGGCCATTATTCAGGATCATAAGACAGGTGAGGTTCTTATGCTTGCATATATGAGCAGGCAATCCCTGGCAAAAAGTCTGGATACCGGATTTACATGGTTCTGGAGCAGAACCAGAAGAAGCTTGTGGAAAAAAGGCGAATCATCCGGGAACATACAGAAAATAAAAAGTATAAAATATGATTGTTATGGAAATTCTCTGCTTGTCAGTGTGGAACAGGTAGGAAATGCCTGCCATACAGGAAATAAAAGCTGCTTTTACAGAAAACTTAAAGATATCGAGAAGGATCTGGATTTTGATAGATATTTCAAGGAAAGCTCAAAAGAGAATATACTGGACGAGTTATATAGCGTTATAGAAGGAAGAATAAGAAATAAAATTTCGGATTCATATACATATTCGCTTCATAAAAAAGGACTGGATGAAATAATAAAGAAATTCGGAGAAGAAAGCATGGAAGTTGTTCTGTCTTCGAAACACCAGGGCAAGAAGGATATGATAAACGAAATATCTGATATGATCTATCATTTACTGGTACTGATGGTTGAAAAAAAGATTACCCTCGAAGAAGTATTTGGCGAATTAAAAAGCAGAAGAAAGTAAAGGAGTGAACGCTGTGGGTGAAAAAAGAAGAATCGCACTTTTAACAAGTGGTGGAGATGCAAGCGGGATGAATGCTGTTATAAGAACGGTTACCAGATATGCGATATATTGCAAGCTGGATGTTTATGGATTTTACGAAGGATATAAGGGACTGATTGCTAACGATTTTGCGGTACTGGATCTAAATTCGGTAGGAGGAATCATAGATAGAGGCGGCACTTTCCTTTATTCTGCAAGGTCGGAAGAATTCAAATGCAGAGAAGGGCAGGAAAAGGCTATAGCCAATTTGAAAAAAAACAAAATAGAAGGGCTGATTGTTGTTGGCGGAGACGGATCTTTCAAAGGAGCCCATGATCTCCACGGACAGGGAGTCCAGGTGGTTGGAATTCCTGCTACAATAGATAACGATATTGCAGGGACCGACAATAGCATAGGTTTTGATACGGCACTTAATGTAATAATCGGTATAATCTCTAAAATCAGAGATACCGCATCTTCTCATGAAAGAATATTCGTAGTAGAGGTTATGGGAAGAGAATCGGGAATAATAGCAGTCAATACAGGGATTGCATGTGGAGCCGATTACATACTAATTCCTGAAATAAAAGTCGACCTGGTCAAGATTGCAAAAGATATAAAAAACCATAGAGAAGGTAAGAGGCATACGCTGATAATAGTATCCGAGGGAGTATGCAGTGCAGGTGATGTCGCTTCCTCTATAAAATTACTAGTAGGTCATGAAGTCAGAGTATCGGTACTTGGCCATATACAGAGGGGAGGTTCTCCTTCTGCTCTGGATAGGATACTTGCAGCGGAATTTGGCAAAAAAGCAGTAGACCTCTTACTGGAAGGTGAGAGTGACTGTATGGTCGGTATTAAAAGTATGAAAATAGAAACATCTAAATTCGAAGATATTTTTGAGATAAAAAAAGGTATAGACAAGGAATTATATAAACTTGCTCATATACTTGCTCTATGAAAAAGATTGTTATGGTGCCGAAGGTCGGGGTCGAACCGACACGAACCTCGCGGTCCACTGGATTTTGAGTCCAGCGCGTCTGCCAGTTCCGCCACTTCGGCGCTCTAAAATAATACAATTTATCCGGATTATTATCAAGAATTGCTGTAAATTACCAGTCTGCTTGCATCTCCTTCATGGTATTAGAAATAAATAAAAATTATACACCGGGCCACTGGCCTGGATATAACGCAGAGGATCCCTTATCGGCTATTGTAAGATATTGCAGGATATTAACATTGACAATTGTATAATAATTTATTATAGTTTTACTCACGAAGCGTTATTAAATTTCTATGAAATTTGATGACGCTTTTTTTATGTTTCTGCCAGGCGCATTATCCTAACAAAATTATTTTTCTTAAATGATATAATATTAAAACACATTAATATCAGACGAAATTTTATTATTTTTCAGAATATCAGATTTTTATAATAAAAAAGTTCAAAAGATTTAATTAATAAATATTTTTTAAAAGTCAGGTAGATTTTAATTGAAAAGTAAAAAGAACAGTAAAATTATCCTTATAGATGGGAATAATATTGCATACAGGGCATTCTATGCTATACCCGAAAATATATCCACTTCATCGGGTACCGCTACCAATGCTGTTCTTGGTTTTACCAATATGTTGTTAAGACTCATAGAGGATCAATATCCGGATACTATAATATGCGCTTTTGACAGTAAGGTCCCCACGTTCAGGCACAGGATGTTCGATCAGTATAAAATAAAAAGAAAAAAAATGCCCACTGAGTTGTCCGAACAATTTCCCCTGATAAAAGAGGTCCTGGATGCATTCAATATTGTTTATCTGGAAAAAGAAGGATTTGAGGCAGATGACATACTCGCGGATATAACGGATAAAATCAAAAATCAATTCGATGAAGTAATCATATTGACTGGTGACAAAGATATACTGCAACTGGTTTCCGGTAATGTAAGAGTAATGGCCATTAAACAGGGTATTACGGATACCGTATTGATGGATAGGTTTAAAGTAGAGGAAAAACTTGGTGTCAAACCGGAAAATGTAAAAGATCTGCTTGCCCTGATGGGAGATAGTTCCGATAATATACCCGGTATTCCGGGAATTGGACCAAAAACAGCCAGATCACTGGTAAGGGAATATGGTTCTGTCGAAGAGATTTATTCAAATATCGATAAAATAGCAAATCCGAGACTAAAAGAAATGCTTGTAAAAAATAAAGATATTGCCGTATTAAGCAAAGAACTTACTCAACTAAAGATGCCCGGTGACTTAAATATTGAAAATATTGTTGACAGCAGTTTTAAAGATGTCAGTTTTGATAGAGTCAAACAGTTATTCGAAAGTCTTGAGTTTAAATCTCTGGAAAAGAAACTCACAAGTCTTAAAGATAAGATCGATTTCAAAGAAGGAATCCCTGCAGACAGAAGAGCAATCGATAAAACGGTTTTTAAACATTTAACTCTGAATTTAAATCCTGGAGGCTTGAGTAAAAATGCAGCTGAAAGTATGTATATAGCTGAATGGTGCCCCGAAGATATATTCGAGGGTATTATTTTACATTACGGGCAAGGCGATGCATTTTTAATTAAAACAGGCGACCTTGTAAGGGAAGAGTTAAAAGAGGATTTAAAAAAAGTACTGGAAAATAAAAAAATAAAAAAAACCGGTTTCGATTTTAAAAGAATATATAAAATCCTGAAAAGCTACGGCATTATTTTAAATGGTAAGTTTATAGATTACAAAATACTATACCTGATATTAAATCCTGTTAAGTCTACCGTTACTCTGGATGAGATAATTAAAGATCTCCTGAATATAGAAATAAAAGATATTGAGTTCAAAGATGATGGCAGTACAGGATTTAAAAAAACAGAGACGAAAAAGCAATTAAAACTGGATCTGTATGAGGATGATAAGCAGAAAACAAAAATGGATAAGGAAAAATTAGATGTAATCTTAAAAAAGCTGGGCCTTTATGAAAATTTGGGGAAAAGATTTCTGGAAGAATTAAAGAAAGAGGATATGGAAAAACTATACTGGCAGATAGAAGAACCTCTCATAAAGGTGCTTGCCGAAATAGAATATAAGGGCGTCAACATAGATAAAAAATATCTGAATGGTTTGATCAAGGAATATGAAAAGGACATAGAGGGGCTCAGGAAAGAAATTCATAAAATTTGTGGTGGCGAGTTTAATATAAATTCTTCCCAGCAATTATCCGAAGTCCTCTATAAAAAGATGAAGCTTCCTGCCATGAAAAAAACCAAAACAGGATTATCCACGGATGCAGGGACACTTAAGGCTATTTATGATAGTTCTCCGGTAATAGAGAAAATACTGGACTTTAGAGAAAAAACCAAATTAAAAAATACTTATATAGATGTCTTACCCTGCCTGATCGATCCCGGGGACTCTCGGGTTCATACAACATACCACCAGCTGGGAACATCTACCGGAAGGATAAGCAGCAGTGATCCCAATCTTCAGAATATCCCGGTAAGGACAGATTACGGGAAACAGATAAGAAAAGCTTTTATACCCGGGAAAGGTTATGATCTGATACTCGCATCGGATTATTCCCAGATAGAGTTAAGGGTACTTGCTCACCTTTCCGAAGATAAAAATCTTATAGATTCATTTAGGCAGGAGGAAGATATTCACACGCATACAGCTTCGGAGATATTCGGGGTAAGTTATGATAAAGTCGATGAGAATCTGAGAAGAAAAGCAAAAACTATAAATTTCGGAATAATATACGGTATGACAGAATATGGTCTTATGAGCAGGCTTTCGATATCGGAGGAAGAAGCAAGAGAGTACATTCAAAAATATTTTAACCGTTATTCGGGAGTAAAAAAATATTTGAAATTTTTAATAGACGATGCGTATAAAAAGGGTTACTCAACCACTATTTTTGGAAGAAAGAGATATTTGAGGGAACTCGGAAGCACTAATGTCCGCGTTAGGAGTCTTGGGGAAAGATTTGCAATAAATACTCCCATACAGGGGAGTGCTGCCGACATAATGAAATTATCCACTGTTTTGCTTTTTAACGGACTTAAGGCGACCGGAATAGACAGCAATATCATACTTCATGTACATGATGAACTGGTACTGGAATTAAAAGAGAAAGATCTTGATAAAGTAAAGCAAATGGTCATTGAATCAATGGAAAATTGTGTGAATTTGAATGTGAAACTCAAAGTGGACATAAAAACGGGCAAAAATTGGTATATTTAGAAAAATATTTTATAATATTGATTATTATTTTCACGCATGTTATCCTTTTCGAATATTAAAAAAGGAGAATGATTTATTAACTATGACCGATAATAATTTTTACGGAAAACTAACGAATGACAATTGCATGATAGAAAACAAGGATGGTAAGATGGTCCCCAATTATGACCTTACCATGATTGATTTGAATGATGGCGATGTGATAAGGGGCAGAGTGGTAAAAATCGACAAAGACGAGATCCTGGTCGACGTAGGATTCAAATCCGAAGGAGTTATACCGATAAACGAACTTTCTATAAGGAACGATGTCAAACCCGAAAATGTTCTAAAGGTGGATGATGAGATAGAAATAATGGTAATGCAGAAGGAAGATCAGGATGGGAGGTTGATATTATCCAAAAAGAGAGCGGAAGTGGAGCAGAATTTTGACAGGATAGAAAAAATATACCAGGGTGGAGATACCGTTGAAGGGGAGATCATAGAATGTGTAAAAGGAGGCCTGATAGTAGATATAGGCTTAAGGGGATTTTTACCTGCGTCCTTGATAGATGTAAGAAAAACTAAAGATTTGGAATCTTATATTGGCGAAAAGTGTACATGTAAGATCATAGAAGTGGACAGGAACAGGAATAATGTTGTCCTATCCAGGAAAGCAATCATAGAAGGTGAAAGAAAAGAACAGCGAAAAGAAATACTTAATAAAATGGAAGTAGGGCAAATAAGGAAGGGAATAATCACAAGTATTGCGGAATTCGGAGCATTTGTGGACGTCGAGGGTGTCGACGGGCTGGTGCATATATCGGAACTTTCCTGGAACCACGTGAAGCATCCTTCCGAAGTGGTCAGCGTCAATCAAGAAGTAGATGTGGAGATACTGGATATCGATTATGAAAAGCAAAGATTGTCCCTGGGCCTGAAACAAACCCAGAAAGATCCATGGCTTGAGAAAATAAAAAATTATTCGGTTAAAGATATTGTCAAGGGCAAAGTAACCCGTATTGTAAAATTCGGTTTATTTGTTCAGGTAGAAGGGGACCTGGAGGGTCTGGTACATATATCGGAGTTAAGCCCGGAAACGGTAAAAAGACCCAGTGATGCTGCAAAAATCGGGGATGAATTAATGGTAAGGATCATTGATATAGATTTTGATAAAAGAAGAATGGCTTTTAGTGTCAAACAGGTTGAAAATCCAATCGAAGAAAAAGAAGAAGATAAAGAAGCCAGGGATTCAAAATCAGGTAAAAAAAGTGTAAAAAAGGAAACTTCTAAAAAAGATTCAAAGAAAACTGATGAGAAAGAAGAAATCTCTGGCAAAGAAGCTGAAAAGAGCCAGAACAAAGAAACAGAAGATAACGAATCCAGTAAAAAAAGACAGATAAAAGAAATACTCAAGGAAATGAAAGACGAAGCTAAAATAGATTAAAGTCCCATTTCCGGCCATTTTAGTTTATATCTTAAAACTGCCTGAACCGCGAGAATTATTTTAATAACCATTGGTTGTAACCATCTTTTCATATTTAATTCCACTCTTTTATAAGTAAGGTATAATTGACTTATAAAGATAGAAGGAGGATACAATAATAGTATTGGGAATCACGGGCAGGATTGCTTCGGGTAAAAGTACGGTATCTGGTTTTATAAAAAAAATAAAGAAAAACGTCCTGATACTGGACATAGATAAACTGGCGAAAAGTATCTATTCGAAAAATCCTGAAATCCTGATTAAACTTAAAGTTATTTTTGGAAATGAAATATTCGAACCAGAAGGAGATCTGATTTTTGAATCTCTGGCAGAGAAAGTTTTTTCAAGTAAGAAGGATTTAAAAAAATTAAATGGTTTGATGTTTCCATTGATTAGAAATCAGGTTGAAAATATTTTAAATAAGAACCAGGATAAGGATTATATAATAATAGATGCAGCAGTACTCTTTGATTGTAAATTGGACCTGCTTTGTGATTATATAATTCTGGTTGAAGCACCCGGTAAAATGAGGGAGACTTTTCTTAAGAGTAAAGGTTTTTCGGATAAAAAAGTAAAATTAAGGATGAAAGGCCAGCATATTAAAATAAAAAAAGAAAAAGTGTCGTTTATAATTGAAAATAATGGTTCTAAAAGAGATCTGCCTGGCAAAGTTGAAAAGATCTTAGAAAAAATTTAAGTGTATTAATAAAAAAATATGACCGATTCGCAATTTAAAATAGTATCCAATTACTCTCCCCAGGGTGACCAGGGGAAGGCTATAAGCCAATTAACGGAAGGAATTAAGAATAACCTTAAATTTCAGAGTCTGCTGGGAGTCACCGGTTCAGGAAAGACTTATTCTATAGCGAATGTAATAAAAAATATTCAAATCCCCACGCTGGTTCTTGCTCCTAATAAAACTCTTGCGGCTCAACTCTGTAATGAATTCAAAGAGTTCTTTCCCGATAATGCAGTTGAATTTTTCGTAAGCTATTATGATTATTATCAGCCGGAAGCATATTTACCCGGTAAGGATATGTACATCGAGAAAGATACTTCGATAAATGAAGAAATAGAAAAGTTGAGATTATCCACTACTAACTCCCTTTATACAAGAAATGATGTAATAGTGGTTGCAAGTGTATCCTGTATATATGGACTGGGTTCACCTTCCGAATATGGAAAACAGAGAATTATTTTGAGGTCGGGTGAGATGTTCCCAAGAGAAGAAATAATAAATAAGCTGGTAAATATAAGATATGAAAGAAATGAATATGATTTTACAAACGGTAAATTCAGGGTCAAAGGGGACACAATAGAAATATTTCCTGCATACCAGGACAGGGCCGTGAGAATCCAGCTTTTGGAAGATGAATTAGAAAGAATAGTTGAGTTCGATCCTGTATCCGGTGAAATCTTTGATGATAAGGAAGCCTATATAATATCGCCGGCAACTCATTTTCTGGCAACAGCAGAATGGGTAGAAAGAGCACTCGGGACAATAAAGGAAGAATTAAGTGAAAGACTAAAATATTTTAAAGATACGGATAAACTGCTGGAAGCCCAGAGATTGGAATCAAGGACCAGATACGACATGGAGATGATAGCAGAACTGGGATTTTGTGGCGGTATCGAAAATTATTCGAGGCACATACTTGGGAAAAAACCGGGAGAGGCACCGAACACCCTGCTCGATTTTTTCCCAGAAGATTTCCTGGTTGTTATAGACGAATCTCATATTGCCATTCCTCAGATCAGAGGGATGTATGAAGGCGATCATTCCAGAAAACAAACACTTGTAGATTACGGATTCAGGCTCCCATCGGCGATGGATAATAGGCCATTAAGATTCGAAGAATTCGAGTCTAAAGCCAGAAGAGTGATATTTACTTCAGCAACCCCCGGACCATACGAGAGAAGGGTGAGTAACCAGATTGTGGAGCAGATAATCAGGCCCACTGGTCTGGTCGATCCGCAGGTCTATGTGAGAAAAACCAGAGGTCAGATAGATGATCTGATGGATGAGATAAAGAAAGTCATAAGCAGAGGCGAAAGGGCGCTGGTAACTACTCTTACAAAAAGAATGGCCGAAGACCTGGCTGATTATCTGGCAAGTAAGAAGATAAAAGTAAGATACTTGCATTCTACCATAGATACTCTAGAGAGAGTGGAAATACTGAGGTATTTAAGAACAGGGGAATGCGACGTACTGGTTGGTATAAATCTGCTCCGTGAAGGATTGGACCTACCGGAGGTATCGCTGGTAGCTATTCTGGATGCGGATAAAGAAGGATTCCTCAGATCGGAAATATCGCTTATACAGACTATAGGAAGAGCTGCAAGAAATGTGAATGGTATAGTTATAATGTACGCAGATAATATAACGGATTCTATAAAAAATGCATTATATGAAACAAACAGGAGAAGAGAAATTCAGATAGAATATAATAAGAAACATAATATAACGCCAACAACTATAAATAAGACTATATCTGACATATTATACAGCAGAGGAATAAAATCGAAGAAAGAAACAAGAGCTGACTTAAAAGTAAGCGAAAAGAAAAAGATATTCGGTGAGGATAAAATACTGGATATGGAACCATCGGAAGTTGCCACTATAATAAGTGGCCTCGAGGAAGAGATGAATCTTGAGGCAAGAGAGTTGAACTTTGAGAAAGCTGCTATGATCAGAGATGAAATAAAAAGGATAAAGAAGATAACAAATATAGAGGTTAAAAAATAATATATATGAAAGAAGAGATAGTAATAAAGGGTGCCAGGGAGCATAACCTTAAAAATATAAATTTAAGAATTCCAAGAAATAAATTCGTAGTTTTTACCGGTGTAAGCGGATCGGGAAAATCATCACTGGCATTTGATACGATTTATGCCGAAGGACAGAGAAGATATGTAGAATCACTTTCTTCTTATGCAAGGCAGTTTCTGGGACAGATGGAAAAACCGGATGTTGATTTAATAGAAGGCCTGTCCCCCGCAGTTTCTATAAATCAAAAAGGTGTTTCAAAGAATCCCAGATCTACGGTGGGAACGATAACTGAAATATATGATTATCTCCGTGTTCTTTATGCTCAAATCGGGGTACCTTACTGCTACAGATGCGGGAAACGTATAACCAGGCAGACAGTGGATCAGATAGTCGACAGGGTTCTGGAATTACCGGAAAACACTAAATTTCAAATCCTTTCACCTATTGTAAGAGGAAGAAAAGGCGAATATATCAAAACATTCGAAGATATTAAAAATAACGGTTATGCAAGAGTCAGGGTAGATGGAAATATTTACGAGCCTGGAGATAATTTTGATCTGAAGCTGGATAAAAACCTTAAACATAACATTGAAATAATCATTGACAGATTAAAAATAAAATCCGATATAAGAAAAAGACTTTCGGAGGATATAGAAATATCACTCAAGGAAAGCGGTGGTATTGTTTACATTCAATTGCTTGATTCGGGAGAGATACAAAGCTTCTCGGAAAATTTTTCCTGCGTGGACTGCGGCCTTGATTTTGAAGAACTTACTCCGCGAATGTTTTCCTTCAATAGTCCTTATGGTGCATGCAAGGAATGCAGCGGACTGGGTATAAGCAAAGAAGTGGATTCTGATTTAATAGTGGAACATCCGGACTTAAGCATAATGGATGGTGCAATCCCTTTCTTTAATATGGGATATTCAAATTATTATTCACAGTTGATGAAAAGTCTGGCTGAAGAATATGGATTTAATTTAAATACTCCTTTTAAGGATCTTGACGAATATGCAAGAAGGACAATATTATACGGGACCGATGGTAAAAGGGTAAAACTCAGTTATATAAACCATAAGGGCAGATTAAGACATTATTATATAAAATTCGAAGGTCTAGCCAATAATTTAAGCAGAAGATATCTGGAAACGGAATCCGAAAGCCAGAGGATCAAAATAGAAAAATTGATAAGCAGCAAACCATGCAGAGGATGCAATGGTAAGAGACTCCGGCCGGAAAGCCTTGCAGTGAAAATTGGCATGCTTTCTATTTCGGATTTCTGTGAAAAAACTGTTGAGGAAGGTATGGGGTGGTTAAAATCACTTAAGCTGTCGGATAGAGAAAAAATGATAGGGGAGAGACTGATAAAAGAAATAATAGAGAGGCTGAATTTTTTGAAAGACGTAGGGCTGGGGTATCTGACCCTTGACAGGAAATCCAGTACCTTATCCGGTGGTGAATCTCAGAGGATAAGGTTGGCCACACAAATAGGATCGGGGCTCGTGGGGGTCCTTTATATACTTGATGAACCGAGTATCGGTCTCCATCAAAGAGATAACAAGAAATTGATAAACGCATTGAAACGGTTGAGAGACCTTGGAAACACAATAATAGTAATAGAACATGATGAAGAAACCATGAGGAGTTCGGATTTTTTAGTCGATATCGGGCCCGGTGCGGGAATACATGGAGGGGAAATCGTGTTCAGCGGAAACCTGGAAGATATTTACACATGCGAGAAATCAATAACCGGAAAATATCTATCAGGGGAAAAATCGATAGCTGTTCCAGGGGAGCGGAGAAAAGGAAACGGAAATTTTATTACTATTAAAGGTGCAAGAGAACATAATCTTAAGAATATCGACGTTCGGATAGACCTGGGTAAGCTTATTGCCGTAACGGGAGTTTCGGGATCAGGTAAAAGTACACTTGTAAATGAGATATTATACCCATCGCTTTCCAATCTGCTTATGAGGACAAATTATAATTCGGGAAAACATGATGGAATATTAAATTATAATAATCTGGATAAAGTTATAGTTATAGATCAATCTCCCATAGGAAGAACACCCCGATCGAATCCGGCCACTTATACGGGTGTTTTTACTTATATAAGAGAGTTATTCTCAAAAACACATGAATCCAGGATCAAAGGATATAAACCGGGAAGATTCAGTTTTAATGTAAAAGGGGGAAGGTGTGAATTCTGCAATGGGGACGGACTTATAAAAATAGAGATGCATTTTCTGCCCGATATTTATGTTCCCTGTGAAGTTTGTAAAGGAAAGAGATTTAACCGCGAGACTCTTGAAGTGATATATAAAGGGAAAAATATAGACGATGTTTTGAATATGACCGTAGAAGAAGCAATGATCTTTTTTGAAAATATTCCGAGAATCAATAGAAAACTAAAACTCATTAATGATGTGGGTCTTGGTTATATCAAATTAGGACAATCTTCGACTACATTATCAGGCGGAGAGGCGCAGAGAGTCAAATTGTCTACGGAACTTTCGAAAAAAAGTACCGGAAGTACATTATATTTGCTTGATGAACCTACTACGGGACTTCACTTCGATGATATAAATAAATTACTTGCGATATTGAAAAAATTGGTAGATGCAGGAAACACCGTACTTGTGATAGAACATAATCTGGAAGTCATAAAAACCGCCGATTATATTATAGATCTTGGACCGGAAGGGGGAGATAAGGGCGGAGAAATAATTGCCCTCGGAACTCCCGAAGAAATATCGGAAAATATTGATTCTTACACAGGACAGTTTTTAAAAAAGTATATGAATAAAAATCTTGTGAAGGAACGGCTCTACAGGTGAATCTGCAGTGAATAAAAAAATAATCGATGACAATAATCAGGAAAGTAAAATAAAAGAACTTTTGAAGATTCTTCCCCGAAAAACCGGGGTCTATATTTTTAAAAATTATCATGATGAAATTATTTATGTAGGCAAAGCAAAGAATCTTTCCAGCAGGGTAAAGAGTTATTTTCAGGATAACAGAATTAAACTTCCTTACGCCAAACCGTCGGATTTTGCCAAAAAAATCAAATCTATCGATTATATTGTCACAGATAATGAAACAGAAGCGCTTATTCTGGAGGGTAATCTAATTAAAAAAAATAAACCAAAATACAATATAGAACTGAAGGATGATAAATCATATCCTTTTGTTGCCGTGACAATAGGGGAAAAATTCCCACGTGTTTTTTTGACCAGAGACAGGAACATGAAAGATGCCAGATATTTCGGGCCCTATACGGATGCCAGAGCCGTAAGGAAAACTCTTGAATATTTAAGAAAAATATTTCAGGTACGTGATTGTAAGAAGGCAAAACCGGGGAAAGGTGTAAATACGCCCTGTCTTAATTACCATATCAAACTATGTCCGGCACCATGTATTGACAATGTATCTCCGGAGCAGTACGGCAAAAATATCGATTATGTTATGTTATTCCTGAAAGGCAGGGACAGGACCATAACCTCCCAATTGAAAGTAAAAATGGATCATTATGCAAAGAAAAAAGAATTTGAAAAAGCGGCTGAAATTAAAAATAAGATAGAAGACATAAATAAACTTTACAGGGAACAAAAAATATTCTTTCCCGGCGGCAGTAAGTGGGATTTCATATCTATCGCCAGGAGTATTGATGATTCGGCAATAAGCTTATTTACTTACAGATCCGGGATGCTTGCGATTATCAATAATTTTATTGTGAATAATGCCGGACATCTGGAAGATAACGAGATTTTATCGGGATTTATAGAAAAATATTATACGGATAAAGATGATATTCCGTCGAAAATTTTTTGCTCCGCAGATATGACAAGTACTGTATCGATATCGGATTGGTTGAGTAAAAAGAAAAGTAAAAAAATAGACATAATAGTTCCTAAAATAGGTGAAAAGAAAAAAATAATGGAGATGGTGATCAGAAATTCAAAATTATATCTTGAGAAAAAAAAGTTTGAAAAGGACACGGGACTCAGTAATGTTTATAAGGATGCCATAAAATTGAAAGAAGTTTTTGGATTGGCCAATGTTCCGGGGAGAATAGAATGTTTTGATATTTCAAATCTAAAAAATTCTTTTCCTGTCGGATCGATGTCTGTTTCTCTGGACGGCATAATGTTGACTGATAATTACAGGTATTTTAAGATAAAAGATGTTAAGGGCCAGGATGATTGCAGAATGATAAACGAAGTAGTTGTAAGGAGACTTAAATACCTTGAGAACGGAGAAATAAAAAAAAGAGAAAACTTCTATATAAAGCCCGATCTAATAATAATCGATGGGGGAAAGGCACAGTATAATACGATAAAAAGATTATTATCTGAAAAAAATATAGCTGGCATTGATATCATCAGTATTGCAAAAAAAGAGGAAGTAGTATTCTGTGATAAATACCCTGATGGATTAAAGCTTGATTTGCATGATAGATATGCAAGGATTCTTATTAAGGCAAGAGATGAAGCACACCGGTTTGCCGTTAACTTTCACAGAAGACTGAGGGAAAAGAATATGACCGGTTCCATACTGGATGGAATAAAAGGCATCGGAGAAAAAAAGAAGAAGTATGTATATGAAAGTGTAAACTCGATAGAAGATCTAAGAAATAAAACAATAAAGGATTTAATGAAAATAAAAGGATTGAATTATCAAGATGCAAATAAGATATACAAAAATATTCACCGGTAAAGGATAGGTGGTTTATTTGTTAAAATGGATTCTTGACTGGGTGATACTTACTTTTTCTATCACAGTCGCTTCATATTTATTGACTCCTTTCATATATTTAATGGGTGATACTGCCTGGGACAGATTAAAGGTCGCTTTTTTAGCAGGATTGCTTCTGGGTTTGTTTAATCTTATTGTAAAACCTATCGTTAAAATCTTATCTTTACCCATTAATATTTTAACTCTGGGACTGTTTAATATAATCATAAATGCAGGTATGTTATGGATCGTGGATATGATCATCAGGGAATTGGAAATAAAAGGATTCTGGGGATACGTCTGGAGTTCACTGGTAATAAGTATTCTAAGTATAGTAATATCTAAAATTATTTTCTTTAGGGAAAAAAGGGACAAAAAAGATTAAAATAATGTATATTAAGTATCGTTACAATTTTAAAAGAAAAAAGTATTATTAGCGTAAAAGAGAAAATAAATAACAAAATGAAGATAGTAATAATTACCGGATTATCCGGCGCCGGAAAGACCGAAGCACTCAAGTATTTTGAGGATGCAGGTTATTATTGCATAGACAATTTACCTGCATATCTTCTGCTTAATATTATCGATTACTTTTCAACGGAGGATAGGAATATAAGCAATATGGCTTTTGCCGTAGATTTAAGAAGCGGATATTTTTTTAATGAGATATACAGGACCCTCGATAAGCTTAAAGAAATGAAAATAGATTATAAAATCCTGTTTTTGGGAGCTTCAAAGAGCGCCATTGTAAAAAGATATTCTTTGACCAGAAGAAAGCACCCGCTGGTCGAGGACGGTAATCTTGGAGAGGGAATCGAAAAAGAGATAGAAAAGATGGGAAGACTCAGAGAAATAGCGGATGTAGTGATTGACACCACGCTTTTGAATTCAAAAGAACTCCGTATCGCAATAACAGATCGGATGATGAGCGATATAGAAAAAAGCAGACTCTTGCAAATATCCATCACTTCATTCGGATACAAATCTGGTTTACCCGAAAGTGTGGATGTTGTGATGGATGTAAGGTTTTTACCCAATCCATTTTATAATGAGGAGTTAAAGGACCTTGATGGGAAGAATAAAAAAGTGATTGACTATATTTTATGTCGCGAAGAAACAAAAGAGTTCCTGACTATATTTGAGAAGATGCTTGATTTTTTAATACCCAATTATATTGCAGAAGGTAAAAGTTATCTTGGGATAGGCATAGGCTGTACCGCCGGTAAACATCGTTCGGTTGTGATTTCCGATAAAATATTTGAATATTTAAAGCTTAAGGGTTACTCCATAAAATTATTTCATAGAGATATTTCCAAAACTTGATTGTATTAACTGGAAAGATATATTTTTATTCCGGAAAAAGATATTTATTGTAAATTGCGCTTTATTGATTTTATCAAATTTGTTAAAATTACACGGTTCATATCGAAATTAAAAATATTCTTATATTTTTATAAATTTATATGAATAAATACTTATCATTATTATTTTATCAAGGGGGAGGAATGAGATGGCAATAAAAGTAGGAATTAATGGATTTGGAAGGATAGGCAGACAGTTTTTAAGAGCAAAACTGAAATATGATAAAGAGAATAATATAGATATAGTATCAGTGAACGATCTGTATGATCCAAAAATTCTTGCTCATCTTCTGAAATATGATTCCATATACGGGATTCTGGATGCTGAAGTCAAAGCAGGAGAAGGTTACATAGAAGTCAATGGGGAAAAAATAAAGATCACTTCCGTAAAGGATCCGGAACTTCTTCCCTGGAAGGACCTTGGAATAGATGTTGCCCTGGAATCTACAGGGATATTTACGACAAGGGAAGGTGCCGAAAAGCATCTTAAAGCCGGAGCAAAAAAAGTAGTTGTGTCTGCACCTATGAAAAAGGGCGGAGCTGACATAACAATTGTACTTGGAGTAAATCAGGAAAGCTATGACAAAGAAAAACATAATATAATTTCGAATGCCTCATGTACCACAAATGCACTGGCTCCGGTATGTAAGGTTCTTCATGAGAATTTTATTATAAAAAATGGTTTTATGACTACCATACATGCTTATACGAATGATCAACGAATACTCGATCTTCCCCACAAGGACTTCAGGAGGGCAAGAGCAGCTGCTTTATCAGCCATACCTACATCTACAGGTGCTGCAAGTGCAATAGGTCTGGTGATTCCGGAACTAAACGGTAAATTGGATGGTATTGCTGTCAGGATACCGGTAGCTGTGGGATCTCTTATCGATCTGGTAGTAGAGGTAGAGAATGATTGCTCGGTTGAAGATGTAAACAATGCTTTTAAAAAGGCTTCTGCCGAACCGGGGTTTAAAGGAATATTAAAATACTGCGAAGATCCGATTGTATCAGTGGATGTTGTAGGAGATTCATATTCCACGGTCTTTGATTCATTAAGTACTTTAACGAAAGAAAAGATGGTGAAAGTCTTATCCTGGTATGATAATGAATGGGGATATTCAAGCAGATTATATGATTTGATAAATTATATTATGAAATAAATAAAAAAAATAAATAACCGGGGTCAATTAAGCCCCGGTTATTTATAAAGTTAAATTCTGGTGGTAAAAATGTTTAATAAAAAAACAATAGAAGATATAGATGTCACAAACAAGAGAGTCCTGGTAAGGGTAGATTATAATGTTCCCCTGGACGATAACCTGAATGTAGTAGATGATACCAGAATAAGTTTATCACTACCGACTATAAATTATCTTATCGAAAAAAATGCAAAGATCATATTGATGTCACATCTCGGGCGGCCAAAAGGAACAGTCGAGGCTAAATTCAAACTGGATCCCGCAGCAAAAAGACTCGGTGAACTGGTGGGTAAAAAAGTCAAAAAATTTGATAGTATTTATTCACCGGAAATCAAAGAATATATAGATAATGAAATGGAATATGGTGAAATTGTAATGCTTGAAAATCTGAGATTTGATCCCGGAGAAAAAGCCAATGACGACGAATTCTCAAAATCTCTTGCATCACTGGCTGATATATATGTCGATGATGCTTTTGGCGCTGCGCATCGGGCACATGCATCTGTTGCCGGAGTGACGAAATATCTTCCTGCAGTAGCGGGATTTTTAATGAAGAAAGAAATTGAAGTCCTGACATCTCTTCTGGAATCACCACAAAGGCCTTTTCTGACAATTCTCGGCGGGAGTAAAGTTTCGGATAAAATACAGGTTATAAGAAACTTGCTTGGCAAGGTGGACAGTCTGATGTTGGGCGGTGGAATGACTTATACTTTCTTAAAAGCTAAAGGGTATGAAATAGGTAAATCGATTTGTGAGGATGATCAGATTGATTTTGCCAGAGAAATGCTGGCCCTGGCTAAAAAAGATAATGTAAATTTAATACTGCCTGTAGACATCGTAATTGCAAAAGAATTTGATAGTAGTGCAGAGAAAAAACTTGTATCAATACAATCAATACCGGTAGACTGGATGGGGATGGATATCGGAGATAAAAGCATAGAATTGTTTAAAAAAGAAATTTCTGTTGCACGAACCATCTTCTGGAATGGTCCGGTGGGTGTCTTTGAATGGTCCAATTTTGAAAATGGAACCAAAAGTATCGCAAATGCGATCGCCGGAAGCCAGGCTATTACAGTCGCAGGAGGAGGAGATACGCTGGCTGCATTGAAAAAATATGGTCTATCTTCAAAATTTACTCATGTCTCAAGCGGTGGCGGGGCCGCTATGGAACTACTGGAAGGTAAAGAATTACCAGGAGTATCATCTCTTTTAGATAAGTAATTGTAAATAATATAAAAAATCTCGAAAGGAACTATGGAAATGAGAAGGCCTTTTATAGCCGGAAACTGGAAAATGAATATGACTCATTTACAGGCCGTAAACTTTATACAGGACCTCGGGGATAAATATAATAATAAAAATAATTGTGAAGTAGCGGTATGTCCGCCCGCAACATCTTTAAAGAGCGTAAAAACTATAATTGATAGTGATAACCTTGATATCAAACTTGGTGCACAAAATATGTATTATGAGGCAAGTGGTGCATTTACAGGTGAGATCTCACCAATAATGCTTAAAGCTCTTGGTGTCGAATATGTGATAATCGGTCATAGTGAAAGAAGACAGTATTTCGGAGAAACTAATTCGGATATCAATAAAAAAGCAAAGGCTGCTTTCAATGCAGGTTTAAAGCCAATTGTGTGTGTTGGTGAATCACTGAAAATAAGAGAAAGCGGTAAGGCCAGGCAGTTTGTTCTGAATCAAATAGAAGAATGTCTGGATGGTATAGATGAAGAAAGTATGATTGATTTGACTGTAGCATATGAGCCTATATGGGCCATTGGTACCGGTAAAACTGCAACTTCCAGGGATGCCAATGATATGTGTATCAATATAAGAAAAAAAATTGGTGAATTATATAGTAAAAAGATCTCCGAAACTACCATAATTCAATATGGCGGAAGTGTTAAACCCTCAAATATTTCCGAACTGATGAAGATGTCAGATATAGACGGTGCCCTTGTAGGTGGTGCAAGCCTGGAAGTAGACGATTTTATTGATATAATTAATTATCAGGATAGCCAGTGACTTATAAAACCGTAGTAAAAAAACCAATCTGTTTGATGATACTTGATGGCTGGGGCTTATCCGTCCAGAATGAAGGCAATGCAATCAGGCTTGCAAAAACTCCCAATATGGATAATTACTACAGGATTTACCCAAATACCAGATTAAATGCTTCAGGTGAATCTGTGGGACTACCCGAAGGGCAGATGGGCAATTCGGAGGTAGGCCATTTAAATATAGGGGCAGGTAGAGTCGTATATCAGGAATTTACCAGAATAAATAAAGAAATCAAAGATGGAGATTTTTTCAGCAACAAAGTATTGATAGATGCAATCAATAATGTAAAAAGAAATAATAGCTGTCTTCATCTTATGGGACTTGTTTCAGATGGAGGAGTACACAGTCACATCAGACATCTTAAAGCTTTAATTGACCTGGCAGTCAGTCATGGAATAAAAGATTTATTTATACACGCTTTTCTTGACGGCAGAGATGTTCCCCCAAGAAGTGCAATACCGTTCCTGGATGAAGTGGATGATTATTTAAAAAAGAAGGGTGCCGGACAAATTGCCACTGTCAGCGGAAGATATTACAGCATGGACAGAGATAATAGATGGGATAGAATCGAAAAAAGTTATAATATGCTGGTGTATAGAAAAGGAAAGAAATTCGAAACGGCTGCCGGAGTTGTTGAAGCATCCTATAACAATAATATAGATGATGAGTTTGTTGTTCCTTCAATAGTGAACTGTAAAGATAATGAGAAGGCCGGGATCAGATCGACGGATTCAGTAATATTCTTTAATTTCAGGCCGGATAGGGCAAGACAGCTAACCAGGGCATTTATTTCTGATGATTTTAAGGAATTCGACAGAGGCCTGAATCCGCCCAGAGTATATTTTGTATGTATGACCCAGTACGACAGGTCGTTTAATGCTCCCATAGCCTTTCCTCCTCAGGAAATTAAAAATACTCTTGGAGAGGTTATATCAAAAAATAATTTGAAGCAATTAAGAATTGCTGAAACCGAGAAGTATGCTCATGTCACTTTCTTCTTTAATGGTGGTATAGAAAAACCATTTAAGGGAGAAGATAGAATATTGATTCCTTCCCCAAAAATTGCAACATATGATCTTAAGCCTGAAATGAGTGCATTTGAAGTAACTGATACTGTTATAGGCAAAATCAAATCAAAAATATATGATGTAATAATATTAAATTATGCTAATCCTGATATGGTAGGGCATACAGGGCATTTGGATGCTGCCATAGAAGCTGTCGAGGCGGTAGATAAATGTATGGGAAGAGTAGTAGAAGAATTAATTGTAAATGGAGGACTGGCACTGATCACGGCGGACCATGGTAATGCTGAAGAAATGATAAATCCTGTCGATAAAAAAGTCATAACAGCCCATTCTTTATCGATGGTGCCATTTGTGATTTGCGATTCGAAAATAAAATTGAAAGATTATGATGATAATTTTAAATTAAGCGATATTGCACCTACGGTACTGGAACTCTTAGAAATTGAAAAACCCGGGGAAATGACCGGAGTATCACTTTTATCATATTGAACTTGATTTTATGACAAAGACTATGTATTCTACATATAAATATTTGTTTTTAATATGTCATTTTTTTGATAAAATATTGGCCAGAAGCCAATATTATATTTAATAATGATTACGGAGGAATTATAGATATGGGTTCTGTCTTACTTAATGTGTTATTTGCATTTCATATAATTGCCAGTATCGGTCTGGTATTATTAATTCTATTGCATGCGGGAAGAGGAGGAGGAATTTCCGGTTTATTCACCGGTATGGTAGAAACTTTTGACGGCGCAGGAATTGTAGAAAAAAATCTTGATAGGCTAACAATTATACTTGGAGTGGTTTTTACTATTACCACAATAACTCTATTCATTTTATTATA
This sequence comes from uncultured Actinomycetota bacterium, assembly GCA_964517765.1. Classification (GTDB taxonomy): domain Bacteria; phylum Actinomycetota; class Humimicrobiia; order Humimicrobiales; family Humimicrobiaceae; genus Hydromicrobium. The sequence continues at coordinate 19,570 of CAZFEN010000003.1, read as the reverse complement.
ATAAATTGAAATTGCAGGATTATTATTTAAAACGAAAGGAGGTTTTAAAATAAAAAATCTTGCAGGTAATTATAGAATTTAAGAAGGAGGCTTTAGTGAGGAATTACAAAAAGTTAATAGGAATAATTGCAGTACTTACGGTTATCGTATTTATAGGAGCAATGTTTGCAGGATGTAAAACAAAAGCAACCGGTGAGCAGATCATGAGGTTACATATTGTTGAACCGGTATCTCTGGATCCTCCGAATGCTTATGAAAGTGAAGGAATCCAGGTGATAAGACAGTGCTGGGATGGTCTGATTGACTGGGATCCGGATACATATGAACCAATACCCGAACTGGCAGAAAGCTGGGATATAAGCAATGATGGCCTTGTTTATACCTTTAATTTAAGGAAAGGAGTTAAATTTCACAGCGGCAGAGAACTGGTAGCTGAAGATTTTGTTTATTCATGGTCCAGGGTAGCCAATGCGGAAACAGCTTCTTATCTTGCCTATCATTTGCTTCCAATTCAGGGTTATGATGAATGCCAGGCCGGAACCGCTACTGTTCTATCAGGAGTAAAAGCTCTTGACGATTACACGCTCGAAGTTACCTTAAAAGAACCTTACGCAGACTTTTTACCTACTCTGGGTCATGATGTATTCTACCCTGTTGCAAAGGAAGATATCGAAAAGTGGGGAGATGAATATACCGAACATATTAATGGTGTAGGTCCATTTAAATTCGTTGAATGGGTTCACGATCAGAAAATAGAACTTGTCAGAAACGACGACTACTGGGGTGAAAAAGCAAAACTGGAAAGTGTCACATATGTTATAATTGCCGACGAAGATACGGCATTTCTGGAATTTAAGGCCGGAAATCTTGAGTATACTCAGATTCCCGTAGGAAAAATCACTGTTACACTGGAAGATCCGGAACTTAAAGATGGTGCTATAATTAAACCATTCTGGGGTTTATACTATTATGGATTTAATTTAGATGCCGAGCCTTTTGCAGGTAATAAAGAACTTCGTGAGGCGATAAGCTATGCCATAGACAGGCAAAATATTTGTGATGTAATAAGTGAAGGCGTACCTTCACCTGCAGCAGGATTTGTTCCACCAGGAATTCCGGGATTCCAGGAGAATGCTTCGGATTATGTATACAATGTTGAATTAGCTGAACAAAAACTGGCCGATGCCGGATATCCGGGTGGAGAGGGCTTACCGACATTGGAATTCGGATTCAATACAGGTGCGGGTCATGAGCTGATTGCAGAAGCAATACAGGCTGACTTGAGCGAGATTGGAATAGATGTAAACATAACCGGTTACGAATGGGGAACAATGCTCGAGATGGCACAGGCTGGAGATATAATATTCTTCAGATTAGGCTGGGTGGCAGACTATCCTACAATGGATAATTTCCTGTTCCCGCTATTCTATTCAGGATCCAGTGATAACTATGGCGAGTATAATAATCCTGAAGCAGATGCAATGCTTCTTGAAGCAAGGACTATCCTTGACGAGGATGAAAGAATTGCAAAATACAGAGAAGCCGAAAAGTTGATTCTTGATGACGTTGCTTTTGCAAATGTTTACTGGTATGGAACAAGGAGAATAGTACAGCCATATGTTAAGGGATTTTTCCTTAACAATATGGAAAATTATGATTTAAGCAAGGTATGGCTGGAAAAATAAAAAAGGGAAAGCAGCCTTAAGTAACGGTTTGGAGATTTAATTAAAAAATGCAGCCTACATCTTTTTTGGGTGTAGGCTGCATAATATTAGGAAGAAAATTGTTATTTAAATAAATTATTTAAAATGTTCTATTTTATATTAAGAAGAATTTTACAGATTATCCCGGTTATCATAGGGGTTACATTGATTCTGTTTACTTTAATGTATGTTATCCCTGAAGATCCTGCAAAGCTGATTCTTGAAAAAGGCGCTACGCCTGAAGCGCTTCAGAACCTGAGGGTAAAAATGGGCATTGACAAACCTGTTTATGTTCAATACTGGAGATATATAAAACAACTGGCAAAAGGAGATCTCGGAACTTCATACAGATACAGGCGCTCGGTCAATAGTATTCTTGCCGATCATTATCCCAATTCAATAAAATTAGCGCTGGCCGCTATTATAATAGAGGTTATTATTGGCATATTTGCGGGCATAGTATCTGCAGTCAAAAAATTTAGTTTCTGGGATATACTGGTTACTATTTCAACGACTATTGCTGTCTGCGTTCCCGTATACTGGCTTGGTATGATGCTGCAGGTTTCGTTTGGTCTAAAACTTGGATGGCTGCCTATGTCCGGGATGGGAGACGGAAGCTTAAGATATTATATATTACCTGCAATAACACTGGCTTCGGTTTCTACTGCATTTGTGGCTAGAATGACACGGAGTACAATGCTTGAAGTACTATCCAATGATTATATTACGACTGCTTATGCAAAGGGGCTTTCACGCAATATGGTCATAGGCAAACATGCTTTAAAAAATGCTTTGATTCCGGTAGTAACATTGATAGGAGTTGATCTGGGCAGCTTAATGGGCGGCGCTATTCTTACCGAGACAGTCTTTAACTGGCCCGGTGTAGGGAGAACGATTTATCTGGCGATCCTTCAGCGGGATGCACCCGTAGTAATCGGCGGAACGATAATTCTGGTTATAATCTTTGTAGCTATGAATTTAGTAGTAGATATCGTATATGCATTATTGGATCCAAGGATCAGATATGAGAAAAAGGAAATACAAATTTAAATGGCGACTATAAAAGAATTAGAAGCATTAGAAGAATTAGAAACCGGAAAAAAATATTCAAGGACATCTCTTTATAAAGATGCATGGAAACGGTTGCGAAAAAATAAGCTTGCCATGCTGGGGCTCTCGATAGTCGTATTACTAATATTGATAGCTATATTTGCTCCTTTGATCTCTCCCTATAATCCAATTGAAAGAATAAAGGAAGATTCTTCACTTGGTCCCAGTATTAACTATTTTTTTGGAACAGATCTACTGGGCAGAGATATCTTTAGCAGAGTCATTTATGGGAGCAGGATTTCTATAGAGGTAGGAGTTATTGCGGTAGGCATATCAGTGATAATAGGTCTTTTCTTTGGAGCTCTCTCAGGCTATTTTGGTGGTTTATCAGATGCAGTGATCATGAGGGTAGCAGACATTTTCTTTGCATTTCCGTATATTCTGGGGGCGATAGCGATAATGACGATTTTAGGTCCGGGAATAGTAAATATATTTATTGCAATCGGGATTCTGGGATGGGCCTCTATCGCAAGAATTTTCAGGAGTTCTATCCTGACAATTAAAAATAAGGAATATATCGAAGCTGCAAGAGCAATGGGTGCAAGCAATAAAAGAATTATAATGAAACATATTTTCCCTAATTCTTTTGCTCCAATAATTGTTTATGCGACAATGAATGTAGGAACCGCGATAATAGTAGAAGCTGCACTGAGTTTTCTTGGAATAGGAGTCCAACCTCCGACAGCTGCATGGGGCAAGATGCTTGCAGATTCTATGTCTTACATTGATATAGCCCCCTGGATGATGTTTTTCCCCGGGTTGGCTATTTTAATAACAGTTTTAGGTTTTGTCTTACTTGGTGATGGATTAAGAGATGCGTTTGATCCTAAATTAAAGTAGTTTTAAGGGATAATATATAATTATAGATTTTTATTAGATTTTTTTTATAAAATGGCAGAAATAGAAAACAATAAAATTTTAGAAGTCAAAAATTTAAGCACATATTTTTATACTGATGACGGAGTGGTTAAAGCAGTAGATGGTGTCAGTTTCGATCTTAAAAAAGGCGAAACTCTCGGTATCGTAGGCGAAACCGGATGTGGTAAAAGTGTAACCGCTCTTTCGATACTGAGGTTGATTCCACAGCCGCTGGGAAGAATAGTCGGTGGTGAAATAATCTTTGAAGGCAGGGATTTGTTAAAACTCGGAGAAAAAGACCTTCAGAATCTCAGAGGTAATAAGATTTCAATGATTTTCCAGGATCCAATGACTTCTTTAAATCCTGTTTATACGGTAGGCAATCAGGTTATGGAATCCCTGATTGTCCATAGAAAATTAAAAAAAGAAGAAGCCAGAAAGGAAGGTTTGAAACTTCTTGAAATGGTGGGAATACCTGAATTCAAAAGAAGGTTCAATAGCTACCCACATGAGTTCAGTGGAGGCATGAGGCAGAGAGTCATGATTGCAATGGCAATTGCAAATAGTCCCAGTATTCTTATAGCGGACGAACCAACAACTGCACTTGATGTAACTGTTCAGGCTCAAATATTGGAATTAATGGATGAGCTTAAGCATAAAACAAATTCTTCGATAATAATAATAACACATGATCTTGGTGTGGTTGCAAAATATGCAGATAGAGTAATGGTAATGTATGCAGGTAAACCTGTTGAATTTTCAAATATCGATAATATATTTTATAAACCGATGCACCCATATACAATCGGACTGATGAAATCAGTGACAAGGCTGGATGAGGAAAAAAGAGGGAACTTGAAACCAATCGAAGGTTTGCCTCCCAGTTTGATAGATTTACCAAAATGCTGCATTTTCAGCGCAAGATGCAAATATGTATGTGATGAGTGCAAAAGAGAATACCCACCCCTCGTAGAAATAGAAAAAGATCATTTTGTATCATGCTACAGGGCGAAGGAATTCATGGAAGGAATAATTGAAAGATTTGATAATTAAATATGGAAAATAATAAATTACTGGAAGTCAAAAATTTAAAAAAATACTTTAATTTAAGAAGCGGATTTTTGTTTCAAAAATTTACGGGTTCCGTAAAAGCTGTAGATGGCATAAATTTTTTTATAAGAAAAGGCGAGACTTTTGGACTTGTAGGTGAAACAGGCTGCGGTAAGACTACTGTGGCAAAGGTAATATTAAGGCTTGTACCGCAGACCGGCGGCGAAGCGATATACAACGGAGTGAATTTATTCAAATTAAATAGCAGAGAAATGTTTAAAATAAGAAGAGAAATCCAGGTGATCTTTCAGGATCCTTATGCATCGCTTTCTCCCAGGATGACAGTTGGCGATATTATAAATGAACCGTTTGAAATCCATAAAATAGGTGATAAAAGAAAAAGGATAAAAAAAGTAAAAGAATTATTAAAGGTGGTCGGGCTTAATCCTGAACATATACATAGATATCCGCATGAATTCAGCGGCGGGCAGAGGCAGAGAGTCGGAGTGGCAAGGGCGCTGGCTTTGACCCCAAAGTTACTTTTATGTGACGAACCTGTATCAGCTCTGGATGTATCGGTACAGGCACAGATTTTAAATTTACTAACAGATCTGCAAAAAGAATTCAATCTCACTTATCTTTTTATTGCTCATGACCTTTCTGTAGTAAAACATGTAAGCGACAGGATAGGTGTAATGTATCTTGGAAAAATGGTTGAAGTTGCGAAAAGTGAAGATTTATATAAAACACCGCTTCATCCCTACACAATGGGTCTGCTATCTGCGATTCCTATTCCTGATCCCGAGCTGGAAAGAAAAAGGAAGAGAATTGTTCTTGAAGGAGATGTCCCAAGTCCCATTAACCCTCCTTCCGGATGCAGTTTTCATACCAGATGTCCGAATGCACAGGATATCTGCAGCCAAGAAGAACCAGAATTAAAGGATTATTCAAGAAATGGCAATGAACATCTTGCTGCATGCTTTTTTGCAGGAAAACCTGTAGTCTAAATAATAAATTTACATTTGTACATATGAATAAATTGAAAATAATAATAATATTTGCTTTTACATTGATGTTGATGTTTGCGAGCATTTTCCTTTATTCATGTGAATATAACGATATGGGATTAGTTACCATAGATGATAAAGCGGGAAGCGTCAATGTAAAAGATGATATCGATAATCCGGATGTCAGCAGTAGAGAAATTTTCCTTGAATCATGGGAAAAACAAAAAAATAAGAATTCTCTGGATGATATCAATATAAGAAAAGCAATATTTTATGCCATAGACAGGGAAAAAATCGTAGATCAGCTGCTTGGTGAGTATGGTGAGGTATTGGACAGCTTGTTTTCAAAAGATTCCTATTATTATTATCCGGCATGGTCAGAATATGATTATGACATAAATAAAGCAAAAGAATCTTTAAGCAGGGCAGGTTACGGCGTGGATAATCCACTGTATATTACCATAGGTTCCATAAGTGATAATAACGCCAGGCAGGCAATAGAAAAAATGATTATAGAAGATCTGGATAAAATAGGGATAAAATTATGGATATTTAATAAACCTTCAAAAGAATGGTATCAGGATTACGTTGAAAAAGGGGATTACGAACTTGGTATATGGTCGGTTTATAATTTCGATGGAAGCAGCCTGCTCTATAACTTCGATTCCGGGAAAATACCCCCATTAAAGACAGAAGAAAATAAGAATTGTGAAAATTTCTACTGGTATGAAAATTTAAATGTCGATGAAATTTTAAAGGAGATTGCAGAAGAAAATGATCCTGAAGTAAAAAAAGACCTACTCGGAAATTTACAGGATCTGATGGTCCAGGATGCCGTGATCCTACCCCTCTACAGCAGGTTATTTTCGATAGCATATAACAACAAGAAGATAAACAAAATCGATATAAATATAAGAAATAATAAAATCTTTTTTAACATAGAGAACTGGGTTTTATCAAATGAAGAAAATACAGATGAAAGTAATGATGATGAAGTCATCATTGGTTATGAAGGTGAAGATTATGAATTTTTAGGTCCATTCGATCAGGATTATATAAGTAGTCTTATAATGAGCGGTTTATGGCAAATAGATGAAAAGGGAGGCTACAGAGCAGTTCTTGTGGAAGAAGATGATGATTCCGAGGAGAACACAAATGGAACAACGGATCTTGAAATCGATGTCACATTAAGAGATGAAATTTTCTGGGGAGATGGGGACCCCATTACGTCGGAAGATGTCGAATATACTTATGATTCAATACTGAGTAATGAAAGTTTAAATATCGATGAAGATTACTCAAAAGTAAAAGCAATTGAAGTAATAAACGAAAAAGAGTTCAAAATCATTTTTAAAGAAAAAGTCAATGATTGGAAGAAACTTTTCACACTGGTGCTAAAGAAAGGATCACTGGACGAAAAGGATATAAATGATATTTCTCTGAATGATATTATTGCAAGTGGTCCATATAAAATAGGAATGTATAAAGAAAGAGAGTATCTGACGCTCGTTAAAAATGAATTTTATAAAGGATCGGCATTGGAAATAGATTCTATAAAAATCATATTCGATGTTGATATAAATAACCTTGTTAGTATGCTCAGAGATAAAGAGATCGATTTATTGAATATTCCGGTAGATCTGGAATTGATGACAAGTCTGGAAGAGGAAGAAGATTTTGATTTACTTGTTAAACCGGGGGATTTACTGGAGCACCTTGCTATTTGCTTAAAACCAAGAGAATAATAGATTACAAAAGGAATAATATTCTCCATAAGAATACCCATAGTTTTAAGAGTAATTTATTGACAATAACAGGCATTGTTTTTAGAATTAGTAAGACTAAAAATCATATATTACACAATTAAATTCATATTGTCGGAATGGCGGAACTGGTAGACGCGCAAGGTTGAGGGCCTTGTGAACGATTTAGTTCATGGGGGTTCAAGTCCCCCTTCCGACACCAGTAAATATATTAAATATGATTTAATTAGTAATATATTAAGCATGGTTGAGAATGAAAGAAGCATATTTATATAAGAAGCTTGATAATAAAAAAGTAAGATGTGATCTTTGCAATCACAGATGCCTTATTGAGAATCAGGAGAAGGGGAAATGCTGTGTCAGGAAGAACATAGATGGAATCCTGTATTCTCTTGTATACAGAAGGTTAATCACTGAAAATTCTGATCCAATCGAGAAAAAACCACTGTTTCATTTTTTACCCGGTACTTATTCCTTATCTATAGCAACAGTCGGATGCAATTTTAAATGCTTTTTCTGCCAGAATTTCAATATTTCACAGACACCATCTGATTTTGACATTATAGAGGGAAGAGATGTCTCTCCAGAAGAGCTGGTAAATCATGCTATTGCAAACGGAGATAAAAGTATATCTTATACTTATACAGAACCGACTATTTTTTTTGAGTATGCTTATGACACTGCAAAACTGGCAAATGAAAAAGGATTAAAAAATGTATTTGTTACCAACGGTTTCATGACCGAAGAATGTATCATGATGATCAAACCTTATCTTGATGCAGCAAACGTGGATTTGAAAAGTTTTTCGGAAGATACGTATAAAAAAAAGATTGGAGGGAGATTAAAGCCGGTTCTAAATAATATAGTTCTGATGAAGAAACTGGGCATCTGGGTAGAGGTAACTACACTTATAATTCCGGGAATCAATGATTCCACAGATGAGTTAAAAAACATAGCAAAATTTCTGGCCGGAATCGATGAGAATATACCCTGGCATCTAAGCGCTTATTATCCTCAATACAAGTCTGACATTCCTCCTACAAGTGCAGAAAAAATAAAAGCTGCAATTGATATAGGTAAAAATGCAGGATTAAAATACGTCTATGGAGGAAATATTCCTGGAAGCAGACATGAAAATACTAATTGTCCCAACTGCAACAGTACGCTTATAGAAAGAACGGGATTTTCAGTCTCAGGCAATAAAATGGAAAAAGGTTCCTGCTATAGTTGCGGCTATAAGGTAGAAGGAATATTTTAAAGATTAAATATTATATTTAATCTTTAAAATTAGTTATCAAGAAGGCATAGACTGCTTAACTTTTAAATAAAATTATCCTATAATATCCTTTTATTGTTTTAAAAGGCGGCATAGCCAAGTGGTAAGGCAGAGGTCTGCAAAACCTTTATCCCCGGTTCGAATCCGGGTGCCGCCTCCAGATTTATAAAAATTTTTCTAATAAAGAAGGAGAAAAACATGGGGTATACTCAGGATATACTTAAGAGTGTTCTTGAAAAAAATCCAGGAGAATCAGAATTTCATCAGGCTGTAAAGGAAGTATTTTCATCTATAGAAGTCGTATTCGAAGTACATCCTGAATATGAAAAGGCAGGGATACTTGAAAGACTGGTAGAACCGGAAAGACAAATAATATTTAGAGTACCCTGGATAGATGATAAAGGTAGAACAAGAGTAAACAGGGGATTCAGGGTCCAATTCAATAGTGCAATTGGTCCTTATAAGGGCGGTTTGAGGCTCCATCCCTCGGTAAATCTTGGAATAATAAAATTTCTTGGATTCGAACAAATATTCAAAAATTCTCTTACAGGGCTCAGTATAGGAGGAGGAAAGGGCGGAAGTGATTTTGACCCGAAAAATAAATCAGATACGGAAGTTATGAGATTTTGTCAGAGTTTTATGACAGAACTTTTCAGGCATATTGGTCCTGATACAGATGTACCTGCAGGGGATATAGGGACGGGAGCAAGAGAGTTAGGTTATATGTTTGGACAGTACAAAAGGTTAAAAAATGCTTTTGAAGGTGCACTTACCGGAAAAGGCCTGGAATATGGCGGAAGTCTTATAAGGAAAGAAGCAACCGGATACGGTTTGATATATTTTATAAATAATATATTAGAAAAAAAAGTGAAGACTATTAAAGGTACAAAAATAATTATTTCAGGTTCGGGAAATGTGGCAATATACGCCCATCAGAAAGCAAAAGAGCTGGGCGGAATAGTAATTGCCATGAGTGATTCAAGCGGTTATATTTATGATCCTGATGGCCTGGATCTGGATGAGATAAAAATAATAAAGGAAAAGAATAATAAGAGAATATCGGAGTATAAGAAAAAGTATCCTGATGTCCAATTCAATGAAAACTCCGGAGAGATCTGGAAGATTAAATGCGATATCGCACTGCCATGTGCAACGCAGAATGAGATAGACATTAACGGAGCCAAAAATCTTGTGCAAAATGGTTGCTTCATTGTTGGTGAAGGTGCTAATATGCCCTGCCTTCCTGAAGCAGGAAAAATATTCATGGATAATAAAGTTTTATATGCTCCGGGAAAAGCTGCAAACGCAGGAGGAGTGGCAGTATCGGCACTGGAAATGTCTCAAAACAGCATGAGGACGCAGTGGAGTTCCGAAGAGGTTGATGAAAAACTAAAAGGGATTATGGCAGGAATCTTTAAAAATATCACCATGACGGCAAAAGAATACGGAGACGAGGATAATTTAGTTAAAGGTGCCAATATAGCAGGTTTCATTAAAGTAGCTAATGCGATGCTTGCGCAGGGAGTTGTTTAAAAAAATAATAATAAAATGTGACCAATAAGGAACAGGGTGTTTTGGCTATGGCTGATAATTCAATTGCGATAGAGACTTTTAATCTGACAAAAAAATATGGAAGTCTGGCTGCTGTAAATAATCTAAATTTGAAAATCAAAAGCGGCGAGATTTTCGGCTTTTTAGGCCCAAATGGAGCAGGGAAGACTACAACAATAAAATTGATGACCGGACTGCTTAAACCAACAGCAGGCACTGTTAAAATCATGGGCAACGACATACAGGAAGATCCGCTGGGTGCAAAGAAAAATTTCGGACTTATACCGGAAGAACCCCGGATCTATGAGAAGCTGACAGGAATAGAGTTTTTGAGGTTTATGGGAAATATATTTGCCATGGATAGAAAAGAAATAGAGGGAAAGATAAAGGAACTTTTAAAGGTTTTTGATCTTACCGGAAGAGGAGAGGAACTGATCCAGAGTTACTCCCATGGTATGAAACAAAAAATGGCTATAGCAGGGGCCCTGATCCATTCTCCTAAAGTATTGTTCTTTGATGAGCCGACAGTAGGACTTGATCCTAAGAGTGCCAGAGTAATAAAGGATATAATGAGATTCAGGGCAAAATCAGGAGTCTGTATTTTCATGTCCACTCATATACTGGAAATTGCCGAGAGAATGTGTGACAGAGTTGGTATTATCAACAATGGAGAACTTATAGCTGTTGGGAATATGGATGAATTAAGAAAAGTTTCCAAGGAAAAGGAAGGTAACCTGGAAGAAATATTCTTACAATTGACCGGGGAAGAAGAGGATATAGATATTATAAAATCTTTGACTTAACTTATTATATGCTCAGTTTATTATTAAAAAACAGACTAAATACATTATTTCTCGGGTATACGAGAGATGAACCTAAAAAAAAGACCGGAAGAATAATCGGTACTCTCGTAAGTATAATAATTTTCGCATTGATACTTTATTACTCCGCCAGATTTATTAATTTTATTTATGGTAGACTGGATACAGGACTGGCAAATACGATATTCGATATTGCGCTTGACTATATTTTTCTGGTTATCTTTATTTTCATAATATTTACCGGTATCGCCACGAGTCTTTATATCCTATATTTATCCAAAGATCTGGAACTGCTGCTGACTCTTCCGATAAAATATCGTACCGTTTTTATTTATAAATATATAGAAGCATTGATCGCAAATTCTTATTTGTTTTTTATAGTGATTATGCCGTTTTTGATATCTTATGGAATTACAGCAAAATTACCACTGGCATATTACCCAATGATGATAATCGTTTTTATAGCCGTGGTTTCAATTCCAACCAGCTTTGGAGTCCTGATAGGTATGGCAGCAGTAAGATTGATCAATCCCAACAGGGCAAAAGAAATTCTTGCTTTTATAGGAGGATTGTTCGGACTGCTGATATGGTTGTCCTCACAATTTATAGCGAGATTCGGTGAGAATCTGGCTCCACAATTGAAATCTATGAGTGTCGAAGATATAAAGGCGTACGTTACTGCTGTTTTCAATAAACCTTTTCTGAAATTCTTTCCTTCGACATGGGGATCTAATTCATTATTTTATCTGCACGATGGCAATTATAAACAGTTTGGCTTGAATTTTACTTTGATTACCGCGACTTCTATTTTGTTGATATTTCTCTGCATAGCTATTTCTCAGAGAATATATTATACAGGCTGGTCGAACTCATCTCAGGTTGCAGCAAGAGCAGGATTTAAAAGCGCCAGAGCAGAAAAAGAGAGGAAAATTGACGAAGATAGAAAATATGGCCGCAGCCTTTTTTCCGGAGTAAATTATATTATAGTCAAGGATCTTAAAATCATCTTCAGAGATGCTAGAAGACTTTTAAATATTTTTTTACCGCTTTTTATGTTTACTTTTTTATTTTTCTGGACCTTTTCAAGAAATATCAATGAGAGAGGGGATATTGCTTTTTTTCTGCCCTTAAAGATACTTATTTTCTTATTTTTTCCATTGATAGTTTCGGGATTTGTAAATCAGAATATATCGGGAAATAGTATTGGCGGGGAAGGATTACAGTTCTGGATACTTAAGATATCACCGGTACATACTAAAAAAATTTTAAGAACAAAAATAATTCTTAGCTCTATCCTGACAGTATTATGCGGGAGTATAATAATGGTCATATTTTATTTCGTATATAAGCCTGGGCTGGGATACCTCATATTTGGATTGATTTTAATAATATTGTTCAGCTGGGGTGATTCGGTTATTGGTACTTCAATAGGTACCTTTTTTCCTGTTTTTAAACCATCTCAATCATCAAATAGAAATAACATATCATTTATCGGAGGTATGTTAAATCTGGTGTTGTTTTTAATATATATATTATTTTTTGCAGGTATCGTTATTGGGATTTTATTTCTGGCGAATTATTTAAACTGGTCCAACCTTATTTCATTTCCTATAATAATTGCCATGGAAGTGATACTCAATCTGATCTTGTATAATATATTGATAAATCTAAGCGTTTATAGATTAAATTCATTAGAATGGAAATACTGATCTTGAAGATCTTTAATTCAGGGTAATATAATTTGATTTATAGAAAAATATAAATTATTCTTTAGTTACGAATTTTATCTATTGTCAGGAGGGATATTACCATAAACATTAAAATGAATCATATAGATGGAACCAATAAGGGCAACGTTACCCTGTATGCATTAAGTACCTGTCAATGGTGTATGAAGACAAAAGCACTTTTAAACCAGCTAAATATTGAATATTCCTATATAGATGTAGATCTGGCAGATGAAAAGGACCAGGATGAAATAGTAGAAGAGATAAAAAAATATAATCCTGCATGCAGTTTTCCTACAATTATAGTAGATGACAATTACTCTATAATAGGATTCGATGAGGAAAAAATTAGAGAAAGATTTGAGTAATGAATAAAACGGAGATAACAGACGAAGAAATCGAGAAGTTATATATAAAATTAAAAGATGATGCCCGGTCCGGAGGATATCACCTGAACCCGGATATCGATTTCACAAAAAAACTGGTAAGAGGTTTACTTGTAAACCAGGGAAGATATGGATATCAGGCCTGTCCCTGCAGACTGGCATCGGGTAAGAAAGAAAAAGATCTGGACATAATATGCCCCTGTGATTACCGTGACCCCGATCTGGATGATTATGGGGCATGTTATTGCGGGCTTTATGTAAATAAGGAAATCCTGTCAGGTAAAAAGAAATTAAGCCCCATTCCGGAAAGAAGATTTATGGGACAAAAAAAACTTAATCAAAAGGAAATAAAAACATATATGGACAAAGTTTTAAATCTTGAATATCCGGTGTGGAGATGCAAGGTATGCGGTTATCTATGTGCAAGGGAAAAACCACCGGAAATATGTCCCGTATGCAAAGCTAAAAGAGAAAGATTCGAAATATTTATTGAGAAATAGATAAAATAGCTTAATCCATTATTTCATCTTCATCGGCCAACCCTGCTATAGTAAGCTTATTCTCACCAAATCTATCCGATATTCTGTCAATAGCTTCACTCAGATTTTCGTCTGCAGATCTGTCGTCAGGAAGTAAATTTTCCAGCATGAAGACTGGTTTCAAATTGCTTACCGAAACTCCGATCAGTCTGATTTTTTTTCTGTTCAAATCAAAATTTTTAAGCAGGAGAACGGAGGATTTCTGTATGTCGAACATGCCGGAGGTGTATTTTTTTAAAGTCACTCTCCTGGTGATTGTCTTAAAATCGGAAAATCTTACCTTGAGAGTGACTACTTTGCCTTTATATTTTTGTAAGCGGAGATTTCTGGATATTTTTTGAGAGAGAAAAAGAAGAGTCGATCTCAATATCTCAAAATCATCCACATCTTTCCTGTAAGTCACCTCTCTTCCTATCGATTTTGGTTCCTGATTTATCACTACTTTTCTGTTGTCGATCCCGTTTGCCATCTCATGGATGATCCTCCCGGGTTCTCCGAATTTATTTTCGATTATTGATAGCGGGGCATTGGCAAGATCGCCAATGGTCTCGATTCCCATTGATTTAAACTGTTCATCCGTGACTCTTCCCACGCCCCATATATAAGATACCGGCAGGAGCCTGACTTTTTCCATGACTTCTCTGGTATTTTCAAGAACCGTAAGACCGTTAGGTTTTCCTATACTTGAGGCAAGCTTGGCCAAAAACTTATTGGGACCTATACCGGCAGAGGAGGTCAAATTGGTCTGTTCATAGATCCTCCCCTTTATTTTTTTGGCAATTTCCAGCTCATTACCAAAAAGTTTCTGACAGCCGGTTATATCCAGAAAGGCTTCATCACAGCCTATAGATTCTACCAGGGGAGTGAATTGAAAGAATATCTTTCTTATCAGCGTCGATTCCTTAAGATATTTTTCCATGTTAACCGGAACAAAAATTCCTTCGGGACACAGCCTCTTTGCGCGGATCAGAGGCATCCCTGAATGTAAACCATATTTTCTTGCTTCGTAAGAAGCGGAGGAGATCACTCCTCTGTTCAGCGGACCGCCCACTACCAGGGGTTTATTCTTATATTCAGGAGTATCCCTTTGCTCTATCTGGGCAAAGAAAGCATCCATGTCTACATGTATTATTCTCCTCAGGTTTTCCATACTGGTTTTGCTTCCTTAAGTAAGACATTCTTAATGTTGTCTCTCCTGATCCTGCTTTTGGCTCTTTTAAAATCCGTAAGACTTACAGCATTTTTACCGATTATAGATATCTCTCCGTCCTTAAAACAGGGTCTTCCTTCGATAATCAGAGCGGAACGACCCATTATTATTTTTGAGCTGTTTTCGAAGGCATAGGGGAAAAACACTGTTTCATACATTCCATCTCTGTCTTCCATTGTGCACAGCAGCATATTTCTGCCGTCCCTGCTTTTATTGATTTTTCTGGCAATGACGATTCCCGCGGTAAGTATATTTTTTTTACCGGATATGAAGCGGGAGAAATCCCCGCTCTCTACGGTATGATACTGCTCCAGTTCGTCTTTGAAGTATATTAGAGGAGAGCGGCTTGCACAAAACCCCAGAATTTTTTCTTCCAGTTCCAGCCGTTCTTCAAGATCGAAATCTCCGGGATGATCTTTATTCCAGGGCAGGAGGCGGTTGCTTCGGAGAAGGGCATCGCCATTGTTTTTAAGGTTCTTCAGACTATGACAGACAAGCAGCAGATATTTCCTTTGAAGGCCGGTAAAATCAAATGCCCCTACTTTTATAAGATTTTCGATTACTTTTTCCGGTAATCTGCAGTTCTCTGAGATTCTGTAATAAAAATCGGTAAGATCTTTGAAATCCCCGTTTTTGGTTCTTTCATTTATTATGGAACTTACGCTTGTATATCCCAGTCCTTTTACGTTAAGCAGGGGGATTCTTATAGATTTTCCCTCATCTTCGACGGAAAATTCAAATCCGTTTTTATTGATATGGGGAAGTTTTATTTTTATGCCAGACCTTCTTGCTTCTTCGATATATTGGCCTCTACCGTAATACCCCGAATTATTGGTCAGTATTATCGACAGGAGCTCCGCAGGGTAGTGCGCTTTTATATAGCATGTCCTGTAGGACAATTCGGCATAAGCAGCTGCATGGGCCTTTACGAAACCGTAACTGGCAAATTTGGAAATCAGATTGAAAATTTCCCCTGCTTTATCTGCACTGTAACCATTATGCGCTGCGCCTTCCATAAACCTTGCTGCCTGTTTTCTCATCTCTTCCTTTGAAAGGCAGGTCATGGCTTTCCTTAGATTGTCTGCTTCGCCCAGAGAGTATCCTGCTATCACAGCTGCGATTCTCATGACCTGTTCCTGATATAGTATTATCCCGTATGTCTCTTCCAGGATCGGCTTCAGGTCCTCATGAGGATAAGCGGTTTTCTCTCTTCCGAATTTTCTTTCAATGAAATTTTTAATCATTCCCGACTGCTGTGGGCCGGGTCTGTAAAGAGAAATAAGCAGTGTGATATCGTTTAAATTGGAAGGTTTTACTTTTTTTGCCAGTTTTCTGATACCAAAACTTTCCAGCTGAAAGACTCCAAGGGTCTTTCCATTTTTCATCAAATCAAATGTTTTTCTATCATCATAGGACATCTCCGCGATATTCAAGTCTATATTTCTTTTGCTTTTCAGCATCTCTGCCGTATCGTCTATTAAACTGAGACTGAGAGAATTTATAAGGTCTATTTTAAGAAGCCCAAGATCTTCTATGCTGCTCTTATCATACTGGCTGATTATTTCCCCGGTCTCGGACAGAGTAAGAGGGATCTTTTTTGCCAGATTGGAACCGGACGCGATAAATGCGGAAGGATGCATGGAAATGTGTCTCGGGTAACTTTCAATCTTTCCGGAAATGCAGACTATTTTTTTGTACTGTATATTTTTTGCGTCCATATGCTCCGGATTTCCGGTAAGGTTTCCGGTATCAATATTATACCTGTTCGGATACGGGAAGAGCCCGTGGTCTGTTTTTATTACGGGATCTATATCTTCTTTGCTCCAGCCCATGATCCTTCCTGCTTCTCTTATTGCAGATCTTGGCTTGAGAGTGGAAAAGATACATACTCTGGAAATATTGTTTTTGCCATATTTGTCTGCCAGGTATCTTGCTATTTCGGCTCTTCTCTTGCCGGAAACGTCGATATCTATATCCGGGGGTTCTTTCCTTTCCCTGTTTAGAAATCTCTCGAAATAAAGGTTGTTTTTTACGGGGTCGACATTGGAGATGCCCAGTATGTAAGACACCGCACTTCCTGCCGAGGAGCCCTTGCCGCAAATAGGGATGTTATTTCTATGCGCATATCTTGCTATATCGGCTACTATAAGAAAATACCCGCAGAAACCTGTTTCTGCTATTATCTTGAGCTCCTTTTCCAGTCTACTAAGAACATCTGCAGGGGGATTGATCCCGTATCTCCATTCCAGGCCTTCCCCATAGCATAGTTTCTTAAGATATCTCTCCTCCGTTTCATTTGCCGGAGTATTAAAGTGCGGAAAATCTATATTGCCGAGAGGCAGTTTAAGATTGCATTTCTCTGCTATGATCCGGGTATTGGAAATTGCCCCGGGTATATCACTGAACATCCCGGCCATCTCGGAAGCAGACTTGAAATAATGCTCATTGTTATCTATCTGCTTTATACGGGTATCATTTTTTGCTCCCATTGCCTTTATTTTAGAAAGATACTTATATGTCCCGTAATCTTCCTTATTCAAATAATGTACATTGTTTGTTGCCGCTATGGGGATGTTGTTCCTGTATGCAAAATTGATCAGTATTTCGGAAAACGATGATGCGCACAGATCTCCTCTGGACTTCGGATATCTCTGGATCTCCAGGAAGAGGTCCCCTCCGAATAATTCCCGATAATTCACTACCGACTGCAGTGCTTCCTTTGTTTTTCCCTCTCTTATCAATAAAGAAATTTCGCCGGTTCTGCAGCAAAGCAGTCCTATAAGTCCTTCGCTCATTTTTTTAAGGTCCGATATCATGACCACCGGTACCGGGCCTTTTCTTTCTATGTGTGATTTACTTACTGCCTGGCATAGATTTTCGTATCCTCTTGCATTTTTTATCAGCATGACGAGATTTGACGGCATCCCGTTGTTTTTGACGCATATCTCACATCCGATTATAGGTTTTATATTTTGTCTCATTGCTTCTTTGTAAAATTCAATGGCTCCGCTCATCACATATTTATCAGTAAGGGCAACTGTTCCCATATTTTGTCTTGCAGCAGCACCGACCAGGTCCTTTATCTTAATGGTCGATTCCATGAGACTGTACTCGCTGTGTACGTGCAGATGTGGGAAAAAAGCCATTTTATTAAAGTCTTGCCCTCCTGAATTTTGTTTAGATATATGTATATAAGATTGGCTGCCTGTATCAGTTTCTTTTATATTACTACCAAACATATGTTCGGTCAACAGGAATCTTATAGCACTCTAATATTTCCGGGGTTGATTTTTAGGGTTTTTTATATATAATATGGGACTTTGTATGGCATTATTAATAGATGTTTAAAATAAATTATTAATATTTTTTGTAAAAATACCATACAAAGGAAGAAAAATATGAAAAAATATAACATAGCTATACATATTTCATTCTGGATACTGGTAGCTTTTTTACTTTTGACAGTAATGTTTTTTATATTGGCTGATAATTATAAAATTGATACTTTGCTGCCTTTCCTCGAAAGTGCCGAAGGGCTTCCCGAAGAAGTGGTAGTCGCGGAAATTAAAGAAGTAGAGAAGAAAGTGGAATGGTATTATTTTGTCGCTTCAGGATACAGCGCAGATGATCCTGTGCAGGGAACAAATAATGTAACCGCGACCGGGGAAGATGTAAGAGTGGGAATAATCGCAGTCGATCCTGATGTTATACCTCTGGGAACAAGAATAGAAATAAAAGACATGGGATTTTTTACAGCGAAAGATACCGGAGGGAAAATCAAAGGTAACAGAATAGATATATATTTCGATTCAAAGAAAGAGGCACGGGAATTTGGCCAGAAAGGTGTCTGGATCAAAATAATTGATAACAGTTTTAAGTTGGATTTAGCTGACCTGTAAGATATGAGATATCCAGTAATCAACTTTTATTTTATATTGCTCTTGATTATCTCATTTAAAATTTTATAGGATTTTAAGGCGTCGTTTTTCTTTATTTTACTTATATTTAAACTTTCTTTTTTATTGCTCACAACTAATGTCGAATAAATCATGCCCTCTTTAAGACTTGCAGAAATAATATAGGGATAAGTGGCTATGAATTTCTTATCTCTTGTTATATTGGAATAAAAATAAAAAAATAATTTTTTATTGGTCAAAACCAGTATACCGCCTATTATGTTTTCCAGAGTGCCGGGCACCGCAAATACAGTTTTCTCGTCGGGTTCCATAAAAGGGAAATAACCAATAGTTTGAGCTTTTTCGTCGTATGATAAATTTTCGTTCATGCTGGCACCTGATATAAATTCTATTTAAAAGGAAAATTAAATATAATTATATAAAATAATATTTGATAAAAAAAGAAATTCTTTTTTAATAATATGTAAATATGGTTTTATAATGCAATAAAATAAGACAGGCAGGGTGTTTTATTGACTTTTATTTTTCAAGTGGATAATATTTGTTTTGCAAAATAAATGATAAAAGTAATATAATAATTGAACCGAAATTTTACCGGGCGGAAGTAGCTCAGTTGGTAGAGCATCACCTTGCCAAGGTGGGGGTCGCGGGT
>CAZFEN010000002.1:79203-90047 GCA_964517765.1 uncultured Actinomycetota bacterium | reverse complement strand
TGATCCATGTATTTATATGGTAGCAATTGCAAAACAAAATATAAAAATAGGAGGAGATAGTGGAGAAGGTGCTGTGGTAAGGGGCACGTTAATTGCTGGTGGACAGCTGGATGCCAATCGTCATTGTGTCAGAGTCTGTTACGAAGAGGGTATATCCGGGTTCCTACCTTCCGAACTTTCGACAAGCTCTTCTAGTGGTGGTGGAGAAGTTACTATCACCAGAGGAGAATGGCAGGAAGTAATAGACTGATATATTTTTAATTATATAAAAAACGATAGAACGGTTTCAGGTAGAAGTGGTTGAGTTATTTACTTCAAGGATTGGAAAGTTAAAAAATTTCCTTAAATCAAAAGGAATTCAAAGCTTTTTAGTAACCGGTGATGAAAATATTTTATACCTCACCGGTTTTTATGGTAAGGATTCAGGAGGTCTGTTGCTGCTTATAGGGGATAGTCTTTATCTGCTGGTTCATTTTATCTACCTTGAGCAGGCGAAAAAATCAATCCCGCTGAAAAATATAAATATCATATGCTACAGGAAGAATAAATTTGGTAAACTTGCAGAAATATTGGAAGGTTATAGTTTTAAAAGCTTAAATTTAGACGGGAAGAATATAAGTTTTGCAGATTTTAACAGATTAGAAAAATTATTATCCGAACAGAGCAAAAAACTTGCAAGTATTGAAGGCATAATTGAAAAATTAAGAGTAATTAAGGACGTAATTGAGATTAGCAGTATCAGGAAAGCCTGCAGGATAGCCGATAAGGTCTATCAGGATATAATAAATCTAAGTGCATCTGAAATAAAAAAATATAAAGAAATAGAACTTGCATACAAGATGGAAGAGCTGATGATAAAAAATAATTCCAGCGGAAAATCGTTTGACACTATTGTTGCCTATGATAAAAATTCTTCCATACCTCATTATATTCCCGGGAAAATGAAGATAAAAAAAGGTTTGATACTTATGGATTTCGGGTGCAGATTCAAGAATTACTGCTCGGATATGACGAGGACGATTTTTATAGGCAGTAATAAAATTTGCAATGAATTTAAGAAAATTTATGATATAGTTTTAGAGGCTCAGCTCCTGGCAGTTGGAGAATGCAGGGAAGGTATCAGTTGCCGCGAACTGGACCGGGCAGCAAGAAAGTTAATAACATCTAAAGGTTACGGAGATAATTTTGGCCATGGACTTGGTCATGGAGTGGGCCTTGAGATACATGAGGACCCGGTAATTAGTTCCGAAAGTAAAGCGGTTTTGAAAGAAAATATGGTCATAACTATCGAACCGGGTGTCTATTTAGAAAATTTCGGCGGTGTAAGGATAGAAGATACGGTACTTGTAAAGAAGAACGGCTGTGAGATATTAAGCAATTCAAGTAAAATTTTCTTTATACCGGACTAAATATGCAATTATAGAAGAAGTAAGGCAATATATGATAAGCACCAGTGATTTTAAGAACGGAATGACAATAGTATATGATAGTCAATTATGTAAAATATTGTATTTTCAACATGTAAAGCCCGGTAAAGGCGGTGCTTTTGTCAGGACGAAATTAAAGGATCTGAATACGGGGACCATTATCGATAAGACTTTTCGGGCAGGTGAAAAAATGGAGCAGGCAATATTGGAAACTAAAAAAATGCAGTATTTGTATAAAGATCAGCATTATAATTTCATGGATACCAGGACATATGAACAGATCCAGCTAAGTGAGAAGATACTCGAGGACCAGAAAGATTATTTACTGGAAAATATGGAAATCGCAGTTATATTTTATAAGGGAAAGCCGATTTCTGTAGATCTCCCAATTACTATAGAAACGAAGGTAGTAAAAACCGAACCGGGAATAAAAGGCGATACTGTAAGTTCAAATTTCAAACCTGCAGTTATAGAAACAGGAGCTAAAGTCATGGTCCCATTATTTATTAATACCGGAGATGTAATAAAAATCGATACCAGAAATGGGGAGTATTTAACCAGGGTAAGCACCTGACCAATATTAAGTACAATTTATATTAAAGATCATGCCTAAGATTGCCAGAAGAAAAAGCAGAGAAAATGCGATAATAGTATTGTATCAAAGAGATCTACTTGGGAAAAAAATAAGCGAGATATTGGAAAGTAATTCAATGGCGGGCAAAGAATATGACGAGTTTACTTTAAAACTGGTAAAGGGAGTGGATAAATATAAAAAAAGAATAGACAGCACGATCATGGATGTTGTCGAGAATTGGTCTCTTGAAAGAATAGCGATTATCGATAGAAATATTCTTAGGGTGGCCATTTATGAAATGTTGTATGAAGATGATATACCTTTAAAGGTTTCGGTCGACGAGGCTATAGAGATTGCTAAAAGTCTGGGGCAAAAAGAAGATACTCCAAAATTTATAAATGGTATATTAGGAAAGATTTTAAATAATATGAATGGATGATGCTGTCATCCATGGAATGAATTTCCAATGTCTGATATAAAAATAAATGATTTGAACAAGAATAAGCTTTATCCGGAATTTTTAATAAAAGAAATAAATGATAGCTTAAGATACTATGTAAAAAAGTATAAAAGAATTCCGGAAATTTTAAGGGACGCAATTGAATACAGCATAGAAAATAGCGGAAAGAGATTCAGGCCGATATTATGCTTGATTACGGCAAAAAGTATCGGGAAAGATTATCATACTTTTCTACCTACTGCATGTGCAATTGAATTTATCCATACTTACTCTCTTATACATGACGATCTTCCTTCTATGGATAATGACGATTTCAGAAGAGGCAAGCCTTCATGTCATAAAAAATTCAGTGAAGATATAGCAATACTTACCGGCGATGCTTTATTTGCAGAGGCAATCAGCCTGATAATAAAATATCAAAAAACGGATAACGAAGCGAAAATAAGAGTATTGGAAGAAATTGCCTGTGCATCGGGTATAGAAGGCATGGTAGCCGGTCAGGTAATGGATGTCTATTATACCGGTAAAAAAATGAATTCGAAGCAGTTAGAATACATGCACCAGAATAAGACAGGAAAACTAATAATCGCTTCCGTCAGATGTGCTGCAGTTTTATGCGGGACAAGCGATGAATATCTTAAAAAATTTACCGAATATGCGAGAAATCTGGGCCTTGCTTTTCAAATAACCGATGATATTTTAGATGTAACAACTGATAGCCATACGGAAGGAGAAAAAGAAGGGAAGATTATATTAAAGGAAAAAAATACTTACCCTGAAATGTGGGGTGTTTCCAGATCAAAAGAAATTGCAGCTGATAAAATCAATAAGGCAATTGCTATTGTAAAAAGTATGGATATAGATTATGAATGGCTGGTTAATATTGCTAATTTTTTACTGGTAAGAAAGGCCTGAAAGATATCAAAAAGGATATAAAAAATGTAAAAAAGAAAAAAATAATAACCTTACTTTTGGAAAGGAACCTGGTATCTACAGAAAAAAATGCACTGGCATTAATACTGGAGGGTAAAGTAAAGGTTGAAGGTATGATAGTCCAAAAACAGGGGATAGCCATTGATCCAAATTCCGGGATAGAGATAACTTCGGAAAAACCATATGTGTCCAGAGGCGGTTTAAAATTAGAAGGAGTATTTAAAGAATTGGGGCTGAGCGCAGCAGGTAAAAGAGCCATAGACATAGGATCCTCTACAGGTGGATTTACGGATTTTTTACTGAAAAACGGAGCGGAAAAAATTATCGATGTAGATGTAGGATATGGTCAGTTATCATGGCAAATAAGAAATTCTCCCTTTGTAACCGTTATGGAAAGAACGAATATAAGAAATCTTGATATAAGCAAACTTCCGTTTACTTCAAATATCACAGTTGTGGATGTTTCTTTTATTTCCATAAAAAAGATTTTTAATAAAATTCTTGAATTAACGGATATAAACGGAGAAATTTTACTGCTCGTAAAGCCGCAGTTTGAACTTGCAAAAGAAGAAGTCGAAAGCAAGGGTATAATCAGAAATAAAAATCTGCATCAGAAAGTATTGAGAGAAATAGCAGAATTTATAGTAAAATTTCCCATTAAAATAAAAAATTTCACTTTTTCTAAAATAAAAGGTTCCAGGGGTAATATTGAATTCTGGATTTTTTTGATAAAATCTTTTAAAGAAGCTGAAACTGTTTCAAATTATGATAAAATAATCAAAGATGTGGTTGATAGCGCGCATCTGTATTTTAATCAGTCTCGAGTAAAAAAATGAAAAATATTGGAATAATTTCAAATAATGAAAAACAGGAAGCAATAGAAATTGCAAAAGAAATCTATGATTATCTGATAAAGAAAGATCGCGATATCAGGGTATTTCTTGTGGAAACAGATAAAATGCCCGAAGTTTTTGGACTTTCTTCGGTATCAGAAGAGGAATTCAGCAATAAAAATGATGTAATAATATCGGTAGGGGGAGATGGGACGTTCCTACGGGCATCAAAATATTCTTTCTTAAAAGAAATCCCTGTACTGGGAATCAACGTAGGAAATCTGGGATTTCTGACTGTCGTAGAAAAATGTAATATATATGAAGCCCTGGACAGGTTGCTGGAAAATAAATATGAAACAGAAAAAAGAATGCTGCTTGAGGGCAGGTTTTTTAAGAATAATAAAATAATAGAAAATAAAGAACTTCCTTATCTTGCTTTAAATGAATTTGCAATAACAAGATCCATGCTTGGTAAAATAATAAGATTTGAGATTATTGTAAATAAGATATCGATAAAAAAGTTTGCTGCAGATGGGATAATAATCTCTACGCCGACCGGCTCCACTGCGTATTCTCTTTCGGCAGGCGGACCGATTGTAGAACCAAAAAGTGAAGTAATAATTATAACCCCTATATGTCCCCATACATTACTAAGCAGGAGTATAGTCCTGAGTCCGGACAATGAACTGGAAATAATGGTGAGTTCCAGAAATGAGAGGGATAGCGTAAGTGTCGATGGCAAAACGGTACGGGTCAGTATAAAACCAGATCATATATTTAAAGTAAAGAAATCCAAATCAAAATTAAAGCTTATAACTTTTAATAAAGATACTTTTTTTAAAGTATTCAAAGAAAAATTTATTGAAAGAATCTAAATAAGCATAACTCAGTGGTTTTATAAATATGCTAAAAGAATTACAGGTAAAAAACTTTGCAATAATAGATGACGTAAAAATAAAATTTGGCAAGGGACTCAACATCCTGACCGGAGAAACAGGAGCGGGAAAAACTCTTATAATCGAAGCAATAAATCTCCTTACCGGAGAACGTGCGGATGTAGATTTGATAAGAGATGGTGCGGATAATCTTATGGTTCAGGGATATTTTGATTTCAAAGATAATCCTGCGGTGTTAGATTATTTAGTGTCTCAAAAACTGATCGAAAAGGACGATACATCGGATGAAATAGCAATAACGAGAGAGGTGACGAGGATTGGAAGAAACAGGGCGTTCGTAAATGGGATATTTACACAGGTTAGTAGTTTAAAAAAAGTAGGGGAATTATTTCTGGATATACATGGTCAGCACGATCATCAATATTTACTGGATCATAAGACTCATATAGAAATAGTGGACAGGTTTGGCAGAGAAAGGATATCAGCCGCAAAGAAAGAATATTCCGAAAAACTGGAAGAGTATCTTAAAAGAAGGGAAGAGTTTTTAAAGTTAAAAGAACTGAAGGATATCAGGGAAGAAAAACTAAAAGATTTAAATTACAGATACGAAGAGATAAAAAAACTGGATATTAAAGAGAATGAGGAAGAGATTTTAGAAAATGAAACAAGGATACTTAAAAATTATGAAAAGATTTACAAACTTGCATCCGAAGGTAAAAAGATTTTAGAAGGGGAAGATGCAAATAATCAATCGATTATCGATAAACTTGCTGTTCTTGATAAAAATATAGAGGAACTTGCTGAAATTGATAATAAGTTTAAAAAATTCACCGGTAAAATAGCCTCTGTGAGTGATATTATCAGAGAAATAAATCATAATCTTAATGATTATCTTGCCGATTTTGATTTTAGTGCGGAAAGGTTGGATAGTATTCAGGAAAGATTGTTCAAGCTAACGGAAATAAAAAGAAAATATAATATCGATTTGAATTTGATCAATAGGCACGCAGAAAAATTAAACGAGGAGATCGATAGTTTCGAGAATCTGGATAGTGAGATTGAAAAAAAGAAGGCCCTGTGTGACAAAGCCAGGGATATTTTAATAGAAAAAGGTTTGACATTGAGTGAATTGAGAAAAGAGACAATGTTTGATTTAAAAAATAAAGTTACCGAAGAGATGACAGATCTTGGTTTTAAATCCGTATCTTTCCAACCGGAGTACAAACTTCTTGGAATTGACAATGGCAGTGATGATGGAATAGAAATAAATGGAGAAAAGATAAAATTTACCAGAAATGGGATAGATGATATAGAATTTTTAATGTCTTTAAATAAAGGCGAAACAGAAAGACCGCTCAGAAAAATTGCTTCGGGTGGAGAAATATCAAGGATCATGCTTGCTTTGAAATCAGTGATAGGTTCCGTTGATAATATTACCACCATGATATTCGATGAAATAGATGTCGGTATCGGCGGTGCAGCTTCGCTCATAGTTGGAGAAAAACTATATAGGATATCGAAAAACTGTCAGGTAATAGCCATTACTCATCTTGCACAAATTGCATGTTTTTCCGATGTTCATTATTTCATCGATAAGTTCACTGACGGTAAAAGGACAAAGATAAAGATAAAAAAACTGGACTCTGGCAGCAAGATAAAAGAAATTTCTCGCATGATGAGTGGGATGGAAGAAAGTGATATTTCAGTTAAGCATGCCGAAGAACTTCTGGATAAATGTAATATAATTAAATGTGATTTAACAGAGAGGAAGATAAAAATTGAAAACTAAATTTATTTTTGTAACAGGAGGAGTTTTATCTTCGCTTGGGAAAGGTATATGCTCAGCATCCCTCGGAAGACTGCTGAAGTCAAGAGGTTATAGTATTACCATTCAGAAATTTGATCCATATATAAACATTGATCCCGGAACAATGAACCCTCTGCAGCATGGGGAAGTCTTTGTTACCGATGATGGAGGTGAAACTGATCTTGACCTCGGACATTATGAAAGATTTATAGATGAAGATCTTTCCAGATATAATAATTTCACTTCCGGAAGAATTTACAAAGAAGTAATCGATAATGAGAGGAAAGGCAAATTTCTGGGGGCTACCATACAGGTGATTCCACATGTAACGGATGAAATAAAAGCCAGCATCAAAAAAACTCTGATGAGAAAAAAAGCCGATATCATAATTACTGAAATCGGAGGGACAGTCGGTGATATAGAAAGTCTGCCCTTCCTCGAAGCGATAAGACAGTTTAAAAAAGATGCAGGGAAAGAAAATGTCCTGTACGTACATGTCACCTATATACCCTACTTAAAGACTACAGAGGAATTGAAATCAAAACCAACCCAGCACAGTGTAAAAGAACTGAGAAGCATAGGGATTCAGCCCGATATTATAATTTGCAGAAGTGAAACAAAATTAACTGACAGCATAAAAGATAAAATAAGCCTTTTCTGTGATATAGAAAAAGAGGACACCATAGAAGCCATTGACGTAAGACATCTTTACGAGGTTCCTTTGATGCTTCAGAAAGAAAAGCTTGATTCAAGAGTCCTATCGAAATTGAAATTGAAAACCAGAAAATCCGATCTTAAGGGCTGGAAAAAACTCGTGGGTACGATACATCATCTGGATGGCAAGGTGGAAATAGGAATAGTCGGCAAATATACAAAATTAAAAGATGCTTATATAAGCATTGTGGAATCTTTAAACCATGGCGGGTATTTTTTCAATAAAAATGTCAAGTTGACGTGGATAAACTCTGAACTCATTGATGAAAGCTGTCCGAATGATGATATATTTAACAACATGGACGGCATATTAGTGCCTTACGGTTTTGGATTTAGAGGAATAAATGGAAAAATAAATGCGATAAAATGTGCAAGAGAGAGAAAAATACCTTTTCTGGGGATATGCCTTGGGATGCAGTGTGCGGTAATCGAATTTGCAAGAAATGTGCTCGGTTTAAAGGACGCTAACAGTACCGAATTTGATCCGGATACGGCAAATCCAGTTATCGATCTGATGTATGATCAGAAAAATATAAATGATAAAGGCGGGACCATGAGGCTGGGCAGCTATAAATGCAAATTGAGTATTGATTCCAAAGCTTATAAGGCTTACAGGGAAAAAGTCATTTATGAGAGACACAGGCACAGGTATGAATTAAACAATGATTACCGGGATAAACTGGAGAAAGCAGGAATGATAGTAACCGGAATCAATCCAGATAAGAATCTGGCAGAAATAGTTGAGATAAAAGATCACCCCTGGTTTGTTGCGGTTCAATTCCATCCTGAATTTAAATCCAGACCCGATAGGCCTCATCCTCTATTCAGAGATTTTATAGGCGCCTCAATAAAGAATTCGTCCCGGAAAACAAAGAAATAAAAATGAATTTTAAAAAAAGCAGGATTAAAATAACTTTAATTTTAATAAATTCTATTTTTCTTATTATAATAATTTTATTTACACCGCTTGTTTATTATGTTTTTAATCTGAACTACTATACGACTTTATATGAAGAAAATAATGTATTTTCTGTGTTGAATAAAAAGGATGTACTGGATATCACGGAAAAAATTTTTAGGTATTTTAGATACCAGGAGAAACTTAACTACCTCGATCCTTCATTTCAGGTAAGATATTCGGATGAAAGTATAAGTGCCGTTGCTTTTTTTACGCCCGATGAAGTAAGTCACTTAAACGATGTCAGGAAACTGCTGGCAAAGATATTTATTTTATATTTCTCAAGCATTATATTAATAATTATCGGTTTTGTACTGTTAATAAATAAAAATATTAAAATATTTATAAAGGACCTTGGGAAAACATTTATCATATCATCGGTGTTCATACTTTTTTTTATCATAATCCTGTATCTGCTCGGGAAAAATTTTCCTGTTTTATTTGATAATTTTCATCTTTTATTTTTTCCGCAGGGTAATTTTACTTTTCCTGAAGGTTCTCTCATAATAACTCTGTTCCCATTTGGTTTCTTTTATGATTTCTTTATAAAGATTGTTTTAAGTTCTGCAATAATA
This sequence comes from uncultured Actinomycetota bacterium, assembly GCA_964517765.1. GTDB lineage: Bacteria > Actinomycetota > Humimicrobiia > Humimicrobiales > Humimicrobiaceae > Hydromicrobium. The sequence goes on along the minus strand of CAZFEN010000002.1, from coordinate 80,870 downwards.
TATGCTGTAGCGCTGGCTGTAGGCGTAATATTTGTAAATGTTTTTAAAATTTTTAAAAGATGATAATGAAAAAAACCTGGAAAAATTTAAATATTAGAGAGAGTAAAGAATGATAAATAAAAAAAGATTCCTTGAAACATTTATTGAACTTCTAAAAATAAAAAGCCCATCAAAAAACGAAAAGGAAATAGTTGATTATGTTGGAATGAAGCTTAAAAAATTTGGTCTTGAGGTCAATATTGATAAATGCGGAAAGAAATTTGGAAGCAATACTGGAAATATAATCGCATTATACCGCTCCAGGAATCCATCAGGCAGCAAACCAATTTTTCTTTCGGCACACCTCGATACGGTAAATGTGAACGGGGAGATCATACCGCAGATAAAGGATGGAAAAGTAATAAATAAAAATAAAGAATGCATACTGGGAGGGGATGATAAGATAGCAGTTGCGGCAATTTTAGAAGTTTTGGAAGTAATAAAAGAAAAAAATATTTCTACTGCAGATATCTATATTATTTTTACTATTTCCGAGGAAATCGGCGTTCTTGGATCAAAATGCATCAATATAAATTCGATTAAGGCAAAATATGGTTTTGCATTCGATAGTGATGGAAACATTGGTTCAATAATAAATAAAGCACCCTATCAAAATTCAATTTATGCACGATTTAAAGGAAAATCAGCTCATGCGGGAATAGAGCCTGAAAAGGGTATAAATTCCATAAAAGCTGCAGCTGTCGCTATAGCAAATATGAAGATAGGCAGAATAGATAAGGAAAGTACAACTAATGTAGGGAAAATAGAAGGAGGTTCTGCCAGAAATATAGTTGCGGAAAATACAAAATTGGAACTGGAAGCAAGGAGTCTAAAACTGTCAAAACTTCAGAGGATCACCGAAGAAATGATTGGTGAACTAAAAAAAAGTGCCGTTAAAACAGGATCACTTTTGGATTATGAAATTGTAAGGGAATATGATGGATATGAGATAAAGGAAAATGAGATTCCGTTACAAATAGCTAAAGCTGCAATGGCAAAATTAAAAATAAAACCCAGGATCGTATCTTCGGGAGGGGGAAGTGATATCAATATCTTTAACTCCAAAGGAAAAATATCATTAAATCTAAGCAATGGAATGGAGAACATTCATACAAATAAGGAATTTGTGGCAGTCAGGCAGTTAGAGAAACTTGCCGTGCTGATACTTGAAATATGTAGATCTATAATCAAATAGGCATTACGAGAATTATAACTTCCGATGAAGAAAAAACTTTTTGAAAAAAGAATAAGCTCAAAAAAAATTTTCGGTGGGAAAATAATCGAATTACATGTAGATGAAGTTGAATTACAAAACAATAAAGTTGTTACCAGGGAAAAGGTCACTCATCCTGGTGCAGTTGGTATTGTCCCGCTGAACAAAGAGGGGAAAATAATCCTCGTAAAGCAGTTCAGATATCCCACGGGCAGTGTGTTATTAGAAATACCGGCAGGCAAGATGGGTAAAAATGAGAATGCTGCAGACTGTGCGAGAAGGGAATTAAAAGAAGAGATCGGTGCGTCAGGAGGAAGGCTTATACATTTATCTACCTTCTACACATCTCCTGGTTTTTGTGATGAAATATTATACTTATATCTGGCAATTGATTTCGAAAGAAAAGAAAACAATC
>CAZFEN010000002.1:0-79103 GCA_964517765.1 uncultured Actinomycetota bacterium | reverse complement strand
CCAACACAATTGATTCTTACCTGAGAGATTTAAAAAGATTTATTGTATTTCTCGAAAGCAACAAAATTAAGAATCATTACGAACTTTCAAAGGAACAGATACTGGATTTTCTTCAAATATTACACGAGGAAGAAAAATCCGAATCATCTATCTCAAGGATGTTATCGACGCTGAGAAGTTTCTATAAATTTCTGATAATAGATGGCAGATGTAATAAAAATCCCTGGGTACAGGTGAACAATCCGATAAAGCTAAAAAAGATTCTTGTAGTGTTAAAAATAGAAGAAGTAGAGAAGTTTCTTGAAAGTGTACCATATTCCACTGCCCTCGAGATGAGAGATAGGACAATGCTTGAAATATTATATTCATGCGGACTCAGAGCAAGTGAGCTAGTAAACTTAAAAATGCAGAATATTGATCTGGATGAAGAACTACTGAGATTTATAGGAAAGGGAGACAAAGAGAGGATAGTGCCGATAGGGGAAAAAGCTTTATCATTTTTGAATAAATATCTTAGGACAAGCAGATTTAAAATTAAGAAAGAATATCGATCCGATTATTTATTTTTAAACAGAAGCGGTAAGAGAATAACAAGACAGGGATTCTGGAAAATATTAAAAAAATATGCAAAGAAAGTAAATCTTAATAAGAACCTGTATCCTCATATCTTCAGACACAGTTTTGCAACTCATATGCTGCAGAGGGGAGCAGATTTAAGGACCGTCCAGGAATTACTCGGGCACAGCGATATTTCCACAACTGAAATTTATACCACTCTGGATAAGGAGCATATAAAAGAAATATATTTTAAATATCATCCGAGGGAAAGAAAATCGGGCTGACCGGGTAAAATCCGGATGGGTTTATTTTATAATAATGGCTTTAATGCAGTGTATAATAATATTTGCAAATTTAATATATTTTGGTATGGTATAAGGTCATAGAATGAGGAAGGTGAGATAATATGACCGGTCTGGGACAGGCAATAATCGACTTTTTAAGACAACTGGTTACATTGGTACCCGGTTTGATAATGGGCGTTGTTATACATGAATATGCTCATGGATATATAGCCTACAGGAGCGGTGATCCGACTGCAAGGAATCTGGGAAGGCTCACTCTGAATCCAATCGCACATATAGATCTGTTTGGAAGCATAATCCTGCCGCTGCTGCTTATACTTCTTAATTCAGGTATCGTATTTGGCTATGCCAAACCGGTTCCCATAAATCCTTCATATTTTAGAAATTACAGAAGGGGACTTCGTTACACTTCACTGGCCGGTCCTGTGGCAAATCTTATTTTTGCTTTTTTCATAGGTTTGTTATACGGACTTTATTGTTATATTTTTTTTAAAGCAACAGGTAATTGGCCAATAATTAATACTTTAGGATTTAATGTATCCAATGTGTCTGATTTTATTGGTCAGATTTTCCAGGGTGCAATATATATAAATATTTTCTTGGCTATATTTAATTTTATACCTATACCGCCACTTGATGGTTCAAAGATATTAGCTTCTTTTCTACCTAATGAAGTTATGTTTAGATTTTTGAGCTTCGGGAGATTTGGTTTTATATTCATTTTTATATTAATGTTTATATTCGGCGGAAGATTCTGGAGTATTATATCTCCAGTGTTTAGATTTATTTATAATAATATTTGTATTTGGTGGCAATATCTGATTATTTAGGGAATTGGAGGATAGGAAAGACTTAATGAAAAAGAAAATGCTTACCGGATTCAGGCCAACGGGGAAATTACATCTTGGTCATCTGCATGGAAATATAAGTAATATGATCAAATATCAGAAAGACTATGAAAATTTTTTCTTTCTGGTTGACTGGCATGCATTATCGACAGAATATCTAAATCCTAAGAATATAAAATCCGATGTTATCGAATGTGTAATAGATCTAATTGCCCTGGGAATAGATCCGGAATTGACCCATTTATACAGGCAATCAGATATACCTCAAATATCTGAATTGACTCTTTATTTTTCGATGTTAACCCCTTTATCATGGCTGGAACGCTGCCCTACCTACAAGGAACAAATGAACGAATTGAAATCCAAAGATATATCCACGCTTGGTTTTTTATCTTATCCTGTACTTATGGCCGCAGATATACTTATAGTGAATTCCGATATAATACCGGTCGGAGAGGATCAGTTGCCTCATCTTGAGATTACCAGAGAAATAGCAAGAAGGTTCAACTATCTTTATGGGAAATATTTTATAGAGCCAAAAGAAATGCTGTCAAAAGCCACAAGGGTTCCGGGGATAGATGGACGCAAGATGTCCAAAAGTTATAATAATGCAATATTTCTTTCCGATGATTTTGAGACCATTCACAGTAAAGTCGCAATGATGGTAACAGATCCCAAAAGGATACACCTTGAAGATCCCGGTGATCCCGGGGTTTGCAATGTATTCGATTTCTATAAAATATATAAAGAAAAAGGAATAGAAGAAATAGAGCAGAGATGCAAGCAGGGAAAAATTGGTTGTACTAAATGCAAGGAAGAGATTTCTGGCTTAATATATAAATCTTTAGAGGATTTTCAGGAAAAAAGAAATAAGATAAAACAAAACCTGAATTATGTCTACGATATTCTGGAAGAAGGTAAAATTCAGGTTAGAAGAATTGCAGAAAAGACGATATCTGATGTAAGGAAAAAGATGGGTATAGATTAGATTGGAAAACGGTATAGAAGTAAAAGATTATTTAGTAGAATATAAAAAATTTAAAGGCCCCCTTTATCTACTTCTGGATCTGGTTCAGAAAAAAAAAGAAGATATTTATGAAATCAATTTAAGCATCATCATAAAAGATTTTATTTCCTATATAAAGGATAAAAAAAACATATTATTCGATACTCTGTCAGGATTTATATATGTTGCGTCCATTCTACTGGAAATAAAATCAAGATCGCTGCTTCCTTCAAAGAATGAAACTGCCGGAGATGATGAAAATATATTAAATATCGAAATTCTGAAAAAAAGGGAAGAAGAATATAGAATCTTTAAAAAAATATCCAATTACTTAAGGAGCATCTATGAAAAGGAGTCTTTATATTTTATAAGAGAAGCTCCCGTTGAGAAAGAATTTTTAAAATTACTACCTGATTTTACCAGAGATATAAATATGGAAGAATTGTCAATTATAGCTTCGAAGCTTATTAAATATAATGAAGAAAGACTGGATATAGGAAGTTTTTGTAATCAAAGATCGGGTATAAATATTTTCGAAGAGATGAAGAGAATAAAGAAATTATTATATCTTAAAGATGATATAACATTTAAGGAAATAACGTTAAAATATGACAGGATTATTGATAAAATAATAAGTTTCCTTTCACTGTTGGAACTTTACAAGAAGAATGAAATAGATATTATGCAATTTGAAAATTTCGGTAGTATTATTATAAAAAGAATAAAATAATATAAAACTTATAAAATATTAAATGAATAACGACGATAATAATATAAAGTCAAAAAAAGAAAAAGAATGGCTAAAGACCTGCATAGAAGGAATACTATTTGTTTCAGAGGGGATAGTCAGTGCCAGAGAAATATCGACAGCACTTGCGATCAGTGAAAAAAAAGTATACGAAATAATAAAAATTTTGGAAAGGGAATATATTGATGAAAACAGAGGATTTTTTCTCAAAAGAGTGGCAGGGGGATTCAGGCTATATTCGAATCCTTCTTTGAGTGAAGTGCTCATCAAATTCATTAAATCCAATATACGTACCTATCTTTCCCAGGCTGCACTGGAGACCCTGGCAATTATATCTTACAGGCAGCCCGTTACAAGGATGCAAATTGCTGAACTACGAGGAGTTAGAACCGATAGTGTAATACTGACACTGGTAGACAAAGGACTGGTAAAAGATGCGGGCAGACTGAAAGAGCCGGGAAATCCTATTTTATATAAAGTAACCGAGAGGTTTCTTGAACTGATAGGCATAGAAAGTCTAAATGAACTTCCTCCACTGGAAGACCTCAAAGAAAATAAAGAAGATACCCAAAAAACGGATGAATAAAAAAATCAAAAGACGGGATTTGCATTACCATAAAAAGCATGAAGGAACCAAAGATAAAAATCAAGAAAATATTCTTATTATTATTAATAATAATATTTTTGATTTCGTATCTTATTTCCTGCCGCAGCGGAAGGAATGAAGAAATCGTAGATGCGGGGATATTTACAGGTATTCCTGATTCACATCTTACGGGTAGCATAAATATATCCGGTCAGGCTATAGATATAAGTATAAGCGGAAATTATGCATACCTCACAAATGATCTCGGTATCCTTTATGTAATAGATATCAAGGATAAGAAGAATCCTGTGATAGTGGGAAGATGCAAAGGGCTGGAATCGTCGAATATCGTGATTGCAAAAGGTGATTACGCGTATATCTCTTATACGGAGTGGATAAGCAATGATGATAACGATATTCATACCAATTGTGGATTTTATATAGTGGATATAGAAGACAGGGAAAATCCCAGGCTGGTCGGTAATTATAATACAGGAGAAAATAATAGTAAGTCCGTATACGGCATGTTTGTAGATAAGGATTATGCATATATTAATACTGCTGTTAAAGATGAAACCCCGGAAACAAGTAATCTGGAAATAGTTGATATTTCGGAAAAAGGGAATCCTGAAATAGTAAGTGAATTTAAAATAGACGGATTACCTTCGAGTTTATGGGTAGAAAATAATCTGGCATATATAAACATCAATTTCTATGATTATGATAAAAAAGAATATTTGAATGAAAGCAGATTGCTTGTTATAGATATAGAAGATAAAAATAGTCCTGAACTTATAAATTCATGCAGCATCCCTTCAAGTTCATGGGGCCTGTATGTTACTAAAGATCATGCCTATATATCAAGCTGTCAGAGCGAAGAGGATAATGGTAATTATACCGAAAGCTTACTTCAAATTGTGGATGCCAGAGATCCATCAAACTTAAAAACTTCTGGAAGATGTGAAATTCCGGGCGGTGCGTGGGAATTGGACCATACAGGTGATTATATTTATGTATCAAGCTTGTCAGGAGGAATATATGCCGTAGATGTAAATGACAGCAATAATCCTGTTATTGCAGATAGTTTGAATACCGGTGGGACCTCCTATGATATAACAATCGAGGGCAATTATGGATATATTGCAGATGGATTCGAGGGAATGAGTAGTGTAGAATTATCCGGTAATTCCGGAAAAGAAGAAAAATTGTATTACGTCGATATACAGGATAAAAATCTGCCTCCAATAGCTGTAATAGAAGTCACCGGAGACAAAATGGAGGAAGGTAATTATCAAATAAAAAACCCTGTATACTTTGACGCCTGGGAAGCATTCGATCCTGACGGAGATGAATTGGAATATTCATGGGAAGTAGATGGAATTAAAAATTCGGATGAAGAAACCTTTACTCATTATTTCGATAAATCCGGAGTTTACGAGGTAAGACTTACTGTTTCGGATGGAGCAGAAAGTAATGAGGCAATTGCAGAAATAACGGTTGCGGAAATTGATCAACCCGTAACATCTTCTATCAGGCATGATTTTAAAATAGAACTAAATTATACACTTTTTAATAATAGCGCGGAAAATCTTAAAAATATAAATTGTTTTATAAGAGTTCCGCAGACCTATTATCCATATCAAATAATAAATGAATATTCGACCAATTATACGGATTTTGATGAATTATTTGATAATTACAGGAATTCTCTGTTTCATTTTGAAATCGACGGAGAACTTCAGGGAGGAAAAAGCCTGACCGCAGGAGTTGTTATGGATGCAACAATTTATGAATTCAGGTATAGAGATATAGAGGTTAATTATTCAGGTTATGATAGGAATGACCCTTATTTCATATCGTATACTTCGGACGATTTGTTTATTGATTCCGATAATCCTGAAATTCTTAATATTGCGAAATCACTTACAAACAGTGAGATAGAACCGGTGGAAATGGCAAAAATCCTCTATAATTTTGTAAAACATAATCTTTATTATGATTTTCCGCGCGCCGAAGAAGGAGATTATGAATTTCTTTATGCATCAGAGATACTGGAAAGAGGAAAAGGAGTATGCAGCGATTATGCCATACTTTATACGACTCTTTTGAGAGCAGCAGGTATACCTGCAAGGCTTGCGGCAGGTATTCCCGTGTATACAATTCTTTTTGAAAATGAAAAAGAAATAGATATGGGACATGCCTGGGTTGAAATACAGCTGCCTGATTACGGATGGATACCGATAGATATTACACCGGAAGACGATTTTATGTCAGCTAATTATTATCTGGATATTGCTACGGAAAAAGGTTCCGGATACCTGTACGAAAACAAGACAATGGACTGGGGAAGTTATTATTATGACGGATTCTTATTTTCATGGGACAGTGAAAAGGTTCCCGAGACAGAACAGAAATTTATATTCAAAGTATCTAATATCGACCTTCGGGATATAGAGCTTGATTGATATTCCTTTAAAATCATCAGCATTATTTCAAAAATAAAATATAAAAAGATTATGAATTTAGATTAAATGCTATGCTGTGATATAATAATAGCTCTGTAAAGAAGTCAATAAAATTCAATAACAAGAAAGTAATTATTATTTTAAAATGACATTTTTAATATACAACATAATAGCATCTTTTCTGTTATTTGTGTTTTTTATCAATTTTCTTATTAATTCTATTCTCTTTAGAGACATAACAGATTACAAGCTTCCGTCTGAGATAAAAAAAGAGAATCCTCTTATATCGATTCTTATACCTGCGAGAAATGAGGAGAAAAATATTAGGGAATGTCTGTTTTCCTTAATAAAGCAGGATTATGATAACATAGAAATTCTGGTGCTTAATGATAATTCTACGGATGATACCGCAAGGATTACAGGAGATATTTCTAATACCTATAAAAATGTAAAATTGATCAACGGCAAACCTTTACCGGAAGGATGGACAGGTAAAAATTATGCCTGTTATCAATTATTTAAGGAGTCTAAAGGTAAATATTTATTTTTCACCGATGCAGATACAATTCATAAAAAAGAGTCCGTTACAAGTGCGTTAAGCTGTCTCGTGAAGGAAAAACTTGATTTATTGTCAGCATGCCCTGAGCAGGTTATGAAATCATTCCACGAAAGGATGGTCATAAATCTGACAAATTTTCAAATTTTAATACCACCTTTACTTTTTATCCGGAAATCTAAAATTCCCGTATTCGGCAGTGGAATAGGAAGCTTGATGATTGTAAAAAGAGATATTTACCGGGATATGGGAGGACACAGGAGTATAAAAAATAGCTGTGTGGAAGATACCGCCATCTCAAAATTATTTATCAGGAAGGGATATAAATTCATGATTTTTAATGGAAGAAAGGTCTATTCCACCAGACTGTATGATAATTTCAGGGAAATATACGAAGGCTTTTGCAGGATCTTTCTTGGAAATTTTAACAGCAGGTTTGCAGTTTCACTGATTATTCTTGTTATGTTTGTTTTCTTTTTACTCCCGTTTATATTACTGGCACTGCTGCCATTTATTGAATTCAAGACAAATGTATTATTCTATTCGAATCTATCAATGTTATTATTTCAAATCCTGACTATTTTATTAACAAGGACAATGGCTAAGATAAAAATAAATGGAAAAATTATTGATATATTTTTACATCCGATATCGATATTTTATATGATCTTTATGAATTCCAAACTATTATTTCAAAGGAAAGGAAAATCTCAGGTAAGCTGGAAGGGCAGGACGTACAGGTATTCATCTAATTTTGCAAATGAACTCCTAAAATAAATATATGGATTTTCAAAGAAAACAAATACTGGAGGGTAACTTAAATAAGTTACTCTTCAGTTTTGCAATACCAGGAATTCTTGGACTGCTGTCCGGATTCCTTTATATTATTGTAGATACGATTTTTGTAGGCAGGGGAGTAGGCCCTCTGGGGATAGCCGCTCTTTCCATAGCATTGCCTATATTGCTTTCGATGATGGCTATCGGACTTATGGTGGGAACAGGTTCCGCTTCTATAATTTCAAGAGCTCTGGGTAAAAATGATGTAAAAAAAGCAGTAAATGCTATGGGAAACGGAGTTATATTAAATTTACTGCTGAATATTACTTTCATAGTACTGGCATATATATTTATCGATAGGGTGCTTTTATTTTTTGGTGCTTCTGCAGACGTGATACCGCTTACAAAAGAATACCTTATTATTGTATTCCCCGGCTTCATACTTCTTTCGTTTCTGATTACTACAAATGATTTTGTAAGGGCAGAGGGGAAGCCGAGGGCGGCAATGTATTTTATTGCTGTCGGATCCATACTGAATATCATACTTGATCCGATTTTTATTTTTGGTTTTAAAATGGGTATCAAAGGAGCTGCTGTAGCAACACTTATCGGTGAAACATTGAGTACGATTCTTATTATATGGTTTTATATATGGGGGAAAAGCATATATAAACTAAAGCCTTCTACATTCAGGATAGATTTTAATAAAATAAAAGAAATACTACTTATTGGCTGTCCGACTTTTATTATGATGACTATTACCAGTGTGGTGATTCTGATCTTTAACAGATCGCTCCGAATATACGGCAATGATATCCATATAGCTATTCTGGGAATAGGCTACAGAATGATCGGATTTATACAGGTACCCATAGTTGTGATATCGCAATCTTTCGCGACTATCTCGAGCTTTAATTATGGTGCAAAAAAATATCTGCGTGTCAAGAAAATATTAGGGATAACAGTAATGTGGACCACCATCATATCCCTGGTCGCTTTTATACCCATGATGTTCTTTCCAGGATATTTTTTAAGTATTTTTAGCAGTGATCAAACTCTTGTAAACACGGGGATAATACCTTTAAGATTACTGGTTGCTTTTTTCCCTTTTGTAGGTATGCATATGGTCAGTGCATGTTTTTTCCAATCCCTGGGAAAACCCGTACAATCGCTACTGATCACTTCTACCAAACAATTTTTATTTTTGATTCCAGCTATATATTTACTACCAAAGTTTTTTGGTTTAAATGGAATCTGGCTGGCAATGCCGTTTGCTGATTTTTTATCTTTGTTTATCGCGGGTATATTTATTTTATATGAAATGAGAATATTTAACCGCGAGGCTAACCGGGAAGCTCTGGAAATCAGTTAAAATACAGATAATTTTTAAGAAAAGGTTCCTCCCAGACGGACCAATATATATTTAAAAATTTCCTCCGGTATATTTATCCTGGTGGCTTTTTCGAATCCTTCAAATCCGGGGTATGAATTTACTTCGCAAACTTTATAACTATTTTGATCAAATAAAATATCAACTCCTGCAATGTCCAGACCTACTATTTTTGCTGATTCAACGGCGAGCCATTCGATAGTAGGATTTATTTTATAGGACAAAATATCTCCTCCAGCTGAATAGTTTGCTTTAAAACTATCATCTGACGCTGTTCTGAGCATAGCGCCGATTGCTCTACCACCAATAACAATGACCCTTATATCCCTTCCTTTGCTGGTACTGATAAACTCCTGTAAGATTAAGTTAGTTTTAGGATCTTTTGAAATTTCCAGCAAATTTACCAGGTCATTTAATTTATTTCTATTCTCTACAAGGAAGACGCCCCTCCCTTTGGATCCTATAACTGTTTTTATTATCAAAGGATAAGAAAATTCTTTTTCTACGAAGGAGGTATTTAGAGGAAACTTGGCGAGCATTGTCTTGGGAATCGGAATGTTATTAGATGATAAAAGCTGTAATGTTGAAAGTTTATCTTTTGCAGTTTCCATACTCTGACTTGGATTTAATATGAAAACTCCAAGTCTTTCAAAATGTCTAATTATAGCAAGTGCATAATATGTAACAGTTCCAATTCTTGGAATCAAACAATCAGGAAGTTCTATAATATTACCGTTGTAGATAATACTTTTTTTGTCTTCTTTTGTAACGATCAAATCCAACTCTTCAGGAGCTACCAGTTTTAATTCTATATTTGCGTTACTGGCGACTTCATTGAATCTTTTGCTCGTATAGGAATTAAAATCTGATTTCCTTTCCAGTATCCATATTTTAATTGGTTTCATAATATAGTTTTTAAGTAAAAGAAAAGAAGTAAAATATTAAAATTGCATCTTATAAATAGTGATATTTTATACTAAAATTAGACAGGTTAGAATAGGATAAATATAGTAAAAAAATATATTTATATATATTGTGACTCCCGGGTTTATGGGTATTAATTTTATTAAATATTAATATTTCCAATAACATGAAAAAAGACAAATCAATAGTTTTAGGAAATTCAAACAAAAGAAATATAGCACTTTTTTCCTTGCTGGTATCTGTCTTTCTGGTTGTTGTAAAGATTGCAATAGCTTGCTTTACAAAAAGTATGGGCGTCTTTTCAGAAGCTTTAAATAATGGTCTGGATATCGTAACTGTTCTCATAACCTTTCTGGCAATAAGAATATCAACAAGACCTGCCGATAAAGATCATACTTACGGTCATGGAAAATATGAGAATCTTTCTGCTTTTTTAGAAACCAGCATAATTTCCGCACTGTGCTTTTTTATTATATATAAATCGATCCAGAGAATAATCAGTAGAGATTTTGAATTAAAATTGAACTGGTATATATTTTTGATCCTGGCAATATCGATAGTTTTAAATATAATAAGAGTCTTTTACATTGGAAGAGCCGCAAGAAAATATAATTCTTTTGCGTTTAAGGCGGATTTTTTAAATTATTCCAGCGATATTGTAAGCTCGATTGTTGTAATAATCGGACTGCTGATCGCAAATACAGGATTTAAACTTGCCGATCCTATTTCTTCCATAATAGTTTCTGTTATTGTTTTGATTTTTTGTTCAAAACTCTTAATCAGTACGGTAAGAAATCTAATGGACTATATTCCAAAAGAGATCACCGATAAGGTCTCAAAAATATTACAGGACATAAGGGAGATAAAATCTGTCAATAAAATAAAAATACATGAAGTCGGAAATATAAAGTTTATAAATCTGGAAATCTGTTTGAAAAGTAATTTTTATTTATCACAGGTTGAAAAAATCAAGGAGAGAATAAAAAATAAAATCAGAAGCAATATCCCGGATTCGGAAACACTCATAGAAATAAGATCCCTGCCTTCTAAAGACAATATAGAGCAATACGTAAAAGAAATTATATTAAATCAACAATATGTAAAAGATATTCATAATATTTTTATATATAATGTCGATAACTTAATTGATATTTCAATCCATATAGAATTGAATAAATATTTGAAACTTGAAGAAACCGAAAAATTGACAAAGATCACCGAAGAAAAGATTAAAGAAAAGATAGAAAACATACGCAGTGTATATATTCATATCGAAGATTCAAGAAGCAGTGAAAGTTGGAACGATATAACTGAAAAATCCGATAAAGTTATTTCCGATATCAAAGATGAGATATCATTATATGTAGGTCCCGAAACGTGCCATAATTTTACCTTACTTGAGAAGGAAGGATCATGCAATCTGGCGTTTCACTGCAGACTTAAGAAAGATCTCGATGTTAAAAAGGCACATTCCATAATAACGAAAATAGAAGATGATATAAAGAAAAAATTCAAAAACATAAGCGAAATCGTAATTCACGTAGAACCAGAATAAAAGCTTATCGGTATCTTTACAATTATTATTTTTTGATATTTAATAAATAAAATCTTTAATTAGTTTTTTATCTTTTATCAAAAGCCGGGGATGATTAAAAATAACAAATATAAAATACATACTCCAACAACCCTGGTAATATTTGGAGCAACAGGAGACCTGGTAAGGAGAAAGCTTACTGAAGCTCTTTTTAATTTATATTGTAAAGGTTTTATGCCGGATATATTTCAGATCATAGGATTCTCAAGAAGGGATTACACTGATGAACAATTCAGAAATTTTTTAATCAAAGAAGCTATAAAGAATATAGATTTAAAATATTCAAAAGAGGATCTAACCGGTTTTCTAAATAAAATAATCTATCAAAAAGGCTTTTTTGGGGATATAAATGCTTATAAAAATATAAGGCATAAATTGAATAAGAATGGAAATGTACTGAATATGTGTGCTAATAAGCTTTATTATCTGGCTGTGCCTCCAAATTTTTATCTGGAAATCCTAAATAACCTGTCTGTTTCGGGATTGACAATGTCCTGCAGTGATGAAGCCGGATGGACCCGCATTCTGATAGAAAAACCATTCGGAAGAGATATTAATACTGCAATCAAACTTGATAATATAATGGCAAAATTATTTAAAGAAAAGCAAATTTACAGGATAGATCACTATCTCGCAAAAGATACCATCAGGAACATAATTTTTTTTAGATTTTCAAATGTAATTTTTGAACCATTATGGAACAGTAGATTCATTAAAAAAGTCGAGATAAAATTATTGGAGAAAGAAGATGTCGAGAGCAGGGGTTCTTATTATGACAGTATTGGTGCATTGAGAGATGTGGGCCAGAATCATTTACTCCAAATGCTTGCACTCGTCACCATGGAATGTCCGGAGAGTCTATCGGCCGGTTCAATAAGAAAAAAACGTGCAGAAGTTTTTAATTCAATTATGCCGATAAATACGATAAAATTGACTAAACAATTTGCTATAAAAGGACAATATGAGGGCTATAGAAATATAAAAGGTGTCAGTCCGGATTCAAATACTGAGACATATTTTAGGATCAAATCGTTTTTGAATAACAGCAGGTGGGGAAATGTTCCTTTTTATCTGGAAAGTGGTAAGGCACTAAAAGAGAAAAGAATAGAAATTATTATATATTTCAGAGAGGTAAGTAAGCTTATTTGTCCGGATTCTTACAAAAATCACTATTATCAGAATATATTCACAATAAAGATTTACCCTGAAGAGGGGATATTTATACGTTTCTGGAGTAAAAAACCAGGTTTTCTGCAGGAATTGGAGTCCAGGGATTTTGTTTTTAATTATAATAGAGGAATGGAAATAAAAGCAGGAGAATATGAAAAAGTACTGCTTGACTGTTTTGGTGGTGACCAGACACTGTTTACAAGTACGGAAGAGATCAGATATACCTGGAGATTCATCACCCCAGTGCTTAATAACTGGGGTAAAAACGAGCTTTATACATATAAAAAGGGAAGTGTAGGGCCCAAAGTATCGATTTAGTTATAGTTTTAAAATAATAAATAAATATGATTGGAGTAAAAATGACGAACAAAGAAAAACTGGATAAATTATCAAAACTTATCAGATATTTTATATTGATATCAACCACAAAAGCCGGATCCGGACATCCATCTTCTTCACTATCAGCAGTCGAGCTGATGTCTGTATTATTTTTTGGAGGATTCTTTAGATTTAGAATCAATGATATCAAGTATGCAAATAATGACCGGATAATTTTTTCAAAAGGGCATGCTTCTCCTTTGATGTATTCATTATGGGCAGCGGCAGGAGCTTTAGGTGAAGAAGAACTGCTGACACTAAGGAAGTTTGGAAGCAGATTGGAAGGACATCCCACACCAGGTTTTCCATATTCCGAAGCTTCTACCGGATCACTTGGACAGGGGCTCTCAATAGGTCTGGGAATGGCCCTGAATGCCAAATATCTGGATAAGTTGCCTTATTATACATATGTCCTGCTTGGTGATAGTGAAATGACCGAAGGTTCACAATGGGAAGCTATTCAGGTTGCGGTTCATTATAAACTAAATAACCTTATAGGTATCCTGGATGTCAACAGATTGGGGCAAAGAGGTGAAACGATGTATGGCTGGGATATCAGGGCATATAAGGATAGGATATCTTCATTTGGATGGGAAACTATTGCAATTGATGGCCATGATACAGAAGAAATTATAAATGCTTATAAATTTGCCTTAACGGTAAAAGACAGGCCCACAATGATAATAGCAAAAACAATAAAAGGCAAGGGCGTGAGTCAGCTGGAGAATATAGATGGATGGCATGGTAAGACAATGTCAAAGGAGCAGCTGGATGCAGCTTTGAATGAATTTGGTAGTATCGATAAAAGTATAAGGGGGATTATTGCTGAACCGCAAAGAATTGTCATAAATGAAGAAAAAATAAAACCGTACGATAAGATTCCCATGGCGAAAGATAAAATTTCAACAAGGAAAGCATATGGAAATGCACTGGTAAATATATTTTTAAAATATCCCAAAATGGTTGTTCTTGATGCTGAAGTCAGTAATTCAACATTTTCTGAAATATTCAAAAAATATTTTCCACAAAGATTTTTTGAGATGTATATAGCCGAACAGAATATGATAGGTACCGCGATCGGATTATCTCTGAGAGGTAAAATTCCTTTTGTCTCTACATTTGCGGCATTTCTTTCAAGGGCGTTTGATCAGATAAGAATGAGTCAGTACTCTAATACAAATATAAAATTTATAGGTTCGCACTCGGGAGTATCGATTGGAGAAGATGGCTCATCGCAGATGGGGCTGGAAGATATCGCCATGTTCAGGACCCTTAATAATAGTGTCGTATTATATCCATCGGATGGAATAAGTACCGAAAAATTGGTGGAAGAAGCTGCGGGTCATTTCGGAAATGTCTATATCAGAACTACCCGAATGGATACGCCGATCATTTATGATGAAAAAGATATTTTTAAAATTGGTGGGAGCAAAATAATAAAGCAGAGTAAAAATGACATAGTAACGGTATGTGCAGCAGGAATAACATTACACGAAGCATTGAAAGCTTACGAAGAGTTGAAGAAAGAGGATATAACAATAAGAGTAATCGATGTTTATAGCATTAAGCCAGTAGATCGGGATACCATTATAAAAGCACAGGAGGAAACCGGAGCAATTTTAACTGTCGAAGATCATTACGCAGAAGGAGGTCTGGGGGAAGCTATAAGAAGTGTCGCATCAGTTAAATGCCCGGTTTATAGTCTCGCAGTAAGTAAAATACCCAGAAGCGGGAAACCGGATGAACTATTGAATTATGAGGGAATATCCAGTATGGCGATTATAGATAAAGTCAAAGAACTAATTGCATGATTAAATATTAACTATAAAAATATTTGTAATTTAATATAAACATATGATAATATATTAACTTATTATCTTATAATACAAATTAATAATAATATATAATAAATATACACGTAAAACTTTGGCATTAAATATTAATGAATATGTAATAATATAAGGAATAAAATATATAGTTATGAATTTGCGGTATTCGCTACACATCACCATATTATTTTTTGGAATCGTTGCTTTAATAGCCATCTATTTGCTTCTGAGAAATAAAAAAACTCCGGGTTTTAGGATAGGATTGTTAATGGCTACTGCGTGGGAGACCATTTTTAATAGTATAAGAGATTTCATTATTGTTCTGGATAATGGAAATCGAATGTTATATCTAAATCCATCGGCCCGGAATATGTTTAAATACCATAATAAAGATTTTATTGGAAAACACATAACCGATATATTGACAGATTATTATGATTATTTAAATAATGAAATTGAAAATCCCGAATTAAAAACAGACATAACTATCAGGGATAAGGATGAAATAAAGTATTATAATATGATAATAAGTCCCATCACTTATCGTAAGAGAAAACTTATAGGTAAAGTAATCGTGCTAAGGGATATTACAAAACAAACGAAGATAAATAAATCACTGAATTTCAGAATAAAATTTGAAAGTCTTGTTACCACATTGTCAACAAAATTCATAAAACTTTTACCGGATGAAATGGATGATGGAATGAATTATACGCTTAAAGAAGTTGGAAAGTTTACCGGATCTGACAGAAGTTATATATATTTATTCAATGACAATAGATCAATGATTAAAAAAACTCATGAGTGGTGTGCCGAAGATTTTAAATCGAGAATAAAAAAACTTGAAGAGATAAGTGTCAAAAAAATGTCATGGTGTTTAAAAAAGCTGGAATATTTCGAACCGGTTTATATCCAGGATGTTTCTAAACTCAGACCTGAAGAAAAGAAAGAAAAAAAGTTTCTTGGATCACAGAGAATAAAATCAATTATAGCAATTCCAATTATTTGTGGCAGTGTCCTTACCGGATTCCTTGGATTCGAGTCAATAAAAACTAAGACAATATGGACAAAAAATGATATAACTCTTTTAAAATTATTGGGGGAGATTCTTGCCAATGCTCTGGAACGTAAAGAAACTGAAAAAGAAATCAAATATCTGTCTATGAAGGATAAACTGACCGGCTTGTATAACCGTGCGTATTTTGAAGAAGAAATCAAAAGACTTAATACCAAGAGGCAGTTTCCTTTAAGTATCATAATGGGGGATGTAAATAGTTTAAAGGTTATAAATGATACTTTTGGTCATAGAGAAGGGGATAAATTATTAAAAAAGATAGCCAGGATAATAAAAAGCTGCTGCAGGGAAGAAGATATAATCGCAAGATGGGGTGGAGACGAATTTTCTATACTGCTACCTAAAACTACCGAAGATGATGCGGAAGAAATATTAAATAGGATAAGAGATGTGTGTTTTAAAACCGGTGACCAAAAGATACCCGTAAGCATATCTCTGGGAACCTCTACAAAAAAGAACTGCAATTATGATATCAGGATGACTGTAAAAGAAGCTGAAGACTGGATGTACCGAAGGAAATTGCTGGAAAGAAGAAGTATATCCAGTTCTATAATTTCATCACTTGAAAGAACGCTTCAGGAAAAAAGTTATGAAACCGAAGAGCATGCATTACGATTGAAGGATATGGCATTGGTCCTTGGTCAATCTTTAAAACTTACGGAAAATAAATTAAATGAATTAATATTACTTTCGGCTCTGCATGATATTGGGAAAATAGCTATACCTGATGATATTCTCATGAAAAAAGGAAAATTGACAAGAAAAGAATGGGGGATCGTAAAAAGGCATCCTGAAATCGGCTTTAATATTACTGCGTCATCTCCGCAATTAGTACCTATTGCAGATGCAGTCTTATCGCATCATGAATGGTGGGATGGGACCGGTTACCCGCGTGGACTAAAGGGTAAAGAGATTCCATTGGTATCGAGGATAATATCGATAGTAGACTCATATGATGTGATGACCCATGACCGGTGTTATCGGAAAGCAATCAGTAAGAAAAAAGCAATGGAAGAGCTTGAAAGATATGCCGGAACTCAATTTGATCCTAATCTAATAAATATTTTTCTACAGATACTGAGCAGCTTATAGAAGTAGTATCGTTATTTGACCAGGTGAGGTCAAAAAGTGGATGATATACTTATCAACATTTCTTATATAGTTTCTATTGCGATAGAAATAGGCGTGCCAGTAATACTCGCATTCTATATGTGGAAAAAATATAAGGTTTCCTGGGCATTGTTTTTTCTTGGAATTCTTCTATTTCTTGTTTCGCTTTGTAGAATACCGCTTAACAATATTTTTTCCTTATATATCGGGCGTAATTTTACCGGGGTTATGGCTCTTATGCTGGCTGGTTTATTTGCGTCGTTTACTGCAGGGATTTTCGAAGAAGGAGTAAGAGCACTGGCATTTGGGTTTATTATAAAATCGAGAAGCTATGAAAAAGCAGTAATGTATGGAATAGGGCATGGCGGCGGGGGAGAATCCATGATTTTTGTCGGTATTTCGGTTCTGGTCAACTTTATTATTTACAGACTATTTCCAGGTATCTTACCTGCAGATTTATTGCAGCAAGTAGCCGATATTGCCTGGTATTTGCCGCTCGTCGGTGCACTGGAAAGAATTTTAACCATTGCTATCCAGATTTCTCTTTCTGTTCTGGTTATGTATGCTTTCCTGAAGAGAAAATATTATTTTATTTTAGTTTCGATACTATATCATATGATAATAGATTTTGTAGCAATTTATATAAATTATAGATTTGGAATTTTTCTGTCTGAAGTAATGTTGTTTATTTTTGCCGGAATAAGTATTGCCATTATTTACATTTTAAGACCCAGGAAAAGCGAAGTTGAAATAAAAGAGGCATAAAATAAATAGCTCCGGTTGTCAGTAACATTTTTTCCATTAAAAAACCCCGAGTTATCTTTTGTCATAGCTAGCGCATTAGACTACTAAACATCTCGGGGCATATCCGGGAACTTTTCTCAGGGACTTTTCAAATTATTAACCTCTCACTTACTCTCTTTCGAAAATAAATATCAGTTATATTTAAAAGTTGCCTCCTCTTCCTGGATGATAAAAAGATATCAAAATTGAAAAATGTTGTCAATAGATTAAGTAGAAAAATTCACAAGATTTCAGAAAATTAATATATTTTTTTTAATTAATAAAAATAAAAACTATAGTAAAATAAATAATACCAATTAAATTGTTATTCACAAAATATGATAAATTTTATATAGTATTAAAATATTTCTATAAACTTCTGATAATATCAGTATTCTTATTATAGGACTGTCATAAAATGAAAAATATTAGAAAAATAACCGTAATAGGACTCGGACTTATTGGCGGATCTATGGCTTTATCTCTAAAAAATACAGGTAAGGATTTCAAAATTACCGGTTACGATGTAGAAGGTGAAGCAATGAATATTGCCAAATACAGAAACGTAATCGATATTATTGCCAGAGATTATAAAGAAGCTGCGTCTGACGCAGATTTAATAATAATAGCGACTCCGATAAGTAAAATAGTCGAAGTTGTAGAACATATTAAGAATTATTTAAAAAAGGGAGCGATTATTACGGATGTAGGAAGCGCTAAAGAAAAGATAGTTCAAAGAATAAGCAAAATATTACCCGAAGGTGTATTTTTCATAGGAGGACATCCAATGGCAGGATCCGAGAATGAAGGTATCCTGAGCGCCACTCCGGAATTATTCAGGAATACGTTTTATATTCTTACCCCTACCGATATTACTGTATCCGAACCACTTGTTGCGCTGCACTCCTTATTTACGAAAATCGGTGCAAAAGTGATCTCTATGAATCCGAGGGAACATGATGAAAATGTAGCACTTATCAGTCATTTGCCTCATATCCTTTCAACAAACCTTGTTGACATGATAGATGATGAACAAAAGAAGATGAAAAATTTATTTAAACTATGTGCGGGGGGTTTTAGAGACATGACCAGAATAGCTGCTGCCAATACGAAAATGTGGCTGGATATAAGTCTGGAAAATAAAGAAGTATTAATAAAATCAATAGATAATTATATAAAATATCTTTCAAAATTTAAGATATTTCTTAAACAGCGAGACTCCAAATCAATAAAAAATCATTACCTCAAAGCTCAAAAAGCCAGAGTCAACCTTCCTAAATATGTGGAGAAGGACATTTCGAAGCTATATGAAATCAGAGTCTCCATGACTGATAGAGCAGGAGTTTTAAGCGAGATAACACAGGCTATAAGTTCGCATGGAATAAACATTGAAGACATATCTATTTTTCATTCAACGGAATTCAGTGGAGGAGGAATCCTTAAAGTACTTGTTCAAGGTGAAGATGCCGGTAAGATTACGAAAGAAGCAATTGAAAAAACGGGTTACGAAGTAAGTGTAAAAAAAGTGTTTGGTGAGTAATAATGGAAATACATGGAGTAAAAAATATAAAAGGAGAATTTAAAATTCCCGGCGATAAGTCAATTTCTCACAGAAGCGTGATCTTATCTTCCATAACCCACAATAATGTGGTGATAGAAAATTTTTTATTCTGTCAGGATTGTATAAAAACCCTGGATATTTTAAATAAATTAGGCGTAAAAATAGAAAAAATAAACGGTAATTTAATAGTGTACGGAAAGGGCATTAAGAACTTAAAGGAACCCGATGAAATACTGGATGTGGGAAATGCCGGAACTACAATCAGAATAATGAGCGGTTTATTATCTGCGACTAATTTTATGTCGGTTTTAAGCGGAGATAAATCAATAAATAGCAGACCGATGGGAAGAATAATAAAACCGCTGCAGGAAATGGGTGCAAAAATCAATGGGAGAGAGAACAATACAAAAGCTCCCCTGGTAATAATCGGAAATCAGGATCTTGAAGGGAAAAAATTTGAACTAAAAGTATCGAGCGCTCAGGTCAAATCCTGTATTCTTATGGCAGCACTTAATGCCAGGGGGACAACCGAGATAATACAGCCCCAGGTCTCAAGAGATCATACAGAACGCATGCTTCAGTATTTTGGAGCCGATATAACCTATGATGGTAAATATACAAAATTAAATCCAGGTAAAAAATTAAGTGCGAGGAAAATTTACATTCCGGGAGATATTTCTTCGGCGGCTTTCTTTATTGTAGCCGCTCTTGTTTTGAAAAATTCCCATACTTTGATGAAAGACATTGGTATGAATCCTATCAGAAGCTACTTCATTGAGATTCTCAGACAAATGGGCGGTAAAATAGTTATAAAAAATCAGAGAATTATAAACAATGAGCCGGTTGTGGACATTGAAGCATTTTCGAGTAAATTAAATTCCATAGAAATAGGGAAGGAAAAAATTCCAGGCATAATTGATGAGATTCCAATATTATGCGTCGCAGCAGCAGCAGCAAGAGGAAAAACAGTGATCGGAGATGCAGGAGAATTAAGGTTTAAAGAAAGCGATAGAATAAAGTCTATCGTAAGTCAATTTAAAAAACTGGGAGTAGATATAAAAGAAAAAGAAGATGGCATGATAATAAAGGGAGATGTTGATTTTCGAGCGGGTGAGGGAGTGGTAGAAAGCTTTATGGACCACAGAGTGGCAATGTCTCTTTCGATACTGGCTCTGCTTTCAAAAGGAAATGTGACTATTCTTGATTCCGATTGTATCAATACCTCCTTTCCGGGCTTCATATATAATCTAAAGAAGATTATGTCACAATAAATTAGATTAATGCTATCAAAATGATTTTACAATATTTAAATATTATATTGCTCAGATAATGCCCGAAAATATTATTACAATAGACGGACCTGCAGGGAGCGGTAAAAGTACAGTAGCCAAAATTCTGGCAAAAGAATTGAATTTTAAATATATTGATACAGGTGCCATGTATAGAGCGGTAACACTTCTTGCACTGCGAAATAAAATAAATTACCGGGATGAGAAATCAATATTGGAACTTGCAAGAAATACAGATCTTGAATTAGACAGCAAATCCGTGGATGCAGATAAATATACAACTGTGAGGTTAAACGGAAAAAATGTCACCAATGAAATCAGAAGCAGGGAAGTAGGATCTGCAGTTTCTATTGTTTCAAAATTATCTGGAGTGAGAAATTATCTTGTTGATCTGCAGAAAAAATTCATAGAGGAGGGCAATGCCATACTTGAGGGTAGAGACACCGGAAGTGTTGTATGTTCTGATGCAACTTTAAAAATATATCTTACTGCAAATTTAAATGAAAGAGTAAGGAGAAGAGTTCTTCAGGTAAGGAGTCAGGAACAGTTTTCGGAGAGAGATCTGATAAAAAATGAAATCATAAGCAGAGACAGAATAGACAGCAGCAGGAAGAATAGTCCGCTTATAATCCCTGAAAATGCAATTGTCATTGATACTTCTGAAATGTCGATAGGAGAAGTAGTAGACAGGATAAAAAAATTATATTTAAGGGAAAAAAATGTTAAAAACAAAACATAGTAAATCCTATCTTGCATTTTATAAAGCTTTACAATTGTTTCTTAAAGTAATATTTATTTTATTATTTAGAGTTCAGACAATAGATTTATTTAAAGTGCCCCGAAAAGGTAAATTATTGATATGCTCAAACCACATAGGTTTTCTGGATGCATTATTAGTAGGAGCATTTATACCCAGGTGTATTTATTTTATGGCAAAAAAAGAGTTATACAGCAGTAAGATTATGGGACCTCTCATAACTTTTTTAAATGCTTTCCCTGTCAAACGTCAATCTTTTGACAGGAGAGCGTTTCACACTTCATTTGAAATTTTAAATAAAGAAAATGCTCTTGGCTTATTCCCGGAAGGTACAAGGTCAAGGGACGGCATATTGAGAGAGGGTAAGAAAGGCATAGGATTCATAGCGGCTGTCTCGTGTGCACCTATTTTACCGATGGCTTTGAGCGGTACAAATAAAATAATACAGAAACCACATAAGAGAATATTCTTTCCTAAGATAAAGTTAATAGTAGGGGATATAATAGATATTAATGATATTGTGAAGGACAACGCTAAAAAGGAAGCAATAAATAAAATATTGGATAAGACGATGGAAGAAATAAATAAGTTATATAAAAAGATAAAATAGGAAGTAAAATTTTTAATATATGGAAATAAAAACTGCAAAATATTCAGGATATTGTTTTGGTGTAAAGAGAGCTCTAAAAATAACAGAGCAAATACTTAAAGAAAATAAGGTCAATAAAAAAATAAAAGTTTTTACACTTGGATCCATCATTCATAACTCGGGAGTTTCGCATAGTCTGGCTGAAAGGGGCTTAATTTCGGTCCAGAATCTAAAAAAAATAGAACCCGGCAGTATTTTTATAATAAGATCCCATGGTATGTCCCCAAATCTAATAAAAGAAATTAAAGAAAAGAATATAAAGATCATTGATACCACATGTCCATTTGTAAAAAAAGCTCAGGCAAGAGCCGCGGAGCTTGGCAGTAATGGGTACTTCGTAATTATTATCGGGAATAAAAAGCATCCTGAAGTAATGGGAATAAGAGATTATATCTTAAATGGAAATTATACAGTAATTGAAAATAAAGCCGAAGCAGAAAGACTCCCTGAAAAAGAAAAAATAGGAATTGTGGTTCAAACCACACAAATACTGGACCGTTTGATTATGATAAGTGGTAAATCGTTAAAAAGAACAAAAGAACTTATTGTTTATAATACTATTTGCGATACAACAAGAAACAGACAGAATTCCACCGAAGAACTGGCAAAAAAAGTCGATGTAATGATAATAGTTGGCGGGAAGAACAGCGCCAATACAAGAAACCTCACATCCATATCAAAAAAAATAAATAAGAAGACCTATCATATAGAAAGTAATCGGGAAATCAAGCCTGAATGGTTTAAAAAGGTAAATAAAGTAGGAATCAGCGGGGGTGCATCTACTCCGGTAGAGGATATATTAGATGTAAAAAAAGCTATTGAAAAATTATAAATTAGTATCAAAAAAAATAAAGACCTGCAAGAATAATTGTATATTTTGTTTCATAAAACAGCTTCCCGAAAATTTAAGGCCTTCATTATATGTGAAAGATGATGATTACCTTCTTTCCTTTATGTATGGCAATTTTATAACTCTTACAAATGTTACTGAAAAAGATTTAAGCAAAATAATAAAATACAGGCTGGAACCTCTTTATGTTTCCATACATAGTTTAGACAAAGACATAAGAAAGATTATTTTTAATAATAAAAAAAATACTTCCGGACCGGAAAATCTAAAGATCCTCGATAGAAATAATATAAAAACAAATATCCAGATAGTGCTTTGTCCAGGAATCAATGACGGTAAAGATCTGGATATAACTCTTTTGGCCTTGATCAGCGATTTTAAAAACATATTATCAATAGGTATTGTGCCTGTAGGCGTCACAAAATTTAATAAAAATTCTAAAATAAGACCTTATACCGGAGAAAATGCTCTGAAAATAATTAATAAAATAAACGATTTTAAAAAAAAGCACAGGTCTTTAAAAAAATCAGTAAATATTTTTCTTTCGGATGAGTTCTATATCCTTGCAGGTATTGATTTCCCGGAATATAAATACTATGGGGATTTTTATCAGATTGAAAACGGAATAGGGAAGAGTACCGTTTTCTTAAAGGAAATAGATGAAGAGATAAAATTTGATCAATTTGCTGATAAATCCGGCAGTGACAAAGGACCGATACTGGTGGTCACATCTGAATATGGGAAAAAGGTAATAGACAGGTCCCTGGATAATCTTGCCAAAAAATCAAAAACAGCAGGGAAAAAAATAGTTTCCTGTGTTAAAGTATTAGAAGTAGAGAATAAATTCCTGGGCGGTAATATAAAAGTGACAGGACTATTAAGCGGACAGGATATAAAGTCGACTTTATGTGAAGAGAACACTAAAAAATTTGGAAAGATACTTGTTCCCGCAGGAATTTTTAATGAAGAAAATCTTACAATTGATGATTTCAATAGAAAAGATATTGAAGAAATCAACGGCAGAATAAAAATAATATCCGAAGATGGTCATAGTATTATAAGAGAAATAATTAATTAAATATTGGATTAATTACGGATGATATCATATGAATGAGAACATACCAAAAGTTGCTATTATCGGAAAACCAAATGTAGGTAAATCCACTCTGATAAACAGAATATGTAAAAAAAGCGAAGCAATTGTGCATAAAGATCCAATGATCACAAGGGACCGTAAATATTACATGACCGATTGGAACGGTAAGATTTTTTATTTGCTGGATACGGGTGGAATAGATTTGAAATCAAAACAAAGGATGGATATGCAGGTATTTCTGCAAACAAAAAAAGCTATAGACGAATCGGATATTATTATATTTATGGTTGATCTGAAACAGCCTGTATCTCCTATTGATGAAGAAATAGCGTCACTGCTGAGAAAAACAGATAAGGAAATCATTTTTACAGGTAATAAGTATGATGATAAAGAAGGGGATTTCTATATTGAAGATTTTTTAAAATTTGGTTTTGGATATCCGGTAAAAATATCTGCGCTGCACGGCACAAATACTGGAGATCTTCTGGATGAAATTGTTTCAAAATTTAAAAAAGATTCTATTGATATATATAAATATGAAGAGGAAAAAGTTCCTGCTATTTGTATTCTTGGAAAACCGAATACAGGAAAATCGACATTGTTTAATACTATTATCAGAGACGAAAGAGCGATAGTAGATGAGATAGAAGGGACCACAAGAGATAGCATAGACAGCATGGTGAGATTAAATAATAAGATTTATAAATTTATAGATACTGCCGGAATGAGAAGAAAAAAGAAAAAAGAAGAAGATCTGAACTATTATAGCTGGCTCCGCACATTAAGAGCAATAGAAAAATCGGACATAAGTCTTGTACTTATAGATTGCAGCAAAGAAGTAGCCGAACAGGATGTTAGAATAATAGAAACCTGCATAGAGAAGGGCTTAAGCATTTGTGTTATTTTTAATAAAATCGATATAGCTGATAGAGAAACAATTGATAATATTACAAACATGTTTCATTTAAAACTTAAATTCGCAAATTATATTCCTTTTTTAAAGATAAGTGCACTGGCAAAAAAGGGGATTGGAAATATCATAAAAATGATAGATAAGCTTATGATTGAGAGAAAAAAAGAAATATCCGATAACATGATTACAGGCTTTTTTAAGAAACAGGATCAGGAAACAACGGGTGTTTTTATAAAAGGTAAGAGATTCAAAATAAAATTTATAAGACAGATAAAATCTTCACCTCCGGTTTTTTTGGTTTATTCGAATATGGATGTAAAAAGAAAAGTAAATATTATAAGATATATTGAAAACAGCATAAGAGATAAATTCGGTTTTATGGGTACCCCCATATATTTTAAGTTTAAATACTAAATTTAAAGATAAAAGGATTATGAATAAAAAGATTAATATAACTATAATCGGTGCCGGAAGCTGGGGAACAACTCTATCGGTAATTCTTGCGGGAAAAGGGTACGTGATCAATTTATGGACAAGAAGTAAAGATACTTATGAAGAAATAAAAAGATCGAGAAAAAATAAAAAATATACAGGTGATTTATATATACCTGAAAATGTCATACCGTTCATAAAACCTGAGGATGGTTTCGGAAATCCGGAAATCATAATTTTTTCGGTCCCGTCCCATACTTTGAGAGAAATAATCAATAATTTTAATGAAATTATAAGAGAGAATATCAAGCATATAAAATGTGTATTAAATGTGGCAAAAGGACTTGAGATTGGAACCAATTTACGATTATCGCAGGTAATGGAAGAA
This sequence comes from uncultured Actinomycetota bacterium, assembly GCA_964517765.1. Lineage (GTDB taxonomy): Bacteria > Actinomycetota > Humimicrobiia > Humimicrobiales > Humimicrobiaceae > Hydromicrobium. Next base: position 53,066 of record CAZFEN010000002.1, on the reverse strand, counting down.
TGCCTGCCAGGAAAATCTATATCAAAGATCTGTGTATTATCCGGTCCTAATATAGCTTCGGAGATTGCACAGGGACTTCCCAGCGTATCGGTGGCTGCATCATATAGTAGAGAGACATTAGAATACATTCAGCCTATAGTATCTACAGACAAATTCAGAGTCTATACCAATAAGGATATTGTCGGTGTCGAGATCGGCGGAGCAGTTAAAAATATAATAGCAATAGCAGCGGGAATTTCTGATGGTATGGGATATAAAGCAAATACAAAGGCTTCTCTAATCACGAGAGGACTGCATGAACTTGCTAAACTTGGAAACAGGCTCGGTGCCAATCCTTTGACATTTTCAGGAGTAGCGGGAATGGGAGATCTTATAGCAACATGCATAAGTAAAAACAGCAGGAACAGATGCGTAGGTGAGAGGATAGCAGGTGGTGACAGAATAGAGAAAATTCTTGAAAATATGTACATGGTTGCAGAAGGGGTTAATACTACCAGAGCTGTATATGAGATTTCTAGAAAACTGGATATCGAAGTTCCGATTACCGAATGTGTTTATGAGATTATTTATAAAGATTTAAGTCCGATAGAATCTGTCAATAAACTAATGAAAAGAAAGTTTAAATCTGAAGTTTAAGATATTATTCGGATAGATAACTTTACTAATCATTTGCATTATCTTAAAATAGAGTAAGACGGGACGTAGCGCAGTTTGGTTTAGCGCACCAGTATGGGGTACTGGGGGTCGGAGGTTCGAATCCTCTCGTCCCGACCATGTGTTTTATTTTATACATCTAAATTTAGAGTTATACGTTTAAACAAAAGTGATAGATCGGAAATAAAAAATGGAAATTAAACCAAAAAATAAAAAAACCGAATCTATTATTGATAAAAAAATTGAAGGTATAGAAAAAATAGCCAGTACTATACTTGAAGATATAAAAAAGGTACCGAAAGGCAGTAGCGGGCTTGTCATCATAAAAGGTCCCAATATTGGAGATAAATTCCTTATAAACAAATCCAAACTCACAATCGGAAGAAATCTTGAATCGGATATATTTCTTGATGATATAACAGTATCCAGAAAACATGCAGTATTAAAAAGATCTGGCAATGATTTTTTAATAAAAGATCTGGGTAGTCTAAACGGAAGCTATGTAAATGGAGAGATAGTGGATAATGTCGTTTTAAAAAATGAGGATAGAGTACAAATCGGGAAATATATATTTTTATTTTTTTATTTCGGTAGAAAGGATTAAATGGATAAAAAATTACCGGAAAAAAAATATCTTACCATAGGCAAGGTCGTAAAAAATTTTAAAAAGATTTATCCTGATTTAACCAATAGTAAAATCAGATTTTTGGAATTCGAAGGACTTCTGTCACCAAAAAGAGCATCCAATAAATATAGAATTTTTTACAGGGAAGATATAGAAAAACTAAATTTTATATTGAAAATGCAAAAAGATCTATATATGCCCCTGGAGGTTATAAAGGAAAAACTAAAATCAAGAGATTTTAAGAAATTTTTGAGTGAAGGCAGATCTATCGAAAATCTTCAGCTTAAATTGGGAGAAGAATTTAAAACCGGGTATGAGACAAAATCATTTTCACTGGAAGATATTTCTAAAAAATTCAAACTGGCACCATCTTTAATAAGAAGTCTGGTCGAAAATGAAATTTTCGGATGGATAGAAGAAGATGGCAAATATATTATAGATTCTAATGATATCGAAATTCTAAAAATCATAAGTGAGTTATCCAGATATGGTATACAGATAAAACATTTGAAATTGTTTGAAAATTTTGCCAGCCGCCATTCTTCATTTATTCAGCAAATTGTTTTTCCTTTGATGATGTCAAGTAAAAAAGATTCTCATATAAGAGCAATTAGAATTATTGGCAAGTTAGAAAGAGTGCTCTGTGATTTTCAAGAATTATTAGTAAAGAAAGAAAATAGGAAATTTCTGGAAAAACATAAATGATCGTTAGAAGTTCTTCGGTCCCAATTCAAAAAAACTTAAAAACATACTGCATATTAGTATATATTTTAATCTTCCTTATAATTTTTTCTTTCTTCTTTTTTACCGTTCCTGATAAAATCTACTGTGATCCGGATGCAGCAATCTATAACGACAGGATCAATATATCTGCAAAAGCTGCAGTTGTTGTTAATTATGAGACAGGAGATATTCTCTGGGAGAAGAACTCCTCCGAATTGATGTATCCTGCCAGCATAACCAAGATACTATCATCTATTGTTGCTATTGAAAAAATAGACAATATGGAGGAAATAGCGAAGATCTCAAAGAATGCTTCAGGGAGAAATAATTCCGTATTTGAATTTAAAACAGGTGATAGGATAACCCTGCTTGATCTGCTTAAGGCATCGCTTATATGCTCTCATAATAATGCGATTATTGCCCTTGCTGAATATGTTTCAGGAAATGAAGAGGATTTTGTAGAATTAATGAATAAAAAAGCAAAGGAAATAGGGGCGCATGATTCTTTCTTTCAGAACACTAATGGTCTTGATGATTCCCCAGATCATAAATCGACAGCATTTGATATTGCTAAAATTGCTGGTTATTGTATGGAAAATGAACTGTTCAGAGAAATTGTTAGAACGATTGAAGATACCATAAAAATAGATGGCAAAGAAGTTAAAATTATAAACACAAACAGGCTTCTTAGCGAAGATTATATAAGGGGAATAAAAACCGGTTCTAAAACAAATGCTGGTTTTTGTCTTGTGCTTTATTCCGAAAAGAATAATTTAAAACTTCTGACTGTGATTTTAAATAGTTCTTCTAAGGAAGAAAGGGACAAAGATGCATTAAAATTACTGGACTGGGCATACAATAATCTGGAATATGTAAAAATAGTTGATTTAAAACAGGCGGTCCTGACTGTAAACACAGGTGAACGGACAGTTACGGGCATAGATTTATATCCTGATAGGGATTATATAAAGCTGATAAATATAAATAGAGATGTTGTCGATGTAGAAAACAAAGTAAAAACCGATATAGCTTTACCTGTTAAGGAAAATGAGGTTATGGGAACGATGGAAATCATCGTTAACGATAAAAAAATAGAAGAAATCGATCTTATCGCAAGAGAAAGTATCAGTAATGCATTTATTTATGAAGAATTATCTACTAAAAAAGAAGTAGAGACCATATACATATTAATATTTTTATTAGTGTTTTACTTTTTAACATTTACAATTATAATAGTTAGAAATTTGTTATTAAAAAGAAATATATAAAATTAATTCGGAGGTATATTGAATTGGCTTTCAAAAACAATCAATCACACAGAATGTTTATTTTACTGAAGTTATTGGTAGTATTGTCGGTTATTACTTTAATCTCTATTTTAGTTTTTACAGGTTGTAAATTCGGTCAGGTAGCGAAAGAGGAAACCGCAGAAGAAGAAGTAACGGAAGAAGAGGAAGAAACAGCTGAAGAAGAAGAGGAAATTGTAGACGAAGTCGGCGGAACAGAAATAACCGGAAATATAAATATATTAAGCGGACTGGAAATATCCGATGCAGTCCTGGACAGCAGACCTTTTGCAATAATGGTAGAAAATACTCCGGATGCAAGACCACAGTCAGGACTCATTTATGCCGATATTATATTTGAAGTTGTTGATGAATATGGAGTGACGAGGTACGTAGTGGTGTATTCTTCTCATGATGCAGAAATCGTAGGCCCGATCAGAAGTGCGAGGATATATTATGCTGAGATTGCGAGAAGTTTCGATCCGGTATATTCATTCTGGGGCACTTATACGGAAGCATATAAAACAATTGAAAATCTTGGATTGGATGTATTAACACCTCTGGGGGACCAATCAGGAAATAGTTCTATTGTGGCCAATTCTTCTTCCGGATGGAGAGACTGGAACAGAAGCAACATTCAGGAACATACCGCTTTTATGTCTACAACAAGTTTAAAAGAAGAAGCGGAAAGTCTTGGATATTCATTAGAGGGAGGTCAGTCGCCTTTAAAATTTAAAGTGGATACAGATATTTCCAATAGAGGTGATACAGGTAATATAGCTATTAATTTTTCTGATCAAAATGCATATAAAGCAAGCTTCGAATATAATATGGAAGAAAACGTTTATTATAAATATGTTGGCGGCAATAAACATACCGACTATGAAACCGGTCAGCAGATTGCAGTAAATAATGTAATCGTCATGATTACTAATATCGAAGGTCCAATAGATGCAGCCCAACATATGGCGGTAAGAACAACAGGAACCAGCGATATGGGTAAAGCCTTTTTCTTTATGGACGGTAATATCGCAGAAGGAACATGGGAGAGGACGTCTGCTTTCGATCCATTTGTGTACAGAGATGGTGAAGGAAGAATCATGTTGTTTAACAGAGGTTCGACATGGGTAGCAATGGTACAGAATATAAGTAGACTTACATATTAAAAAATTATATTTAATAATCCCGATTATATTTTGAGTGATCAAACCGAAAAAGAATTAATAAAAAGCAGTATTTTAGGAAAAGAATTATTTACAGGTTCTGATATAAAAAATAGAATTTCTGAACTGGGAAGAGAAATAACAGGTGATTATAAATATAAAAATCTACTGCTGGTAAGTATATTAAGAGGGGGGGTAATATTTTTAGCAGACCTTATCAAGGAAATCGATCTTCCTCTGAGTATAGATTTCATGGGTATTTCTACATATGGAATTAATGATACATCTACAGGCGTGGTAAGGATCACCAAAGATCTGGATGAATCCATTGAAGGAAAGGATGTATTGATAGTAGAGGATATTATTGACACAGGACTTACCATAAGCTATCTATTAAGAAATTTAAAATCAAGATTTCCCGGAAGCATTGAAATATGCACTCTTCTGGACAGGGATGTCAGAAGAATCGCAGAAATAAATATCAAATATATTGGTTTTAAGATCGGAGAAAAATATATAGTCGGTTATGGTTTGGATTATAAACAGAAATTCAGAAATCTCCAATCGATATATGAATTAAAATTGGAAACTATAAAAAAAGATATCGAATCCCTGAAAAGCAGCTCCATATAATAATGTTATGACCCCTTGAACCTATTGGTAGTTTTTAATTGTTTTAAAACCAGATATCATGTTATTGCATGGACTCCATTAGATATGATTTATCGCTTTAAGCTATCAAGTGTTATATAATTACAGGCAAAATTATTTTAAAAAGTTGAAAATCAGAAAGAATACAAATTTAATAAAGATGATACTTGAAGGAGTAAGGATAGAGTTGCCATCCAACAAGCCAATTCTCCTTCTAAAAGAAGAAAATGGAAATAGATATTTACCAATATGGATAGGACCCTATGAAGCTTCGGCTATTGCTCTTGAAATGTCTAATATAAAAACACCCCGGCCCATGACTCATGATTTAATCATTAATATTATTAATAATTTGAAAATAAGTATTGATAATATAGAAATAACAGAAATAAGAAATAATACTTTTTATGCCATAATCAACATCATGAATACTGATAAAAAAGTAATCAGAGTCGATTCAAGGCCATCCGATGCAATCGCTACCGCCGTGAGAAGTAAATGCGATATCTATGTTGCAGAACAGGTACTGGAATCAGGTGGACTTAGAATACAGTCAATAGAAGATGAGGTAAAAAAATTTAAAAATTTCCTCGACAATATTGAGCCGGAAGATTTTAAAAAAAATTTCGAAAATAAATAATATTCAAAAATATTCTCCGGATTTCTTAACTTCATAAACATCTTTTTATCTATTCGATATACTTTTAAGGCCTGATATTAAGCATATCTTCTATTGACTTTAATGGATATAAATTCTAAAATTACAATGATGTAATTACAATAATGTAATTAAGATTATAATAAAGTAAATAAAGAAAATATATTCATGGATAGTACGATTATCAAGAAATTTTATGGTTCCTTAGAAGTATGCAGGATAATAGGGATCACATACAAACAGCTTGATTATTATGATAGAACCGGTTTTTTAAAGCCTTCCGTGAATGGGGCAGGGGGTTATGGAAGCAGAAGAATGTATGACTTTAACGATTTAATGAAATTAAAGGTTATAAAAAAATTAATGGAAGCAGGTATCAGCCTGCAGAAATTAAGAAAAACGAAAAGATATTTGGATGAATATGATAATAAAAGTAATCGCGGTAATGGACTTTTAAGACTGACGCTTATATCTGATGGGAATACTGTTTACGCCTGCGATTCAGATAAAGCGATAGTGGATACATTAAAAAGCGGCCAGGGTGTATTCGGGATAGCTCTGGGTAAGGTATACAATGATTTGAATGGTGATATAGAGAAATACTTTATGAAAAATAATAGAAAAACAGAAGCAGGAATAAATTCAGGAAGTTATAAACAATATTAATATCTTAAAATTTGAACGGAGGTTTTTTAGAAACATATGGGAAAAAATTTATTGGACATAAGAGAAAATATAAATAAAAACAATAATCCTGAAAGCAATTATAAAGATTCTGAAAATATAAGATTTGCGCACAACAGTGAGAAGGAATTTTCAAGAATACTGGATTTTTATAAAATGAGATGGGAATATGAACCAAGAACCTTTGTATTGGAGTTTGATATAAAAGGAAATCCCGAAGCCAGCTTTACACCGGATTTCTATCTGCCGGACCTGGATCTTTATATCGAACTTACCACTCTTAATCAAAATCTGGTTACAAAGAAAAATTATAAAATTAGAAAATTAAAAGAGTTGTATCCGGATATAAATATAAAATTATTTTATAAGAAAGACTATAACAGCTTATTATTTAAATATATAAATAGATAATTTTTTAAAAAAGATATATCATCAAGTTTCGAAAAAGTTTATTCTCATTTTCCAATCATTAGTATTAAATATTAGTATTAACAAGATAGTAAATTTCCTTCCATAAAATGAAAAATAATAATAACGGTAATTTAAAGGGAGATATAGAGTATCTCTTCAGTAAATACGGCACAATGAAGGGTAAACCTGGCATATGGGGTGCTTTTAGAATAATACTCGTAAAACCAGGGATACAGGCCTTAATATTTTACAGATTCTATCGAATACTTTTTAAAATAAAGCTAAGACTACTGTCAGAAATCTGCTGCAGAATAAATTTTTTCTTTAATGGAGCTGAAATAGATCCGGGTGCCGAAATAGGTTCTGGATGCAGAATATGGCATTCTGCCGGAGTTATAATAGGCAGGGGAGTAAAGATTGGTAATAATGTAAGTATTTTTTCTAACGTCACACTGGGTGGTATTGGACATTCCATATTTCATCATGGTGGTCGCGGTTATCCTGAGATCGGAGATAATGTTATTCTTTATACAAATGTCACGATACTTGGTCCTATAAAAATTGGTAATAATACTACAATTGGGGCACACTCACTGGTGCTTGATTCTATTCCTGATAATTGTCTTGCAGTAGGGAACCCGGCCAGGGTAATCAAAACTATCTAATTCATACTATACAAATAACATCTAATAATCATTCAGGAATAGCAAAATCTTTTAATTATATTAAAGTTAACATAATATATATTATCGGAAGTTAATAATATATAGGAAAAGAAACATTCTCATGCTTATAAGAATTTTATTGATACGTAAGGTTCTATTAACCTGTACTTCCGAAACCCGATTCACCCCTTGTAGTTTCATCCAAATCATCAACTATATTAAGATGAACTTCATCAACTCCAAGAATTACCATCTGGCAGATCCTGTCACCTTTTTTTATATGAAACGTGTTATCAGTATCAAAATTTATAAGTATTGCACAGATCTCTCCTCTATAAGCAGAATCAATTAGGCCGGGAGCATTTACCATACCTATGCCATTTTTCAAAGCAAGACCGGATCTCGGCTGGACAAATCCGGCATAACCATGAGGTATTGATACTTTAATACCGGTAGGTATTTTTTTTCTCTCGAAAGGTTTTAATTCACAATCGATTGAACTATAAAGATCAAGCCCTGCATCACCTGTATGAGCATATCCAGGTACAGGAATTGATTTATCAAGTACTTTTACTTTAATGGTTATCATTTATTTAAAAATAATGTTAAGAATATTTATAAGTTGATTTATAGGATTATGATTAATTTTAAAATATTTGAATTATATAGATTATAATATTTTGAATTATATAGATTATACTATTCGAATTCGATTATAGGAATAATTATAGTAGAATTTCCTGGAATATAGTCTGCGTTATCCATATCATTTATTCTCTTTATTTCACTTACAAATCTTGATTTGGTCAGATTATTTGAATATTTATCTGCGAGCTCGCTTATATTGGTCTCATGTTCCAGACTTACTCTGGTATATCTTGTTGTGGTTATACCGCTAAATTTATATCTATTGTAATAAAAAGCTGTTATAACCAGGCATACAACAATAATTATAAGAATATATAAAAATATTTTTTTAATGTTTACCTTAATCATTCCCAATTGTTGTTACCTCTTTTTATTTATTATAAAATGATATTTACCTGTCTTTATACTTATATCCTAATAACAAACATATGTTCGCTATAATAATATAACCAAACGTATGTTCGTGTCAATAGATAATATAAAAATTTTTTATTTTTTGATTTTATTCAAATTTTATATACTTTTTTTAGTTATTTGTTAGAATATATAAAGAAAATCAATTGTATAATCCCCTACCCCGGTGGAATTATATCATTCATTAAAAATTATAGGAGGAACAATGGCAGAAATTAATTATGATAAAGACATAGACATGAAAATACTGAACGGTAAAAAAATAGCAATAATCGGTTATGGTAGCCAGGGACATGCTCATGCCCAGAACCTGAGAGACAGCGGTATGGACGTTATCATAGGAGAACTTGAAGGAAGCAAACCCTGGAATATGGCAAAAGAAAAAGGATTCGAAGTCTATACTACTGACAAGGCATCAAAAATGGCTGACATAATAATGTTTTTGGCACCGGATACCATGCAGAAAAATATTTATTACAAATATATAGAACCAAACCTTGATAAAGGAAATATACTCTGCTTTGCCCATGGATTTAATATCCATTTCAATCAGATCATTCCAAAAGAAGACATAGACGTCATTATGATAGCTCCAAAAGGACCTGGTCATATTGTAAGAAGGATGTATACAGAATCCAGCGGCGTCCCTGCAATAATTGCAGTTTATCAGGATTATTCTAAAAAAGCCAAACAGTACGCTCTTGCTTATGCAAAAGCAATTGGTGCCGGAAGAGTCGGGATAATTACAACTACATTCAAGGAAGAAACCGAAACAGATCTTTTTGGAGAACAGGCTGTTCTTTGCGGAGGAACAACCGAGCTTATAAGAGCAGGATTCGATACGCTGGTCGAAGCAGGGTATCAGCCTGAAATAGCCTATTTTGAAGTATTGAGTGAATTAAAATTGATTGTGGATTTGATTTATGAAGGCGGAATATCATGGATGAGATACTCAATAAGCGATACTGCAGAATATGGCGATATGGTGAAAGGTAAAAAAATTATAACTGCAGAAACCAGAAAAAATATGAAAAAACTGCTTGAAGATATCCAGAACGGGTCTTTTGCCAGGGAGTGGATACTCGAAAACCAGGCCGGACGGCCATTATATAATGCAATTAAAAAACAGGAAGAAAATCACCTGATAGAAAAAGTTGGCAAAGAATTGCGAAAGATGATGACCTGGATAAAAAAACCAGAAGAATAGAAAAGCGAACCTGTGTTTGCCTTTGTTATTCTTTTTTGTTATAATAATTGAAATTAGAATAACAAATATTATTTTAAAAAATTATGGATAATAATATCAGCACAAGACAGGAAGATATTCTAAAATTCATCAATAAGAAGATCAAAGAATCCGGATATCCTCCTTCCGTAAGAGAAATAGCTCAGGCAGTTAATCTTAGTTCCTCGGCAACTGTACATTCACATTTAAAAAAACTTGAAGAAAAAGGATATCTTAAAAGAAATCCGTTCAAACCCCGTGCTATTTCTATATTTCCAAGGCAGCAGGATGAAACAATCGATCGTGGTTTTAATAATCTTGTATATGTTCCTGTTGTCGGAAACATAACAGCCGGAAAACCTATTCTTGCAACCGAAAATATCGAAGATTATTTTCCTCTTTCACCTGACTTCGTAAAAGGAAAAAAAGAAGTATTTATTCTTCATGTAAGAGGAGACAGCATGGTTAATGCCGGTATACTTGACAGGGATTATATTGTTGTAAGGAAACAGGAAAGTGCCATAAACGGAGAAATAATCGTGGCTCTGCTGGAAGATGAAGCAACAGTCAAAAGATTTTTCAAGACAGATAAGAAGATAAAATTAATGCCTGAAAATGATTACATGGAACCAATTGTAGTAAATGATGTAAAAATACTTGGAAAAGTAATCGGAGTGATCAGGAAATATTTTTAAACTATATTGACTCCTATTCTATCCTGGCTTCCCTGCTTTCTCTTCTTCTGTATATGTATCGTGATAACATGGAACAGTATCTTGAATTCACATGCAGATTTAAAATAGCTGAGTTTCCCAGATTTTTGCGTCCGAGAACCTGACAGTTATCATAAATAAAAGAAATAAGCTTATTCTCATTATATGGAATTCTGACGACTATATCTAAATAATGCCTTTCGATCATTTTTTTAACTGTTGAATATAATTCTTTAAATCCGGTCTTTTTCAATGCAGATATAAATATCGCTTCTTTATATTTTATTTTTAATCTTTCTATTTCTGCATTGCTTAATTTATCGATTTTATTAAAAATCAGCAGCATGGGCTTGTCCGCTGCATCGATCTCTTTCAGTACATTTTTGACACTCTTAATATTGTTCTCGAAATCCGGCTTGTTTATATCGGAAACAAGTAAAAGTAAATCCGATCTTTTGACTTCCTCGAGAGTAGATTTAAAGGATGCTATGAGTTGATGCGGTAATTTTTCTATGAATCCGACCGTATCTGAGATCAGGGCTTCGGAATTAGGATACATTTTTAATTTTCTTGTAGTCGAATCAAGCGTCGAAAATAGACGATCCTCAACATAGCCGTCTGAACTGGTTGTTGAGTTAAGAAGTGTAGTCTTACCGCTATTGGTGTATCCTACAAGTGCTATTTGAAATACATTCTTTTCTTCCCTGCTCTTTCTCTGAGTATCTCTCTGTGTGCTGATCTGTTGTATCTTCTTTTCAAGGACACTGATTCGTTTCCTTATTTTTCTTTTATCGACTTCAAGCTTTGTTTCACCTGGACCCCTTGTCCCGATACCGCCGCCCAATCTTGAAAGCTCTACTCCCCTGCCTTTCAATCTGGGAAGAAGATAGTTAAGTTGTGCCAGCTCGACCTGAAGTTTTCCTTCACTGCTGTGAGCCCTCTGTGCAAATATATCCAGGATTAAAGCAGTTCTATCAAGGACCTTGGTGTCAAGTTTCAATTGTAGATTTCTTTGCTGTGTAGGTGTGATTTCATCATCAAAAATTACCAGTTCTATATCTTTAGTATCAACGATATTTTTGACTTCATCTAACTTCCCGGTTCCAATGAAATATTTGGGATTTGGTTTATCCTGTCTACCGAAAACCATCTCTTCTACAACTGCACCGGCACTTAAGGTCAGGTTTTTTAGTTCTTCTGCATTTTCACTTAATGCTTTACTGTGATCCGGTCTATTTGAGGTATTTTTTCTAAAATTATAGAAATCTATAAAAATTAAAAGGGTTTTTTCTTTCATATCAAATTACATCTAGCAGCTTTAACCGTTTCATAAAACGTTTCTTATCCTTTTTAAGGCTTCTTCCAATCTGCTATCTTCCAGAGTCATGGAGATCCTTATATAGCCTTCCCCGTTCTCTCCGAATTCTACACCCGGTGTTACCACTACATTAGCTTTATCAAGCAGCATTTTAGAGAATGAGCCCGATGTAAATCCTTCAGGAACCTTTGCCCATACATATATGGTAGCGTTGGAATCGTGATAATCTATTCCCGTTTCATCAAGGGTTTTCTTTATCAATTCCCTTCTCCTGTTGTAAATCTTATTGTTATATTCCGTATGTATTTTGTAATTTTCCAGAGCTTTGACTGAGGCATATTGAATGGCATTAAAAACACCGGAATCTACATTGGTTTTATATTTACCCAGGCTTTCGATAATTCCTGCATTACCAACGGCATAGCCTATCCTCCACCCTGTCATATTAAAAGTCTTTGAAAGTGAATTGAATTCTATTCCTATATTTTTGGAGCCGTAAGCATTTAAAAAACTCATCGGTTTGTTCTCGACCTGATAGACATCTGAATAAGCATTATCATGGCAGACAATAATATTATTTTTTTCTGCAAAAGATACTATCTTCTCAAAAAAACTCTTATCACATGTTGCCGAAGTCGGATTATTCGGATAATTTATATATATTATCTTTGCTTTTTTTGCTATTTCCGGATCAATATCTTCAATATCTAATAAGAAATCATCCTCTTTCTTAAGAGGAACCTTATAAGGTATTCCGCCTGCGAATAGAGCGCTTATTTTATATACAAGATAAGATGGGTCGGTCATAATAACATGATCGCCCGGATTTATAAATGTATAAGCCAGATTAGCTATTCCTTCCTTGGAACCCATAAGCGGTATGACTTCCCTTTCCGGATCAAGTGTTACATTGAATCTCTGCAAATAAAAATTTGATACTGCTTCTTTAAAAATCTTTAAACCGTAACTTGAGGGATATCTGTGATTTTCCGGGACGTTTGCTTCTTTACAGAGAGTCTCTACAATATCCTTTGATGTTGGTATATCCGGATCACCGATTGCCAGACTTATCACATCCAATCCTTCTCTCCTTTTCTTGTTTATTAATTTATCGATTTCTGCAAATAAATAAGGAGGAAGGGACTTTAATCTTTCGGCTTCTTCAAAATGCATTGGATTCCTCTCTATGTTAATTATTTATAAAAAATAAATGCCGTCAAAATTGTGTTCCACTTTACCTTCGAGGTAGATGATATTATCCCTGGGATCCCAGGAGATATCCAATTTCCCTCCCGGTACATTGACGATAACTTTATTTATACTGACTTTTTTTAACTTTATGGCGCAGACTGCGGATGCACATGCACCTGTGCCGCATGCAAGAGTTTCCCCTACTCCCCTTTCCCATATTCGTATATTTAATTCTTCATTGCCGCTGACCCGGACAAATTCCACATTAGTCTTATTTGGGAAGATCCTGTGATTTTCAATTCTGGGTCCCCATTTTCTAACAGGAAAAGTATCCAGGTCCATATTATTTTTTAGAAATATCACACAGTGAGGATTGCCTGTGGAAACACAGTTAATGATAAAGTCTTCAGAATCGATTTTAATTTTATAGTTAAAAATCTCATTTACTTTATTATCACTAATATTAACAGGAATATTTTCAGGTTTAAATTCGGGACTGCCCATATCTACTTTAATATCTTTGACTTTACAGCTCTCTATTTTGAGAAATACTTTTTTTATTCCTGAAAGTGTCTCAATATTGAAATTCTTATTTTTTTTATTTAAAAGATTTTTTTCATAAGCAAACCTGGCCACACATCTTATTCCATTTCCGCACATTTCTGCAATCGAACCATCCCTGTTATAATAATCCATTTTCAAATCGGATATTTTAGATGGTCTTACCAGGATCAAACCATCCGCACCTATACCAAAATTCCTGTCACACATCCTTATTATCTGATCTCCGGATAATTTTATATGGTTTACGGTTGCATCTATTAATATAAAATCATTGCCCTGGCCATTTAGTTTTGAAAATTCAATTTTTTTAATTTTTGATATCATTATTGATCTGTTTCTGTATTATTTTAAAAATATCTCTGATTAGTTTAAAAATGTTATCATAATTATCCGCGCTTATCCAATTAATTTTAGTCTCTGCGTTAAACCAGGTCATTTGTTTTTTAGCAAGTCTCCTGGTATTTCTCTTGATATCGCTGACGCATTTCTCAAGGGTTATTTCCCCCTTTAGGTATTTTACCAATTCTTTGTATCCAACAGCCTGTAGAATGCTGCGGTAATTTTCATATCCATTATCAATTAATTCTTTTACCTCTTCAACCAGTCCTTTTTCAAACATTCTGTCTACCCTTTTATCAATATTGTTATACAATTTTTTCCTATCAAGTGTGATTCCGACAGAAATAGCTCCGTAATCGGATTTATGGTTCTTCCATATATTCTGAAGACTGGAAAAAGTGTTGCCTGTGATTTCGTAAACTTCAATTGCCCTTATTATTCTCCTCTGATCGTTTTCGCTTATTTTCTTTGCATAATGCGGGTCTATTTTTTTTAATTTCAAATAGTATCTTTCTATACCATGATTCTCGATATCTTCTTTTAACCTTTTTCTTATATCCTTATTTTCATCCGGCATAGGATCCATACCGCTGATTATTCCTCTAATATATAATCCAGAACCCCCTACAAGAAGAGGAATTTTATTTTTGAGAAAAAAATTATTTTTGATTATTTTATCGCATATTCCTTTAAACTCCATAATGCTTAAATCATGATCCGGATCAAAAATATCAGTCATATACTGCTTTATTCCGGAATCTTTCAGGTCATATTTATCTGTTCCTATATCCATTCCTCTGTACACCTGCATCGAATCTACCGATACGATATCCGTTTTAAGAAGCTTCGCCAGAATTATCCCGACTCTGCTTTTACCGGCACATGTAGGACCGCAAATGACAATGACTTTTTTTAAGTCAGTTAATTTTTTAATAAGTTTATCAAGGCAGATACCACTATTTCTTAATTCGTTTCGTATAGATTTGATTAAGGAATTTTTGATTATATTCATTTTATTTATACTATCAAAATTATTATGATTGATATCATTAAACCAGTTTCCCCTTAACATAAAATGTTCTGGCATCTATTATGATAACCGGAACTATCTTTCCAATAAGATTGCTTTCACCTTCGAAATTTACAATAGTGTTATTTTCCATTCTTCCCTCCAGAAGGGCATTATTTTTGGGACTGTTTCCCTCGACCAATACTTCAAATTTTCTGTCGATAAGCTTATTATTTTCCTCAAAAGATATCGTATTCTGGACCTCAAGTAACTGCCTGAACCATTTTTTCTTTTCATCAAGAGGGATGCGGTCTTCCATATCAGAAGCTCTGGTCCCTGCCCTCGGAGAGTATATAAAAGTAAATGCTCTGTTGAACCTTATTTTTCTAACCATTTCCAGGGTATCCAGAAAATCTTCTCTCTCTTCTCCTGGAAAACCCACTATTATATCGGTAGTAATTGCACAATCAGGGATTTTGTTTCTTATATTTTCAATAATGCCGGTGTAGTCCTTTTCGGTATAATTTCTATTCATCTCTTTTAAAATCTTATCTGATCCTGCCTGTAGGGGCAGATGAATATGCTTTGCAATATTATCTCTGTTTTTTATGACATCTATAAGATCATTGGAGAAGTCTTTTGGATGTGATGTCATAAACCTGATTCTTTTAAGGCCTTTTATATCAGATATTTTTCTAAGAAGTTCCGGAAATGTACATGGTTCCCTTAGATTTTTTCCATAGGAATTTACATTTTGCCCCAGAAGTGTCACTTCGATTACCCCATCAGATACCAGTTCTTCGATATTCTTTAGAATTTTTTCTGCTTCTATGGATCTTTCATATCCTCTTACCGCAGGTACAATGCAGTATGAGCAGTAGTTATCACAGCCAATGGTTATTGGTACAAGTGCTCTTAAACTATGCTTCCTTCTTACTTTAAAAAGCTCAGGATCAAATCCATTATCTTTAATGGAACATATGCTCCTGCCGGTTGAAATCCTTCTGTTTATAAGGTCCGGGAGATCCGCTATATTATGTGTACCAAAAACAACATCTACGTAAGGGAAGTCTTTGATTATTTTTTCTTTAAGGTCCTGAGCAGCGCACCCGCCTATACAGATAAGAATATCTTTTTTTAAATTTTTTATTTTCTTTAAATTTCCTATATGCCCATATTGTCTGTTTTTTGCGCTTTCTCTAACGGTGCAGGTATTAAGGATGATTATATCGGATTCTGAAATATCATCTGTCTTCTCATGTCCGGTGTTTTCAAGTAAAAACTGGATCCTTTCAGTGTCATTTTCATTCATCTGGCATCCGAAAGTTTCGATATAAAATTTCATAAATATGAATATCCTTGCTTAAAAATTGTGAATATATAAATTTAAAAGGTGTCGGACTTATAATTCAAACAATTATTTGGACTCGATACTAAGAACGATAGCAGTTTTTATTTCCCCATTCACTTCTATATCTTTAAAATAAGGTATGCATATTAATTCCTGACCGGTAGGAGCTATAAATCCTCTTGCTATTGCTATGCCTTTTACGGCCTGGTTCAATGCTCCCGCACCTATGGTCTGGATCTGCACCCTTGACTCGCTTCTGATAATCCCTGCAATTGCACCTGCTACCGAATTGGGCTTTGATTTTGAAGAAACCTTGAGCAATTTAATATTGCTATCCATATTATTATTATTGCTATTTTAATTTTTATTCTTTTTGCTTCAGTTCGATCGATATTTTTATAATATTATTTGCCTTTTTATATTCTATGTTCTCTCCGGTAGTAACGAAATATTTATCTCCTAATTCTCTTATCTTGTCTTTTGCGGCTTTAATTATACATCTAATCTCGTCATCTTTAAACCTGCTTGCCAATTTGGATTCATCATAGAGTAAAAGCTTCTTATCAGACGTTTTGCTTTCATTATCTTTATCGGAATTTCTGCTTACCGGAGGAACCTTCAGGTCATTATCTGAATCAATTTTAAGAGGTTCAAGCGCTTTTATTTCATTATATATGATTCTCTGAATACCTCTCTGCGATATATCCATATTGAAAATGTTTTTAGAGATAATCTCCATCACCGTATAATTATCGGTAAGTATGGGAATTTCGGTTACTTTTATATTATTTTTTTGTATGAATTTAATTAATTTTTCCCACTCGTCAAATTCAGGATAATTATTTTTCTTTAAGTCTTTTCTTGAAATTTCCCGCATTGTTGAAAGTATCTGAGTTGGGCTTCCGAAAAAAAAGTTGATTTCTCTGTTTTGAAGCTGAAACTCTATTATAGTTTTTATTATATTATTTACACCGCCGATAATGTTTAAATTTCCATCTGTTTTGATTATCTGAGGCATCAACGATTGATCTTTCTTTTCAGGAATTTTCGTTAAATCTATGTCTATATAAAAAGACGCACCTTTTGACTTTTCGGAAAATATTATTTTTATATCATCAACACTTAATTTTATTGAGAATAATGCCATTCCCCTGCCGTGAAATCCGTAAGGATCTTTTATGCCGTTTTCAAGTTTGGAAGTCACTCTTGATTCAAAAATGAGATTCTGCAGGTTAGGAGGGATACCACCGCCGTCATCTATAAAATATATTTTTCTTCTTTTGTCTTCTATTTTTTTTGTTCCGATAAATATATTACTGCTGCCGGCATCCCTGCTGTTGCGGATCATCTCTACAATTATATCTTCAACGCTATTTATATCCTGAAGCGCCTGTCTCCTCTCGGCTTCGGAAATTTTCAGTCTGACATATCCGTTCCCCAGATCCTCCTCGACGTTAAGTGAATCCTTTATATTTAATTCAGACAGGAATTTTTTTAAATCGGAGTTATTTTGCATATTCGACTGCTCTGCTTTCTCTGATAACAGTCACCTTTATTTGTCCGGGGTACTCCATTTCTTTTTCTATTTCTTTTGCTATTTCTTTAGCCAGAACAAGAGACATCTCTTCATTGACTTCTTCGGGTTTTACCATGACTCTTATTTCTCTTCCGGCCTGTATTGCATAAGCTTTTTCGATTCCCTTGAATTCTGTTGCAATTTTTTCAAGACTTTCAAGCCTTTTTACGTAGCTTTCAAGTGTTTCTCTTCTTGCACCCGGTCTTCCGCCTGATATCTGATCGGCTGCCTGTATGATCACATCCAATACCGAGTTAGCTTCAACTTCATTATGATGAGATTCGATTGCATGACATATCTCTTCATCTTCATGAAGTCTTTTAGCAAGTTCGGCACCGATTATTGCATGTGATCCTTCTATATCATGTGTCAGAGCCTTACCTATATCGTGAAGTAATCCTGCTCTCTTTGCCTTTTTTACATTCATCCCAAGTTCCGATGCAATCACGCCTGCAACATAGGCTACTTCTTTTGAATGCAGCAGTACGTTCTGGCCATAACTGGTTCTGTATTTCAATCTTCCAAGTACTTTTACGATCCCTGGATTTATTTCAGATATTCCTGCATCAAAAACTGTCTGTTCTCCCTCCACCTTGATTTCGTTATTTATGATCTTGCTTGCTTTTTCATACATTTCTTCGATTCTGGCAGGGTGAATTCTTCCATCCATTATTAGGTTTTCAAGTGTCACCCTTGCAATTTCTCTTCTTACAGGATCAAAAGAAGACAATATTACGGCTTCGGGAGTATCGTCCACGATTAAGTTTATTCCTGTAAGATTTTCGAAAACTCTTATGTTTCTCCCCTCTCTTCCTATTATCCTTCCTTTCATCTCGTCATTGGGTAAATTTACAACCGATACAGTAGTCTCACTTACATGATCAAGGGCACATCTCTGTATGGCCTGAGAGATTATCTTCTTTGCCAGGGTATCAGCATCTTCTTTCAGCCTTGTCTCTATGTTTCTAATCTCTTTTGCCGACTCATACCTCGCTTCTTCTTCTATTTTTTTTATCAGGATCGCTTTTGCCTCCTCTTTTGTTAGTTCGGCAATAGCTTCAAGTCTTAGTATTTCTTTATCCAGTATTTCATCTAATTTCTTATTTTTGATTTCAAATTCTTCTTTTTTTTGATTTATATCCTGTTCTTTCTTTTCCAGGTAATGTGCCTTTTTTTCGATAGAGTCTTCTCTGCCCTGCAGCCTGTCTTCCATCTTTCTAATTTCGAATCTCTGTTTTTTGATTTCCTCTTCGGAATGTGTCTTTAAATTTTGAATATCCTCTTTACCTTCAAGAAGTATTTCTTTTTTTAAAGTCTGAGCCTCTTTTTTAGCATTGTTAAGCATAAGATTTGCTTTTTGCTCAGCCGAGCTTAACTTTGAATCAATGATATATTTTCGGAAAAAGAATCCTACTACAAAGCCTATTATTATCGCAATTCCCAGCGAAACTATTTTTATTAACAGATCCATTTTATAAACCTTCCTTCCAAAAAAAAAGTCGAGTTAATCACCCGACCTATAAATCAATTTGCACTATTTAGTTTTAAAATCGAATATACCTAATAATTATCTTTGTATAATAAACCAGACTATTAAATGGAATAATTAAATGCCACTAATTATGTAAATGTTTTATTAAGTATATTTAAATCACTTTCCGCCTTGATTTTCCTCATTAAATCTATCATTAGCACTGTAAAATCACTACTTTAATATCTTTACTTAAAAAATCCGTTAATTTTCTTTTACTTTAAAATCTTTTTTAGACCGCTAATAAGATTTCTAAAAAACAAGTGCAAGCTAACTTATAAATCAAATAATTTTATTAATAAACGTTTTTATTTTAACTATAGCATCGGTTTAAGTCAATACAATTTAACCTGATTGTCTGCAGTAATAGATTGTTTTTATCAAAAAATTGTATTACGCCTCTATTGAGATAATTTTTATGTCATCAATGTCTACAGCTTTTATTTTTTCTCCGGAACAATAAATGCAATTTAAGATTAAGGTTTCAGAAGTAAAAAATTTTCCGCAGGTTCTGCATTCTAATTTTATTTTGCCTTTTTTGAATTTAAGACCGGCGCCTTTCAGGATCTTATCTTCTTTTGTCATAAAATTATAATAGAATTCAATCGATTGGGGTTCTATGTGAGCCAGAGGACTTATTTCAAAACTAACTTTTTTTACCTTTTTAATATTATGTTTTTTTATTAAATCATATAATATTTCGATAATGGAACATGTTATGGAATACTCATGCATGCTTAATATTTGATTATTATTTTTTTGAAGTACCTTTTACCCTTCTGGATAACTTTTTTATCTATATTGATTAAATCAAATTCCATATTGGGGTCATCGATTTTTTTATCGTCGATTTTTACTGCCCCCTGAGAAACCAGTCTCCTTGCTTCACCATTGGATTTAACCAGACCGGAACCTACCAGTAATTGAACCAGGCTTATTATTTTATCTTTTAATTCTGCCGGGTCTATAATATATTTATCGATTTTATCGGGAGTTTTCTTTTTTTTGAAGATTAAATCAAAGTATTCTTCTGCTTTTAAAGAATCATTTTTCGTATAAAGGTTTTCTATTATTATTCTTGCCAGTTTTCTTTTAGCTATGGATGGATTTAATTTATCGGTTTTTATGTTATTTTCAATTTCTTTGATTTCTTCACTGGCCAGTCCGGTTAATAACCTGAAGTAATCTATCATGATATTATCAGGGATAGACATTATCTTGCCAAAAATATCCCGTGGATGCTCATATACTCCTATGTAATTACCCAGACTCTTACTCATCTTCTCGGTTCCATCAGTACCCACTAAAATAGGCATAGTAATAGCTATCTGTGGTCTCTGAGAGAATTCTTTTTGAAGCTCCCTTCCCATCAGCAGATTAAACCTCTGATCGGTTCCCCCTAATTCTATATCAGCTTCTATGGCAAGCGAATCATATGCCTGCATTATCGGATAAAAAAATTCCATTATTGCAATAGGTGCATTGCTCTTATATCTCTTTTTAAAGTCATCTCTTTCCAGCATCCGTGCAACCGTGAATCTTGATGTCAGATCCAATATATCATCGAATCTTAAATTTTGAAGCCATTTAGAATTTTTTAATACTTCGGTTTTTTCCGGTATAAGGATCCTAAAGGCTTGATCCATATAAGTTCTGGCATTTTTTTCTATAGCCGCCGGAGATAATCTGGGCCTGAGAGTTGACCTTCCCGAAGGATCACCTATCCTTACAGTGTAATCTCCTATAATCAGGATAGCTTTATGACCCAAATTCTGGAACTGTCGTAGTTTATTCAAAACAACTGTGTGTCCCAGATGAATGTCTGGAGCTGTCGGATCGAGCCCTAATTTGACTTTTAAGGGTTTATTCTCTTTTATGGATTTTTGTATTATGGGTTTCAGATCTTCTTTAATTAAAATATCCTCGGTACCCGATATAATCACATCCAATTGTTTCTGTAAATTTTTTTCCATGTCTCGCTTTCCGTCCAATATTTAATGATTGAAAAATCAAAATAAATATTAACATAATAATTGCATATATGTCTATTTAAAGTAATCCATAAATTTTTAGGTAATCTTATAAAAACAGGAAAAAGTCTGAATTATATCCTTATTAAGAAATTCGGTATATTGTTATTTGACTGGTTTTTATATAAAATTCCATAAGTAATAGTAAGGGATCATATTGAAAGCGAATGATCGGATATGGCTGTAAATCGTAAAAAAGTAAGAAGATTTCTAAAAATATTTTTTATCACAGTTGCTATAATAATTTCAATAATTGTAGTTATAGGTCTGGTACTTGTTATATATTACGTAAATTCCCTGCCCACACTCGAAGAACTTACGCCGTCACCTATTGCCGAGACTTCCAAGGTCTATGCTCTGGATGGCAGTTTGGTCACCGAGTTTCATGCCGAGGAAAATAGAGAGATCATTTCATTTAATAAAATGACCGATTATATAAAGGATGCAATAGTAGCTATCGAAGATAAAAGATTTTTTGAACATCAGGGAGTAGATTACAGAAGAATTATCGGAGCATTTATTACCGATATAAGATCCGGCGAATGGGAACAGGGTGCCAGTACGATAACACAGCAGTATGTCAAAAATATATACTTCAGTCCTGAGAAGACTTTTAGAAGGAAAATTAATGAAGCTCTGATTGCGATTCAGCTTGAAAGAAATTATACAAAAAATAAAATTCTGGAAATGTATATGAATACAATAAATTTCGGATCCGGTGCATACGGAATCGAGAAAGCTTCGGAAATATATTTTGGCAAGAATGCCAGTGAGCTTAACCTTCCCGAATCAGCCCTGCTTGCAGGTCTCTTAAGGGCACCCGAGATATATTCGCCATTCAATAATATGGAAAAAGCAAAATCGAGAAGAGACCTCGTTCTGCAGCTGATGTATGAACAAAAATTGATAGAAACATCCGAATATCTTAATGCTCTGGCCGAACCGATAATATTGAATGAAAGTTCGATTGTTAGTACAGATCAGGATAATGCCGGAAGAATCGCTCCGTATTTTATAGATTACGTAAAACGTAATCTATACGATCAAAAATTTACAGATTACGATGTATTCAAAGGAGGACTCCGTATTTACACAACGCTTGATATCGATCTGCAGGAAAAAGCTGAAAATGCATTTAAAAAAGTTTTTCCCGAAGATATAGAACCTTCTTATTGCCTGGTCAGTACTGATCCTGAAAATGGATATATCTATGCCCTTATTGGCGGAAAAAATTATGATACCAGTAAATTCAACATTGCAATACAGGGTAAAAGGCAACCCGGTTCAGTATTTAAGGTACCTGTTCTGATGGAAGCCATAAGACAGAATATTTCTCCGAATAATACATTTAATCCAAATGGACCAATCATAATAGATATGGCAGAAGGACCGGACTGGCAGGTTGAAAATTACGGAGGTCAGAAGTTTGATATCGACCAGATGTCGATTGTGGACGGTACGATAAATTCCGTAAATGTAGTCTATGCACAGCTGATGATGGAAGTCGGAGCAGAAAATGTCGAGAATCTATGCAGTGAAATGGAAATTTATGATATCGGCAATAATCCGGCAATTGCCCTTGGAGGGTTGGAAACAGGTATAACTCCTCTTGATGTAAGCAAGATTTTTTCCACCCTTGCTTCGGGTGGATTTTATCGCCAGCCAGTAAGTATCTTAAAGATAACTGATTCTGAAGGTAATATATTATATGAGTATGAACCAGAAGAAAACGAATCAAACCACAGAGTTCTTGAGGAACCTATCGCCTATCGTATTACTCAGATATTAAGTAAAGTCATAGAAAGTGGTACGGGCAGGGGTGCCAATATAGGAAGACCGGCTGCGGGTAAAACAGGCACCACAAGTGACCTCAGAGACGCCTGGTTTGCAGGATATACCCCGGAACTTGTAACAGTGGTCTGGATGGGTAACCTTGATAATAGGCCCATAGAAGCCATAAATGGCAGAATAGTTGTTGGAGGGTCTTATCCTGCTGATGTATGGAGAGAATTTATGATGGCAGCAGTGGAAGATGTACCTGTTTCTGATTTTGATAAACCGGATAAAGAACTTATAGATATTGAAATCTGTACCGAGTCCAACCTGCTTGCCACTTTTTGGTGCCCAAAAGAATCCATACGATGGAATATATACATAAAAGGAGAAGAACCCGAAGATATCTGTAATATACATAACAAAATAGAAGTCCCCAATGTCATTGGATCGAACATAGATGAAGCAAGAACATTGTTGGAAAGTTTAAATTTCGTAGTAGAAGAGATTTATGATTTTGATGAAATATTTAACCTGAATTCTGTTTTCAAACAAAGTCCGGAAGCAGGTACCATTCTGGAATCGCTGAAGGGAGAAAAACCAGGCATCACTCTTTATGTAAGTAAGGGTCAGGCGACCTTTACTATGCCCGGACTCATAGGAATGGATCTGAAAGGTGCCGAACAGGTTATAAAAAGCTTTGGTCTTGTTGTCAATAGTATAATATATGAATTCAGTGATACTCTATTATCGGGTTATATTACCAATCAGACTCCTGCTCAGGGTTCTATAGTTACAAAATCCGCAATAGTTGTTTTATATATCAGCAAGGGCGAGGATCCACAATCCGTGACCCCTGATTTAATTGGAATGACATCCGAAGAAGCTACCAGTGCACTTTTAAATGCCGGTTTTGAAAATGTCACAGTTATTCTTGAAGAGAGTGAAGAAGAAAAAGATCTTGTTTTCTTACAGGATCCGGTCAGTGGTACGATTTATGATAAACTACTTGAAATCACCATTAAAATCAGCAAGGGCATAGAAGTACCGGATGTCACAGGAATGACAAAAGAAGATGGAATGCTCGAACTTGAGGATCTGGGATTTATAGTTGAAATACTTCCTGATCCTGCGTCTGTAGGAAATGTTGTGAAGCAGACTCCTGCTGCCGGGGAATATCTGAATTATGGTTCCACAATCACCATAAATATAGGATGAGACTATATGGCTTTATACTTTATATAACATTATAATTTAAATAATAAAGCCGGATTGATTATTTTACTGGACTCCTCGCAGTAAATGCCCTTTAGAATAATTTTTAAAAAGGCTGTCATTCTCAAGTTTTGAAGTAAAGAATTTGTATTTTTCGACGCCATCTTCTTCTAATATTTTTATTGCTTCTCTATAATTTTTAATTATCCTATCGAAATCTTTTTTTTCATAAAATCTGCTATCAAGGATAATATTATTGATGCCGCTTTTTTTTATTTTATCAAGATCGAATAAGGTGCATATATTTCTTGAGTTAAATATCATCATATTATCATTATAATCAGACGCGATTCTGAACCTGTAACCCTTTATGTCCTCTATATAGAAATGGTTATCGTTTGAATTACCGGTCAGAAATTTCAATTTATATCTTGAACTAATAATCCGGAAATAACCTTGACCGTAAATAGAAAACTCCGGATTTTTTTTACCTTTATAGAAATTTATTGTATCCGATTTTATTTTAAAAATTTCTTCAAGGTTTAACTCGGGAGAAAACTCTATTCCTTTTAAAAGGTTGTTCTCACCTATAAGATCATTGAAAAAAATAAACGATAGAGTGTTAAACAGATTGAAATCAAAGCCCAGATAAACTCCGATATCATGGTTACCCCGATTACCTATTTCGTTGAATAGTTCCAATAATGCCGGATTTGATATTTTATAATTGTTTATTCCATGTTCCAGTAGATTTAAAATATTTTTTTCTATCGATTTAAAATCGCTGTCATACATGATGTAAGGAGTCCCTACTGTTACATTAATGTATTTTGAATTACTATATTTTTCTAATGATTTAATTATGCTGCTTTCAATTCCGCTGTCTTTTACCAGTTCTTTAAAATCATTATAAATCACATGGTCCGTACCGTTTTGAATAGCGGATTCGATATATTCATGATCATATATACAAGTTGATATTGTTAATTTATCTTTATTCTTTTCTACAGATGTTTTGTCATATTCGGGTAAAAATTTATTTAAATAGTTTTCTACTATAGTTTCATCTTTGACATTCTGGCCGCTTGCTGTGGGTGATGTTTTTGTTCTTACTTTACCGGAATCATATTTTAATAGAGATCGAGCCTCACCGTTGATCTTTATGTCGAAATATTTAAAAACTCTATCTTTTTCACTGATTTTGCTTATACTGTCGACTATAATCTTATATTTATAATACTTATCATTTTTATCCAATAATTTAAAATCTCTCACATTTATTCTGGTGTTTCCGGATCTGGTCCAGATTTCTATAATATCGCCGTTATTTATTTCCCATCTGCTTTTTATATAAATAAATTTTACTTTTTTGTTGCCGCTGCCCTCCTGATCGATTCCGTAAACTCTTCCCAAAAAATTTCCAATACTTCCTGACTTATTCGGTGATATTATATCCGGAGGATACATCTCTTTAAAATAACCAGGACCCAATTCTCTTGAAAATATCTGGGTGAGTTTATAAATGTCCGATTCATCTACTTTATAATTTAAAGGATCAGAGTAATAAAGATCTATATATTTTCTATAAATTTTAGTAACGATTCCCACATATTCGGGAGACTTCATCCTCCCCTCTATTTTAAGGGCATCTATTCCTGTTCTAACAATCTCAGGTATTAAATCAAGAATACACAGATCACTTTTGCTTAATAAGTAACTTCCATCTGCGATAACATAGATGTACTTATCTTCGTCTTTTTTCAGAAGTTTATATTTCATCCTGCAGGGCTGTGTACACTTCCCCCTGTTGCCGCTTCTTCCCCCAATAAAAGAGCTTAAATAACAGCTTCCGGAGTATGAATAGCACTGGGAACCATGCCCGAATACTTCTATTTCCATTAATTTTTTTTCTGTTAGATTATTAATTTCACTCAGGGTCATTTCTCTGGCAAGTACGGTTCTTTTAAATCCAAGACGGTTCAATAATTTTAATGAGTAAATATTATGTATATTCAGCTGGGTACTGGCGTGAACCGGTATTGATTTAAAAAGATCCCTGATCAATTTATATATACCGTAATCCTGGATTATTATCCCATCGGAGCATATTCTGGTATATACGCTTAAAAAATTTATTACTTCTTTTATTTCATTATTTTTTACCAGTGTATTTAATGTAAGATATACTTTTATATTATTATTATGCGCAAGATTTACCGCTTTTTTTATTTGACCCATATCAAAATTTTCAGCATAGGCCCTGGCACCGAATTTTTTATATCCCAGATAAACCGAATCGGCACCCGCATTAATTGCTGCAATTAATTGGCTCCATCCTCCTGCGGGAGCAGTAAGTTCGATTTTTCCTGTGGTTTTTTTCACTTTAAGAAATAAGAAATGGATTTAATTTATTTGATATATTTTAGGATTTTATTAAAATCAGCAATTCTTTCTTTAAGTTTTTTTAATCCCAGCTCGGAGCTTTTTATATTTTTAATTGACGATTCGATACTTAAAATTACCTGTTTTTTTGAGGTTCCGCAGTCTGTTTTTTTATTGGATATGCATGATTTTATATTTGCATATTCATATATATCGTTTCCAAAGCAAGCTGAATAACCTTTAAGTTTATCAAGTTTTAAGTCATTTATAGTTATTTTTTTATCTATGCAATATTTTACGATTTTCCCTACGATATTATGTGCCCTCCTGAAACTTTCACCTTTTTTGACAAGATAATCTGCTATATCGGTAGCTTCTATGAAACTATCATTAAGGGAAACAGCGATTTTTGCAGTATTGAATTTTATTTTTTCAAGTAATTTTGAAAATATTTCAATACTTGAAGATGTTTCCCGGTAAGCGCTGAATAATATTTTTTTATCTTCCTGAAGATCCCGGTTATATGTTGAGGGCAAGCCTTTTAGCAGTATGGCTGATTGAAGTAAATTGCCCGTTACAACCGAACTTTTACCCCTTATCAGTTCAAGGATATCCGGATTCTTTTTTTGCGGCATTATGCTGCTTCCCGTACAGAAAGATTCATCTATTTCGATAAAAGAAAATTCACCTGTATTGTATATAATGAGATCCTCGCAAAACCTGCTTAAATGCAGCATTGTCTTACAGCAGGAATATATGAAATCCATTATAAAATCCCTGTTTCCGACAGTATCCATGCTGTTTGAATCAAGATACTTGAAACCAAGAATTTTTTTTATAAATTTTCTATCAAGATTGTATCCGCTGCCTGCACAGGCTGCAGCTCCCAGCGGAAGAAAATCAATGCCTTCGAAATCATTGAAAAAACTTTCTTTATCTCTATCAAAATTTTGAAAATAAGACATCATATAATGCGAAAGCAGGACAGGTTGGGCTTTTTGCATATGAGTGTAGGCAGGCATTATTATATCAGTAGATTTCATAGAAATATCTAAGATGTTTTTCTGCAGTACTATTATTTTATTTAATAAGTCGATTATTATCTCTTTTATAAAAAGTTTTTCATCCAGCACTACCTGATCGTTCCTGCTTCTCCCGGTATGGATTTTCATAGCTATGTCGCCTATTATTTTACCAAGCTCATTTTCAACCAGACTGTGAATATCTTCATATGCGGCTGTATCCACCTGACCTGTCTCTATGTTCTTTTTTACTTTTTTAAGTCCAGTCATGATTTTCTTGAGCTCCACATCAGTTATAATTCCGATTTTATTGAGTCCCATCACATGAGCAGCAGTTCCTGTTATATCATACAGATAAAGTTCCTTATCTATGTTTATGGATGAAGTGAATTTATCGACTGCTTCATCTGTATTTTTAGATATCCTTCCCTTCCATATTTTATTTTCCATTGATTCTTCCCTTTTTTGCTAAAATTTCATATGTATAGCCCCATAATTTTATAAAACTTTCAGAATGAGACGGATCGAATTTATCACCCTTATCATAAGTGGCAAGATCCATATCATATAATGAATAATCGGATTTTCTTCCCACAATTTCAAAATGCTTGTTTTCAAATTTAATTCTTACGGTACCTGTTACAAAATTCTGACTCTTATCCATAAATGCACAAATACAATCCTTTAGCGGAGTAAACCATAATCCATAATAAACAAGCTCGGCAAATTTTTCTTCCAGACCATATTTATAATGAACAAGTTCCCGGTCAAGTATCAGAGATTCCAATTGCATATGAGATTCGATAAGTACTTCTGCTGCCGGTGATTCATATATCTCCCTTGATTTTATACCGATCAGCCTGTTTTCTATCATATCGATTCTTCCGATTCCATAGGAACCTGCTGTTTTATTTAACGATTTTATTATTTCTGCAGGAGAAATATTTTTATTGTTCAGGGAAACCGGTATACCTTTTTCGAATCCTATTTCAATATACTCGTTTTCTTTTTCTTTTTTGGTTATTTTCGTCCATTTATAAATATCATCAGGCGGTTCATTCCACGGATCTTCAAGAATACCGCACTCGATGCTCCTCCCCCATAGATTTTCGTCTATGCTGTAAGGATTATCTTTTGTGACATTTACCTTGATTTTACATTTTTTTGCATATTCAAGCGCTTCTTCCCTTGATATTATCCATTCTCTCTGTGGTGCGATGATCTTAAGTTCAGGCGCAAGACTTCTGATACCGACATCAAAACGTACCTGGTCATTACCTTTGGCAGTACAGCCATGAGCAACTGCATTTGCTCCTTCTTTCCTTGCAACATCCACCAATTTTTTAACAATAAGAGGCCTGGCAAGTGCCGTGGCCAGAGGATACTTCTTTTCATACTTTAGATTGGCCTTTATGGATGGAAAAATAAAATTTTTTATAAACTCGTCTTTTGCATCGACTATAACTGATTTTTTAGCACCTATCTTAAGTGCCTTGCTGTAAATTTCTTTTAAATCCTCCTGCTGACCGCAATCAACAAGTACGGCAACCACATCCATGTCGTATTTTTCTTTTATCCATTTTATCGAAATAGAGGTATCGAGTCCGCCTGAGTAGGCCAGCACTACTTTACCGCTCATTTGTTTGTTCCTTTCATATATTTACAATAATAATCAAATTCATATTAAATTATTAAACAGCAGGGGCTAAAACTGTTTCTGCATCATTTCAAATATCTTTTCAGCATTTTTCTGGTTGTCTGCAATACATATTATAGTATCATCTCCCGCTACCGTACCAAGTATTTCTACAAAGTTCATGCCATCTATTATTGCTGCTGTTCCCTGAGCCTCTCCGGGGAAAGTACGCAGCACGATTATATTTTCCGCTCTTTTAACCAATAAAACACTTTCTTTTAATTTTGTTTTAAATTTAACAGGATCAATAACCTTTCCCTCATGTGTTATACTTTCGATGGAATAATACTCCTCTTCCAGGTAATTTCTGGTCTTTGCCAGTCTCAACTCATTAAAATCCCTTGAAATTGTTGACTGTGTCACATCATAACCTCTTTTTTTAAGCTCGTTTAGCAGATCTTCCTGGGAAGAGATCTTCTTACTGCTTATTATTTCTTTTATTGCTCTCAGCCTTTCGGTTCTTTTCATTTCAATATCTTACCTTTAAATATTTTAATAAAATAATACTTTTATTTAATTTTTATACAAATAGACAAGCAGCCCCTTCTGGGCATGTATGCGATTTTCAGCCTGCTGTAAAACAACTGAATTTTTCCCATCCAGGACTTCCGAAGATATTTCCTGATCCCTGTGCGCGGGCAGGCAGTGCATTATCTTTACTTCTTTTTTTGCATTCGCAAGAAGACCTGAATTAACCTGATAATTTTTAAGCTCCTTTAGTTTATTATTATCCATTCCATCTCCCATGCTTAACCAGACATCCGAATAAACAACATCCGCATCCTTTACTGCTTCTACAGGATCATGCGTAACTTTTATTTTGATTCCATCTTTCTGGTTCATTGCATATTCCAGTATTTCATTGGAAGGGGAATATTTTTCAGGACTCCCAATTGTTATACCAATCCCCAGTTTTGAAAATCCGATAATCAGGCTGTTTGTTACGTTGTTACTATCCCCCATATATGTAAATTTCAGCTCCTTATTCAGAAGTCCCATTTCCTTTAAAGTCAACATATCAGCCAGTATCTGGCATGGATGATACTTATCCGTAAGTCCGTTTATTACAGGAATGTTCCCATACTTTGCAAAAATTTCTACAGTTTCCTGTTTAAAGGTCCTTATAATAACACCATCAACGTAAAGAGAAAATATTTCCGCCGTGTCCTTATAGGTCTCTCCACGGTCCAATTGTAGACTTTTAGAATCCAGTATCAGTGCCTTCCCGCCAAGTTGATTTATACCGGCTTCAAAAGAGATCCTGGTTCTGGTTGAATGCTTATCGAACAGCATTGCAATGTTCTTACCATCAAGAAAATTTCCATATTTACTTTTATCTTTCTTAATCAATTGTGAAAGTTCAAGTATGTGTTCGATTTCATCCCCTGAATAATCTTTTAATGTCAAAAAATCCCTTTTCATCTCATATCTCCTTTATTTTTGCATCCAGCCACTTTACAAGTGTATCTATATTCTTTTTTGTTATCACAAGGGAAGGTAGAAACCTTAAAGTATTTACTGATATTTTATTTAGGACCAGTTTATCTTTAAGGGCATCCAGTACAATTTTTTCTGCAACTGGTTCATTGAATTCCATTCCGATCATAAGACCTGTTCCCCTTATATCCTTTACAACCGGATATTTCTTTTTTGTCTGTATTAATTTTTTCATGAAATACTGGCCAAGTTTTTTTGACCTTTCGGCCAATTTATTATCTATTAAATAGTCAAGTACGGCCAGTCCTGCCTCACATGAAGCCATATTACCGCCAAAAGTAGAACCATGGGTACCGGGTACGAAACTGGAGCTTATCTTATCTGTGGAAATAATTGCCCCTATGGGCATTCCCCCGCCAAGACTCTTGGCAACTGCCAGTATATCGGGGTATATTCCGTAATTTTGATATGCAAACATATGTCCTGTTCTGCCAAATCCAGTCTGTATTTCATCCAGTATGAGGAGTGTATTTTTTTTATCGCACAAGTTCCTCAGTTCCTTCATGAATTCTTTATCTGCAGGATAAACTCCTCCTTCTCCCTGGATAGGTTCGATAATAACAGCACATGTATTTTCACTTATGAGCTCCTTTACGGAATTAATATCATTAAATACAGCATATTTGAACCCTGTAAGCAGCGGCTCGAATAACTTTTGTTTTTCAATTTGTGCAGTGGCTGCCAGCGCACCGAGGGTCCTTCCATGGAAGGCCCTTTTAAATGTTATTACCTCATATCGTAAAGAACTGTAATTATCCGTAGAATATTTTCTTGCAAGTTTTATTGCTCCCTCTATGGATTCTGCACCGCTGTTGGCAAAGAATACCTTTTCCCCGAATCCGGTAATCTCACATAATTTTTTAGCAAGCATTACCTGGGGCTGGTTATAATAAACATTTGAAGGCTGAATTATTTTTTCCACCTGCTTGTTAATCGCATTTACTACAGATCTATTGCTGTGACCAACATTCAAACATCCGTAACCTGCTATGAAATCGAGGTATTTGTTACCTTCTACATCCCAGAGATACTGCATTTTGGATTTTGCAAATACAACAGGTAATCTGCTGTAAGTCGACATCAAATACTTGCTGCCCATTTCAAATATTTCATTATTTTTTACCATGTTCATTCAGCCTCCTTACTGGTTATCATTGTACCAATACCGGCATCAGTAAATATTTCTACAAGTATTGAATGTTTTTTGATTCCATTAAGTATATGGGTCCTTTCCCCTCCTGATTTTAAGGCATTTATGCAGGCAATCACTTTGGGAATCATACCTGAATTTATTTTTCCCGATTCAAGTAACTTTGCACATTGTTTCACAGTCAATTTTGATATCAATTTATTTCCTTTATTGCTTTTTTCCATAATGCCATCCACATCCGTCAGCAGGATCATTTTTTTTGCATTAAGTGAAACTGCGATCTCTGCAGCACATGTATCGGCGTTGATATTATATATATTACCTTTATCATCCACTCCCAGTGTGGCAATAACCGGTATATAACCACTGTCCAGGATACTATTCAAAAAGTCTGAATTAATACTGTCTATTTCTCCCACAAATCCCAGATCTATATCTTTCCCATCTTTTTTATATTCTTTTTTATGGCATTTGATAAAACTTGCATCATTTCCCGATATCCCCATAGCAATACTTCCATGCTCATTGAGAAAAGACACTATCTTCGTGTTTATGTTGCCAATAAGGACCATCTTTACGATTTCTATCGAATCCCTGTTAGTTACTCTTAATCCGTCAACAAATTCAGGTTTTATTCCTTTTTCTGATGACATCTCGCTGATCTGTTTTCCGCCTCCATGAATAAGAACCACTTTTATTCCAACATATTTCATAAGGATCAAATCATTCAATACGCTCTGAATAACACTGTCATTTTCCATCATACTGCCGCCTATTTTTACTACAACTATTCTATCGGAATATTCTTTTATGTAAGGCAATGATTCAAGCAATACCTCTACTTTATTTGTGTATAACTCGGTTTCTTCTTTTCCTTTGCTTACCTTTGCATGAGCCATTTTATTTATTTCTCCTCAAATTCTCTTTTTGATGATAACCGGTTTATTATCATGTCCGGTATAAAGCGTTTATCTTTACATAATCAATTGATAGATCTGTGGTTAGAACATTGAATCCCTCATTACCGGAGTTAAGATCCACGGTAAATTTTATTTCTTTTTCTTTCATGATTTTATCTGCATGCTTCCTGTCAAAATCCACTCCCATACCGTTTTTTACGACCAGGACATCTTCCATATAAATACTGACTTTATCAGGATCAAAATCACACCCTGCCGAACCAAGTGCAGAGTTCATCCTTCCCCAGTTAAGGTCCTGACCGAACATGGCTGCTTTAAACAAATTAGAGTTTGCAATTTTAAATGCAAGCATTTTTGCATCTGCTTTTTTCTTTGCATTTACAATCTTTATTTCTATAAGTTTGGTTGCTCCTTCTCCGTCCAGAACTATTTTCCTTGCAAGATCCTGCATTACATAAGAAAAAGCATTTACGAATTCTTTGTAATATTTACTTGTTTTATTATCCAGGACAACATTGCTTTTTGAATTTGCCATGACTATTGCCATATCGTTTGTGCTCTGGCAACCATCCACTGTTATACGGTTAAAACTTTTAGCGGCTTCTTCAAGAAGAAGGCTATCAAGCAGCTTGCCTGAAATTTTTATATTTGTGGTTATAAAAACCAGCAGGGTAGCCATATCTGGTTCTATCATACCCGAACCTTTTGCCATACCGCCTATTACTATATCTTCACCGGACGCGGTTTTGATTTTAACTGCTATCTCTTTTGTGACAAGGTCTGTGGTAAGTATTGCTTCAGCTGCATTATGCCCACCAACGGGGCTTAATTTACCGGCACATTTACTGATGCCTTTTTCTATTTTATCCATTGGAAGCTGCTTCCCTATCACTCCCGTAGATGAAATAAGTATATTTTTTTTATCGATATCAAGTTGATGCACTGCAATATCTATAGTTTTTAAAGCATTCTCATATCCCTTCTTTCCGTTACAGGCATTGGCAACTCCACTGTTTATTATAATGGCTTTGATATTTCTTGTTTTTTTAAGCTGCTGCTTTGTGACTGTAACAGGTGCAGCCTGAAACTTATTTTTAGTAAATATTCCACTGCAGACACTGCCTTCGGGAGAATAAATTATACATATATCCGGTTTCCCCGAACTTTTTAAACCACAGTGACATGCTGAGGCATAAAATCCCGGAACGCTGGTTATGCCTCCGTTTTCTATAATATCAAAATCCATGTTTTTTTTATTTAAATTACTTTCCATTTTTAATCTCTTTTAAAAGTGGTTTATCTTTAAAATATTCCGTTAAAATCCAATCCTTCTTTTTCTTCGAATTCCATCATTATATTCATATTCTGCACGGCCTGACCGGCGGCACCCTTTAAAAGATTGTCCAATACACTGAATATTTTTAATGTGCCTGTCCTTTCATCAAAACCGAAGCTAACAAGACACATATTTGTTCCGACAGCATCTTTTAATTGCGGCATCTCGGTACCTGTAAATTTTACAAATGGCAGGTCCTTGCAAAACTTTTCAAACAGGTAGTATATTTCCTCTTCCATGTTGCTTTCTACGGAATTACCAATTTTGCAATATATGGATGTAAAAATACCCCTGCTGACAGGAAGAAGATGAGGCGTAAAGCTTACTTTAAATTTCTTTCCGGAAATATTTTCTAATTCCTGTTCTATTTCTCCGATATGCCTGTGCCCAACGGTAGAATAGGCATAAAAATTATTATCCATGCTGGTAAAAAGGTACTCTTCCTTTAATTTCCTTCCGGCACCGCTTATTCCTGACTTTGAGTCAATGTAAATATCTATCATGTTAATATCATTTTTTATAAGCGGTGCGAGCCCCAACAGGATAGAAGTAGGATAACATCCGGGATTTGCGACATATTTACTCAGTTTTATCTTCTCTTTATTTATTTCAGGAAGACCATATATAAAATCAGAAAGTATTTCTTTCATTATATGTTCCGTTCCGTACCAGTATTTGTAATCAACGGGATTTTTTAATCTGAAATCCGATCCCAGATCTATTACTTTAAAAGAATAATCTCCGGATATCCCTTTCAGATACTCCATTGATTTAAAAGGAGGAAGACACAAAAATATAATATCGATACCCTTTAAATTGTCTTCTTTGGCTTCGTCGATAAAAGTAATTTTTTCATCCTTTCTATCATTGAACGCCGGGAAAACCTCACAGATAGATAGATTTTTATATGTCCTTGATGTTACAAAACTAATATCGACATATTTATGCCTGCTCAATATTTTCACAAGTTCAAACCCGGTAAAACCTGAGCCACCAACTATTCCAGCTTTTATTTTATTTTTCATATAAATACCTTCCGATTATTAATTTGCATATTATACATAATAATTAAATAATATGCAATATTTATTTAAAAATATTTTAGTTATGTGGCTTAACTGATCTTTTTTAATTTTTTGAGTATGAGGTAAACAATTGTGAGTAAGAAAATTGTTCCAATATATATAATTACCAGTATATCGCCGTATTTTGTATAAAAAGTCTTCTCCTCTACAAGAAAGACACTTCCATAAAATACCGTTTTACTTAGAAGATCTGATCTCGCCACTAGTTCCCCATCGGGAGAAATTATGGCTGATATACCCGTATTTGCACAATGAACCACGTAACATCCATTTTCTATCGCTCTGACTTTTGAAAATATCAAATGGTGCCATGGCGCTATACTACCATCAAGACTTGAGTTATCGGAAAGTACAAATATGGCTTCTGCATCATTATTCCTTATTTTTCTTGCAATAGACGGAATTGTTGATTCGTAACATATATTTACTCCAATTTTACCTTTACCCGGATAGTCGATGGAGTTATAATCTCTGGCAGGAATTAGATTTACTGTCGAAAAATCCAGAAATTTCAAGAAACCTAAAATCTTTGGATATGGCATATACTGGCTGAAAGGTACGGGGTGGGTCTCATCATATCTTCCTGCGATTTCCATATCCGTATCATAAAGCAGCGCTGAATCATAATATCTGTCGAATTCGTCATCGTGTGTATATTGGCCGATAAGCATATAAAGGTTTTCTGTTTTTGCAATTATTTTGGCCCATTCTTTGAAACTTTCATTTTCTTCCATAAATCCCCACAGCATACTTTCAGGATAGACTACCAGATCGGTATCTTCCCTGAAATAAGTCTC
Source organism: uncultured Actinomycetota bacterium (assembly GCA_964517765.1). GTDB lineage: Bacteria > Actinomycetota > Humimicrobiia > Humimicrobiales > Humimicrobiaceae > Hydromicrobium. Next base: position 16,764 of record CAZFEN010000002.1, on the reverse strand, counting down.
TTCGCAATAAGGTTCAGGAATTATTTCCATGCCTTTTCCTGAGTATTTATCTCCGAGGGGTATATTTGGCTGTACCAGTGCCAGCTTTATCTCGCTGTAACCCTTATCACTAATTACCCTGTTTAGATTATTGTTAACGCTTACAATGCCATAGGTAACAAACACCACTAAAATTGATAAGCTGATAATCAAAAATTTGAATATGGCTTTTTTATTCTTTATCGAGAATAATAATGTCTCAAAAATAGCAGTATTAAAAAGGATTATAATGAAGGACACTCCATATATACCTGTAAATCTTGTGATCTGCATAAGCGGCAGGAAACTATGCTGGGTGTATCCAAGGATGCCTATGGTGAAAGCAAGAAGTGTCTGCGACCTGATAAATTCTATAAATACCCATACAGCGGGTATTAGAAACATTCTCAAGATTGGTTGATGGATTTTTTTAAATATAAAATATATAGATGTTCCATAAATCAAAAAAATTATACTTAAAAGAGGTGTCAAAAGCAGCCATACAAATTTTACCGGAAGAGTATTCATCCAGTAAGTAACTCCTATAAAAAATCCAATACCGCATATAAAACTAAATAAAAGAGTTTGTTTGAGGTTTGAGCTATAAATTACAAATAAAAATGGTATGAGTGAAAACCAGACGAAAAATCCCAGTTCCCTGAAACTCAAAAACAGAAACAACACAGATAGTATCGTCAGTATCGTTCGGTGGTAATTTTTCATAAATGTCCCTATATTATAAATATTGGAATTTATACAGGATTAAACAGACCCAAGTGAACGATTTATAAAATATCAAAATAGATCAATTAATCATAACCTGGAAAGTAATCTGTTACTATTCTGCTATTTTTGATATTTAATTTTAATAGAATCTCTTTCACAATACTTACCATAACCACAGGACCTGAAATATAAAAAATCCGATCCTTTAAATCCGGGACTTTTTCTTTTATTATTTCTCCATTGATGAGCTGCGGTTCTATTACAAAATGGACCAGCGGCCATTTATATCTCTTCTTGATTTCATCAAAAACATCCTTAAAGATAATTCCATCAGCTTTACCGCAGTAAAAAAGGATTACATCCGGTAATCTGTCTTCGTTTGCCAGATCCACCAAAATTGAACGATATGGTGTGATCCCAATTCCTCCGGCAATAAATACATATTTTTCTTCTAAATCTGTTACTGTAAAATTTCCACCCAAGTTGAATCCCTCTATGGAGCTTCCCTGATTTAATTTAAATAAAGCTTTTTTAAAGGAACTTCCATTTTCGAAATCAAATTTTGTCGTTAAAAAAATATTCTTTTCAGAAGGTGCGGAAGAAATAGTAAAATGCCTGATCACCCCCCTCTCGTCCGGATTTTCATGAGGTATTTTAAAGAAAATATACTGCCCGGCTTTCCATGGTAAAGGATTTTCAGGTTCAAATACGAAAGTATAAATATCTTTCGATTCCTGAATTTTTTTAATTAGAGTAAGTTTCATTTTTTTTATTTTATAAAATAACTTTAATTATTCTACATCAAAAGTATAAATTTTTATTATATATAAAATAAAATTACAACAAAAAAATAGAGTTAATAATTTTAAAATATTATATCACGATTAAATGATTATTAACTCTTTTAAAAATTATCTACGTCCTAGACAACTACCTGCATATTTTCTATTAGATTAGCACTGCCATTATCTTCAATTCTGTTGTTTTCCCTTTCCTCAAATCTCTGGAACTGTCCCCCCTCAGGTGGAGATCCTCCCATGAATCTTCTGCCGAGAAAAAAAGTCCCCAGACTCAAACCACCTATTATTACTACCAGTACAGTTAAAACTATCGCCAGTATCTTTGCCCATCTTAATTTTTTTATACCGAAAATAATCCATATTGCTACAGTGATTACCAGTAAGCCAACAGCTATATATGGTAAATATCTAATTAGTCCAAATATAATAAAAAAACCGCCTGGCCTAAAAATCTCACTGGACTGCTGCATAAAAAATCCATGCATATTAATCTCCTTTATAATATTTTATTTTTTTTATTTTTATGCATTATTATATAAATAAAAAATGGAGATAAGCTGGAGTTAAAATATCTTATATATTTTTTAAAAGAGGTATGGATATAGTAAAAGTTATTTCTTTTTTATCCTTATAATAGTCTGCTTTTATCACACCTTTATGGTTTTCCACTATTTTCTTACTTATAGAAAGCCCCAGACCAAAACCTTTTCTATCGCTTGAAGCGAAAGCCTTGTAAAACCGGTCAAAAATATAAGGAATATCTTTTTCTTTAATTATATCGCTTCTATTGGAAATATTGGCAATCAGTAAATTCTTATCCTTATCGCTGCCCAGTCTGATTTTTAGCTGACTTTCAGGAATGCTGTATTTTATGGCATTGTCCATAAGATTGAATATTAACTGCTCTATCTGCATCTCATTACCCATAATGATGAAATCTTCTCCGGTAAATTCTAATTTCAATTTCAATTCTTTTGAATTTATTTGATTGTCAAATAATCTTATTATTTTTTCTAAAATTTTTTTTGTGTTGATTTTAATAAATTCCTCCCTGTATCCATTTTCTTCGATATCCGCCAGGATGAGCAGCTCTTCCGTAATTTTGGATAGTCTCATAATTTCACTGTCAATAAGATCCAGAGTTTCCCTGTATTCCGTTTTGGTGATATTTTTTTTCTGTCTCAATACATCAATTTTTGTCTTCATTATTGTAAGTGGAGTATTTAATTCATGCGAAGCATTCTGGATAAACTGTTTCTGTTTTTTGAATGATGATTCTATTTTATCAAGCATGCTGTCAAATACTCGTGCCATATTCGATATGGGGTCTTTTCCTTTAATATTCAATCTTAGATGAAGTCTTTTTTCGTCTATTTCTTTTACGTTTTCGCTAATAAAATTGATCTGTCTTAACATCCTTCTTAGAACCAAAAAGCCGCCTGATACCGCTATGATTATTATTAACAGAACTCCACCGGTTATTGTATAAAATATTCTCATAAAGTGCTCAGGTGACAATATCTTTAGGTGCAGCGGCATCCCAAGCGGTCCGAATCTACCTTCTTCTTTCAGTCTATCGATTACTATCTGGTCCGCTCCCTCAATATGTTCATTTAAAAAAATTAAATACTTTTCTCTTCCAAGGTTGAAATTATATACAAAATAAATAAGAAATCCATAAAGTATGAATGATATTAGTATTATAACTGCAAACCAGAGCAGTATTTTTCTTTTAAGTGTTAATTTCATGACTTTTCCCTACTTATCATCTATTATTCTATATCCTGATCCGTAAACAGTTTCTATAAGCCTGCCGGTTTTGCCTAATTTTCTTCTAAGATTCTTTATATGAGTGTCCACTATGTTGGTAAAAATATCCACATTTCTATCCCATGCATGTTCAAGTATCTGATTCCTGCTAACCAGCTGCCCTTTATATCTTAAAAGGTATTCAAGAATCATATATTCTTTTTTGGTAAGTTTCGCTTCTTTATCACCTGCAAATACCTGCTCCTTATCCAGGTCTATTTTTAAATCGAAAGTACCCAGTATATTTTCCTTATTTTTTAAAGATCTCCGGAGAAGAGCTTTTATTCTTGCAAGAAGTTCGGAAAAATCAAAAGGTTTTTTAAGATAATCGTCAGCGCCGCAATTAAGCCCATTAACTATATTTTCTATTTGCTTTTTAGCAGTAAGCATTAATATATAACAATTTATATTTTCTTGCCTTATTTTTCTGCATAGATCTTCCCCTGCCATATCCGGAAGCATCAAATCCAGTATTATAATGTCATAATCATAATCCTCAATAAGACTGTAACCTTCCTGTCCACTGTAGGCTACATCAACTGTAAATCTATGCTGCTCCAGCCCTGATTTTATATTATCCGCTACGGATTTTTCATCTTCTATTATCAATATTTTCATATTTTTAATAAATCCATATAAAATTTATATAATTATTTTATACATTTAAAAAGTAAAAACAAATTCGCGGTAAATCCTATTCGTGTCTTAATGAGTCAATTGGATTGAGTCTTGCTGCTCTCATAGCCGGAAAAATACCAAAAACAAGACCTATAATCGTAGAAAAAGATAAAGCCATAATCACAGGAGAAGCAGTAATAAGCGAACTTAAACTGGTAAAAGTACTCAATACTCCAGTTATAAGGCTTGCAAGTCCTATTCCGATAATGCCACCCGATAGGCTCAATACTATACTTTCGGTAAGAAATTGTACCAATATATCCCTATTTTTGGCACCTATTGCTTTTCTTATGCCGATTTCCCTTGTTCTTTCGGTTACCGATACGAACATAATATTCATAATCCCTATGCCTCCTACTAAAAGAGAAATGGCAGCAATGCTGGAAAGCAAAATAACCATAATATCCGTAATTGTACCCGCCATTTCGAGCAGCTGAGCGGAACTGCTTATTTCGAAATCGCTGCTTTCTCCTGGCAGAATATGATGCTGTGATCTCAAAATTGCCTTAGCTTCAGCTGTTGCAGCATCCATTGCATCTTCACTTTTGACCTTTACCATGATTTGATTTACTGTATCAATACCATATAGTTTATTTTGAGCCGTTGTTATAGGGATATATATCGAATTATCGGGACTCATGCCAAAGGTATAGCCAACCGACTTCAGAATCCCCATTACCTTAAAATTCTTTCCATCTATTTTTACTGTCTCACCGATAGGATCGTTCTTTCCAAAATAATCGGTTAGCACGCCATATCCTAAAACAACCACATTTGATGAATTTGAAACATCGTCAACGGTAAAGAAATTACCTTTTTCCAGTTCATAACCCGCAAAGTTCAAATAATCTTCCGTAGTAGCGGTTACACTTACATTCCCACTCCAGCTCATATAGGAAAAACCGGACATACTGGATAGTAACGGTACTACTTCATCCAGCACGCTTGTTTCTTCTTTTAAAGCTTTAACATCTTTCAGATATAATTCACCAGCTACAATTTCCTCATCCTCCTCTTCTCCAAATCCGCTCATTAAACCTCTACGCTGTTCTGAATCCTCTCCGACTCTAACCTGTATACTTCCCGGTGACTCCACGCTAGCCTCTCTTCCACCTATGGATACCTGTTCCCTTCCAGGAGTAATTGTAAGTACATTTGTTCCCATGCTCTGAATATTTTCGGTTATGGAAGCTTCGGCACCCGCACCTATTGACATAACCGCAACCACGGATCCTACACCGATTATGATTCCCAGCATGGTCAAAAATGATCTTAACTTGTTTAAAGCCAGAGACTTAAAGGCAATCCTTATATTCTCAAATATTCTTTTCATAATAAAGCATTCGCTTCCATGCTATTTATTTTGTCCTCTAATTTTGGCATATCTTCAAGCCTTTTCTGTGCATTGATTGGATCTTTTATTATTTCCTCACCTGTTATAATACCGTCTTTTAAATAAATTATTCTTCCTGCATGTTTTGCCAGATCTATTTCATGGGTAACAAAGAGAATAGTTTTGCCCTGCCTGTTAAAATTCTGAAAAATGGCCATTATCTCTTCTCCTGTCCTGGAATCCAGATTTCCGGTTGGTTCATCCGCAAGTATTATGGCAGGGTCATTTACCAGGGCCCTTGCAATGGCTACTCTCTGCCTTTGTCCTCCCGACAGTTCATTGGGCCTGTGCCTTACCCATTCAGCCAGTCCAACAGAATCTATTACCTTACTTATTAAATCTTTCCTGGATTTTGATCTCTTCCCCTTTGAATATATCAAAGGAAGCTCGACATTCCCTGTAATATTGGTCCTGGATAGCAGGTTAAAGGTTTGGAATACAAATCCGACTTTTTTATTTCTAATCTCTGCCAGCTGGTTATCATTTAAACCTGCTACATTTACATCTTCCAGCAAATATGATCCTGAAGTAGGGGTGTCAAGACATCCCAGTATATTCATCAGTGTGGATTTCCCTGACCCGGAAGGTCCCATAATAGACAGAAATTCTCCTCTATTTATTTCAAGATTAATACCGTTTAAGGCATTTACCTTTATATTGCCTATTTTATAAACCTTGGTGACATTTTTGATATCTATTATTTTTTGATTCATAATTTTTTATAGCCAGTATTTATTGTATCCTTGAAGTGACGACTATGTCTCCTTCTTTCAGACCAGAAGTTATTTCCATATAAGAATAATCATTTATACCGGTTGTAACTTCTACTTTCTTCACATTTTCAGTAATATTCTTGGAATCTATCTGTTCCAATGTCAAAACATCTACATAACTTTTACCATTTTCCTGATACACAGACTGAATTGGAACGTACAATACATTCTCTGCCTTTTCGGTTATGACATCGACATTTGTCGAAAGCCCATAATATATTCTGATATCTCCGGTATCATTAAATCCAACTAATACTTCGAAGGAAACTATGTTGCCTTCTGTTATAGTTACAGGTATGATTTTTTCGACTCCTCCCGAAAACTGTTTATCAGGATAAGCATCCATGGTAATGTTTGCTTCGTCTCCCTCGAAAACCTTTGAAATGTCAGTCTCGCCTATAGTCGTCTTAATTAAAAAATTATCACTGATTATCGAAATTACATTACCTCCTGAATTCTGGTCACCTACCTTGAAATCAGAAGAGATAACTGTTCCGTCATAGGGAGCATGCAATATATAGTCATCAAGGTTTTTCTGGGCTTCTTCGTAATCTCTTTTAGCAAGCTCCAGTTGTAACCCTGCCTGGTTTAAATTTTCTCTGGCCAATTCGATCTGCGTGTCTGCCGACTCCAGGCTTGACAGATTATTCCAATAAGTTGTGGACTGATTAAGAAGTGCCTGATTGTAAGAAGATTGTGCCTGAGATATAGAATATGAATCTCCCATGTCATTGGCATTTTCCAGAGAATCCAGTGCACTTTCCTTAGACTCCTCTGCTTTTTCAGTATTAAGATCTGCAATCTGTATTGCTATATGATTAGCTTCCAGAGCTTTTTGATAATTCAACCTTGCCGTTCTCAAAGAACTTTCGGAAGTCTTTAAATTGCTTTCGATCTTTTCCAGCTGAAGCAGACCATCCGATTTATCTACTTCTGCCAGTATATCTCCCTTTTTAAAAGAGTCTCCTTTTTCCAGAGCAGAGATTATCTCTCCTGAAACTGAAATTGTATATGTATTTAGAGTTTCTGAATCTACTGTTCCCGTAGTTGAAACAAGCTGGAAAATATCACCTCTCCGAACTTCAAATGTTTCAATGCCCTGATTTGCTGTATTATCTTCCGTGTTAGAAAAAGGTCCCATACAGGAAAATGAAATAATCGAAATTAAAAGAAGAATAAATGTGGAAATTATTAAAAAAATATTTTTTCTTTTATTCTTAAACATTTTTCCTCTCTTCTTTAGTTTTTGGGAAAATTATATTAAAAAATAATGTAGAAATTCTGGAGCAGATAGCTGGCATACCTTAAAATTCTTCATTAAATCTCCAGAAAATCTACATTATCCTTTGTTAAAATAAAAAAAGTCACCGGAAATAGTTATTTCAGGACTTTCCGGATAATATAGTTTGAATTCTTTTTTATGAAAGATTTTAGGGAGGTGATTCGGCCTTAAAATAAAAATTAAAAAGTAATGCAGCTAAAAGGGGTAAGAAAAGTTTTTCTTACCCCTTGATTATTGATAATTAAATTTCTTTTAAACCTTTAAATTTATACCGGAGATTTTTATATTTCTACCCTGTAACCATCAAAAGCTACGGCTATATCGACTTTTCCTTCTGAATACTCCTGCAGTTTTCTTGTCAGTTCTTCTTTATCCATTTCAACTATCTGTTTTCCGCAGTGTGTTATGATCAAGTGACTTATATCATACTTTTTGCACCAGCCTATTACAGTCTTTATCCGGGTATGACCGAACAATTTTTCTTCCCTTCGTCGTACCATATTTATATTAAGACTGGAACCATCGGCTATCAACATAACAATGTCTTTAAATACAATTCCCTTATCCTTTTTAAAATCCAGTATATCCGGAGCATAAATTATGGTCCTATCTCCTCTAATTTTATATCCGACTGCAGGGCACCTGAGTGAATGAATTACATCATATGCCTTAATATCCAGATCTTTCAGTTTGTATTTTTTATCACTCTCTATAATTCTGTACTCCTGAGGTTTATATTTACCATAATCAAGCGTGACTCTGGTAAGATAGACCGGAATTTTTATCCTGTTTTCTTCATTTTTGGTCCATATGTAATGGTCCGAATGAGCATGAGTTATCAATATGAAATCAAAGTCATTTATCCTGTCCATTAAAAGCGGATTATGTTTTGTTCCAAAATCAATCAGTATTTGAGTGTTTTTATATTTGATTATTAAAGATGAATGATATTGATGCGTGATGCTGCTTTCTTCGATCTCACCTTTTGTACCCGGAAAATCTATTATCATTTATTGCCTATTCTCTTATTCTTGCATTAAATCTCTTACCCAGATTTTCCAGTATCCTGTTTACAATTATCTCTATCTCCGTATCTTTTAAAGTTCTGCTTTCATCTCTGAAATTTAAGGAATAGGCAATACTTTTTTTATTCTTTTCTATTTGCTCCCCTTTGTATATATCAAAAAGCCTTACTTTTTTAAGCAATTCAGTTCCGCTCTTTTTTATTTCATCTGTTATATCTTCACTTTTAATCTTATCATCGACCACAATCGCAAGATCGATATCTATCGAAGGAAATGCCGATATTGGTTTATAATCTCTGGTTTCTTTCATGTTGTTTATAAAATTATCCAAATTAAGTTCCATATAATAGGTATTCTGATCTGTTTCGATCTCCTCTATTATCAATGGATGGATCATACCGATTATTCCCATATTTATCCCATCAATATTTATATTCCCGCTGATTCCTGTGTGAAAAAACCTGTAGCTCTTTTCTTCTATCTTCAGGCTGCTGCCGGGATAATATTTCATGCATAAAAACTCGAGGATACCTTTCAAATCATAAAAATCAAAAGGTCTTTCCTTTTCATCCCATCCTTTCTGAACCGCATTACCTGTCAATATGATGCCAAGCATATTTATTTCAAGAGGCAGATTATTTGAATTTTTTTTCTTGAAGATTTTTGATATCTCAAATATTTTTATATCTTTTATATTGTGATTAATGTTATCTTTTATATTTTTCATCATTGATGGAAGAAGCATTGATCTTAACAATTTAAAATCTTCATTAATCGGATTCAATATAGCAACACTGCCATTATATTCTTCTTCGAGATTCAATTTAAATGTTTCAATTGCTCCGGCACTTAAAAATGAATAATTTATAACCTCATCCAATCCGATATCGCAGAGAGTCTGTCTGATATTTCTAATCGTTTTCTGATAAGCGTTATATTTTCCCTGTCTATCTTTGACTCCTGTAGGAATGGAATCCAGCTTATCATACCCGTATATCCTTGCTATTTCTTCTACCAGGTCTATTTCCCTTTCAAGATCTTCATACCTGAAAGATGGAACGGTTGCCTCGACGATATTATTTTTTACTATATTCTTGATTTTTAATTTTGTGAGTATTTTTGATATCAAATCCTTATCGATTTTCTTTCCAAGAATCTTGCTTACTTTTTCTACTCTTAAATCTATCTTTCTTTTCCGCTCTTTTTCCAGATAATTGTCATATATGCATTCTTCTGTCTCTATATCGGTTATTTTTTTCAGTATATCTTCAAATCTTTCAAGGGCAAACACTGTCAACATTGGATCTATTTTTTTCTCGAACCTGTTCGAAGCTTCAGTACGCAGCCCGATATTTTTGGAAGTCTTCATTATCGAAGGCCCGTAAAAATTTGCAGATTCCAGCAGTACGTTCTCCGTATCCGGTCCTATTTCTGTGTCTTTACCACCCATTATACCTGCGATCCCAACTGCCATTTTCTCGTCTGCTATTACCAGAGCATCTTCATCGAGTATTCTTACGGAGTTATCGATTGTCCTTATCTTCTCTTTTTTAACTGCATTTCTTACTATAATCTTATCAGAATATAACCGGTCCTTATCAAAAGCATGCATTGGCTGGCCAGTTTCCAGCATTACATAATTAGTGAGATCTACTATAAGATTGACCGGTCTTACGTCACAAAGCATAAGTCTATTTTTGATCCACTGAGGTGATTCAATATCCGGAATTTTTCTAAAAATTTTTGCGGAATAACGGGGGCAAAGAACATAATCAATTATTTCAATAACAAATTTTGAGTCCAAATTCAACTTTTTATTAAAATCATAATTTGGAACTATAAGCTTCGAGCCGGTCAGGGCACTGATTTCTCTGGCAATCCCTATCACACTCATACAATCCGGTCTGTTAGGTGTTATCTCCATTTCCAGAACTGTATCATCCAATCCTACCGATTTTGAGAAATCATCGCCTATTTTGCAGCTTCCATCCAGAATCATTATACCCTGCGATTCGGAAGACAGACCTAATTCCATTTCGGAACACATCATCCCTTCCGACAGTTGTCCCCTTATTTTACTCTTTCTTATAGTTATATCTTTTATCTTTGCTCCGGGAATTGCCACGGCGACCATATCTTCTTTTTTGAAATTTCTGGCGCCGCATACTATATCCAGTTTTTTTGAACCTATATCTACTTTGCATAAAGATAATTTATCGGCATTCGGATGGCTGGAGTAATCAATTATTTTTCCCACGATTATATCTTTGTACCTGCCGCCAACATATTCAATCTTTTTTACCTCAGTTCCGCTCATGGTCAGCGCATTTACAATATTTTCAGGTTCAAGCGGGTCTTTGTCTAAAAATTCACATATCCAGTTTAACGTTACTTTCACTCTTTTAAGTTTCCTTCTCTAAATATCCTTTTAAAATATGCTCTTTTATAAAATAATATAAAGCAGCTGCTTTATATTTAATTAAGGATATATCCGGAAGTTAAAATTGTTCGATAAACCTCAAATCACTTTCAAAAAAAAGTCTTAGGTCTTCGATACCGTATTTTAACATGCAGATTCTTTCTATTCCCATCCCGAAAGCAAAGCCGCTTACTTCTTCGGAATCATACCCTACGTATTGATACAGATTGGGATCTACCATTCCGGAACCCAGTATTTCAAGCCACCCTGATCCGGAACATACTCTGCACCCCTTACCGTTGCATATATTACAGGAAACATCTACTTCGACACTTGGTTCTGTAAAAGGAAAATAATGGGGCCTGAATCTTACTTTTCTGTTTTTCCCAAAAACCTCATGTGCCAGTGCTTCAAGTGTCCATTTGAGATTACCAAAATTTATTCCTTTGTCTATCACCAGGCCTTCTATCTGTGTGAACATGGGCGTATGCGACACGTCATAATCCCTTCTGTATGCTTTTCCGGATGATATTATCATCAAAGGCGGTATATGACTCTCCATGTATCTTATTTGAACTGGTGAAGTATGTGTCCTTAGAAGTGTTTTTTCGGAAATAAAGAATGTATCATGTAAAGATCTTGCCGGATGGTCCGCCGGTGTGTTCAATGCCTCAAAATTATAATAATCTGTCTCAGCTTCAGGTCCTTCTGCAATTTCGAATCCCATACCAATAAAAATCTCTTCAATTTCTTCTACGACCTGTGAAATTATATTTTTTCTTCCCGGTCTGACAATTCTTCCGGGTAATGATAAATCGATATGCTCTTTCTTTAATTTATTTTCATACTGGATGCCTTTGAAAAATTTTTCCTTTTGCAGAATCCCGGACTCTATTTTATTTCTGGCAGTATTGGATTTTTTACCGGCAATTGGTCTTATATTTTCAGGCAATGTACCAATATTTTTTAAAGTTTTAATCAAAAAACTTTTTTTTCCGATATACTTTGTCTTTAATTTCTCCAGCTCTTTTAAATCTTTTACTGTTTCCAGATCTTTTTCAAAACTGCTTATTTCTGATTCTATTTTATTTTCCAGCTGGTCAGTCATTTTCTCTTTTTCACCTGCACGTTTATGCTATTTGTTTTTTTGCAATATCCGTTAATTTTTGAAAAGCATTGGGGTCATTTACAGCCATTTCGGATAACATCTTCCGGTTGATATCAATACTTGCTTTCTTAAGACCATTTATGAATTCATTATATGAAATCCCATTGATTCTGGTTGCAGCATTGATTCTGGTGATCCATAATCTCCTGAAATTCCTTTTGTTATTTTTTCTGTCTCTGTATGCATAACTCATTGATTTGAGTAATTGTTCTTTGGCAATTTTATAACTTCTGCTCTTGGAACCGTAATATCCTCTTGCTTCTTTTAATACTTTCTTATGTTTTAATCTCTTGACCTGTCCTCTTTTTACTCTGGTCATTTAAATCACACCTTTCTTATCTGGCTAATAGTCTTCTTACTTTTTTTCTGTCGGAGGCAGATACTTCCTGCATTTTACTCAGCCGTCTTTTTCTTTCAGCATTCTTTTTGGTCAGAATATGACCTTTATATGCTTTTACCCTTAGAATCTTTCCACTGCCGGTTACTTTAAATCTTTTGGCTGCTCCTTTATGAGTTTTGATCTTCGGCATAATGATATCCTTCCAAATTAACTTTTTAATATGATAATTTTATTTCTAAACTGGCGATAAAATTGTAATTATATTATACCCATCCAATTTTGGCTCCAGTTCCATTGCGCCCTTATCTTTTAATTCCTCGACCAATTTATTTAACATGTTCATACCCAGTTCTTTATGAACAATCTCCCTTCCCCTGAACATGACCGTGATTTTTACTTTGTAACCACTTGATAAAAATTTTTCTATTTGTCTTTTTTTAGTGTTAAGGTCATTTATATCTATTTTGGGCCTTAATTTTATCTCCTTTATAATTATCTGGGATTGCTTTTTTTTCTTTAATTTTTCCGATATCTCAAGCTGATATTTATATTTTCCATAATCCATTATTTTACAGACCGGCGGATTGCTCTTTGGTGAAATTTCGACCAGGTCCAACCCGCTTTCTTCTGCAGTTTTTAATGCTTCTTCTACCGGAATAACTCCAATCTGACTGCCATCCTCAGCAATCAACCTTACTTCCGGTACTCTTATCTGTTCGTTTATACGAATCCTTCTGTTATTTTCGAAGTTGCACCTCCTTAACTTTTTTAAAAAAAATAGGCAGATAAATCATCTACCTATTTATTAAAATTTTAATTTAAAAATAATTAACCAGATCAACTGGTTTACAGGACCGCCATCTGGTGAGAAATAGATGATTTCTACTTATTTTTCTTATTCTTTCTATTATTTTAACGATTTTTTATTATTAATTTCGGAATTATACTAATTATTGATTATTTTGTCTATACTGCTTCTTCTCCCTCTTCGCTTTCTTCTACCGGAATATATTCCTCATCCCATGCTTTATCGGCAATTTCTTTATAATCACTTGCATACTTGTCAAGTGGTTTTGCCAGACACCCGATTACTGTCTCTGCACCGTCATGTGTTGGATAAGCACCACTTTCGGCAACAATATCCCTTAGAACACCAGGGTTATCTATTATGCAGCATGGCCTCAAATGATTTTTTGTATAAGGCTGTCTTTTCCTGAATCCTTTGAAGAAATTTGAATTCAGTACCTCAATTAGACTTTTTTCCTTTATATTATCGGTAGCAAAGTGTACGAAAACACATGGTTCGACATCTCCGTTTACATTTATATGAAGATAATTTTTACCACCGGCCATACAGCCATTTACCAATGGTCCATCGTTCCAGAAATCAGCTATTATTATTTTATTACCCTTTCTTATCTCCCGTACTCTCTCTCTTCTGTAATCTCTTTGTTCCGGAGTTGGCATAAGATCCATATCCGGTTCCTTCCCTATCGGAATATAATTAAAATACCATCCTATTAATGCCCCTTTTTCTATAAATAAATCAACAAATTCATCACTTACCACCAGATTATTATTATCTCTGGTTGCAGTTACTGAAAAACCAAAAAGGACCCCATTATCCTTCAGGGCATCCATTGCTCTCATAACTTTCTTCCATGCACCCCTGCCTCTCCTGATATCAGTTTCCTTTTCAAACCCTTCCACGCTTATACAGGGGACCGCATTTCCAAGTTCGGCAAGTTTTTTCGCAACTTTATTATCTATCAACTGACCATTTGTATAGATCTGAAAAAATGAATTATTATGTCTTTCAAGAAAATCATATAATTTATTCCAGCAAAACGGTTCCCCTCCTGTAATAACAAAGAAATATAATCCTATATTGTTTGCTTCCTCTATTATTCTGTTGCAAACATCATAAGGAAGATCATTTTTTTTAGAGTATTGCCATGCATAACATCCGTAACATTTCAGATTACATCTCATAGTGGGGCTTATTACTAAAAGATTGGGTGGATTAAAACCATATTTTTTTGCAAATGCAAGTCTTCTGGGCTGCCCCTGGACCATAGCGTTATTTATCAAATTCATAACTACTTTTTCTCTTACCCGGGGAGATACCATTGAGGCCTGCGACTTTAGATTTATAAGTAAATTCTCCAGAAAATCTCTTTCTTCTTTTTTCTTTAACCTGTATACCCGGCCCTTTATTAATGAAAGCCATCTTTCATCGGAAATTTTAGGGAGCACCTTTAAAACACCCTTTATGGCTGTCTTTGTAGTGTATAGCTTTACTCTTTCCTTCAATGTCATTTTACATACCTCCCCCCGATAGATTAATGAGTATTTATATGTGAGATATTTATGAGTTATTATATATTTTAAATCAGTATTGTAAGAGTGTTCAGGTTAAATTATAAGATATTTCTTTAAAAAATAAAGATAAATATAATTTCAGTCTAATAGATATTCTTTTTATTTTCTATGACATCTTTTAGTTCACTGATAAAATTCGAAAGTTTTATTTCTTTTATGTCGCCGCCGATTTTTTTCCTTACCGTAATTGTTCCTGTATCTTTTTCATTTTTCCCGACTATGATCATATAAGGTATTTTTCTTATCTCTGCCTGCCTTATCTTTTTATTTAATGACTCTACTCTGTTATCGATTTCGACTCTAAAACCTTTTTTTTCAAGTTGACTATAAACTTCCGAACCATAATCATAAAATTTTTCTGAAATCGGAAGCACCACCATCTGCTGTGGTGCAAGCCATGGCGGCAGGTTCCCGCTGTAATGTTCGATCAGTATGCCCAAAAACCTTTCTATGCTGCCCAGAACAGTTCTGTGGATCATAACCGGTCTGTGCTTTATATTATCCTCTCCCATATACTCTATATCAAATTTTTCAGGCATTGCAAAATCAAGTTGTATGGTACCACATTGCCATGTCCTTCCCAGGCAGTCCAATATATGAAAATCTATTTTTGGGCCATAGAAGGCGCCCTCTCCCTCATTTATCACATATTCAAGTCCTCTTCTTTCAATTGCTTTCTTGAGTATATTCTCTGCTTTTTCCCACATCATGTCAGTACCAATTCTTTTTTCCGGTCTGGTCGAAAGTTCAAGATGGTATTTATCAAAACCAAAAACTTTATATACCCGGTCGATTAAACTTATTGTCTTCGATACTTCTTCTTCTGCCTGTTCCTCCATGCAGAATATATGAGCGTCGTCCTGGGTGAAGCTTCTTACCCTGAACAGCCCATGTAAAACTCCCGATTTCTCGTGACGGTGAACCAGTCCCAGCTCTGTGATCCTGACAGGCAGTTCTTTATATGAATGCTGATTTGTTTTATACACTATAATTGTTCCGGGGCAGTTCATGGGTTTTACCGCGTAATCACCTTCATCGATTTTTATAAAATACATATTTTCTCTGTAATTATCCCAGTGCCCTGAAGTTTTCCATAACTCGTTGCTTAGTATGATCGGCGTGTTTATTTCCTGATACCCCTCTTTTTTATGCTCCTCTCTCCAGTAATCCAGAATGGTATTTATCATAATCATTCCCTTTGGATGGAAAAAAGGAAATCCAGGGGCTTCATCATGAAAACTAAAAAGATCCAGGTCCTTCCCTATTTTGCGATGATCGCTTCTCTTTGCCTTTTCCAATCTATCCAGGTATTTTTTTAACTCTTCTTTTTCAAAAAATGAAGTTCCGTATATCCTTACAAGCATCTTGTTTTTTTCATTCCCCCTCCAATAAGCGCCGGCAACACTCAGCAGTTTAAATGCTCCTACTTTTCCGGTAGAAGGTATATGGGGTCCTGAGCATAAGTCGATAAAATCTCCGGAAGAATAAATACTGACACTGCCCCCCTCAATGTCTTTTATAAGTTCGATCTTGTATGGATTGTTTTTAAATAGTTCCCTTGCATCTTTTTTGCTGATTTCTTTTTTTTCAAACTTATAATCCGCTTTTATTATTTTTTTCATTTCTTCTTCTATTAAAGGAAGATCTTCCGTCGATACATTCCTATCTATATCAAAATCATAATAAAAGCCTTCCTTTATAGAAGGGCCTATTGCAAATTTTGCACCCGGAAATATTTTTTTTATTGCCGCAGCCATTATATGAGAAGAACTGTGATTCAATATATCGTACTCTTTTTTATCGTTTTCTATCATTTATAATAAAAATCCACTATAAAGTTTTTTTTATTATTATTATTATATATCTTTATATGATCAGAACAATTAATTATTATTAAAAAAAATGGAGCGGAAGACGGGACTCGGACCCGCGACCCCCACCTTGGCAAGGT
>CAZFEN010000001.1:11296-124820 GCA_964517765.1 uncultured Actinomycetota bacterium | reverse complement strand
AACCTTCGACACCCGGATTAAAAGTCCGGTGCTCTACCAGCTGAGCTAACGGCCCATGCTAATTCAATATAATAATGATTATAACAACTTAAAAAAATAATATACGGCCATTAGCCGCTCAATTAAATTAGCAAGCGTAAAGTCTACTATAGTAAAAAATCGTTGTCAATAAACAAAAGAAGGGTACTTTAGACAAATTATCAATCAGTATCCGACCCGGTCATTCCTCTGATTATAGAAGATACTTTACCAGCCTTTTCTTTGCTTTTTTCCAATAATTCCTCACCCACGACCCTTGCTTCGGCAATAGTAAATTTTCCTCTATCTATCACATCTTTTAATTTTTCATTTATTATTTTTCTGGTTTTTAGTCCTGATTGGGGAGCAAATAGCAATCCTAATATAAATCCCGAAAAAACCGAAAATGAAACAATTATCAGCACCCCCAGCAGATTCTTCCCGGTTGATCTATATTGTCTATCCCTTTTTAAATTCGAATCGCCATTCTCGTACATCGCCGATATCCTTTTATCGATTAATTTAAATATATCTTTATTATAGACTATTTGAAATCTATATTGAATATTACCACGCCAAAAACTAGAAGAACGGAGCCGGTAAAAAAGTTTTTAGTCTACCAGATATCCTATAACCTCCGCCCAGCCTCTATTCATGGGATCATTTGTAATAAAGACGTTATTGTATTTTCGAAGCTCATTCAGCATGACTTCCCTGTGTCCAAGCGCATTTTGCATTAAAAAAAAGTATTCAACCTCATCTGCCATTTTTAAGTCTTCCAGTGAATCACCCAGCGCGATACAATTACGGGTATCGAAATTTCTAATCTTTTTATCCAATTTTATACCGCTTGCTTTGTTGACCCCGAAAGGCATCAGATTGTAACCATGAAGTTTTTCTATGTTAAGGTCCAGATCCACCAATGATAAAATCCCATTGTCCGCCATAACCAGCCCTTTATATCCTTCATTTTCAAGAAGCCGGTTAGCTTCATCAAGATTTATTTCTCCGAAAAATAATGCATTATAAGACCTGTATCTGCTCCAATCTATGTTACTTTCGATTTTATCCGGGAAATTTTTCTTAAATAATTCTATGATTTTTATTAAATCTTTCCCTCCGTAAGTCAGGTCATATTTTTTTTTCTTACTATCAAAGGTAACATAAACCTCTTCTCCCAGGTTATAAACTAATTCAGCTCCGAGTTCTGCAATATAATTTTTAAGTCCGATCATCTGTGCATTGTATCTCATCTGGAATTTATTTCTACCCGAAGTCAGGACAATATCCCAGTTTTTTTCCGCTGCCAGTGGTAGAAATCTGACCGTATCGAAATAATAGTCATTTTTGTGATCCTTGATGAGGCACCCTCTATCATTTAATAAAGTCCCATCAAGATCTGAATATATGACTTTCAAATCTTTCAAATTTTCTTTTATTTCTTTTTTATTTTCTTTAAAAAGCCTATATTTCATTTCCGCCATACTCTGCTCTCCATCTCCGGATAAGGTTGATATTTTCTGATATATTCTCCATATCTCCTGATAAAAAAATAATGCGCCGATACCAGATACTAATCACCGGTAATATAAAATAAACTGATTTTAATTAGTCTTCTCTAAAATCCGATATTGTAAAAGATTAATGAAGTTCCGAACGGATCTTTATAAAACGCATCACATCGCTTTTTGTGATTATGCCCTTAAGTTTACTACCGGACATGACTACCAGGTGACCCAGATCGTTTTTCCCCATCTTTTTAATTGCTTCAGATATTTCCATTGCGGCATCGACCTTAGAATTCTCAGAAATCCGTTTTACTATATCTCCCACTTTTACATCCGCCCATTCTTCTTTCGGAATACCTTTTACTTCATGCAAAGAAATGACGCCTATTAACTTTTTTGTTTTCTCGTTTTCTATGACAGGAAATCTTCCAAATCTATACTTCATGAAATACTCATATACAAGATCGTGCAATGTCGTATCTTTTGTAACATCCACAATATTTTCATTCATCACATCTCTTACCCTGATTCCTTTTATGGATGATTCAAAAATAAGCTGACGATAACCCATCTGAGCGGAAGATTGTAAAAACCAACCAATAAAAACGAACCATATTCCATTGAAAAAATTACCGGTAAATATAAAGAATATACCTGCCGTTATAATTAAGAATCCTATTACTCGTCCCATCGTAGAAGCTGTAAAGGTGGCACGCTCAAGACTTCCGGTTGTCTTCCACACGATAGATCGCAATACCCTTCCTCCATCAAGGGGATAACCGGGAAGCATGTTAAAAACTCCCAGTACTACATTTATAATAGCCAGATACTTGACCGGTTCGCTTATAAGTGCGATATTTCTGGAAAAGAACCATATGATCCCAAATATTGCGGCAAGTACAAAGCTTGCAGCAGGACCCGCAATGGCCATAATAAATTCGTTAAAAGGAGTTTCCGGTTCCTTTTCTATCTGTGACATTCCTCCGAACATATACAGAGTTATTCTTTCTACATTTGTACCCCTGCTTCTGGCAACAAGGGAATGACTCATTTCGTGTATCAATAAAGAAATAAAAACAAAAATTACAGTTATAATAGTAATCAGTGCCAGAAGACCTTTATTTAATCCCGAAAAAACCGAAGGGAAATAAATAAAGCCAAAATAATAAGCAAACAACGCAAATATGATAAACCAGCTGTAGTCCAGTCTTATTTCTATTCCAAAAACTTTGAATAATTTTATCGAAGATTTAAACATTCTGTCTTCCCTCCTTTAGTTTTTACTACCGGTAATTAAATTATATCTTAAAAAAATAAATATATATTTTAGGACTCCCTTTATCAGTATTATATATTACTTAAATTAAAAACTTCTATCAACATAAAATGTCCAATAACAATAAATTGATAATCCCTGAATCATTCTTCAGCCCCGATTATTAACATTACCTTTTAAAAATATGATAAAATAACATCCAGTAAAATATAAAAATTTAAAATGGAATTCACCGAAAAATTTCTATCGGAAATAAGATTTGAGCATACTACTATCATATTGGATATCCTGATACCCTGTATTCTTGCGCTGATTTTTGGAGGCATTATAGGTTTTCAAAGAGAAAAAGCCGAAAGACCGGCAGGGCTCAGGACACATGCCCTTGTATGTCTCGGTTCGACAGTTTTTACTCTGATATCTTATCTGGGATTCTCGTCAGCCGGAACTGTCGATCCGACCAGAATAGCAGCGGGTATTGTTACAGGTATCGGCTTTATTGGTGCAGGAGCCATCTTCAAGCAGGGTTCTCTTATAAGGGGAGTGACTACTGCCGCGAGCATATGGACAGTTGCTTCAATAGGCATGGCGCTGGGTGTAAAATTATATTATCTTGCCCTCCTGGTAACGATCCTCGGTTTTTTGACTTTAAGTATTTTAAAATATTTTGAGGACAGGATAATCAAACTGCCAAACTATTCGTTAAAAATAATCACTGCGGATAAATTTGATGATTTTAATAAAATAACCGAACCCATCGAAAAAATGTCCGTAAATATAAAAAGTAAAAAATATAAACTCAATAGTGAAAACAATAAAAAAATATTTACTATAAATCTTCACAGTAAAGATCCTGAATTTTCTACAAAGATAATCAAAGAATTAAGTAAGTTCAAAGAAATAGAGGAAATAACAATTAACTGATACATGAAATTTATAGCTGACATAATGGTAGGAAAACTTGCTAAATATCTGCGTATGGCAGGCCACGATGTTCTTTATATAAACACTGCAAGCGATGACGAAATAATAAAAATAGCCAGTGAAACAGGCAGGATGGTCCTTACCAGAGATTCTTTGATGCTTGCCAGAAAAGAATTCAAAAATGGAACCTTAAAAAATCTGTATATCAAAGATGAAAAACTTAAAAATCAACTGGAACAAATCAAATCCGACCTCAAAATTTCTCTGGAGCCTAATCTTACAAGATGTGTCGAATGCAATCAAATACTCATAAGGGTAAAGAAGGAAGATATTAAAAACAAAATACCTCCTTATGTATACAAAACACAGCAAAGCTTTCTTTATTGCAAAAAGTGCGATAAATATTACTGGAAAGGTACACATTACCAGAATATCAAAAATATTTTCCTGGATATCGGGTAGTAAAAATGGCTCTGGTAGAGTTTTTTATAGTTAACCTTTATAATCATACTGCAGGATACACCTCTTCAATTATAACCGGTAATAATGGTTTTTGATATTTGAAATAAGAAAAATGTTTAGAAACTTTATAAAAAAAATATCCGACTTTTTCTACGGTATTCCAATAGTATTATTTATAAATTTTTATAAACTCTTCACAAGGACCCGTGTCTTCAATGTTAAAAGACTCCCCAGAAACAAATCTGTAATCCTTGCTATAAATCATACTGCCGATGCCGATCCTATAATACTGCTTGCCGCAATTAAAAGAAGAATATGTTTTGTTGCAGAAAGTGAAAATTTTGGAAACTGGCTCTCCAGTTTTTTTATGAGAAAATTTGCAAATTGCATTCCCATATTCAATAAAGATAAGTCCTCTAAAAATGCAAAAAGCTTTAAGGAGCTTTTTAATATTGCAAAAAAAAAGAATGTATTTCTTGGTATATTCCCGGAAGGAATGCTCAATAAGAAGAATGGCTTCAAGGAGTTCCGAAAAGGTGCCGCTTACCTCAGCTATAAAACCAGACTCCCGATAATCCCTGTTTATATGCATAACACAAACAGAGGCTCTGAAAGTAAAAAATGGATATTAAACAACAGAATAACCAGAGGGATAATATCACTTATTATTAATGCATACAGGAAAATAAATATCTTTATCGGTGAACCAATCAACCCTATTGCTGAAAACATATTAGAAGAATTTAAGGATTTCACAAATCCGGGAAATTATAAAAAAGTCATCAATAATATCAATGAAGCACTTAAAAAAGAGTTTCTGGAACTTGCCGATGAAGCCGATGATTTGTTCGGTACAGAAGATGACAGTCACTCAGAGTCCAATTTCATAGATGACTTTGATGAAAATCCAAAGAAATTAAATTCTTGACCCGATAACTTCTTTAAAATTAAATATAGATAAGGCTTTATTATTTCTTAATCTTGATATCAAGCAGTCTTCCTTCCGGACCGATTACATCTACGGTTACTTTATCCCCTTCTTTTATCTCTCCATTCAAAAGCTTCATTGCAAGTTTATTCTGAACTTCATTCTGTATAACCCTCTTCAGGGGTCTTGCACCGTAAACCGGATCAAACCCTTCCTTCGCCAGAAATTTTTTGGCTTTATCGGTCATATCGAGACTTAGTTTCTTACCTTTCAAAGTTTCTTTTAAATTATTAATCTGGATATCAACAATTTTTGTTATCTCGTCTATTCCCAGACGGTGAAAGATGACAATATCATCTACTCTATTTAAAAACTCCGGCTTGAAGCTATTCTTCATTGCCTCCGTAATCCTTCTTTTCATTTCCTCTTCATCTTTATCCCCCAGTTCGGTTATCCACTGGCTGCCAATATTTGAAGTCATGATGATTACCGTATTTTTGAAATCAACCGTTCTTCCGTGACCATCGGTAAGCCTGCCATCATCCAATATCTGAAGCAATATATTGAATACATCATTGTGTGCTTTCTCTATTTCATCCAGAAGGATGACAGAATATGGTTTTCTCCTGACTGCTTCCGTAAGATACCCTCCTTCTTCATAACCGACATATCCGGGAGGGGCACCGATAAGTCTGGATACAGTATGCTTTTCCATATATTCGGACATATCTATTCTTATCATTGCTCTTTCATCGTCAAACAGGAATTGTGCCAGTGCTTTCGAAAGCTCTGTTTTTCCAACACCGGTCGGTCCCAGGAAAATAAATGAGCCAATCGGACGGTTAGGATCCTGAAGTCCGGCTCTGGCTCTCCTTATAGCATTGGAAACCACTGATATTGCCTCATCCTGCCCCACAACTCTCTGCTTTAATCTATCTTCCATATTAACAAGCTTTTCAAGTTCTGCTTCCATAAGCCTTGTGACCGGTATACCGGTCCACTTGGAAACCGTTTCGGCAATATCTTCTTCATCCACTTCTTCTTTTAACATTTTTTTGTCTTTCTGCAGCTTCTCCAGTTTTTTATTCTCCTCATCCAATTTTTTCTGAAGTTCCAGAAGTTTCCCATATTTGAGTTCTGCCGCTTTCTGCAGATCCGCGTCCCTTTCGGCATGCTCGGCTTCTATTCTCGTCCTTTCAATTTCTCCTTTTAGGGTCCTTATGCTTCCTATGATTTCCTTTTCCTGCATCCAGTGAGCTTTCATGGAATTACTTTTTTCTTTAAGATTGGAAAGTTCCTTTTTAATCTTTTCCATCCTGGATGAAGAGGCTTTGTCTTTTTCTTTCTTTAGTGCCTGTATTTCGATTTCAAACTGTTTTATCTTTCTTTCCACTTCATCGATTTCCGTGGGCATACTGTCTATTTCGATCCTCAATCTTGAAGCGGCTTCATCAATAAGGTCTATTGCTTTATCAGGGAGGAACCGGTCGGAAATATATCTGTCCGAAAGGACAGCAGCTGCTATAAGTGCTGCATCCTTTATCCGTACACCGTGATGTACTTCATATTTTTCTCTCAATCCCCTCAGTATGGAGATTGTATCTTCTACCGACGGTTCGTTTATCTGAATGGGCTGAAATCTTCTTTCCAGTGCTGCATCCTTTTCGATATACTTCCTGTATTCGTCTATGGTTGTCGCCCCTATGGCATGTAGTTCCCCACGTGCAAGCATTGGCTTCAACATATTCGATGCATCCACAGCACCCTCCGCCGCTCCCGCTCCAACCACGGTGTGCAGCTCGTCCAGAAATAAGATTATATTACCTTCAGCCTTTGATACCTCTTTAAGTACGGCTTTCAGCCTATCCTCAAACTCGCCTCTGTATTTGGATCCGGCTATAAGGGAACCCATATCAAGAGCTATCACCTTTTTATTTTTAAGACTTTCGGGAACATCTCCCGATACTATCCGATTTGCCAGACCCTCGACAATGGCAGTCTTGCCTACTCCCGGGTCACCAATCAGAACCGGATTATTTTTGGTCCTTCTGGAAAGCACCTGTACCACTCTTCTTATTTCATCGTCTCTTCCTATTACGGGATCCAGTTTTCCTTTTCTTGCCAGTTCGGTGATATCTTTCCCGAATCTTTTGAGTGCCTGATATTTATCTTCCGGATTCTGGTCCGTTATTCTCTGGCTGCCCCTTATGTCTACAAGGATCTTGTATATCCTATCTTTGGTAACACCATATTCTTTTAAAAGCCGTCCTACTTTCCCGCTGCTCCGGGTAAGAGATATTAAAATATGCTCTGATGAAACATATTCATCTTTAAGTTCCTCTGCTTCACTAAAGGCATCATTTAAAATGTTGTTTAGTTCCGGGCTGAGATATAACTGTGCCGTCTGCCCTGCTACTTTTGGCTGTTTTTTAATTGCATCATTTATTTTACTTGAAAAATCATTAATGTTGACTTCTAATTTTTTAAGGATGGGCAGTATTATACCCTCCTTCTGTTCAAGCATGGCCGACATAAGGTGTATGTCCTCTATGGCCTGATGACCATTCTCGGAGGCAATTCTCTGGGCCTCGGATAACAATTCCTGTACTCTGATTGTAAATTTATCTATTTGCATATTATTTAATCACTCCCGTAAAATAATTAACTTCATTATAGTTATCTTATAATTTATACAACAATATTTTTTCTCGGATTTTCATCATAACTGCTTGCAAACTCGTCAAAATGCTTTTTCTGTTCACCGGTTAATTTTTCAGGCAAAACAAGCTTGATCTTTGCGTAGAGATCCCCAAATCCGCTGCTTTTTAGTTTCGGCATTCCTTTTCCCTTCAGCCTCAATGTTTTACCGCCCTGTGTTTTTGGCGGAACCTTTACTATAACTTTTCCATTAAAAGTCGGGATATCGATCTTTGATCCATAAAAGGCTTCCTTTATGGTAACTGGCACCTCACAATATAGATCATCTTCCTTCCGGGTAAAAAAATTATCCGGGGTAATATTCACTATCAGGTATAAATCGCCACTCTTTCCGCCTGTTTGACTGACTCCGCCTTCTCCTGCCACTCTGATCTTACCGCCATCCTTGATACCTCCGGGTATTTTTACATTAATGGTCCTTATCCTTCCATTCTTTTGCAATTTAAGCGACCTCTGCGTACCGGCATAAGCTTCCCTTAAAGTTATGCTGAGGCTGGACTGCATGTCCTGGCCTTTTTGCATCGCAGTTGTCCGTGTTCCCCTTCCGAACTGCGAACTAAAATCGGAACCGAAGCCGGAAGACCTGTCATTTGCCCCTCTTCCAAAAAACATTTCAAAGAAATCCGAAAAGCCGCTTCCCAGATCCTCAAAATTAAAACCTTTTCCTCCGGAATCATATGTATAAGTCCTTCCGCCGCCGGGCCAGCCGGGGCCAGCACCCGCATACTGCTTCCAGTTCGCACCCAGCTGATCATACCTTGACCTTTTCTGAGGATCCTTTAAAACCTCGTATGCTTCTCCTATTTCTTTGAACTTCTCTTCGGCTTTTGGATCATTTAAATTTGCATCAGGATGATACTTCCGCGCCAGTTTCCGGTAAGCCTTTTTTATCTCATCCTGTGATGTACTTTTATTTACACCAAGTACTTTATAATAATCCTTATATTCAACCATTTATATTCACCTGTGAATCTTTTTTAAACACACCTGCCCATAACCATCAAAATAGCTATGGGCAGGTATTAAACATATATTTTCTTAGAAACTACTAATTAACATCGTTATTTGGTTTGCTTATTTTCATCATCTTTGGCTTCAAATTCAGCATCAATTACCTCTTCTTCTCCATTTCCCTGCTGCTTGCCGCCTGTTTGCTGACCTTCGGTCGTCCCTGCTCCCGGACCTCCCGGTCCTGCACCGGCACCCGTACCGGCCTGTGCATAAAGCTTCTGGGACAATTCGTTCTGAAGATTCTGCAGTTTCTCTGTCTCTATCTTTATTTCTTCGACATTCTCTGATTCCATGCTTTTTCTTAATGCTTTGACCTGATCTTCGATCTTTTTCTTCATGTCTTCCGGAACCTTGCCGCCTACATCCTTCATCAACTTTTCCGTGGAATAAATCAGGGTATCAGCATTATTCTTTGCATCTACCGAATCACGTTTTTTCTTATCTTCTTCTGCATGTTCCTTTGCCTCATTGACCATTCTATTTATTTCATCATCTGACAGATGTGAAGTTGCCGTAATGGTTATTTTCTGTTCCTTACCTGTAGCAGTATCTTTAGCCGTAACGTCCACGATACCGTTGGCATTGATATCAAATGTCACTTCTATCTGTGGAATTCCTCTTGGTGCAGGTGGAATTCCGTCCAGCCTGAATCTTCCGATAGTTTTATTATCTCTTGCCATATCCCTTTCTCCCTGCAGAACATGGATATCCACGCTGGTCTGATTGTCGGCCGCAGTGGTAAATATCTCGCTCTTTCTGGTAGGAATAGTAGTATTTTTCTCTATTAATCTGGTCATGATACTGCCCAGGGTCTCGATACCAAGAGAAAGAGGGGTCACATCAAGAAGAACCACATCTCTTACATCACCTTTTAACACCCCTGCCTGTATAGCTGCTCCCACTGCAACCACTTCATCGGGATTTACGCTCTTGTTGGGTTCTTTACCTGTATAATTCTTTACGAGTTCCTGTATGACCGGCATTCTTGTTGCCCCACCAACAAGTATTACTTCATCTAAATCAGCACTCTTAAGGCCGGATTCTTTTAAAGCTTTTTCCAGAGGTTCTTTACACCTATCGGTAAGATCTGCCGTCAGCTGCTCGAACTTAGCCCTGGTTATCTTTACTTCAAGATGCTTGGGCCCATTCGCATCAGCTGTAATAAACGGAAGATTTATATTTGTCTCCATTACCGAAGATAATTCCACCTTTGCTTTTTCCGATGCTTCTATCAACCTCTGCAGAGCCTGCCTGTCTTTTCTTAAATCAATTCCATTTTCTTTTTTGAATTCATCGGCAACATAATTCATTATCCTGTCATCGTAATCATCTCCACCGAGGTGCATATCACCGTGGCTGGCTTTTACTTCAAACACTCCTTCGCCTACTTCGAGTATCGATACGTCGAATGTTCCTCCACCAAGGTCGAATACAAGAATCTTCTCCTCTTTCTTTTTATCGAGTCCATATGCCAGTGAAGCAGCCGTCGGCTCATTTATTATTCTTAAAACATTGAGCCCGGCAATCTTTCCGGCATTTATGGTTGCCTGCCTCTGGGCATCGTTAAAATAAGCAGGAACGGTAATAACTGCATCGGTGATGCCGGTCCCCAGATAACTTTCGGCATCTGCTTTTAATTTCTGCAGTATCATAGCGGATATCTCTTCCGGTGTATAATCCTTACCTCCAACTTCTACTTCCGCCAGATTGTTTCTGCCCTTCTTTACCACATAGGATACTATCTTTCTTTCACTTTCTACCTCATCATACTTTCTACCAATGAATCTTTTAATAGAATAGACAGTATTTTCAGGATTTAAGGCTGCCTGTCTTTTAGCTAACTGTCCTACCAGCCTTTCTCCCTTTTTTGTAATACCAACAACTGAAGGCGTGGTTCTACCGCCTTCACTATTTGTTATAACCGTTGGCTTACCGCCTTCCATGACCGCTATACATGAATTAGTCGTTCCCAGATCGATTCCTACTGCTTTTGCCATTTTATATTCATCCTTTCTAAATTAATTTTCTTAAAGAAAAATAATACTTATAGCATCAGTACTATAAGCTTTATTTACAATATTATTTACTCGTCTTTAACAATATGCATTAAGTAATTCTTAAAACGATCGACTACATCTTCGGGACACTTTCCCAGAATTATATTATCTCTTCTTCTTATCAGGATAATTATCGATCTTAAATTCATTCCCTCGTCGTACATTAATTCTCTTATATATTCCAGCCACCTGATATCCGCTTTCGAATAATATCTCTTCCTTCCCCTTCTTAAGGGCTGCACCAGATTAAACTTTTCATAATAGTATAATGTCCTGCTGTTTACTCCCAAAAAATCAGCTACAAGCTCTATGGGATAACTTTTGTCATATTCGTTAAACAATTCACACCACCTTTTTACTTAAAACAATTTTATTAGATAGTAATGTTATTGTCAACTATATTATAAAAGATTTTTAATATTATACAAAATGTTTTTTTACTTTAAAGTAAAAATATTTTTACTTATAAACACAATTAATAATTCTAATACAGAAAACTTCTTAGAAATTTACTTACCTTATTTATTTTAATATAATAATTGCCCACCGCCTTTATACTATAAAAAATGTAGATAAAATAATAGTCCTATCCCACGGCAGAATAGTGGAAGAAGGTACCCATGAAAAATTGCTTAAACTGAAAGAATCTATCATAAACTTTACAGGTTTCAGTATCAGCTTTAGACTTAGATATGCTTTTTTATTTGATATCTTAATTATATGAATCAAAGCTTATATTTACTTTTTTAAATATTTTTAACTTTACGACTGTAAGATTATTTTCCCCTGCATCATAAAATTTTTTACTTATGTTAAAATATTCCATATACAATGGCTTATTTATTATTTAATGGCAAAAGAATCGGTATTCTGAAATTAAAAACATAGGGAAAAATATTGCTGGAAAAATATCGTAAAAAAAGGAATTTTTCTTCGACCGTCGAACCGGAAGATAAAAGCAAGGGAAAAATTCCGGGAAAAGTAAAATCAAAAAACATTGGAACCGGTAAAAAAAACCTGGAATTTGTCATTCACCAGCATTTTGCCTCCCACCTGCACTACGATTTAAGACTTGAACTGGAAGGCGTCTTAAAAAGCTGGGCCGTCCCTAAAGAACCTTCCCTTGATCCCGCTGTTAAAAGACTCGCTGTCA
This sequence comes from uncultured Actinomycetota bacterium, assembly GCA_964517765.1. Lineage (GTDB taxonomy): Bacteria > Actinomycetota > Humimicrobiia > Humimicrobiales > Humimicrobiaceae > Hydromicrobium. The sequence continues at coordinate 112,768 of CAZFEN010000001.1, read as the reverse complement.
TGGTCGAAGATCATCCGTTCGAATATAGATTATTCAAAGGCACCATACCCGAAGGAAATTACGGGGCAGGTAAAGTAAACATCTGGGATAAGGGGACCTACAGTGCACTCAATGCCGCAAACAGGCAAGAGAGTGAAAAAACTCTAAAGGATGGCTTAAAAAAGGGGCTTTTGACTTTTATATTGAAAGGTAAAAAACTAAAAGGTGAATTTTCCCTTGTCAGGATCCCAAAAACCGGAGAGAAAAATTGGCTCCTTATAAAGAAAAGAGACCGTTTTTCCCTGCAATCGAAATAATACCGGTGAAAGGAATAACCTGAAACTAAAATTTGAAGAAGTTTGAAACTCATGAATTCAAAATTGAAGCCTCTTTCTTCCTTAAAAGTAAAATTAACCAATCTTGAAAAAATCTACTGGCCGGAGGAAGGATATACAAAGAAAGATTTAATAGAATATTATAAAAATATCTCTTCTTTTATCCTGCCATATATAAAAGAAAGGCCGCAGTCTCTCAACCGGCACCCCGATGGCATTAAAGGAGAGAGTTTTTTCCAAAAGGATATCGATCCCCCTTACCCCTCATATATAAAAGTACTTGACCACTATTCCAAATCAACGGGTAAAATAATAAATTATCTCGTTTGCAAAGATTTGAATTCACTTCTTTATATGGCAAATCTCGGATGTATCGAAATCAACCCATGGGCATCACGCACCTCGAATTTAAATAAACCGGATTTTCTGATTCTTGATCTCGATCCCGAGGATACCGGTTTCGACAAAGTGGTAGAGGTAGCAATTACTGCTAAAAAAATACTGGATAAGATTAAAATAAAAAGCTTTTGTAAAACATCCGGAGGAAGAGGACTTCATATTTATATTCCTCTCAAAGCGAAATATTCTTACAAAAAAACATTTGAATTTTCAAAAGTCCTTGCTTTTATAATAAATCAAGTAGTACCGGATATTACAAGTCTTATTCGTTCACCCAAACACAGAAAAGACAAGATATACATAGACTATTACCAGAACAGAATCGGACAAACGATAGTTGCTCCATATTCCCTCAGACCGAGAGCAGGAGCTCCCATTTCTACTCCGCTGTTATGGGAAGAACTTGGTTCCAAACTGAGTCCTTCAAACTTTACCATTAAGACTATTTTTAAAAGACTTGATAAAAAAGGAGATCTCTGGAAAGAGGTTCTTGGCCCTGGTATCGACATGAAAGCATGCATTGGCAGGATATATGAATCCTATCCCGTGTTTTCAAAAAAATAATCTATTCCGGCATTATTATTCATTTTTTAATGAATTTTCTTTATGATATAATCACTCTGTCATCAGTAGATTGTTATTTTATTTGGTAATCTTTAATTATACCCGATAAATAATAGGAGAGAGATGATCTTTCAAAACTTTTACTGGAATACCATATTTATCCTCTTCGTATCTTATCTTATTGGTTCTTTTCCAACTGCCTACATCGCCGGAAAAATAAAAGGTATAGATGTCAGTAAAGAGGGTAGTAAAAATATCGGCGGTATGAACACCTTTACCAGTGTAGGAAGGTTTGCAGGAGTACTGGTGATATTTATTGACGTAGGTAAAGGAGCTCTGGTGGCATACCTTGCCGATAAATTTTCGGTTCAAATCTTTATTCCGATACTTGCTGTTGTTTTTGCATTGATAGGACATAACTGGATGATTTATATTGGCTTCAAGGGTGGGAAAGGAATTGCCACATTTATAGGAAGTCTGCTTTACCTCTCGCCTGTATCCTTCCCTTTCCTTTACCTCTTATTTGTACCGATTGCTCTACTCACGCTTAAGGACTCTTATCTCTCGACAACCTTTGCGTTTTTTATCTTTTCCTTTTTCCTATGGATTTATGAGGGAAGTTTTTGGTGGCTGATTTTTGGATTACTTGTTACTATATTATATAGTATTAAAAGTTACAGCTTATTGAAAACATATTATACTCAACACAGGAGAGACATAAACCCTGTAGTTAAGAGAGTATTTAAACCATTTTTCAGGGGAATATAAAATGAAATGTCCATTTTGTTCAAATCCCGATACCAGAGTAATAGATTCCAGACTAACAGATGCAAATGACAGTGTTAGAAGAAGAAGAATGTGCGAAAAATGCGGAAAAAGATTCACAACCTATGAAAGACTGGAAAATCAACCTATCGCCGTCATAAAGAAAGATAACACCAGACAGCCTTTTGATAGAAATAAGATATTAAGCGGACTCATCAGAGCATGTATAAAAAGGAATATAAGCACCGGGGTTCTAAACAAAATTGTGGACGATATAGAAAATGAAATTTCCAACATGTCATCCAACGAGATCCAGTCCAAAGAAATAGGAGATCTTGTTTTAAAAAGATTGAAGAATCTCGACAAAGTAGCATATATAAGGTTTGCTTCTGTTTATAAACAATTCAAAACTATCAGACAATTTACCAGAGAATTATCTGAATTACAAAAATCAAAATAGGAACTCTTTACATTTTTTACAACTTATACCGCAGTACCGCACCGATACTGCCCGCTTCTAACAATTTCTCATTTCCTTCTATATCCACAATCTCGCAGCCCTGATTCAACGCATCTTCAACAATCTCGTCGACTATGTCATTATAAAATACCGGCTCTCCTCCGCAATAGGGGCATTTATCTTTTTTTTCTATAGTAAAGTACCGGCACGAGCTACAGATATAACCGTCATGAATAAATTGCCTGTCGTATAATAAAATCTTTATCTGCTCGGTCATTAAAGACTTTATTACGGCTTCGATCCCAAGCACGCCCATCCCGTTAGGATTATATTCACTGATAAGTCTATCTACCAGATTATTTTTAGTTTTAGCCTCGAATCCGTCTATAGCCTTATTAGCTTTTTCGCTGATGATAGTAATATTCGAATCGGGTTCGGCATCGATATTTCCGATATGCCTTGACTGCAAATAACTGTGCAGATAATTAGAAAAATTAGGAATTATTTCTTTCCTGCCCCCTAAAATCAAATAATCAAATTTCTTATCTTTAAAAAGCTCCATTGTCTTATCATTTATCAGCTTAAAGAAATGATGCAGCTTATCTTCCAGTCTGCCGAGAATCTTTTTCTCCCTTAAAGCAGCCTGGCTCCTGAAATTAACCTTTGAAGGAACATCACTTATAAGTGCCGCAAGATACTCGCTGATCACGCCGAGGTATATCGAGTAGATTTGTGCCTTTTCTCTATTTAACAGCAGGATTCCATACCTTTTGGAATTATTTATAAGCGCCCTTATGTTCTGAGTATAAGGCTTGGGATCTATGATTATTTTTGACCTCATTATTATGGGTATTCTAAATACCTCCCATAAGCCATCTCCGGAGGAAAAAATTACAAGGGTCCTTGTATTATCAGCCTTAAAATTATCATTTACAAAAGATTTAACTCTCTCAAAGATTCCCGATATTTCCTTTTTCTGCCTTTTGTCAAAGTTGACATCAGCTTCCAGTTTCTCCCTGCCGGCGGCAATCATGGAATTTAATCTGGTCTGGTAATTTTTTTTTGCAACCCTCTGCCTGTCCACTAATAGATAAACACTGACAACCGGTTTCCCGGTAGGAGAATAATTCAATATTGAGTCTATACCCGATACTTTACCATTTGAATTTACCATAAAAAACTCCTTTTACTATTACTCTATATACATGATAAATAAAGATTCTATTCCGATAGTTCTATTATTCCTCTAAAAGCTTTAATTTATGATTAAAATTTATTATTATTATACAATATCTATTCAAGAAAGAGAGTACCAGTGTTTGGATATATCGGATATAAAATTATCGAATTTATTGTAATTGCAACTCCATACCCTATAACATACCTTATTGCAAGGTTCGGCGTCTGGCTCTGGATGCTGACAGGTAAAAACGTTGATGCCGCTAAAAAAAATGTTTCTAAGGTTCTTAATCTCGGTCTGGAAGATAGAGAGACTCGTAGAATAACAACTAAGATTTTTGTAAACTGTGGTAAAAATTTTGCCGATTTCCTGAAATATTCCATTCTTTCCAAAGAAAGGTTAAAACAAAGAGTGGAAATAAAAGGCCTCAAGTACCTTGACGATGCATTAAAAAAAGGAAAGGGCGTGGTTATTTTTACCGCACACATCGGAAATTTTGAATGGGGTGCATGCAGACTGGCTGTAGACGGATACAATATTTGGGGTATCAGCCTGTATAGAAAAAATAAGTTTACCAGAAGATTTTTTGAGCTAAAAAGACTATCCAAAGGAATAAAAACTCTATATATAAATAAAATTTTGAATATTTTTAAAATACTAAAAAATAATGAAATAGTTGCCATACCTTCGGATTGGGATCCTACAGGTCAGGCTGCCAGACCATTTGAATTCTTCGGCAAGACTGCTTACCTCCCTACCGGAGCTTTACAAATAGCTTTGAAATCGGGTGCACCGCTGATACCGAGTTTCATCCACAGAAAGGATAAATATAACCATCTCCTGACATTCGAAAATCCAATAGACCTGATAAGAGAAGGAGATAAAGAAATATTGATTGCCCAAAATATGAAAAAAGTGATAAAGGTCATGGAGAAATATATTAGAGATAATATTAGCGAATGGGAAATGTTTCATGATATCTGGGATGAAAAATAAGCTTCGCCATTTACAATTTACATACAATATTATATATATTCTAATATCGCACAATCTTAAATTTAATTAGTCTTATTAATATACATAATCACTTGGATAAAAGGAGACTAGAGATCAAAAATAAAACTGATAGATCCGTATCCGGTTCAAATAATCCTGATGAAATATTATGGCATACAAAGTCTATCGAAGATGCCGTAAAGGAACTTGATACCGATATAAAAAGAGGTATAAGCGAAAAAGAATCCGCAGAACGAATCGAAAAATACGGATACAATGAATTGGAAGAAAAAAAAGGACGAACACCATTTAGAATTTTTATCTCCCAGTTCAATGACTTTATGATTTGGATACTTATTGCGGCCGCATTTATTTCCGGAATAATAATAAAAGAAATTACCGATGCAATAGTAATACTTATCATCCTTATAATAAATTCTGTTTTAGGTTTTGTTCAGGAATTCCGTGCCGAAAAAGCACTTCAGGCTTTAAAAGAACTTGCTTCGCCTTCAGCGCTCGTAATAAGAGGCGGCCGCGAAAGCAGCATCTATTCTAAAAAACTAGTCCCCGGCGATATCATTAAACTGACCGCAGGGGACCTGGTGCCGGCAGATTGCAGGGTCATTGAGCAGGTAAATCTTCAGACCAATGAATCGATACTTACAGGTGAATCGATGCCGGTAGGTAAAACTGTTAATACTCTTCATAAAATAGAACTTCCCACTGGTGATAAAAAAAATATGCTCTTCAGCGGTACCACTATTACAAAAGGCAGATGTATCGCTGTTGTCACAGGCACGGGGCAAAATACTGAAATCGGTAAAATTGCCAGTATGGTCCAGGCAGAAGAGGAACAGACTCCTCTGCAAATCGAATTAAAAACCGTGGGAAAGAAAATTGGAATAATATGTCTCGTTATAAGTGCAATTGTCTTTTTATCGGGAATACTCAAGGGTAATTCCGTTGTACAAATGCTTCTGGTTGCCGTAGCGCTCGCAGTTGCTGCCATACCTGAAGGACTACCAGCAATAGTCACCGTATCTCTGGCGCTGGGTGTCCAAAAGATGGCAAAAAACAATGCCATTGTCAGAAAGTTAAGCTCTGTCGAGACTCTTGGCGGCGTATCCGTAATATGTACAGATAAGACCGGAACACTTACCGAAAACAAAATGATGGTACGCAGGATTTATGCAGGACTTAAAGAGGTCAGGGACTACAATGATTTTATAGAAAGATATAATAAAGCTGATATCAGGAACAATAAAATAATTTCAACCATAAAGAACCCCGAAGACTCCTTGGCATTGGAACTCCTGATTAAGAATGCAATTCTCTGCAATGATGCCTACTATGCAAATGCAGAAAACGGGCAAATAAAAGGAGACCCTACCGAAGCCGCTCTTATTGAGATGGGCAGTTTTTATTCTATCGATAAGTTTAATTTAGAAAAGGATTACCCCAGAGAGCTGGAGGAACCTTTTGATTCCGAACGCAAGATGATGAGTACCATTAATAAAATACCAGCCAGCGAAAAACATGATGACTATAAGCATATACTCTTTTCAAAAGGAGCTCCCGAGGTGATCGCCGGAAAATGCAGTAAAATACTCAGGAATGGAAAAATTTATAATCTTACCAAGGCCGACCGGAAAGAAATAAGTCAAAAAAACCATGCACTTGCTGAAAAAGCGATGAGAAATCTTGCCTTTGCGTTTAAATATCTGGACAGTCTGCCGGATGAGAAAAAAATAAATGAGGCGGAGAAAGACCTGGTATATCTGGGTATAGTAGGAATGATCGATCCACCGCGGCCGGAAGTATATGATGCCATTAAAAAATGCAAGAAAGCTAATATCAAAATTATCATAGTAACCGGAGATCATAAGATAACCGCAAAAGCGATTGGGGAAGAACTGGGAATACTTGGCCCATCAGATAAGATTATCGATGGCATGGAGCTTGATTCGATGACCGCAGAGAAACTTGAAAAACAGATAGAAGATATAAGGATCTTTGCCAGGGTTTCCCCTTCCAATAAGGTAGATATTGTAGAAGCCCTGAAGAAAAATCAACATATCGTAGCAATGACAGGTGATGGGATCAATGATGCTCCGTCGCTTAAAAAAGCAGATATTGGTGTAGCGATGGGTATCGTTGGAACCGATGTCAGTAAAGAATCAAGTGATATGATTTTAACCGATGATAATTTCGCGACTATAGTAAAGGCCATAAAAGAAGGCAGGATAATATACGATAATCTTAAAAAATTCATATTATTTCTGCTGTCATGCAACATATCGGAAGTTCTTCTTATGTTTATTGCAATAGTTGTGGGTGATTACATTCTATATTTTATTACGGGAGAAAGAGGGCTCCTTTATATACCTCTGCTGCCGGTCCAGATACTGTGGATGAATCTGATAACCGATGGACTTCCGGCGATGGCGCTGGGAATAGATCCTCCCGAAAAAAATATTATGGATAGAAAAGCCACCAAAAAAAAGGAACATATCCTGAGTAGAAGCGGACTTATAATGATCCTCTGGCAGGGAATGGTCTTGACCATGGGAGCACTTTTTATATATTTTACCGGCCCTTTACTTTTCAATACTCACCATCTGCTTCATGACCGTGAAGTTTTCCAGACTTCTGTTTTTACCACTCTGGTTATAACCCAGCTGCTCCATACATTAAATTTCCGGTTTAAAAATAAGGGTATATTCAGAAAACATATATTGGAGAACAAATATTTAAATCTTGCAATAATCGCATCGATACTTATGCAGGTTGCAATAATTTATGTTCCCTGGCTCCAGAGCGTGTTCAAGACAGCCAGCCTGAACCTATATCAATGGCTATTTATCATAACAGGTTCAGTTGTACCAGTTCTGATCATTAACTTTATAAATGAGATCATCTATAAAAGAAGAAGAGTTAATATCAGTGGATAAAATTTCAATATGTTATAATTAATTTTAGTAGTCAAAATGCAGTCAGGGCGGTGAATGGGTGAATCATTATGAAAAAATTTAATTTTAAAAAAAGGTTAAGATATAGGTTTGATAGTATGATGTCCAGAGGGGCACCTTCATTAATAGGTCCTCTCGCAGTTGCTTCAATAATCTTTATAATAATAATGGCTTTTTTGTTCTGGATCTTAAATATTTTCCCGAGTAGAAACATAATTCAATTAATCGGGATCAGTATTATGAGAACCATAAATGCAGAGTCGATGAATGAAAGCAGCACAAGTGTCGTATATACAATTTCAATGGTGGTTATAGGAATTGTAAGTATATTTTTTATCAGTGTTTTAATTGGTCTGTTAACAACTACACTGGAAAACAAAATCAGGTCACTAAGAAAAGGCCGCTCGGTTATTATTGAAAAAAATCATACTGTAGTATTGGGCTGGTCAGAGATGATTTTTACTGTGATTTCAGAATTAATAGAAGCAAGCAACCATACCAGAAAACGCTGTGTTGCGATTCTAAGCAACAAAGATAAAACAGAGATGGAGGATCTCATCAAAGAGAGAATTTCATACAGCAGAAATATTAGAATTATTTGCAGACAGGGAAATCCGATAGATATTGATGACCTTAAAATAGTGAGCATAAATACAGCAAGTTCTATAATTATACTCGATGGGTCCGATTCAAACGTTATAAAATCAGTACTTGCGATAATCAATAGCAAAAAAGAGAGTGGGCAACCTTACCACATAGTAGCTGCTCTTGACGAATATAAAAATATTAAAGTTGCTAAAATTATCGGTAAAAGTCATTGTGATTTCATTCAGGCAGAAGATTTTGTTTCCAGAATCATTGCTCAGACAAGTTTACAACCCGGTTTATCAACGATTTATACTGAATTATTAAATTTTGAGGGAGATGAAATTTATTTTCTTAAATGTAAAGAATTAATCGGGAAGACTTTTAAAGATGCATTATTTATGTCTAAGAAATCTTCTTTAATAGGTCTGTATAAAGATGGAGTTGTTAAAATAAATTCCCCGATGGATACAATTATTTCCAAAGAGGATGAAGCGATTTTTATCAGCGAAAGTAAAGAATCAATTAAAATTTCAAATTTTACCGAAGATTATGACATTAAGGATGCCGCTATTAATATTTCTAAAACTCGTACCAGATTAAAGAGAGAAAATATTTTAATATTAGGATGGAATGATAAAATTTTTAAAATTATAGAAGAATTAGATAAGTATCTATCTAAAGGTTCGATTTTGACCGTAGTTACTGATTATCATAAATTAAACGGCACGTTGGAAAAGGAATTAAAAAGTCTAACCAATAATAGTAATCTAAAATACTTGCGGGCCGATATTAAAGATCACGATGTTTTACAGGAACTTGTATTAAAGAACTATAGTCATGTTTTAGTGCTTACCGATAATACTAAAAATATACAGGAAGCAGATGCTGATTCAATAATGATTCTTATTCATTTAAGAAATATTGCTGAAAAAAATAATTTGAGTTTTTCTCTTACTACAGAGATTGTTGATATTCGCAATATGAGACTTGCAAAAATTGCCAGGGTAAATGATTTCATTATAAGTGAAAAGTTAATAAGCCTTTTCCTTGTACAGTTATCGGAAAATAAGCTGGTTAATTACGTTTTTGAAGATTTTATGAATGAAACCGGAGCTGAAATATATATAAAAAATGCAAAATATTATATAAAATTAAATGAAGAAGTTAACTTTTATACTATAATTGAAGCTGCCAGCCGGAAAAATGAAGTTGCTATAGGTTATAAGATTGTTTTAGATGAAAAAAATGAGGAAAAAAATTTTGGAATCTATTTAAATCCTGAAAAATCCGGTACTGTAAAATTTTCCGAAGGAGACTGCATTATAGTTATTGCTGAAGATTAAAGAATTAATTAATGATAAAAGTAAAGAAATTATTCTCTTCTTCTCATTCTTGCTCTTGCTCTTATGACCGCTCCGATTACAGTAAAAAACAGCACCATTATTAACAGCACAAGAGCGGTACCCCATTGCTTGTCCTCCGGCGCATTCGGAAGTTGTGTCGCCAGGACATACAGGTGATATGGAAGAGCCATTACCTGGCTAAAAATCGAATTCGGAAGATTTGGTTGTGAAAATGCGACTACCGTAAAGATTATAGGCGCAGTCTCTCCGGCTGCCCTGCCGATACCGATGACCGAACCGGTGATTATGCCGGGAAGCGCCTGTGGCAGGACTATCCTTATGACAGTCTGCCATTTGTTGGCTCCGAGTGCAAATGAAGCATTCCTGTATGTATCAGGAACACTTTTTAATGCCTCCTCGGACGCGGTTATGATTATAGGAAGAATAAGAAATCCCAGAGTAAGGGAGCCCGCAAGGATGGATTTGCCAAATTTTAAAAACATGACAAAAAAGCCCAGTCCGAATAATCCAAATACTACCGAAGGGACGCCTGACATATTTATGATCGAGAGTCTTATAATCCTTGTAAGTCTATTTTTCCTTGCATATTCATTTAGATAAATAGCCGAAAACACTCCTATGGGTAAAGCGATTATGACCGTGCCGATTATTAGATAAAGGGTACCTAAAATAGCAGGCAGTATTCCGCCTTCGCGCATTCCCGCACTCGGTTTCTGGGATATGAATTCCCAGCTAAGGGCGGGCCCTCCTTTTATAAAAAGGTATATTATGATGCCAAAAACAAAGCTGATGACTATGATGCTTAAAAAAAGTAATATTGAATACCAGATGTTTTGTTTTAGATACCTGCTTTTCATTTTAAATCCATAAAATTAAAAATTTCTTATTTTCGCTACATATCTATCTGCTACTAAATTTATCAAAAAAGTCATTATGAATAATATCAAACCTATTGCAAACAATGCGGAATAATGCAATCCTCCCTGTACAGTTTCCCCCATCTCTGCCGCAATAGTAGCGGTAATGGTCCTCACGGGCTGCAGCCAGGAAAATACGATCCGGGGTGAATTTCCCGTTATCATCAGTACGGTCATTGTCTCGCCTACCACTCTTCCCAGTCCCAGCATTACTGCCGCAACAATACCCGAAGATGCTGCAGGAAATACTGTTCTTATTGTTGTTTCCCATTTTGTTGCCCCCAGAGCTATCGAAGCATGCCTGAACCTGGTGGGAACCGCATTTATGGCATCTTCGGAGATGGATATAATAGTGGGAAGACTCATAAAAGCCAGCATTACGGAACCAGAGAGTGCAGTAAGGCCGATACTCAAGTTAAAGACATTTTTTACCAGAGGAACTATGGTCTTTAAACCGATAAAACCTATAACCACCGATGGGATTGTTGCCAGCACTTCGATGATTGGTTTAAAAAACTCCCTTATGAACCTTGGCGCAAGTTCTCCGATATATATTGCCACTCCCACACCCAGAGGTATTGCTATCAAGATACCTCCAAAAGCAACTTCCAGAGATCCAACCAGAAGCGGTACAAATCCAAATTTTTCGGTTCCTGTAGGTGACCACCTGGTACCAAAAAGAAAATCAAAAAGGGGATATGAGGAAAAAAATCTTACCGAATTATAAACTAAAAAAGTGAGAATTAATCCTAAAATGATTATGGAAATGATCCCATTTGCAAAAATAAATTTGCCGACTAGAAAATTTTGAATGCGTCTTAATTTTAATCTCGGCTTCTTCATCAAAATAATATTATAACAGATATTTTTTAACTTAAGTTTTAAATCTTAAAAGATCCAGGGCTATAGAATTATCCCAATCTATAGCCCCATCACATTGTGACTTTCTTTAATTCCTGTCCTAAATTAACAACCCTATATTCTATATTATAAGAAGGTTATCAGTTTAATGGCACGAATCCAACATCGAGGGCAATTGCCTGACCTTCATCACTTAAAATAAAATCAAGATAAGCCATACCCATCTCGTTTAAATCGCCTTCACGGTAATAATTATAAAGGCCTCGGGATATGGGGTAAGTGCCGTCTTTTACAGTCTCGATAGATGGCTCGATACCTTCAACCCTTACTGACTTAGCGCCTTTATCAAGAGCTTCCTGCAGATAACCCAGACCGATATAGCCAATAGCATTATCTGTAGAGGTCACAGTATTCACGATGTCAGCATTTGATTGAAGAGCCAGTGCCATTGGTGTAAATTCGTTCTCTTCCTCGCTTTTATCCATCTGTACGACAGCTTCCAGAAAGTATTCATAAGTTCCCGAAGCCGAGTCTCTCGAAGCCAGTATTATTTCCGCATTCGGACCTCCGACTTCGCTCCAGTTTGTGATGATACCCCGGAAGATATCGGAGAGCTGCCTTATCGAAAGATCTTCCACGCCTTCTATATTTCCGCTTAGAATTATTGATATACCGTCATAAGCTACAATTACTTCGGTCAGCTCTATTCCTATTGGTTGTGCTACTTCCATTTCTTCATCTTTAACCTGTCTTGATGCATTTGCTATGTCATTGATTTCATTTATACATTCTGATATACCTGTTCCCGAACCTCCTCCGGCTATTGTTATAGATCCCCCATATTTATCCATGAAAGCAGCTGCTGCCGGTTCGGCAAATGGAAGAAGTGTAGTGGAACCGGAAATAAGAATTTCCTGGCCTTCGAATTGCTTTTCTCCAGATTCTTCCTCAACCACTTCTTCCTCTTCAACTACTTCTTCTGCCGGTCCGGTTTCTTCCTTGCAGCCCGGGAAAATCATGCTTCCAATGAATACTATTATTATCGCCAGGATCATTGATATCCATATATTACTTTTTCTCTTTATCACTTTGATTTTTCCTCTCTTCTAAATTTTAACCAATATCATTAAAACAGATTCTATCAAATAATAAAGCACCTGTTGTTAAAAAAAAATTAAATAATTATTAAAAAATTATTTCTTTTTAAAACAGGGTGAATAAACCAAATACTGCTTAAACAGCGGTATTTGAACCGGATATAACCTTGACTGGTAATAAAAATATAACTATACTTTAAAGAATTTACAAAAGAACTTTCTATTATGAAAAAAGCCGTAGTCCTGGTAAAAAATTTAAAAAAATCCTATGGGGAAATAAAAGCTGTCGATGATATTTCCTTTGAAGTTTATGAACAGGAAATATTCGGTCTTGTCGGCCCAAACGGTGCAGGAAAGACCACTGCAATAGAATGTATCGAGGGACTGCGGAAACCAAATTCAGGGGATCTTACGGTACTGGACCTTAATCCAGCTTCTAACGGCCGTACTTTAAGGAACATGATAGGCATACAGCTTCAGGAATCACAGCTTCCCGCAAGACTCAAGGTATGGGAGGCAGTATCTCTTTTTTCATCTTTTTATAAGAAAAATATTGAAAGTGGGCCCTTACTTAGAGATCTCGGTCTGGAAGAAAAAAAGAATGCTTATTTTGACAAGTTATCTGGCGGGCAAAAACAGAGACTTTTTATTGCACTATCGCTGTTAAACGATCCCGAACTAATTTTTCTTGATGAGCTGACCACGGGCCTCGATCCACAGGCAAGAAGAACAACGTGGGATCTTATAAGCAGCGTAAGGAACAAAGGAAAGACCATATTTCTTACTACTCACTTTATGGAAGAAGCAGAAAAGTTATGCGATAGAGTAGCAATCATGGATAAAGGGAAGATAATTGCACTTGATACTCCCAGAAATTTGATAAAAGACATAGCTACGGAAACAAGGCTTAGATTCAGTGTAACCGAAAGTCCTGAATTGGATTTGTTAGACAATATAAAAAGCATAAGTAAATATGAAAAATCAGGCAGCAACATAACCATATACGGACACGATAAAAGAATGGTTAAAGATGTTGTTAATTTTCTGGTTAATCAAAATATTGATTTTACCGATCTTCAAACCGAGCAGTCGACACTTGAAGATGTGTTCCTTGCCCTTACCGGAAAGCAGATAAGAAACTAAGGAGGTTTTTTGAAGTCTCTTTCAAGATTAACGGTAGTTCAAATGAAATTATTTTTACGGGAGCCAATGGCGGCATTTTTTACACTCCTCTGGGCTCCTGCGCTGCTGCTTCTGTTTGGTTTCATCTACGGTAATGAGCCCACTCCTTTTTTTGGAGGTCTTGGTTTTGTTGATTCTCAGCTTCCGGCATATATGGGAATAATTATTGTTACTGTCGGTATGATGAGCGTGCCTATTTCTACAGCAGAGGACAGGGAAAGGGGTGTGTTAAAAAGATTTCACTCAACACCGCTGTCACCGGCAATCTATCTTTTTGCCAATATTTTTACTTATTTTATTATGTCTTTTATAGGTGTGACCCTGCTTTTTTTACTGGGAAAATTCGTTTACCACGTCCAATACGGAGGAAATATTTTTAGTGTACTGGCAGGTTTTACTATTTCCACTCTGTCTTTTTTCTCTTTCGGGTATCTCATTGCAAGTCTGTCACCTACTGGCCGGGTAGCGAATGTAGTTGGAATGGTCACCGGTTTTCTTATGATGTTTCTTTCCGGAGCAGCTATCCCTATTGAGGTCATAGGTGATAAAGTAGGAGGTATAAGTAAATACCTGCCCCTTACCTATGTAGTTCGTTTTTTGAAAGGTTTATGGGCAGGTAATAGCTGGGGTTCACACTGGCTGGATTTAACTGTAATTCTGGGACTTCTGGTAGTAGGATCAGTTTTATCTACTGTTACCTTCAAATGGGAATAATTACTTATTTATAATCATTTATTAAATTCAAATATTATATGCTGACCAAATACAATATCGGAAACTCGATTCTTGAACTTATTTGCGGAGATATAACCGTCCAGAAAACAGAGGCAATAGCAAATGCTGCAAACAGGAGACTCTCTCCCGGCGGAGGCGTATCCGGTGCCATTCATAGAGCAGCGGGACCGGAGTTGTGGGAAGAAAGTAAAAAACTTGGCGGCTGCGAAACCGGTGAGGCAAAACTATCGGGTGGGCATAATCTTAAGGCAAAACATGTCATTCATACCGTCGGTCCCGTTTACAGCGGCAGTGCAGACGATGCCCAGGATTTAAAAAATTGTTATAAGAACAGTCTGCTTCTGGCTTCCCAAAACAATATCAAGAGTATTTCTTTCCCATCGATAAGCACAGGAATTTTCGGTTATCCGGTAAAAGAGGCATCGGTGATTGCACTTAAAACCATCGCCGATTTTTTAAAGAAGCATGCGGAAATCGAACTTGTACGAATGGTTTTATTCTCCGGGGGCGATTATAAAATTTATAAATCATCTCTTGAAAAAATTTTAAAAGATAAGGATGCAGATTAAGAACATTTGGAATAACCGCAATTTCTGCAGATATAGCAGCCTCCTTCAGGTTCCATTATACCTCCGCAGCCATCCTCCGGACATATCATAATGGACCTGGGACCACTGGTTTTACTCAAATCAAACTTATTGGATCCGTTCATATAAAACTCTATTGCTTTACCCATTGCATCCGGGCAGGAAAGGACATGGGTTTCATTATCGGCAATACAGGTTATACATCTTATTCCTATCACCTGTTTCTTTACCGATTCTATATCTATACCTGACCTGATAGCGACACTTATGAGCCTGCCCACTGCTTCTGTCAGGGCGGTACAGCCCTCTTCACCTGTATTTATAAATACTTCACAGATACCATTTTCATCTGAATTCACGGTCACGTAAAGCTTCCCGCAATTTCCTATTTTATACTTTTTGGTCATGCCATGGGTGACTTCCGGTCTGGATCGGGGCTTTAATTTCACATCTTTTATTTCTTCTTTATTTTCTTCAATAACTTCATTTTCTTCTTTGACTTCAGGAAAACCTTTTTTCTTTTCTTTTACTTTTTTCCGGACAGTAACTTCTTTTAACCCCTCTTCTGCTTTTTTCTTTCCTTCCACCTCAAGAACCTGGGTTCCCCTGCTTTTATCCCTGAAAATGGTTATTCCTTTACAGCCGAGCCTGTAAGCCAGCATATATACATTTTCCACATCCTGGACCGTAGCATCATTTGAAAAATTAACTGTTTTCGAAACTGCGTTATCCACAAATTTTTGAAAAGCGGCCTGAGTCCTTACATGCCATATCGGTGATATTTCATGTGCCGTGATAAATACCCTCCTGTATCTTGAAGGAACCTCCTCGATATCTTTTAAATTGCCCTTTTCGGCTATCTTTTCCATCAATTCTTTACTATAAAATCCTTCTTTGTTTGCAAGTTCCTCAAAATGATCATTAATCTCGACCAGCCTATCATTATCCATGACATTTTTAACAAATGATATGGCAAATATTGGTTCTACACCGCTTGAGCAATCAGCTATAATACTCAGGGTTCCCGTAGGGGCAATAGTGGTAGTCGTTGCATTTCTGATCTCGTAACCATCGGGGCTATCGTAAACGCTCCCCTTGAAGTTTGGAAAGATCCCTTTTTCTTTTGCCAGTTCCCGTGATGCGTTTTTGGATTCATCCTGAATAAAACTCATTATCTTCTGGGCAAGTTCAAGCGCCTCCTCACTGTCGTATGGTATACCAAGGATTATAAGCAGGTCAGCGTATCCCATGACCCCCAGACCAATTTTTCTGTTACCATGAGCCATTTTACTTATCTTTTCAAGAGGGTATCTGCTCATATCGATAACATCATCTAAAAATCTTACCGCCGTATAAGTGACATTCTTTAATCTGTCATAATCTACTTTTTTTATGCCCTCTTCCTCTTTTACCATATGGGCCAGATTTATGGATCCCAGATTGCACGCCTCGTAGGGAAGCAGGGGCTGTTCGCCGCACGGATTGGTACTTTCTATCTGCCCCTGGTTCGGTGTTGGATTATCTTTATTCAATCTATCCAGAAATATAATTCCCGGATCGCCATTCTTCCAGGCGTGATCTACGATCTTACCGAATACTTCCTTTGCCCTGTATCTATCTACCACCTCTTTGGTTCTGGGATTTATGATTTCATACTCGTCATCATTTTCGACAGCTTTCATAAATTTTTCCGTAACTCCCACCGAGATATTGAAATTGGTCAATTTCTCATTATTTTCCTTTGAGGTAATAAAATCCAGAATATCGGGATGATCCACTCTCAGTATTCCCATATTTGCACCTCTTCTGGTTCCACCCTGCTTTATAGTATCGGTAGCCGCATTAAAAACAGTCATAAAAGAAATAGGTCCGCTTGAGACACCTTTGGTAGAAAGGACCACATCATTTTTCGGTCTTATATCGGAAAACGAATACCCCACTCCTCCACCGGATTTCTGGATCAGTGCCGTTTCCTTCAGTGCCTCAAAAATAGCATTCATGGAATCTCCTACAGGCAAAACAAAACACGCTGCCAGCTGTTGAAGTTCTTTCCCAGCATTCATAAGGGTCGGAGAATTAGGAAGGAAATCAAGATCAGCCATGATATCAAAAAACTGCTTCTCTACTTCTTTTACTTCTTCTTCTGTCTTACCATACTTCTTTTCGGCAGATGCGATATTCCCTGCGACTCTTATAAACATGTCTCCGGGTTTTTCCAGAAGAATTCCTTCCTCATCCCTTTTTAAATATCTTCTTTCCAGAACTTTTACAGCATTTTCGGACAGGTTAATTTCTTTACTCATGTAATAATCATTAAGGCTCTTTTTACTTTTTGATTTTTTAGTATCTTCCATAAATCAACACCACCATGATTTAATTATTTATCTGTAAAACTTGTTTGATTTAAAATATATTCGTCTCAATCTATGGCTCCCCATATGAAGTGAGTATTATCCGCCGTAAAACGCCTAAACAATTATTTTAACCTTCGCAAGTTTATATTTCTTACTGTTTCAGGAGAACTGTTTTGATTCCTTATATTGTGTGTACCTAAATATTAATATACTACATATTGTATGTCAATAGAAATCTACATTTTAAATATATTTTTGATAAAAAATAATACTTTTTATTATTCTATACGGAAATATTTCTGGTATAATAGCTTACCTGATATGAGAGAATTTTCTTCATATCTAAATTTTTTCTATTTTATAAAGATATATATCGGCAAGGAAGTACCATGAGTTCTGTTATCAAAAAGCGAAAAAGAAAAATGAGAAAGAAAAAGCATAAAAAGATGCTTAAAAAGACAAAATGGCAGAGAAGAAATAAATGATAAATAAAAATGCCAATAAAAAAGAATTTTTAGACATTTTAGATGAAAAAATTCTTGTTTCCGATGGTTCTATGGGAGCAACCCTGATGACATCAGGTTATTCTGTGCTGCCTGATTCTCTGAATCTGGACAGCAGCCATATAAAAGAAATCATAGATATACATTTAGGCTATCTCAAAGCCGGATCCGATATTATTATTACCAATACTTTTAATTCCACTCCAACCAAACTAGAATTCCATGGATTTCAAAATAAAACAAAAGAGATAAATGAGAATGCAGTAAGTGCTGTAAATGAAGCAATCAATATCTATAGAGCCACATACGGCGATAGAAAACCTATCTTCATTGCCGGAGATATAGGACCCCTCGGTAAACTTCTGAAACCTTTTGGCCCTCTGCAATATGAAGAAGCGCTGGACTCTTTTTCAGAACAGGCGGATGCTTTAATAGGAAAAGTAGATCTTATGGTCATCGAAACAATAATGGATCTAAACGAAGCATTGACTGCGATCAAAGCAATAAGAAAAATATCAAAAGATATCCCCATTGCGTGCTGCCTTACTTTTGGTGAAAATGGAGTAACTCTAATGGGGAACAAGGCTAAAGACGTTGTAAATGTTTTAATCGATGCCGGCAGCAACATTGTCGGGGCAAATTGCAGCGTAGGTTCTGGCACCATGTTAAATGTGGTTAAAAAGATGAGAGAAGCAAATGCAAATGCCAGACTTATCTTTCAGCCCAACGCAGGAATGCCTTCGCTGGTAGATGGTAAAACTATATTTGACGAGACTCCGGAAATCATGGCTTCCAATATATCCAAATTTCTTCCCTATAAGCCATCGATACTGGGAGCATGCTGCGGAAGTAAGCCCGAACATATAAAAGAAATAGCAAAGCTAGTAAGAGATTATAACAACAGGCACTAGAGGTTCATTTCCCTCTTTGGATATTAAAGAATAAAAAAACAATAATCTGCCGTAAGCAAATCATTCATTAAAATTTTTACCCTTAAACATCTATGTCTGTCTTTTTTATAAAAGGAGTCAGTTCATTTTCCAGCAGTTCCTCATCCTCGCTTAGTTTCATCTTAAATAGAAACCAGTTTTCGATATGTTCGGTAGATCCACCGGGGGGTAGTCTTTTCATACTGCCAAGTGTCTCTATCTCCAGTATATCCGGATTTGAAAATACTTCCGTATTTGCTCCAAAATCAGGGTAACGGGCTTCCGGATCAAACCTGTATCTTTTTATAAAAAGCTGTTCGTTAAGATAATATGCTGCCCAACCCAGCGTATTTAAAACTCCGATTTTTTGTGCAGTTTTTGCCTCCGGATCCTGCTTTACCTGTATAAATCTATTACCCCAGATAAATCTGGGATCACTCATTTCCGTATAGGGCCAGAGAACGAGTGGGCGGGCTGGAAGAAGACTTCCTTCATGAGTTCGGTAAGGTTCCTGCGGTACTATAGCCCTGCCTTTTTTTGCCATAACCGTAATCGCCCATGGTGCAAGCTCTATTTCCCAGATATTCTTATTGATGAGTCTATGCAGCACCCTTATGTGGTTATTTGCCTGTCCGGGAGTTACCTCTATTTCTTTTTGCATGCCTGTCGTGTCTTCAATATCCTGGATAAGCTTGAGAGTTTTCCCATTCCACCGGTAATTAACAGGATTATTATCAGGAAAATATGTTCGCGGCATGGCCTCGGGCGCATGCCAGAACCTGTGTCCTCCGTATGTTACCCATTCATTCCCGCCGGTCTTGCCTTGTTGCTGCTTCATTTCCCCGAAAAGATTTTGATCTCCTTTAAATCCAAATCTTATAATTCTTGGCCCCACATCAGTAGTAATTATTACTTCTACTTCTCCGCTCGTAAGACGGATACAGTTTTCCCACCCTCCATATTTAAAATTTTCCTCAATCTCCATAGAATTCCTCCTTATATTTAAAAATCAATTAGTAAAAAACAAATTCTTATTCATTTTCTCTGGCATTCAACACTTTCTCCACTGTTCCATATTTATTTGCTGCGTTCCAGAATAAAAATCCTTCTATTTCCAGATCTTCTGCAGCCTGAATCGTGGTAAAATATTGTCCTTAAAAACAACAAATCTGGCTATGCTGTAAATACCTTTGCTTTTCATTTCCCTCAGTACCGCATCTATATCATAGTAATTTTTCTCGGCCCCGCTTTCACCTGCCAGTTCTACATTGCTGTCATAGCCAATACTGCCGGAGTCATCCTTCACATCGAATACGATACTGTTAAGTTCGGTATTCGATACTAACTCATAGATTTCTTTCCTTTTTTTAATATCGGCGATACTATACTCTGTCAGATAAACTGCTTTTTGGGTTCCGGGTTCCATTTTGGTACATCCGAACTGATGATTACTCAGAAACTCTTCATAGGTTTCAGCTTCGAGAATATTCAAGGGGATGATAAAAATAAAAAGTATTAGTGATATTATCAATATTTTTGCTGCACATGCACATATTAACTTTTTTTGCATTTTCTTGTATCCGGAAAATAATAAAAAATAGTCACGATTTTAAGTTCAGCAATTTTCAATCATTATAATTGTTTATTTATTAATTGCCAATATGACTATTCATTGCATGCCTTTTCAAACATATCTTCCAAAAATATTAGAGGTTCGATTTAATCGAACCCCTAATCATGATAATTTTTAATAAAAGAAATTAATAAAATTACTTTGTCTTTTTGTCCATTTCTCCCATGATTTCTTCTATCTTCCTTTTCTCCCAGCTAATACCGGTAAATTTACTGAATACGAAAACTCCCATAGCATGCCAGAAAACGCCGATCCCCCAGAAAACTGTTACCCAGTAAAACCAGATAGAAAAAGGGCTTGTAACCAGATTAATTGTTATTAATACTACGTTTACTCCTATGTAGGCGAATAAGTGTCCATAAAAACCTTTGATTTCTTCGACTCTCTTCTTTGCTATTTTATACTTTTCTTCGTCCATCTTCGTGTCATTCATTGTTGCATCCTCCCTTATTTTTTATGTTTTAATTTTAAACTGATCACTGCCGGATTAAATCTCATAATTCAAATATTTTTTTGAAATAGGATTATTGAATCTTTTCCACAGAATCGCACCTATGATGGTTCCTACCGGGAAAAAGAACACCATTGTAATTACCAGAACCGCTCTACCGAGAGGAACAGCAAAAGATTTTCTCTGGTAAATACCTATAAGCTCCGCTATATACAATGCCGGCATAATCAAAGAATACACCATTCTGAAAGGAAGACTTACCAGGTTTCTGATAACATCAGTTACGGTATTCAGAGTAAATGGGCCTTCAAACCACAGGGTGAATGGACCATTAACCCAATTGCTTAGGATCCCAAAATGACCCCAGCCAAATCCTGAAAATATTGCCAGCCCGGTAATGATAGTTAATACCCAGCATAATATCACTACTCCCTCGAGCTGCTTTTTTCCTTCTTTTAATTCTGTTTCATCCATTTCTGTCATTTTTACTCCTTTTTTATTTTAATTAATTTTAATTGAGATTTAAACTCCTCCAAACCTTTCCCAAGAATAACCGTATTTATTCTATACTCTTTATTTTACCCAGCCCCGAAATATCCTGTGTCACACTCGGACTTCCGGCATAATAAACATTTCCGACTCCATTGATTTCAACATCGAGTAATTCGCTGACATTAACTGTGGCGCTGCCTGCACCCGAAACTGTAATTGCACACTCCCTGCTTTCAAGGTCCTCGCCATCGTATTTTCCTGCACCATTTATCTCTATTTCCTGACTGTCGACTTTACCGCTCAGGATTATATTGCCCGCTCCGGATACGACAACTTCAACTCTTTCAGCATCAAGATCAAAGTCCAAATCACCTGCCCCGCTGACATCGAACTGCAGGACTTCGGTCTCGAAACCCTCGCAATCGATATTTCCGGCTCCGCTCAGAGAAATCTCATCAAGGTCCGCTACGGTCAGGTAGAATTTTATTGTAGCGGATGGTATAAAGGTATAGCCTCTTTTGAAACTAATATTTAATTCGTCCCCGAAAACATCAGCTTCAATAATAGGAACTATATTATCGTCTGCTTCTATTGTTAGCGACTCCACTTCTCCCTGTGTGATAATCAAATTACCTACTCCCGAAAGGTGTATCTTGTGGAAATCTGATACATCCCTTTCTTCGGCTATAACATTTCCTGATCCTCTGACAAAACCTACTGTCCATTTGCAGGATACCGCAAAGATAGCCAGCATACTTATCAGGGCAAGTATAAATACTATTCTTACTATATTGCTGATCCGGTTTTTTTTGTTTATACTGTTCATTTATTCTCCTTTTTTCTCTTTTAGATATTTATTAATTTTCACATATTTAATTGTAATTTAAGCTTATATCGCCAGAAGTGGTACTGACATCGATCTGCTTTTCACCACTTCCAACAACACCTTCGAGATTTCTCCTGCCCGAAGAAGTTATTTTTATTGGAAATGTGTTCTCAATATGACCGGATACAGTTTTTGCATTCAAAAAAAATTGAGCATCTTCAGAAAGATTGATCTCTATGTCACCTGAGGTCACTCTGACATTTATATTACTGGCATCTTCCTGTTCTATATAAATATCTCCTGATACTGTACCTATCTTAATATTCTCATTCTGACCACCATTCTCCAGCACAGCATCTCCGGAAATCAAATCGACATCCACGTCTCCGGTGTAATCATTCAGACTGATATCTCCTGAAGTAGATTTGAGTTTGATGTCATTTGCGGACAATGATTCACCTTTAAAATCTCCGGATACGCTGTTAAATTCAAATTCATTGACCTTTAGAGTGCTTACATCCATATCAGACGACGTAGTATCGGCTTTAAAAACTTCTATGGAATCTTCCGGAATATATATATCAAGTTTCGTTCTCCAAATGTTGATTCCAAAAAAAATCATTTTTTTCTGAATTATCTCTATACGCAATTCGTCTCCTGATTGGTACGCCACAAGAGACGGCAACTCCATATCTTTATTTGTTGAAACCTCTCCATAAAGATGCACAGTGATTTCTTCTTCATCAGTGGGGATGACTTTGATATCAGTACTTACCAGATCCACATAAATTTTATTTATTCCCTGTGCCTCAAAAGTCTTGGATTCATCGATTTGCTCAACAGCCAGTGCTATATTTCCCGTTACCGCCAGAATAATACCTGCGGTAATAAAAGCCGCAAACATAAAAACAGTGATCCAAATGACAAATCTTTTTATATTGAATTTCATTTTTTACTCCTTCCCGGTTATAATTCTCAAATTAAACTTTATGTACCTCACAAACAACCTGTATATCCACTTTGCCACATATATATCACCGATAAAGAACAGGATCCCAAAAAGTGTTACCCCTATCGAAGCAAATATCGATACGGCCGGATTGATCAAAACAGCAAAATACTGAGGAACCAGCGGTCCAAAAATCGAAGCGAAAAATACCGCAATTCCCGAAGCTGTAATGGCAATTGCCGAAGCAAATAAGGAGAACAACACTGCAACAATACCAATAAACGGACCCAGTACAAACATTAAATTAAAAAATCCAAGTCCGAGTGTAGCAAGTACCGCTCTGGTTATATTTATTGCAGATGTGGTTTTTTCCGCCTTGTTTACCAGAATATTTGCTTTAAATTGATTGGCCAGAGCTTTTGGATCTCCAAGAGAATCCGAAATCTCTTCCTCTGTCCTTCCTTCCGATATTGCTTCTTTAAAATGCTCTTCAATATCATTTATTACATCCTGTCTTTCTTCCGCAGGAACTCCTCCCAGGTATGACGATAGCTTATTTATAAAATCCTTTTTATTCATTTTTTACACCACCTTTTATAAAACTGTTTACTTGTTTAACAAAAGTCAACCATTCTTTTTTCAATTCTTTTTCCATTTCTTTCCCTGATTTGGTCAACTGATAATACTTCCTCGGAGCTCCTTCACTTGATTCCTCAAGATAAGTGGTTACATATCCGTCATTCTTAAGCCGTCTCAGAAGCGGATATATTGTCCCTTCCGAAATGGAAATGGTCTTTGAGATCTCATTTACCAGCTCATAGCCATACCTGTTTTTTTTGGCAAGTAGAGCAAGGGCACACAATTCCAGCACTCCCTTTTTAAACTGAATATTCATAATATCACACCCTTTCTATAATTTAATAAATGCATAATACCACAAGGTATTATACAATGCAAGGTATTCTTAAATTTCTTATATCTTATTTTAAACCATACCAGAACTATGCTTTACATCAGTTTCTTTTACGTGAAATTTCAGGTTCTGCAGGATTCGCAGGAATAGATAGTATAAGAAAAATATACAAAAATTTTCATCAGTTGAATAAAAGTGATTATTTATTTATAATATATATATAAATATTGATACAAGTATTAAAAATTATATAAAACATTAAAATACTATGGAAAAAATAGTCTGGGCGTTAACTGTTTCTATGTCGGCATTAAGTTTGGTATTTATTCCGATCTCAGTATTTATGATTGCCAGCAGAGAAACCATAAAGAAAAACAATGTTCCTTTTATTATACTATCAGTCAATGTTTTTGTTTTTTCTATCTTTAATATAATACTGCTCTGGGGCTTTTCCGCAATAAACCTTTTAATTTTATCTGCGAGAATATTGACCCTGACTACTCTTTTAATTCCCGCAATTGTTCTTCATCTGGTAATAAGATTCACACAGATCGAAGACTACAAAAAATACAGGGTCTATGTCCAACTCGTGGCAGCATATCTCACAGCCGTGGTAATATTTATACTTCTTCTGGTATATGATCAAATCGGTACTAAAAGTGTTTTTTATGGATACATTATATATTCACCTTTTTTTAAATATATAGGTGCTTTTTATATAGCGCCTATCGGTCTTGGCACCTTGTTTTTGACGGGCAAGAACATGTATCGTAAATTCAGAATCAGGCAGACCAATCAGCAAATGTATTACTTGTTTACAGGACTTCTGGTTTATTTTATCGGAACTTCGATAATACAGGTACTGATGGAACTTGCTATACTAAAAATAATGCCTTTAAGCGAATTGGCCATTATCTTTCTATATGGTTTCATTTCTTTCAGTTTATTTCTTGTTTATTCCAACTTTATAATGACTTTAAAAGGGAAAATAATGAGTAATATCGGTGATGCGATTTTTTTATTCAATAATGATGGTCGGGTCGTTGAGCAGAATAATCTGGCTGATGACATCATCGAGGAAGGTTGTAAATATGATAAAACAAGAAAAAAAGACATTAATTGCGTAGTAAGCAAACTTTCTTATCTAACGCCTGAAAAAGAGAAATTAAAAAAACTTTTGGATTCTTTGTTAAACTTTAAAATCAAAAATTTTGAAAGTGATATCGAATTAATAATCAATAAGCATGTCAGATATTATAATGCCAGAGCATCAACTGTTTTTAATTATTACAGGAAAACCATGGGAAAACTATTGATTATGAATGATATAACTATCAGAAAAGAAAAAGAAAAACAACTATACTATCAATCTTATCACGACCGGTTGACGAATATTTTCAACCAGTATTTCTTTGAAGAAGAATTGATGAGAGTAGACAAAAAGAAACAGCTTCCAATTTGTATTATTCTCGGAGATATAAATGGCCTGAAAATAATAAATGATACATTTGGACGGGCAAAAGGAGATGAATTGATAAAAAAAACAGCCAGAATTTTAAAGCACAGCCTGCATGATAAGGGTGCTTTGTGTCGTTACGGGGGAGATGAATTTGCAATAATACTACAAAAAACAGAAAAGGCAGATGCTTTAAAGATAATAAGTAAAATGTTAAGGGATTGTAAAAAAAGTAGCACTACTATCATGCCCCTGAATGTAACTTTTGGGTTCTCGTTAAAAAAAAGCAGCGATCAAAACATCAATGATGTGGTAAAAGAAGCCGAAAATACAATGTTTGAATATAAATTATCCGAAGGTAAAAGTATGCGAAGTACATTGATTTTATCCCTAAAAAAAGTATTGGAAGAAAGAGATTACGAAACAAAAGAACATGCGGAAAGATTGATAAGATTAAGTGTGTTACTGGGTAAAAAAATAAATCTGGATATTATTGAGCTTAACAAATTAAAGCTACTGGCAATGCTTCATGATATTGGTAAGATTTCCATACCCGATAATATAGTTTTAAAACCCGGTAAACTGACCCCCGAAGAATGGGAAGTAATGAAAAAACATTCAGAGATCGGTTACCGTATAGTCGAATCATCACCCGATCTGGCACAAATAGCGCCCGGGATATTATACCATCATGAAAGGTGGGACGGTTCCGGGTATCCAGGTGGTCTGAAAGGCGGCAAAATTCCAATTATATCCAGGATTCTCGCAATTACCGATGCCTATGATGCCATGATAAGTGATAGACCCTATAGTAAGGGTATATCCAAAGAAGAGGCACTAAAGGAATTAGAAAGATGTGCGGGTACTCAATTTGATCCATATCTTATAGAAAAATTTTTTGAGATTATCAAAGGGAAGAACTCTGCTAAATAACCTATAAATGGTCTATATGAATAATATCATCCAATTTCTTTTTTGGTACATGCAGTCTGCCTGAATTATCTTTGTGATATTTAATGGATTTATCTTTTTCAATATCATAATAGCCGGGATCTTCCAATGGGTACCCGAGTGCGAGAATGAGATCGATGTCGTAGTCATCAGTTATTTTTAAAATATTTTTGATTTTTTTTCTATCGAAAGATCCTATCCAGCAGCAGCCTATTCCCTCTTCCAGAGCCGCAAGGGTAATATTTTCGGCACTTGCGCCAACATCATATTTATAAAATGGAACCAGCAAATTTTCTTTATTTATCAGGATTATTATATATGCCGTCGGTCTCTCATCTTCTTTGGGATTTCCTTCAGGTGCAATATATCTTGCCCACCTTACATGGGGGAAAATCTTCTCTCTAATAGTATCATCTACGGTAACGATATATTCCAACGGTTGCAGGTTCCCTGCAGATGGTGCCAGTCTTCCCGCATTGACCAATCTTTTTAAAACCGAAAGCTTTACGGGTTTTTGTTTGAATTTTCTTATGGTCCTTCTTGATATTATAGTATTATAAACTTCCATATCTTATATTATAGTATGAATATGCAGAATCTTCTAAAGTATTTTTATTTATTGTAATAGACAAAATATAATGTATAATTTCCTCTAATAATAAGGAGCATATTATAAAAACCGTACATCATTATAAAATCCGGTAGCGCTAAAGTTAAAAAATGCTCTTAATAATCTTATACATTTAATTTTTAATATTGATATGTCTTCGTCACAAATAATAAAAGTCAGCAATCTGACAAAATATTATGGAAAAGTTAAAGCGGTAAGAGGCATAGACTTCCATGTAAATGAAGGAGAGTTGTTTGCATTTCTTGGGCCTAACGGTGCAGGAAAAACCACTACTATCGATATCATCTGTACTCTTCTCAAACCCGATAGCGGTAAAGTGACAGTTTGTGACTATGTGCTTGGCAAAGAGGACGATAAAATCCGGAAAAATATCGGGATTGTCTTTCAGGATAATATTCTGGATAGCCTGCTGACGGTCAGAGAAAATCTTTATACCCGGGGCAGTTTTTATGGATTGTCTCATAAAGAGTTAAAAACTGCGGTACAGAGTGCCATGAAATCCGCAGACGTTGAAAGCTTCCGTAATCGTCCCTACGGTAAGTTGTCCGGTGGACAACGCCGAAGAGCCGATATAGCAAGATCACTGGTAAATAAACCAGAAATTCTATTTCTGGATGAACCTACCACAGGCCTTGACCCTCAGACAAGAAAAAGTGTCTGGGACACGATCCGTAATCTGCAAAAAGGGACCGGGATGACGGTATTTCTTACCACTCATTATATGGAGGAAGCCGCAAAAGCTGATTATGTTGCGATTATTGACAACGGCCTGATCTCAGCCAAAGGCACCCCTTCGGAACTGCGGGCAAAATACAGTACTGACACTTTACGGCTCATTCCTAAAGATAGCGACAGATTAAGCTTATTTTTAAATAATCAAAAAATCAAATTCGTTATATCCGGCGGAGCTTTTGTGGTCTTTATCTCAAACACCCTCGATGCGTTGCCGCTTGTAAATAAGGTGGAAAATTTGATATCGGGCTTTGAGGTTATAAGCGGCAGTATGGACGATGCTTTTGTAAAAATAACAGGATTTGCTATTAGAGAGGATGCTGATTAAATGACTGTTATTATTAACTTAATCAAAAGAAACCTGAAACTTTTCTTTCGTGACAGAGCCTCGGTATTCTTCTCATTCCTCGCCGTATTTATAATTATCGGACTATATGTACTGTTTCTGGGAAATATGATGACCAATAATTTTAAGGATCTTCTTGGAGATAATGCACGCTTCATTGTAAACAGCTGGGTTATGGCAGGAATCCTGTCGGTTACGTCGATAACCACAACTCTGGGTGCATTCGGCATTATGGTTGAAGATAAGGCAAAGAATATTTCAAAGGATTTTTTATCGGCTCCGTTCAAGCGTTCTCAACTTGCGGCTGGATATGTGATAAGTTCTTTCATAATCGGGATTATCATGAGTATTGCATCATTGATTATTGCCGAAATTTATATCGTTGCAAACGGTGGAAGTTTGCTCGGGCTTATGCCACTATTAAAATTATTCGGAGCAATGCTGTTGTCGGTTTTTGCAGGTACATCTATGGTTTTCCTTATCGTGACATTTTTTAGAAGCAGTAATGCTTTTGCTACCGTAAGTACAATAATCGGGACCCTCATTGGTTTTTTAACCGGAATATACATCCCGATCGGACAATTTCCATCTGCCGTACAAACCGTAATAAAAATATTTCCCATAAGCCATGCATCGGCTTTATTCCGGCAAATTATGATGGAGACTCCGATGTCCAGAGCTTTTGCAAATGCACCGGCAGAGGTAGTCACCAACTTCAAAAGAATGATGGGCGTTACTTTTTTCTTTGGTGATAAAGAAGTGTCTCCATTCATAAACATCCTTGTCTTGATTATTACCGGTGTAGTATTTCTTTTACTGGCAATTTTAAGTATGTCCGTTAAGAAAAAGCAGTAGTATAATTAATTTTTTAATCTACTTCTCAGTTTCTTTTATCAGTCCCCTTAGTATATGAATCATGCCCCCGGTATCCAGCCTGCAGTATTTTATTAGTAATTTACGGATCCTTTCTACCTCTGCCTCTGCGGGACAGCTCTCCCTTGCATTATACCTTCCGCAAATATAAAGGAAGTATACACTTGCAGCGAGGCCGTTTCCTATTTCCATTCCATTGTAACTTAAATCGGTTATTGCCGGGAGGACACTTTTTACCGAAGCACTTCCTTTCTGGGAAGAATTATAATAGTGAAAATTTCCAAAAGGCTTATAAAGATCAATTATCCTGTGTGTTATAGAATCGACCCACTTCCGGTATCCGGGAAAAGCTTCGGCCAGCTCTCTCAAGACACTTTTTTCAAATAATTCATAATAGACAACCACGCTGCCCTTATCATCCAGGTGCTGCTTTAAATCTGACAGCAATCTTTCCCTCGGATCTTCCAGGCCTCTGGCAAGAAAATCACGGTGTTCGGCTTTACCATCGATAGACTCCAGAACATGTATGGAATACTGAAATGGAATTCTCTGATATGGTTTGAGGCCATCATACAGGGGAATAGCTGTAGAGAATGTCTCAAAATCAAAAAAATATAATGGGTATTCAAACTTTTTTATAAATTTCGATATTTCATCTTTGTCTATTTTCGTTTTTTCTGTTCTTGCACACTCGAGTTGTATTTGTTGTTTTAAATTTAAATCATACCGGTCAGGTATGTCTTTTATTGAAAGAATTCCTTCGCTGTACAATTCAATTGCTTTGTCTTTATTTCCATATAAATTAAAAATATTGTTGTCCGGCAAGAATTTCCAGCATCTATCCTTAAGCGGACATATGTAGGGATTACTGCATTGTTTACCAATAATTATTTCCGGTGGACTCTTTGCAGCAGCGATCTCGAGCATTTCCCGGACCCTGTTCCCTATCTCTCCCAGCGTCTCATCCACTTGCGCTGTAATATCCACTTTTTTAAATAGTCTCGACGAATCGATATCCCCTTTTTTTATATACTGATTATTAATGTATGCCAGATAGCATTTCCGGATATTGATCCCGGCTTTTTCAAAACAGTACTTCTGAAAAGCAACGTCAGGTATATATTCCTCCTTGAGCTGAGTGGAGCTTTTAACTTCTACAATATCCCAGCTGTCGGTATTTACCGGGACAAGGATATCCGCTCTGCTGTAAACATTTCCAGAGCTTACGCTTGCTTCGAACAGAGGTCTTCTCTCGGAAAGTAACTCGAAGGTCCTTACCAGCTGCTCCTTTAAATCACCTATCTTCCCCAGATCGATTCCGTCTGGATATAGTTTTTTTGCATATTCCCCCACCAGGGTTCCCTGATTAAAAATAAACCTGTTCACGAAATCCGGCTGCGGGACTTCTTCTTTGGCATTGATGAGGAACCAAAAATACTTTAAGCACTGAAGTCCTGCCAGATATTTTGATTTTGATATTATTATTTTCCCCATAGAATTAACCGGCTATTCGAAACCGGCATAAATCTTTCCAAAATCTATTCCCTCTATTTTCATGGATCCATACTTGCCGGCTAACTTTTTCCTTGCATAGATCATGCTTTCATTTCTTATTCCGTTTTTCAGTGCAAGATAGACTTCAATAAACGCAGCCAGATCATCCGCTCCTTTAACCAGCTTACCGTTTCTGTTACTTTTATCGGAAAATTCGTCTTCCGTAAACATCCTTATATCTTTTTGCCACTTTACGGGAATCAGTTTATATATTTTTTTCTCCATTTCTTCGACTTCGTAGTCCTTTATAAGCTCATCAAGTCCTTCAACGGATTTTTTTACCGGATTGATCACATCTCTGGTCAAAACCTCGGGCAGGTCATGGAAAAGTCCGGTGAAGTAATTATTTATACAGTTTATTTTTCTTAGATTTGCTTCGCATGAAAATAAAAATGAAAATATGGCTACAATCAACATATGGCCCAGTACGGAGGTTTTAGGAATGCGGTAAAGATGGCTCCATCTCTGCTGGAAACGGAGCTGACCGCATATATCCGCAAAATTCATTAAATTTCTTTTTTTAGAAAAAAACTGCATACACGCAAGATCATTGTACTTTTTCTGCTCCCTGTAAATACTTTCGACAATCTCTTCGGTTAAATAAACCCTCGGGTTTGCCCGCTTGATAATGTCGAATTCCCACTTTGTCACATAGAAATGGGCCGCATTTACAATTTTTCTTTCAACGGTCTCCTTCTCTTCCAGAAGATATTTTTTAAAACGCAAATTGAAGTCTTCGCTTACCTGTTCGGTAAATGATCTTATCCTCTCAAAAACCCAGTAGTTTAACTTTTCGTATTGTTTCTTATCTTCCTTTATCCTGTAGATTAAAGGAGGTTTTAAATCGGTCAAAATTATCCTTTTCAAAAATTCAAAAAGGCCATTCTCTATTATTTCAATCCAATCGATTTCTCTGTGAGTTATGTCTTCTTCACATCTACCGAGAATATAAGCAACGACCATCTTGTGAGACTGCTTATCCAGTTCCGTAAGTTCTATGGTGCGGATCTGATCATTCCACCTCTGCATGCTGGCAGCTTCATATATTTTTAAAAGAAGTGATTTTTGAATCATAAAGCTTTTCCAAATTTTATATTTGTTTGCTTAAATATATCCACAGCAATAGTTGGATTTTTTAACAGAATCTTAAAATAGTGTATATCATAGACATTAATTCTTCAAATAAAAGTTCCTTCCAATATGATAAAATACAGTTAAAGTGTTATAATCCTTGCTATCCCTGAAATGATCCAAACATGTAAAGTAATTTATATTCAGAATATAATTATATAATTAATGTAAATCAAAGGGACAAAAAATGGATAAATTACCGGTAGTAAAAATTTTTAACTCCAGGATAGAAGCAGAAATAGCCAGAGGTTATCTGGAAAGTTTTGGCATTAAAACCGAGATAATCTCCGATGATGCCGGCCAGAATTATCCTTCTTTGCAAAGCATAAGAGGGGTTAAGCTTATCACCAATAAAAAAAATTTAAAAAAAGCTCAAGAGCTGCTTGATAAGAAAGACATACCGGATGAATAGCGGCAAGAATCCAGAAAACAATTTTTCCGGTATCAAATTGAGCAATTTAAAGCTCGAAGACCTTGATGATTACCTCAGAATAGAATTCGATGCATTCTATGAAAAACTAAAATACATATACAGCAACAGAAAGAAAGCTGCTATGGATATTGTCAGGTCGGAAATTTCAATGAATATTAATACGGGAAGATATTTTAATGCAATAATAGATAGTAAAATAGCAGGGATCATCGAGGTTGTGACTATCGAAAATATTAAAAGTCACACCAAAAATTTCCGGGATTACCTTGAAAATCTGGGTTTGCAAAGGGCTATTAGAGCATTCGTTTTAACATCAAAGGAAATCCCCCGATTGGATAATAAGACCATATATATAGATAATGTCGCCGTTGATGCCCGAAGCAGGAGACGGGGTGTTGCTAAAAAAATGCTGTCTTTTGTGGAAGACTTTGCCAGAGAAAACAGAAAAAGCGTCTTAAAGCTCTGGGTAGCTCGTCTTAATAATAATGCTTATGACCTGTATAAAAAAATTGGTTTTATCGAGCAAATAAAAAGATCCTCATGGATTGCTGGAAAGTACACCGGATACCGGGACTGGATATTTATGAAAAAAGAGATCTCTTAATATCTTTAATAACCCGAAATAAAATATTTTATACCCTCTATGTAAATTTTTTCAGATTTTATATAGTTATTATTATGTTTACCCTCTATTTTCAAAAACTGTTTGGGCTCTTTTGCAGCATTATATAACCTTATTGCATGAGAAAAGGGGATGTAGTAATCTTCGCTGCTGTGAATTATAAGAACCGGACTTGTTATTTCTTTTAAATATTCAATAGTAGGATAATTAAACCTGAAGAATTTTCTTACAGGCAAATAAGGATACATCTGAGCCGCCAGATCCTTGATGGAAGTAAAAGTGGAGTCAAGAATCAATGCTCTGGGCTTCACTTCTTTTGCCAGCCAGGCTGCGATTGGACCGCCCAGTGACCGGCCAAAGATTATAATGTTCTGGGGTTTTATTTTTCTGGAGCCAGTCAAATACTCCCAGGCTGCTCTGGCATCAAGATAAGTTCCCTTCTCGGTAGGCTTGCCTTCACTTTTACCATATCCTCGATAATCGATTATAAAAACAGTCAGGCCCATTCTTCTTTTGATATAATCTATCAATGTCAATCCATCTGAGACATTCTCTCCGTTACCATGAAAAACCAGCATTACTCCCCTGCTGTTTCTTACAGGTACAAACCAGCCTGAAATATTAATTCCATCGGAAGATTTGAAAAAGACTTCTTCGAAATACAATCTTATGTCGAACGGAGTTAGCGTAATTTTCTTTTTGGGATGAAACACCTCAATTGACTGAGTCAGGAATTTATATATTGCCAGAAACAAATAAATAATTACGGCCACTGCTATAACCGAAGCAACTCCGATAAGTATTTTCTGATATAACATTTTTATCTGAATACCTTTTAATATTTCTGTTTGAAATTTTCTACCATATTATTATAATAATCAAACAATCTTTTCAGAGAATCGAGAAATATATTGTATTCGCTCTGGGAACAATCATGATTGCTTGTTTTCATACAATGTATTTGTGCTTCTTTATGAAGAATTATTTCTTCCGATATTGCAATCAGATTACCTCTATCGACAGCATTGTTTTCCGAATAAGCAGCATTTTTCAACTTTTGTGAAAGCTCTATTAGTCTTGTCAGGAGAGTTTCTTCTATGGCAATTTCCTGCTCATCGTTGAATTTCCAGCCTTCGGAATGGGCCTGGTTGATATGAATTAAAGCGGCGTTATATTCGGAAAGAACCGATCCGATTTCGTCCAAAAATTCCTTTTCCGATATTACACTCAGATCTTCCGGATTCAGTCCGCTTACTCTGTAGACTTCCTCCCTCCTTACTTCCGGTTTAATATCTCCTTCCCAAAAATAATAAAATCCTGCGGGATAATAATCTTCTCCCTCGATTAGAAGGCTTTTATAAAATACTCCGGACCCCTTATAAGTTTCCATGTTAAGATAGTAATTATAAGCCATAAAACCACCTTCTGCGGTTATGTCTACAGGGATCCATCCGTATCCGGGAAGTTTTATTTCAACCCAGGCATGGCCGTATGGAAGCTCGCCTTTTCCTTCTGAGACTATACTAAAAATAGGAAGTCCCTGTACGAATTTTGCTGGAATTCCTGCAGCTCTGCATAAAGCCGTATATAAGATAGAGTAGTCGGTACAAACCCCTTTGCCATTACGCAGAATTTCCGAAGCATATAAATAATCGGATATTCCCAGAGCCAGCTTCTCCTCATCATATACCATTTTATCAATTACAAAATCGTAGAGTTTTTCTGCAATCTTTACGGGATCCGTTTCCTCTCCTGTCACAGATTTGACCGCAGATTTTATTTGCTGTGAATCGCTATTTATATAATACTCACTGACCGTATAAAGTGACAGATCGCTGTCTTCCGGATCATAAGAATACTCCCCATCAGATATTTGTGCATATTCATATTCATAAAGCACTGCATCACAATTTATATATGCTATAGATGATTCTCCGGCAGCAAGATCGCCCAGATCGAATCTCTCTAATAAATTGTAGTCGTCGCTATAAATATCCCCGGTTTTACCCTGACTGTACTTGATGCTTTTTATAATCTGAAAAGGCTGGTATGTTTGAGGGATCTCGAATAGACAGGTAATGTCTTTAATGTTTCCGGGCCCTTCGTTTATGATAGCGTATTCAATACTAACCGTTATCTCGTACTCTCTTTTTATTGAAATATTTACAGGAATCTCTACCAGATAAATCTGTTTTGAGGCTTCAACTGTACTTGTTCCATCATCGACTGTAAGGGTTACTTCATATTTTCCGGTGCTGTTAAAAATATATGAAGCCTTTTCATCGTCCGATATAACTGTATCCCCTATCTCCCATTGGAACCTCAAAATGTCGCCATTGGCATCAGATGAATCCGCAGCAGAGAAATATACCGGATTGCCCACAGTAAAATAATCACTGTTGGAATTCTGCTGGTATACCTTCAATACAGCAATGGGTTGGATATTTTCTGTCCTCTTCTCTGCAGTTTCTTCTGTGTTGTCGGAGTCTGTGGTTCTACCGGTCCCGTTGTTATTATCATTAGAAATCCAATTGTTTATATTTTCGAATATGGGACAACAACCAACACTAAGAGCAAGTACAAATAAAATTAAAATAATTAATATTGAGTGGTAAATTATTCTTTTCATCTGATTTCATAAAGAGCATTAAAAAAATTCTACTTCCTGTTAAATTAATAATACTGGCCGGTGCCCAATACCGGCCAGTATTCCCCAATTTCTGTATCTGATTCTTAAATAGTATATCTTAACTTCCTGCAAACTTTTTGGCCAATGCTTCGGCAACAAAAGCAAGTGCAAACAATGCACTTACTATGATCATAAGTGGATGTAAATCTCTAAATTTTCCTCTAAATAGTTTTATTAAAGTATAACTTATAAAACCGAATCCTATCCCGTATGAAATACTGTAAGTGAAAGGCATTATTATTATGGTCAAAAAGGCCGGTATCGCAATCTCATAATCCTTAAAATCGATTTTACTCATAACTGACATCATCAAGAATCCGACTACAATCAAAGCCGGAGCCGTGACAGGGTATTTGGTGACACC
The DNA here is from genome assembly GCA_964517765.1 of uncultured Actinomycetota bacterium. Lineage (GTDB taxonomy): Bacteria > Actinomycetota > Humimicrobiia > Humimicrobiales > Humimicrobiaceae > Hydromicrobium. The sequence continues at coordinate 76,958 of CAZFEN010000001.1, read as the reverse complement.
TTCCGCTATTTCCACACCGCCTCCAACCACTGCGATCAATGGAGCAAAAAATATAGAGATCAGAAATAAAAATCCGGTCATGGTAGGCATGATACCAGTTCTTCCGCCATCGGATACGCCGGAAGCACTTTCAATATAAGTTGTAATCGAGCTGGCGCCAAATAAACCTCCTGTCACTGCTGCCAGAGAGTCGACCAGAAGAACCCTTTTTAAATTAGGAAGACTGCCATCCTTATCCAGCAGACCAGCTTCCCCGCCTACACCGATCACCGTACCCATGGTATCAAAAAAATCTGTCATAAACAGGGCAAAAATCATAACCAGCGCAGCTACGTTCAACATCCCCTTGCTCCACACAGCTCCTACAATATCTGCCTGGAAAAAGGTTGCAAAACTTTCTTTTGTCGGAACGCTTATGAACCTTGTAGGAAAAGGAATTATTCTAAACGCCATTCCTGCAATTGCTGTACCAACGATTCCCAGTAATATTCCTCCCTTTATCCTGAACGCAACCAGGATCACTGTAAGCACCAGGCCAAAAGCTGCCAGCTGGGTATAATGAGCGGTAAAATCTCCAAGTGTCACTGCAGTAGCAGGACTAATGCCCACAAAACCCGCTTCCTGCGCACCAATAAACGCAATAAAAAGACCGATTCCAACCCCAATGGCATATTTTAAGCCCATTGGTATTGCCCTCATTATCATGCTGCGAAGGCCCGTCAATACAAATATGGTCACGATTATTCCCTCAATGACAATAATTCCCATTGCCTGCTGCCAGCTCATTCCCAGACCGAAAATAATGGTAAAAACAACTATTGCATTGATTCCCATTCCCGAGGCAAGTGCAAAAGGAGTATTGGTAAGCAGCCCCATTAATATACTCATCAGCCCTGCACCCATACAGGTAGCAATGACTGCTGCTTCAAAAGGAATTCCTGTTGTACCACCCTGAGATAGAATAGCCGGATTGACAAAAATTATATAAGCCATGGTCATGAAAGTAGTGATCCCGGCAATAATTTCTGTCCTGACGCTGGTATTTCTTTCCCTGAGTTTGAAATAGCGCAAAATACACCTCCTTACTTTTTTACAAAAATAATATTTTATTTTATAAACAATTTTCCTTTATTCCCGCTATGATTATAATTTTACAAAATATCAAATAAACGGTAGAATCTATAAAATATGGAAGCAATAAAGAATTTTTTTACAGCCGAAAATATTAAATCTTTTTTTATAACCATGTATTCCTGGTTAGGGAATGTACTTACAAAAGCTTTTGGTAAAATAGGATATGAACCAATAAGGAATCTGCTCACCAATCCCTGGTTCTGGATAATCATTCTGGTATTTTTTCTATTGTGTATCATCTTTAGAAGACGGTAATTGATGGTTATCTCCACCAATTTTTTCCTCATCTAAAAATATTTTAAAAATAAAAGCCATAAAAACAATAATAAAAACTCCTGCTATTGCCAGAGCCGCAAAAAATGCCGGATTGTTCTTGATTTTTTCAATAAGCAGATAAATCCTGGAGTTATTTTTCTTTAAATAATCCAGAAACTCATTATCAAGCAGCTTTTCATCCCGCTTGTTTATATTAGATATTCTATTTATTATCTTTTTATCTATATCGTCGTAAGGCTGGATGACAGCATCTTTTGCAATTTTTAAATATTTATTTATATTATTCATTTTTAAAAATCCTAAAGGGTTTAAGGCACAATATAATAGATTGAAATTAATTTATTTTGTTTCAATTCATAATCCAATCATCTATAAGTCTTTAATTTATCTTTAATTATCTTCCTGGCCCGGTGTATATTTGTCTTTACCGTTCCTATGGGTTTACCGGTAAGTTCCGATATTTCCCTATAGCTATAATCCTGCAGATCCCTTAAAATCAGTGGTATTCGATAACTCTCGTCAAGACTTACCACGATTTTTAATACTTCTTTTACGGTCTCCTTATTAAAAAAGCTCTTTTCAAGACTCTGGTCAAATCTGGTAAAAACTACCTCATATTCCTCCGTAATCTTTTCAAGGCTTACTTTTTTATCTTTTGTTTTCGAACGCAGTCTTAATTTATCGATACATGTATTGACTGTAAGTTTTCTTATCCAGGTCTTGAAGCTGGATAGTCCCCTGAAACCTTTTACGGACAGGTATACTTTTACGAAGACTTCCTGGCTCACGTCTTCCGCTTCATGTGTATCCCTCAATATAAAAAATGCTGTGGTGTAGACATATTTAGAGAATTGTCTGACCAGTTCTTCGAAAGCAGCTTTGTCTCCCCTTTTTGATTTTGCGATTAATGCTCTTTCATCCACTTCGTGATACCCGGTCCTTTTTTTTATTTTTATCCAATATTATCCTTTCCCCGGATGACTCTGCTGGTTTTATGTCTTAATCCTCAGGTGCTTCAGCCAACTCAAGCGTAATAGTTAAATAGTCTCCATCTCTATATATTTTGACTGTTACCTCGTCTCCTATGTCGTGTCTTATAATCTGAGCAAACAACTCATATGGATCACTTACCTTTACATTATCTATTTCAACAATTATATCACCGGCTTTTATTCCGGACTCTTCTGCCGGATATCCTTCCGGAACATTACTGATATATACTCCGCTTATGCTGCCTGTGCTTTCAGACATTTCTATACCCATATAAGGAATTCTTGCTTTTCCGAATTCGATAATCTGTTCGGCAATGCCGACCACTGTATTGCTGGGAACAGCAAATCCTATACTCGTACCTGTTGTTGTCAGAGTATTGATTCCTATTACTTCCCCGTCCGAGTTTACCAGCGGACCTCCGCTGTTGCCTGGATTTATTGCTGCATCTGTCTGGATCAGATTAACAGGAATCGTAATATCTCTTCCTTTTGCGCTTACCACCCCCAGCGTTATTGTCTGATCAAGTCCATAAGGACTTCCTACTGCAATAACTATATCTCCCACTTTCACATCATCCATGGAATCAAAACTGGCGGCTTTAAGGCCATTTGCCTCTATCTTTATGACTGCGACGTCATTTCTTTCATCTGCTCCTACCAGTTCCGCAGTATATTCACTGCCATCATATAAGATCACTACCAGTTTTTCTGCGTCACCAGCTACATGACTATTGGTTATAATATAACCATTTTCGGTATAAATCACTCCGGAACCTATCCCCTCCTGTTCCTGTGTTTGCCCGAATATATCCTGACCAATTACGGTCACGTCTATGTGTACCACAGAAGGTGTTATTTCTTCTACAACCCTGCTTATTGCGTCATCTAATTCATTAAGTAAGGTCTCTCTGTTGTGCCCGGTTTGCTGCCCGCTTTCGATACTTTCTCCCTTAAATAAATCCGCAATGGATACTTTATTGATCACAGCCAGAATTCCAAGCATGCTTGCTCCGCCGACAACCAAAAAAATTATTGATGCGAGTATTATTATCAGACTTTTCACAAAGAAAGATCTGAACTCGCTTCCTTCATCCATTTTAATTTCTCCCTGCTGTTTCAGGACTTTAAATATTTATTCTTCTTCTGCTTCTTCAATGGAAATATCACCGGATCTTAATCTCAACGCATCTTCCTGGATTTTTAACGCTGCATCTTCGGGAAGTACACCTCCGGATATGACGCTTTCGATATTATCCTTTATTGCATCTCTTATCACCATTATGAGTTCTTCATCAGGCTTTCCCCTGCATATTTTTGCCTGCTGAAAAGCGTTATAGATGATTTCATTATTTATAATTGTCTCGTTTCTATCGATATTTTTTAAAACCGGAAAAGTGTCTGTTGCTGAAGTCCAGCCTATCTGAACTTCTTCAGATAACATATACTGCATAAAATCATTTACCGCCGTAAGTTTATTGCCATAACAATTAACATTTATCATGAAACCGAGACCTGAAATCATAGGTGTAGGATACCTGTCACCCTGCCAGACCCGGGGAATTTTTGCTATGCCCGTGTTTAATCCCGCTTCTCTGTATTCATCTATCATCTGGATATTATCGATTATCATGTGAACATTTCCACTTTTAAATAATTCATTTATCTCCCCATATTCCATATTAAAGGGCATTATTCTTTCTTCATTGTATATATAGGATAAAAATTCAAGTGTCTTTACAGTTGCCTGATTATCCAGCGTCAGCGAATTGGTGCTGTAATCGACAATCCAGTCTTCATATCCTCCTATAAAAGGTATTATCCAGTCGGCTGCACCGGTATTTAACAGCAGTCCGTAAATATCAGATCCAAAATTATTCACCTCTTTGCAATATTCGACAACTTCCTCGAAACTTGCGGGAGGTTCATCTAGCAGGTCCTTATTATAAAAAAGCGTCAAAAAATCAAAACTTCTAAAAGGAATCATATAATTTCTGGAGTTATACATGGAAATCTCGACAAGACCATCTATGAATAAAGAATAATCTGCTTCATCTATTATTTCTTTTACCACGCTTCCGGGAACAAGTCTTTGTATACCATTAAAATTCAGCAGCAGCAATTCAGGTCCTGCACCGGCAAGACTTGCAGCTTCGAATTGATCTTCAAGCTCCTCCTGACTTCTGAAATGCCTGGTCTCTATATCGATAAGGCTGTTTTCGACCATAAAATTATTCACATTCTCCATCAGTGTCAGCCTCTCTCCGGGTCCAAGGCAGTCCCATAGAGTTATAGATGCTTCAAGTCCCCCTCCGTTTGTCTGTTCACCTTCTCCATTTTCGGCAGTTTCCTCTTCTGTTGTTTCCGTACCTGTTTCTGTTATAGGACTAAATAAATTACAGGATACGGTGCTTAATAATAAAAAAAGTGCAAATATTAAAGAAATTATTGATAATCTTAATGATCTTCTGTCTTTTAAACTGGACATATTCCCAATCATTTTTATACCTTATTCCCCTGGATGACAAACTTTTATCAATTATATTATAAATAACTTATTCATTCTATATCATAAAAGCATAAAAAATTACTGTCAAATCAAAACAGTTTTATTTCCTCGTTTGAGGTTTATTTATAACCGTAATTCACACAGACTTCAATAATTTATTAATAAATATATATTTATTTTTTTTATAAAAAATTATAAAATTTTATAAAGAATTAAATAAGAAGGTGAATGTAAATGAAGATTCTTGTATATAATAAAACAGAAAAAAAATTAATGGAAAGAGTCACTTTAAAAAAAATCTCCTCCTACATTAATAACCCTGAATATCTTCTCTGGACCGATATAGAGAATCCAGGCAAAGAAAATATGCAATTTCTTATAGAGCACTTTCATTTTCATCCTCTTGATATAGAAGATTGCCTCAGCATTATTGAAAGACCAAAATTAGATGAGTACGATGACTACTTCTTTCTTGTACTGCACATACCTTTTTTCATCAAACAAACCAGAAGATTGGTACCCTTTACCGTTAATATTTTTATTGGAAATAACTTTCTTGTAACCGTTCATCGTGGTTTATGCAAACCAATACAGGATACTTTTGAATACCTATCTAAAAACAATCAAATCCTGGATAAAGGTTCCGGTTACCTTCTTCATAAAGTCATCGATTCACTTATTGACTACAATTTTCCCATACTCAATAAAATTTACAGAAATATACAGGATATTGAGGATGCCATCTTCAAAAAAGCCAGCAGTAAAAATGTCAAAGAGATACTGCTTATAAGAACCAATATTCTGACATTCAGAAATATAATCTATCCCCAGAGAAAGCTGCTTAAAACCCTGGAAATCAAAGATATGGACTTCTTGATAGAGGCTCTGGAGGTTTATTTTAGTGATCTCGTCGATCATGTAGAAAAAATCTGGGATACTCTTGAAAATTATAAAGAACTAATAGAGGGTGTACATGATGCACATCAATCATTATTATCGAATAAAATCAATGACATCATGCGCATACTCACAATCTTTTCTGTAGTAATTCTACCTCTTACTCTTATATCCGGAATTTATGGAATGAATGTCTCTCTTCCTCTGGGCAGCCATTCTTTTGCCTTCATTATAATTTTGATTACAATGGGTTTGATATCAATAGGTATGCTGGTTTATTTTAAATATAAAGATTGGATATGAATCAAACCGGTTCTCTGATCTCGTCTTCAAAAAATACTTCAAAGCCGTAATGGGTAAAATCTGGTAAATACTCATCAAACAACAATTTTAATGTAAACCGTTGTTCCCCTCCGGGGTTCATTTCTTCCCGGGGTAGATAACATTGTTTAATAAAAACGACCTGATCTTTATCATTATAAAATGTACAAAAAAGTTTTATATTTCTAATCTTTTCTTCTCCTATATTGATTACTCTGCCTTCTGTGATCAGGCAATCTTCTTCATATTTATACCCTTCATTCTCTACTATGGGATTGCCTTCAAATCTTTCATAATAATCCTTATAGTTGACTCCTATTTTTACTGTGTATATTTCTATATATTTCTGTTTATCTGTAAGGTAATAATAAAATGGCAATTTGCTTCCGCTCCTGAGATAATCAACCGGTGCGGGGACGCTAACCGACATTATTTCGGTTCCATGTTTATCAAGGAAGTCCAGAGTTATTTCTATATTCGTTTTGTTTGTGCCGGAAATATTTTCAATTTCGCCCATTATTATCAGATCTTTATAAATATCCAGATATAGATTGCAATTTTTTATTTTTACATCAATAGAGCTGGTATCCTCAAGCCTGATCTTTTCATATTCGAATAAATACAGGCTGTCTTCACTATCTGAATCTACAGAATCTATCAATGGCTCGTCTGTAGCGTTTCCAAACTTACAGGATATGGAAAAAACCTGAAACAAAAAAATAGATATTAACAAAAGAATTAAAAAAATATTGCGTGGAAGTCTTTTTAATCCTTTGCAGGTTAGCATTGATCGTCTTTCCCCACATGATTTTCTTCATTCGTAATTTCGTTTTTATCGTTTACATATACTATTTTTGGCAGGTGCCCGGCAGCCTTCTCCTCCTCCATATAAGCAAAAGATAAAATAATGATCTTTTCTCCCCTGAGTATCTTCCTCGCAGCTGCTCCGTTTATGCAAATTTCTCCGCTATTCTCCCTTCCTTCTATAACATATGTTTCCAGTCTCTCGCCGCTGTCAAGGCTTACTACCAGGACTTTTTCATAAGGAAATATCTTTGCGTGTTCCATCAATCTTTTATCTATGCTTATGCTCCCCATGTACTCGATTTCCGCATCGGTCACCGTCGCCCTGTGGATCTTGCTTTTTAAAATACAAACTATCACTTTTTTCTCCTCTGCAATCCGGGTTTATTTTAAATCAATATCACTTTTATACTTTTATTACCATGTTGTCAATCAGTCTGGTCCTTCCAATCCGGACCGCAATCGCAGCCAGTATATTTCTATTATCCTCATTCACTTTTTTTATATATTCAAGTGTCCCGGGATCTCTGAAATCAAAATAATCTACTTTTTTAATAAATCTGTTTTTTTTCAATTTGATCATAATTGTTTTTCTTATTTTCTCCAGGTCTTTCTCCCCTTTTTTAATCATTCTCTTTGCTTCAATCAGGCTTCCGTATAAGACAGTGGCATTTTTTCTCTCTCCGGCAGAAAGGTATTTATTTCTGGAACTTAAAGCAAGCCCGTCTTTTTCTCTTACGGTGGTACAGCCTGTGATTTTGACATCAAGGTTCATGTCGTAAACCATTCTTTTTATTATTACCAGTTGCTGATAATCTTTTTGCCCAAAGTATGCCCTGTCAGGTCTTATAATATTAAAGAACTTCAGAACCACCGTGGTCACTCCTGCGAAATGACCGGGCCTGTATTTTCCACACATGATGTCTCCGAGTTCCTTCACCTCTATTGCAGTCTTAAAATCCGAACCATACATTTCCTTTGCCGTTGGGTAAAATATATAATCCACTCCTCCCTTTTCTGCCAGAGAGATGTCTCTTTTGATATCTCTCGGATAATTTACAAAGTCCTCACCGGGACCAAATTGTATCGGATTAACGAAAATGCTTATAAATACCCTGTCGCATTCTTTCTTTGCCTTTCTTACAAGGCTCAGGTGCCCTTCATGCAGAAAACCCATTGTGGGAACGAAGCCTATTGTAAGACCTCTCTTCTTAATATTATTTACTATCGATCTACATTCGGTTATTTTTTTTAATATTTCCATCTTTGAAGATTAAAATACCTTTACGGTTGAACAGAGAATTATTTTTATTTTCTAATAGGAATGTTCGTCTGAGGGAAATTTCTTATTTTTTACTTCTTCTATATATTTCGTGTAGCATTTCTTCATTTCTATTCCCAATTCAGCATACCTTTTTGAAAATTTTGGTTTAAATTTTTCAAAACATCCAAGCATATCATGTGTTACGAGCACCTGTCCGTCGCAGTTTACCCCTGCTCCTATTCCTATCGTGGGAACGCTGATCTTTCGTGTTATCTTTTTTGCAAGCTCTGCTGGAATCTTCTCCAACACTATCGAAAATACTCCGGCTTCCTCAAGCGCACTGGCATCTTCTATCATCTTTTTAGCCTGCTCTTCGTCTTTTCCTCTGACGCCATAACCGCCGAACTTATAAACAGATTGCGGAGTAAATCCCAGATGTCCCATTACCGGAATCCCTGAATCGACGATTTTATTTATGGTCAAAAGGATTTCTTTCCCGCCTTCCAGTTTTACTGCTTCTGCTCCGGCTTCTTTTAAAAATCTTCCGGCATTCCTTACCGCCCCGGCAACACTTGCCTGATAAGACATAAATGGCATATCTCCTATCACCATTGCCCTTTCCACACCGCGGCAGACTGCTTTACAGTGATGGATCATTTCATCCATCGAAACCGGTATGGTATTTTTATATCCCAGAAGAACATTTCCCACAGAATCTCCCACCAGTATCAAGTCTATGCCGCACTCGTCCAGCTGCGATGCCATCAGACAATCATATGCGGTAAGCATTGTTATTTTTTCGCCCTTCTTTTTCATTTCAACAAGATCTTTTGTTGTTATTTTTTTCAACATGGCAATATCCCCTCTCTATCCCTTAAGTATTTCCCTTAACTCCTCTGCTGTGTTTTTATCTATCCATTTATTTTGATACGCGATTTTACTTGTTTCTATTCCCATAGTTTTATACAAATCAGCATACTCTTTTGGAAAAAATTTATTGAAACCTGCCATATGTTCCCTTATGGTTCCCTTATCCCCTCTGGCTATCGGACCGGTCAGGGATTTCTTTGTTCCCATTTTTTTTATATTGTTTACTGTTCCCTCCGCCAGGCTTATTAAACCTTTTAACGAATCCTCCGGCTTTATCCCTATCCTTTTGTGTATCGATACGGCATAATCTATAAGAGTTACAAGATAGTTTGAAGCGATGCATGCTGCCGCATGATAGAGCGGTTTTTTTTCGTTTTCTACCTCGAGAGTTTCCCCTCCGAGATTTCTCACCAGAAATTCTGCTATTTCCTTTGATTTTATACTTGAAAAAGTTACTCCGAATACGGTTCCTGGCAGAGATTTAATAGCTTCTTCCACTGAAGCAAAAGATTTTAACGGATGTATGGATGCGATTTCGGCTCCTGCGGCTCTTGCAGAATCCAGAACCGCAAGCGTCTTCGATCCGCTGAAATGAAATACATAATAATCTTTCAAATAACTATTTTTTTTGTTTTTAAAAATATTATCGCTAACTGTGCTTATAGAATCATCCGGGGTACATATTAAAACACAATTTGCAAGTGCCGCGGCTTTCGCATTGTCCCTGGTAAAAATTATATCAGCCGCTCCAGCTCCTAAAAACTTCCTTGCCCTCTTTAAAGATTCCGCCGATCTCGAGGATATGGCCCTTACTTTTACACCCGATGATCTTCTCAGGGCAAGTGTGTAACATATTGTTATACCAACCCTTCCTGCACCAATGACACACAGATTTATGTTTTTTGTTTTTTCCATGGTTTATTTTCGTTTTTATTTCCAGGCTATCTATATGTCCTAGGAGACCCTGATGGGCATAAGCAAATAAATCAAGTCTTTGTTTTTTTCAGATTTTATTAAAATAGGCTTAAGAGGTTCCTCTATCGAGAATATTATATTCTTCTCATCCATTATATTTATACCGTCGATTAAAAATTCGGGGTTAAAGGCTATCTCCATTTTTTCTTCTCCATATGAAACATCAAAATCCTCGCTGGAACTTCCAACTTCCCTGATATTCATAGATACCGTTATTTTACCTTTATCGATAGTGGTCTTTATTGGTATGTTGTCCTGCGAGATAGATGAAATCCTCTTTACTACCTCAAGCATTTTTTCCTTATCTACTATTATGTCGTGCTTCATGTTCTGAGGAATAAGCTGTTTGTATTCCGGAAATTTTCCGGAAAGCAATCTTGAAACCATTATAATCTTTTTCTTGCTGGCGCTTTCCATGTAAAAACTTGCCTGATTTTCTTCGATGTTTATCTCGATATCTCCATCCTTAAATTCACTTTTAACAATATTATCGAGAACTTTTGAAGGTACCACGACTTTTATCGGCTGTCTTCCGCCGCCTATTTTTTCTTTAACCAGAGCAAGCCTGTAGCTGTCAGTTGCTACCATGCTCAACATGTCGTCCCCGATCTCCAGAAGCACTCCGGTTAAGATTGCTCTGCTTTCATCCATAGATGCCGCTTTCTCTGCTTTTGATACCATGTCCTTAAATTTGTTCAGGTTCACCTTTAAATAATTTTCTTTCCTTGTTTCGGGAAAAACCGGGTATTCTTCCAGAGATAGTGTGTTTAATGTAAAAAAAGCGTTTTCGCAACTAATTTTTACCTGGTTCTTTGCCTTATCCAGCTCCAGCTCTATTTTTGATTCTTTCAGGCTTTTTAATATATTCGCCAGAATCCTTGCGGGTACCACCGCTTTCCCTTTTTCAAGAATCTTTACTTCCATTGTACATTTTATACTTGTCTCCAGGTCGGTACTATATACGGTTAAGCCCTCTTCAGCATCAAGCATTATCCCATTCAAAATAAACGATGAAGCTTTGGGACTTATTGCTCTGCTGGCAAATAAAATAGTTTCCAGAAGGTCGGTCCTTGTAGTTTGAAATTTCATTGTAACCCTCTAATTTCTTTTAATGTTTGAAATATAAACATATTTTATTATATATAATGTTTAATTTAAATAGTCAGTAATAGTTATAATACATGTTGAGAATGTTGGAAGAGTAAAAAAAGACAGTGAAATTGCGGCCTGTCCCGCAATGATACTTGTTGACAATATGGTTTAAAGCTGTTCAAAGCCGTAAAAGAAATATATAAAAAAAAGAAGATGGTTAGTTTTGAACCAGAAAAGCCGCTGATTGCTAAGAACTTTCTTTATTATTTAACAGGTTTTAAACATGGGCAGTCAGGTTTTATGTAGACGTCTTTATCTTGTTTGTAATTTCCTGAATCTGCAGGTAGACAGTTTTATCGGTATTTATAAGATTTGAGATTCTTGAGACGGCGTATATTACAGTTGAATGGTCACGGTTCCCAAAAGACTTTCCGATTCTGGGCAAAGAACTGCTGGTATGCTCTCTGGATAGATACATTGCCAGCTGGCGCGCATGTGATATGAATTTATTCCTCTTGGCACTTATAATATCATTTATGGGTATGGAGAAATATCTTGATACTTCTTTAATAATTGTTTGAATACTTATTTTGTGTTCTATGTCATCGGGTAAAATATCTTTTAGTATGTTTTTGGCCATGTTTAAATCAGGCTTGGAATCGGTAAGGGAAGCAAATGCGACTATTCTTGTAAGGGAACCTTCCAGCTCTCTGATGTTAGAAGTAATTTTTTCGGCAATTAAATTTAATATATCATCAGAGGCCGATATATTTTCTCTTTTAGAATAATTTTTTAAAATTGCCAGTCTTGTTTCAAGGTCCGGCGGCTTGATATCTGTTACCAGGCCCCATTCAAACCTGGACCGGAGTCTTTCCTCAAGAGTGGAAATATTTTTTGGCGCCCTGTCGCTCGAGAGGACTATCTGCCGATTGGTATCATGAAGAGCGTTAAATGTATGAAAAAATTCTTCCTGGCTGGCCTCCTTATCCTCGAGAAAATGTATATCATCGACAAGCAAAATATCGTTGTTTCTATAGCTTTCTTTAAAAGAAAAGATGTTTTTATAACGGAGAGCATTAATAAAATCATTAAGAAATCTTTCGGCCGAAACATATTTTATAGTTTTATTGGGATGCAGCTGCATCGTATATTGTGCGATTGCATGCAGAAGATGCGTCTTTCCCAATCCTACTCCCCCGTAAATAAACAATGGATTATAAGCTTTGCCGGGATTCTCGCTGACTGCAAGAGAGGCGGTACAGGCAAACCTGTTGCTGCTTCCAACGATAAATGTATCAAAAGTGTACTTTGAATTGAAAAGAGAATTTTTGTTTTGTTTAAAGGGATACCCTTCCTCTTCGAGGGTTTCGCCAATATAGGTATCATATTTGCCGCTGGTATTTTCGGAACTTCCGGGTGCAGTAACAATTTTTATTTTACATGAATTGTTGGTCACTCTTTTTATTGATTCGGATAGAAGATTAGAGTATCTGGACTCAAGCCACTCTTTTGCGAAGTTACTGCCGACTGAAACCGTTAAACAGTTTTTTTTTAACGAAAGGGGTGTTATATGTTCAAACCAGGCTTTATATGTAGGGAGATTAATATTGTTTTTAATATCTTCGAGAGTATTTTTCCAGATGTTTTGTAGGTCCGACATAGTACTCTAATCTTAAATAGTATTTGAATAATATTCAAGGTATTTTAAGCCTTTTTTAGATAATTTTCTCTTGCCGTTGCTGCCGGAGGCAAGCATTTTGTTCTTTTCCAGGTAGATTAATTCCCGGTATGAAGTAGAGAGACTAAAACCCAGCTCACTGGCTATTGTAGAAGGCCCGGCTTCTTCCAGTTCCAGGATCACAAAAAGGATCTTCTTTTGTCTGTCGGATAATACTTTATGATCAAATTTGTCTATGCCATCTGCCGGAGTTTTTTTATCCTCGTCGGGAATAACAGGTATCGTCTCACCGGTTGTCTTGATTTCCGTATCCTTTACGCTATCACTCTTTTCCGGCTGTCCAAGTTTTAAAGATATTACCGTCCCCCTTTTTATATTGTCTTTTACATCGATAGATCCTCCGGAAAAAGTTATAGTTTCTTTTACTATCGGAAAACCCGAACCCACTCCCCTGATGTATTCTTTCATTTTACTCGTAGCGGAAGTATATCCCGGTAGGAAAGCTTTTTCTTTGTCTTCGATTCCCGGTCCCTGGTCCGTTATGATTATATGGTCTCCCCTTTCCAACACAGTAATCACAACTTCTTTGAAATCTGCGTGTATAAGATTCTCTATTATCTCTTTTATTATTGTATAAGGAATTCTCCCGCCAATCTCATGGGATAGACTATAGGTTTTTTGGGTGGTTTCATTAATGAAGTCCGCAATATTATCATAGCTGAGATTCACTATCCTTGGAATGCTCCGCATATTATCATAGACTGCGATTCTGACCGGTATTTTTTCAATGTTTCCATAGATTTTGTTGGAATCGTCAGCATTATTTGGTTTAGTATTTTCGTCAGGCATTATTAATGTCAACTTTAAATGCGAATTGTTTTATTTAACAGAAAACATATCAATCAACGATATTGCTTTTCATTTTCTTTTCAGAAGCTTAAGGTTTTCAACAGATTAATAATAATATTTTAACAAGGAAAAAGCTACTAGATTGTATGATAAATCCCTCGGAGTAAAATCATTTGACATATAATTTAGTGTGATTTTTTAAGTTTTCAACAATTTTTTCAACAGTTGTTGAAAAGTTGTTTAAATTTTTGAAATACTATGAGAAATTGCACCATAATATATATAAAAAAAATATAATTTTCAGGAAGGGTCTTTAACCAGAACAGGTGTTTGAATAAATAATGTACTCAAAAGAAAAGACAAACACAAAAAGGCTTAAAGGAACACTTTATTTAAATATGGCAACCTTGATATTAGAAAAATTAAAATGTATAATCTACTACTTGACTGAAAACAATAATATATAGATTGGGTAAAAGATGAAAAGGACATTTCAGCCGAACGCAAGGAAAAGAAAAAAGGTTCATGGCTTCAGGATAAGAATGGAAACCAAAGCCGGCAGAGCTGTAATTGCGTGCAGGAGAAAAAAAGGAAGAAAAAAGCTTTCTGCTTAAAGAGGAAAAAGGAAGACTAATATCAAGTTTGAAACACTTAAAAGAAAAAGTGATTTTTCAAGAGTAATAAAAGAAGGTTTATGTAAAAGGGATAAATATTTAACTTTATATATATTCAAAAAAGAAGAAATTTGTGGATCTGTAAGAATCGGATTAGGAGTAAGTAAAAAAATAGGCGGAGCCGTTCTAAGAAATAGAATTAAAAGAGTGTTAAGAGAAGCTTTAAGAAAAGTTGAAATAGAAAGTTACAATAATTTAGATATTTTGATTGTGGCTAAACCGATCATTGTTACTGCAAGCTTATTGGAAATAAAAAAGATACTGGAAAATATTTTGATTTCATTTCTTATCGGCCAACTGTAAATAATAATCTATCAACGGTTTAATCGTGAAGAAAATACTGATATTTTTAATTAAGTGTTATAAAAAATATATCTCCCCCGTATTACCAAAAAGCTGCAGGTTCTACCCTACCTGTTCGGAATATGCAATCGGGGCTATTAGTAGATACGGTGTATTAAAAGGTAGTATTAAATCAATGTATAGAATTTTAAGATGCAATCCCTTTAATAGAGGCGGATATGATCCTGTGAAATAAAAGAAAGGTTATAAATTGAGTTGGTTATTACAAATATTAAGCCCAATCCAGCATGGATTAGAGTACATAGTTATTTTTTTATATAATCATGTAGTTACGAATTACGGCATAGTTATAATACTGCTGACTATAATAGTAAGGATAGTCCTTGTCCCTCTTACAATAAGCCAGACCAGATCAATGGCAAAAATGCAGAAAATACAGCCGGAACTTAAAGAACTACAAAAAAAATATAAAGATGACAAGCAAAAGCTGCAGCAGGAGACAATGGAATTTTATAAGAAAAATAATGTAAATCCGCTGGCAGGATGCTTGCCTCTACTCTTTCAGATGCCTGTATTTTTTGCATTGTTCCAGGCACTCCGAAACCCCTCTGAAATTGTAACAAATGTTTTGGGAAGTTTTAGTTTAGATGGTGTTGCCAACAGTATAAATATAGGACTGACAGGATTTCAATCTACTGCGAACTTTACACTGACTGGAGTAGCAAATCCCAATTATAATTTCTTATGGATGAATCTAAACTCGAGGGATCCTTATTATATCCTGGTTATTCTGATGGTTGCAACAATGTTTCTGTCAATGAAGATGACGACAACAGACGCCAGGCAGTCAAAGATCATGTACATAATGCCCTTAGTATTTGGGTTTATATCCTGGCAGTTTCCATCAGGCATACTGATATATTGGGTAACAACAAATGTATGGTCCATTGGCCAGCAGTGGCTTGTAAATAAACTTGTTAAAAAAGAAAAAGTAAAAGAAGAATTAAGCCAGGGAAAGGAGAGTCTTACAGGAAGTCTCGAATTAAGCGAAGAAGAGAAGAAGTCAATAAGAAGAAAATTAAAAAAGAAAAGAAAAAAGAAAAGATAATACTTATATCCCAGGAGGTGCCGTAGATGACCGAAGATAAAAGTATAAAAGATGCTATAGATTCATTTGTAGAATCACTGGAAGAAGAACAAAAAAGAAACAGGTTAATAGAAAATACCCCTAAAAACATGGCAGAAGATAAAGTTATAGAAAAGGATGGACTTGAAAAAATAAAAGGGATTTTAAAAAAAATATTAAAACTTATATGTCCCGGAGAAGATGTAAAGATTAAAACAGATTCGGAAGAATTAAGGCTGTCGGTCCAGGGAGAGGATCTGGGAATCGCTATAGGCCGGGACGGAAAGAATATGCAGGCGCTTGAATATATCATAAACTTGATTGGGAAGAGGAAAAAATTAGTAGATAGAAATATAATGATAGATATAAAAGACTATAGGAAAAAAAGAATAAATGGGATAAAAAAAACTGCGATATTTATGGCAAAAAAAGCAATTAACGAAGGAAGAAAAATAGCATTAAAACCAATGGATTCTTACGAGAGAAAAATAATACATAACCTGCTTGCAAGATTTAGCAATGTAACCACAAGAAGCAGATACGACGAACCTAACAGAAGAATAATAATTTATCCAATAAAAAGCAGCAAATAAAAAATATAAAGATTATATATAAAAAAAAATGGCACCGGGGTGTGCCATTTTTTTATTGGTTTTATTTTTGAATAAATATAAATATTAAATATAATAAGAATCAGAAATTTCAAAAGCACCATAGGAGATAAATGTAAAAATGAAGGCGGAAATAAACGATACAATAGTAGCAGTGGGAACCAGAGCCGGTGAAGCAGCGATTGGTATAGTCAAATTAAGCGGTGATAGGTCGATTTCTATAGCTGATAAGATATTTAAATCAAAAAATAAAAAGAAGATAAAAGATATTGGTACGTATAGTATGCTTTACGGACATATTATTGATAATAGTGGCCATTTCATTGATGAAGTAATTATTACAGTAATGAAAAAACCTGGTTCATATACACGGGAAGATGTTGTAGAGATAAACTGTCACGGGGGAATAATTGCTACTACTAAAACAATGGAATTATGTATTGAAAATGGTGCAAGAATAGCGGATCCGGGAGAATTTACAAAAAGAGCTTTTCTGAATGGAAGAATAGATCTATCACAGGCAGAAGCAGTTATAGATCTGGTAAGATCCCGAACGGAACAGAGCCTGAGGCTTGCTGCTAAGAATTTACGGGGCAATATAAAAGAAGAGATAAAGAGACTGAGAAGAAATCTTCTGGATATACGTGTACAGCTGGAAGCCCCGGTAGACTTTATTGAAGAAGACCTGGAAGTAACGCCATATCGGGAAATTGCCAGAGAAGTAAAAAAAATAAGGGCAGAACTTGAAGAATTGATAATAAACGAGAAAAAGGGGGAAATTATAAAAAATGGTGTCAAAATAGCAATTATCGGAAAACCAAATGTGGGGAAATCCAGTTTGTTAAATTTGCTATCCAGGAAAGAAAAGGCAATAGTGACTCCAATTCCCGGAACGACGAGAGATGCAGTAGAAGAAATCTTGTATGTCGAAGGGATACCGCTTATTCTGGTCGATACAGCAGGGATAAGAAAAACAAGAAGCGCCATAGAAAAAATAGGAGTAGATAGAAGTTTAAAACATATAAACGAAGCTGAATTGATTTTACTGGTCTTGGACGGAAACAGGAAGTTAGAACAAATGGATTTACAAATAATAAATAAAATAAAAGGGAAAAGTATTATTTGTTGTATTAATAAAATAGATTTAAAACAAAAGTTGGAAGTATTAAAGATTAAGAAGTATTTTGATGAGAAATATGTTATAAAAATTTCTGCATTAAAAGGAAAGGGAATTAAGGAATTAGAAAATAAAATAAAATCTATTATATTGGGTGGTGGGGATATCGATCTGGAGGAGAAAATCATTATTAATAGCAGACATAAAAAGATATTGGAAGAGGTAAAAAAATCTTTGAATAGAGCAGAGGAAGCAGTAAATGAT
Organism: uncultured Actinomycetota bacterium; assembly: GCA_964517765.1. Lineage (GTDB taxonomy): Bacteria > Actinomycetota > Humimicrobiia > Humimicrobiales > Humimicrobiaceae > Hydromicrobium. Next base: position 59,205 of record CAZFEN010000001.1, on the reverse strand, counting down.
AAGATGTCCGAAGAGTTTCCTTCTTATGATTTAAAGACCGCATTTGAACTACTGGGAGAGATAATAGGAGAAACTGTGAGAGAGGATATTCTGGAAGAAATATTCAGTCAATTCTGCATAGGTAAATAAAGTGTCAAAAAACAACATAATAAGGATATTTGGCGAAAATGTTTCACGTGAAACAAAATTATAAAATTCAGATATGGGAATAAAAACAATAAAAGAAAATATATATGATGTGGTAGTAATAGGTGCCGGACATGCGGGTTGTGAGGCAGCTCTGAGTTCTGCAAGGAATGGTTCTAAAACTCTACTTGTATCAATAAATATGGATAGTATAGCTATTATGCCATATGGCAGTACCGTAGGAGGTATCGGAAAGAGTCAACTGTTAAGAGAAATAGATCTACTGGGTGGAGAAATCTCAAGGAATATAGATAAAAACTATATTCATCTTAAAGAAATCAAAAATACGAAAAATAGGACCAATGCGGCCCTTCAGGCAATAGTTGACAGAAGAAGATATTCTCTTTCAATGAAAGAGGTACTTGAGAAACAAAGTAATTTAGATTTACGGCAGGGACTCGCGGTAAATGTAAAAGAAGACAGTAGTGGATATCTCTTATACACAAGTGATGGAATTACGTACTTCTGCAGATCGATCATTATATGCACCGGTACTTTCCTTAAAGCAAGAATTTTCTGGGGGGATTATATGATTGAAGCAGGGAGACAGGGCGAAATATGCTCCAAAAGGCTGTTAAATGGTTTAGAAAACCTTGGTTTCAGGTTTGGAAAGTTAAAGAATTATGCAGCTCCCATAGTGGATAAAAAATCAATTGATTTAAATAGTCTGAAAAGGCAGCCATATAGCAGGAAACAATGGACATTTTCATATGAAAGTAATTTTAAAAATAGAGAGCAAATTTATTATTATACGACTTATATAAATAAAGATTTTTCCAGATATTTACGGGGGCATTCGACCAATATTAAAAATAATAGAAGCGGTAATTACCTGGATATATCGGAAGATGTCCTTTCAATAGAAGCTAAATTATTAAAAAAAGAAGATATCGAGGGCCAAGAAGTTTCAATAAAACCATTGGGGAGAGATACAAAAGAGGCATATCTAAATGGTCTTGAAACTGCAGTATCGGAAGAGTTACAGGTTGAAATGTTAAGAAAAATAAAAAATTTTGAGGGCGTGGAAATAACCAGGCCCGGTTATGGAATAGAGTATTACTGTTTACTCCCTTATCAATTAAAAAGTAATCTGGAAAGTAAAACACTTAATAGAGTTTTTTTCGCCGGTCAGGTGAATGGAACCACCGGTTACGAAGAGTCAGCAGCACAGGGACTAATTGCAGGGATAAATGCTTCCAGAGAAGCGAAAAACCTTACCAGTATTGTTATAAATAAGGAAGATGGATATATAGGACAGCTAATCAGTATTCTGATAGAAAAGGAATCAAAAAGGTCGCGCAGTGTAATATTAACAATAAACGATAAGGTTTTTTTAAATGATGATTCCAGTGATGTTAATAAAATGATAAAGATTTTATTAAGTATGGGCTCTGATGAAAGAGCAGAAAAAATCATGCGAAATATAATGAATAGATAACAATGTTTCACGTGAAACATATAATTATTTAATGGACATATCGAGTAGAAGAAATGAAGTATGACATAATAGTCGTAGGTGCCGGGCATGCGGGTTGCGAAGCGGCACTGGCATCTGCAAGATTAGGCTTAAAGACTATACTGCTAACGATTAATGTTGATAAAATTGCTTTAATGCCCTGCAATCCATCAATAGGAGGATTAGGAAAGAGTCAGCTGGTCAGGGAACTGGACGCACTTGGCGGACAGATGGCAAAGACAGCCGACAATACTTTAATACAGATAAAGGTCCTGAACAGAAGCAAGGGTCCGGCAGTCCAGGCTCTAAGGGCTCAGATAGATAAGAAAAAATACGAAATCGAGATGAAGAGAATCCTTGAAAACACTCAGAATTTAACTTTGAGACAGGGGACAATAAATAAGATATTTGTTAAAAATAATAAGGCATTTGGAGTTGAAACAGAAAGCGGTTTAATTTTTAAGGGGAAAGCAGTGGTAATTACCGCCGGTACTTTTTTGAGAGGAAGAATCATAATAGGGGAAAAAGATTATCAAGCCGGACGGATGGGGGAATATCCCGCAATGAATTTAACCAAAAACTTAATTGACCTTAATTTTAATATAGGCAGATTTCAAACGGCTACTCCTCCGAGGATCGATAAAAGAACAGTGGATTTCTCTAAAACAATTGTTCAATGCGGAGACAGGGAACCTTTAAGCTTTTCATTCTGGGATGAAGAAAAGATATACGAAAACATTGATTGTTATATTACTTATACAAATAAGAAAACCCATAAAATTATCACCGAAAATATAGAGAAATCCCCTATAAGATCCGGGATGGTTGATACCCATGGACCAAGGCACTGCCCTTCTATAGATAGAAAAGTCATAAATTTCCCCGGGAAAAAAAGGCACCCTGTTTTTATTGAACCAGAAGGTGCACACAGCGGTGAAATGTATCTTCAGGGGCTTACTACAAGTATGCCCGCAGAAATACAGCAGAAAATAGTAAATACTGTTGAAGGATTGGAAAATGCCAGAATAATAAGGCCCGGTTATGCGGTAGAGTATGATTATATAATTCCAAGTCAACTGAATTTTACTCTGGAATCGAAAAATATAGAAAATTTATATTTTGCGGGCCAGATAAATGGCACTTCAGGGTATGAAGAGGCAGCAGCCCAGGGTCTTGTTGCCGGAATAAATGCGGCACTCAAGGTACTGGGCAGATCACAAATGATACTGACCAGAGATACCAGCTATATAGGAGTTTTAATCGATGATCTTCTTACTAAAGATCTTATAGAACCTTACAGGATGTATACTTCCAGGGCGGAATACAGGCTGATATTACGGTCCGATAATGCCGATATACGATTGTGTGGATTTGGTAACAGCGCTGGTCTAATAACAGATGGCCAGTATGAGAAAGTAAGAAGAAAGGAAGAGAAAACAAATAAACTGGTGTCAAAATTAAAAAATATTATTTTGAATCCGGATAAAAAGAATAATAAAATACTTGAAAAGATCGGAACCAGATCCATTGATACCCCTTTTAATATTTATAAACTTTTAAAAAGACCAGAAGTTAGCATTCATGATGTAGTGGACTATTTTATCGGTAAAAAAAGCAGCTATGAGAAGGGGGTGCTTGAGCAGGCAGAAATAAGAACAAAATACGAAGGTTATATAAACCGGCAGCTGGCAGAAATTAAAAAATTAGGGAATCTGGAAAGATATTATCTTTTACCGGATCTGGACTATTTTAAAATAATAGGTTTGACTTACGAAGCGCAGGAGAAATTAACAAAAATCAAGCCAAATACTCTTGGTCAGGCTTCAAGGATTGCAGGAGTATCACCAGCGGATATATCAATAATAATGTTAAATCTAAAGGGTAGATCAAAGAAGGTATTGAATTGAATACTTCCCATATTTTAAGAGAATCGCTCGCAGAATTTGGTATTGACTTTTCTCAGAGCCAGGTAAGAATCCTGGAAAAATACCTGAATTTAGTTTATGAGTATAATCAGAAATTCAATCTTATTGGTACTAAGGATAAAAAGGGGATCCTTGTAAGGCATATTCTGGATTCTATCTCGATACTTAAATATGAAAAGATGGTATTCAATAATGAAGATCCTGCGCGGAAAGTACTGGATTTAGGAACGGGGGCAGGACTACCCGGAGCGCTTTTGTCTATTTTTTTAAAGGATAAAATATTTTATCTTCTGGATAAAACATTAAAAAAAATCAATTTCTTAAATATGATCGTAGAGGAATTAGGATTAAAAAATGTCAGGGTTATCAGAGGCAGGGCAGAGGAGCTGGGTAATGAAGCCCAATATAGAGAAACTTTCGATATTGTTCTGTCGAGAGCCGTTGCAAGTTTAAATATTTTAAGCGAATTAACAATTCCATTTTGTAGAATAAATGGTAAAATTATATTTTATAAAAGTAAAAAAATATTCACCGAACTTGATAGCAACAGGGAAGTTATCTCAAAATTGGGGGGAAAGGTAGATAATTTGCTAGAGGTAGAGGTCCCTTATTTAAATGAATATAGGACTTTTCTGGTAATAAAGAAAGTACTAAAATCTCCGGTAATATACCCACGAACTTTCAATAAAATAGTCAAGGGACCGTTGCAGTAATATATCATTTGTATAAATATGTAAATGAGCTAATGATTATATACATTAAATTAGTAAGCAGGTGATCCATAAATTGAAATTTTTTGATATGATAATCAAAAATAAAAAACAGGACGAAATGGTAAATAAAAAACGGCTGAGCAGAATAATTGCTTTTACAAATCAAAAAGGTGGTGTTGGTAAAAGCACAACAGCAGTAAATGTATCTGCATATTTAAGCTCTTATGGCTACAAAACTTTACTTATAGATCTCGATCCGCAAAGCAATTCGACAAGCGGTCTGGGCGTAAATCCCTCGGATGTAAAACAGTCGATATATGATATATTGATCCATGACAGTGAGCCGGATGAAATAATTATAGATACCTCGTATAAAAATCTAAGACTTCTTCCGTCTTCAATACAGCTTGCCGGAGCAGAAGTTGAACTGGTTTCGAGCTTAAAAAGAGAGTTTAGATTAAAAGAAGCCATAATCAAGATTGAAAAAGACTACGATTTCATACTTATCGATTGTCCTCCGGCGCTGGGGCTTTTGACTATTAATGCTTTAACAGCGGCCAGAGAGGTTATTATACCAATACAATGCGAGTATTATGCACTTGAAGGGCTTGGCCAACTTTTGAATACAATAAATCTGGTTAAAAAAAATCTAAATGATGCCTTGAAAATAAAGGGAGCAATAATGACCATGTATGATCCAAGAATAAAACTTGCAGAACAGGTAATAGAAGAAGTCAAAAATTATTTCTCGGAAAAAGTATATAAGACAGTTATCCCAAGAAACGTGAGGCTGAGCGAGGCCCCCAGTTACGGCAAACCCATAATAGATTACGATCCTCATTGCAAAGGTGCAGAAGCTTACAACAATTTTACAAAGGAAGTGATTGAAAATGGCTAGAAGAGGTTTAGGCAGGGGACTTGGTGCTTTAATTCCAAGCATAGACAAATCTTTAGAAGGTGAATCAAATACAATAGTTGAACTGTCATTGGATAAGATTATCCCAAACAAAAATCAGCCCAGGAGCAGGTTTGACGATGAATCACTTGCTGAGCTTTCCGAGTCAATAAAGGAATTTGGGGTCATCCAGCCCATAGTTGTAAGAAGATTGGATGAGGAAGAAAAATATGAAATTGTTACCGGAGAGAGAAGATACAGAGCCACTAAAAAAATTGGTATTAATACAATTCCTTCTATAATAGTTAAAGATATTGATGATATATCTTCCCTTGAAATGGCTCTTATTGAAAACATTCATAGAGATAACTTAAGCCCCATGGAAAAGGCTCATACGTTTAAACAACTTATAGATGAATTTAAGATAACCCATGACCAACTTTCAAAAAGAGTTGGGAAAAGCAGGGTATCAATAACAAACTTATTAAGATTGATCTCGCTCCCCCTCGAAATCCAAAAATTGATAAACGAAGGAAAGATAAGCGAGGGACATGCGAGGTCGATACTGGCAATAGACGGAGAAGAGGAAAGGATAAAAGTTGCAAATCTCATAACCAAAAACGATCTCAGCGTAAGAGATGTAGAAAGAATAGCAACTAAGAAAAAAGAGACTGTCGAAGGCAAAAAAGACAAAAAAGTATTACAGTTAAGTAAATTTCCCGAAATATCTCAGAAATTATCCGAGCATTTGAATGCTCCTGTTAAAATATCAATGAGCAAAAAAAAGGGAAAAATCGTAGTAGAATTTGGCTCTATTAGAGATCTCGAAAGAATTGTGAGTAGAATTGTCCAGTAACACGCCGGATTGGCTTAAGAAGAAAGTCAACCTGAACAACTTTAAAATCAAGCAGATCAAAAATCTCCTTTATGATTTGCATTTAAATACTGTCTGTCAGAGTGCCGGGTGCCCAAATATTTTTGAATGTTTTGGGAAAAAAATCGCGACTTTCATGTTGATGGGGAATACCTGTACCCGTAATTGTGGTTTTTGCGGGATAAGATCCGGAAAACCTCAAATCCTTGATGAATATGAACCCACAAGAATAGCATCTGCGGTAAAGAAAATGAGATTGAAATATGCCGTAATTACTTCGGTGACCAGAGATGATCTGACCGATGGCGGAAGTTATCATTTTGCAAAAACTATAAGCGAAATAAAGAGATCAAACCCTTTTTCAAAAATAGAGTGTCTGATTCCCGATTTTAAAGGAAATACCGACAACTTGAAGATTGTTCTTATGAGAAATCCGGATGTACTGGCTCATAATATAGAGACAATAAAAAGAAATTTCTCTTTAGCCAGGAAATACTCAAATTACGAGAATTCTCTTGCCATATTAAAATTTTCTAAACTGTTTAAACCCGATATTTACACAAAGTCCGGATTTATGCTTGGGCTCGGGGAAAGCAGGGAAGAAGTGGGAGAATTGCTGGCAGATTTAAAGGGAGTAAGCTGTGATATAGTTACAATAGGCCAATATCTCAGGCCTTCACTATCGAATATTCCGGTAAAGAAGTATTATAAGCCTGAAGAATTTGAAAGCATAAGAGAATTGGCCATGAGTTTTGGTTTTAAAGCAGTTGAGAGCGGAATATTTATAAGATCTTCCTATGGAGCAGGTTTAGTACTGGATAAAATTTTAAAAGAAGAATCAGTCCTGTGATTTCTTAAAAGGTATCTGATAAAATTTGTCATAAAAGTGATAGATATATTAATATTAATTAGCAAAAAGAAAGAATGATTTTGGCGGTAGAAGAAGATCAAAGATCAAGGATTAAAAAGATAAAAAATAGTTTTTTGACTTATATAGAACTGATAAAAACATATAATAAAATTGCAAATATCTCGAGTATAGTAAGAAGATATTTTGCAATTAATGGTTTTGACGGGGTGATCACCAGTATCGGTATTCTGGTGGGGAGTTTTATTATTGGAATCGAGGAATACAAACATGTTATCATAGCGGGTACCGCAATAATAATTTCTCTCGGCGTTTCCGGAATCTGGAGTGCCTATTATAGCGAAACTGCCGAAAGGAAGAGAGAAATCAACGATCTGGAAGAATCGACTCTTCACAATCTGGATAAAACCATAATATCGCGAGCACAGAAGTTTGCCGCTATTGTCCTTGCTTTCGCAAATGGATTATCACCCGTATTAACTGCGTTTATTCCTTTGATCCCGTTTCTTTTTGGGAAATATATTCCAATAGATATTTGTTATTACAGTGGTTTTGCACTGGCATTTTTAATATTATTTGGAATGGGTCTATTTTTGGGTAAAATTTCCCGAACTAATCTTATAATAAGCGGAATAAAGATGCTTTTAGCCGGCGTATTCTGTATTATTTTGAGTCTGCTGCTAAAATTGATCGGATGATTTTGGAGAATCATGTAATCCCGTAAAATCCCCGTTAATTAAACGGGTAAAAATAAATCCGGCCTTACGTGGAAAGCAGAGCCGGATTTAATTGCTCTATTTGGTTATAGATTTAACAGATCAGCAAATTTTATAAAATAGGCAGGTAGTTATCCAGTTCGTAATCCGTCACCTGTATCCTGTATCTGTCCCATTCGATTTTTTTATTTTCGATAAATTTAAAGAAGATATGATCCCCAAGAGTTTCTCTTGCAAGCTTGCTTTTTTCGAAATACTTTAAAGCTTCAAAGAGGTTGTCGGGAAGAGTTTCGATTCCTGCTTTTTCTCTTCTTTCTACATCCATTTCAAAAATGTTTTCTTCTATCGGATCGGGTAAAGGATATTTATTTTTTATACCTTCCATTCCGGCAGCGAGCATCAAGCTGAATGCAAGATATGGATTGCATGCCGGATCGGGACATCTAAACTCAATTCTTGTTGATTTTTCTTTTCCGGGCTTATACATTGGAACCCTAACAAGAGTGGATCTGTTTCTTCTGGCCCACGAAATATAAACAGGAGCTTCATAACCGGGCACAAGTCTTTTATAGGAATTCACCCACTGGTTTGTTATTGCTACTATTTCCTTGCTGTGGCGAAGCAATCCTGCAATAAATTGTTTACCTGTAGTTGACAGATTGTATTTATCTTTAGGATCATGAAAGGCATTTTTGTCACCCTTAAATAATGATTGATGTGTATGCATGCCGCTGCCGTTGACCCCAAAAATAGGTTTGGGCATAAATGTTGCATAAACTCCGTTTCTTGTTGCAACTTCCTTGACTACCAATCTGTAGGTCATTGCATTATCTGCCATGGTCAGGGCATCAGTATATCTCAAGTCTATCTCATGCTGCGAAGGGGCCACCTCATGGTGTGAATATTCGACACCTATACCCATAGACTCAAGATAAAGAATGGTATCCCTTCGGAGCGGGCTTGCTGCATCAAGGGTAGTTAAATCAAAATATCCCCCTCTGTCCAGTGTTTCAGGCTTGCCTTTGTCGGATTTGAAGTAAAAATATTCGAGTTCCGGTCCGACATAATATGTATACCCGGATTCGCTTATTTTCTTAAGTTCTTTTTTCAGTACCCATCTCGGGTCACCTTTAAAATGGGAACCGTCAGGATTTAAAACATCACAAAACATTCTTGCGACCCCATTTTCATTAGGACTCCAGGGTAACATCTGAAAAGTGTTCGGATCCGGTAAAGCAATGACATCGCTTTCTTCTATTCGGGAAAATCCTTCGATAGACGAACCATCGAATCCCATTCCCTCTTCAAGTGCTCCTTCCAATTCCTCCTTCGTTATGGAAAAACTCTTTAGAATGCCCTGAACATCCGTAAACCATAATCTTATGAATTTTACATTATTGTCATGAACTTTTTTTAATACAAATTCTTTCATCTTGTTATTGGTTTTCATGTTTCACTTCCTTTTATTTTGACTGAAAATCTAATTGTTTATAATAATATGGAACTTTTTTAATATTATATCTTAATTTTTATAAAATTTATGCAGGTTATGTTAAATCTATGTTAAATTTTATAATTGCTGCCTTATTAATTTAATAACCTATCATTAACCTATTGCTTTTTCTCCCTCCTCTCCGGTTCGAATTCTGATGCACCCTGGCAGATCGAGAATAAATATTTTACCGTCACCAATATTTCCGGTATAAGCACCGTTTTTAATTGCTTCAACGGTGGGTTTTACAAAATCTTCGTTTACTGCAATTTCCAATCTTATTTTTTTTAGAAGATTAACTTCGTGTATAACTCCCCTGTATGTTTCCTCATATCCCTTTTGCTGGCCGCAACCGAGAACATTGGTTATGGTCATTTTATAAACTTCTGCATCAAATAATTCTTTTTTCACATCAGGCAATTTATGCGGTTGTATCATTGCAATAATCAATTTCATTTTTTATCACCTCTTCATATAAAATTTATAATAATTCTAATCATTCAGGAATATCTGAAACCCGCTGTATGCTTCCATACCATGTTCATCAATATCAAGACCTTTGAGCTCTGTTTCCCTGGACACCCTTAGTCCTATTGTTTTCTTGATCAAAAAGAATAACAGTAGCATTGTTCCGAAAGTCCATACAAATACGCTGATTGAACCTGTAAACTGGGCAAGCAGTAGTTTTCCTCCGCCGCCAAAAAACAATCCATTTACACCTTCAAATCCTGCAAGACTCGCGTATTTTGACTGTGCGAAAAGACCTACAAACAAAGTACCAAAGAGACCGCAAACACCATGAACAGATACTGCTCCTACGGGATCATCGATTTTAAACTTCTTGTCAAATAGTTCTACGGATATACATACAATTATTCCGCACAAACTGCCGATAATCATTGCGCTGTATGGCGATACGACTGCACATCCTGCAGTAATACCAACCAATCCGGCCAGTGCCCCGTTAAGGGTCATAGAAGCATCCGGTTTCTTGTATCTTATCCAGGTAAAGAACATTGCAGCCAGCGCTCCTGTCGAAGCAGCAAGTGTGGTTGTAACCGCTATAGTGGATATGGCGGGGCTACTTGCAGAAAGAGTGCTTCCCGGATTAAATCCATACCACCCGAACCATAAAATAAATACTCCAAGCGCGGCAAGTGGAATATTGTGACCGGTTATAGCATTTGAAGACCCATCCCTGTTATATTTACCGAGTCTTGGACCAAGCATGATAGCCCCGGCGAGACCAGCCCATCCACCTACCGAATGAACTACGGTAGAACCGGCAAAGTCAATCATGCCCATATCTGCCAGCCATCCGCCGCCCCAGATCCAGTGACCTACTATAGGATATATCAGACCTGATATAAATACGGAGTAAATCAAATAGTTTTTAAATTTGATCCTTTCGGAAACAGCTCCCGAAACTATAGTAGCTGCTGTAGCTGCAAATACGGTCTGGAATATCCAGAAGGCAAAATTCGAAGTATCTGACTGTCCGATTATTGAGACAACAAAGTTGCTGGTTCCGATAAAACCTCCAGCATCTTTACCAAACATTAATCCGAAACCAATAAGAAAAAATAGAACACTTCCCACACAAAAATCAATCAGATTTTTCATAAGAATATTTACAGAATTTTTGGCCCTGGTGAACCCGGTTTCTACCATAGCAAACCCGGCCTGCATGAAAAATACCAGAAATGCAGTGAACAATACCCACACCGTATCCAGATTAATTGCCGGATTATCCATTTTTAACCTCCTTTAATTTTTTATAATGCAGAGTATTCTACAGCTATAACTTTACGGGGAGGTTAAGTTTCTGTTAAAAGTATGTTAATTATTAAAAGCTTAAATACTGTGAGTTTGGAACTATTAAGAACTAAATTTGAGGAGAGAACATATAGCCGACATTCCTGACAGTTTTTAACATCAGATTATATGGTGGAGGGATTTTGGAGCGCAGTCTTCGCATATGCACATCTACGGTTCTGCTGCCGCCATAGAAATCATACTCCCAGACTGCAGATAAGAGCTTATTTCGGGTGAATACTTTATTCTGATTCTGCAGGAGGATTTTTAAAAGTTCGAATTCCTTAAAGGTTGCCTCTACGGGTCTCCGGTCAACTGTTATTTCAAACTTATCCATATCTAATATCAGCCCGCCTGCTACAATAGCATTTTTGGAAGGCAAAAGATCTTTTTTTTGAAGGATAATCTTTATTCTTAGAAGAAACTCTTCCTCGAGCCGGTTATCAAAAATAAAATCATCGAAACTGGCCTCATCTTCTGACAGAAAGCTTATTTGATCCGGTTTAAGTATTACTAATCTGGCAATATTGTGTTTATTAGCTATTTTAATAATATTTTTAATAGGGACATCATCACCTTTATCTTTAACAGTAATATCAAAAATGACTATACCGGTATCTTTGGGCCGGGGAAGTAGATCGTTAAATGATTTTTCTACCTGAAAAGCGAAATCCTTACCTTCCAAGATTTCATTTATTTTATTTTCATTTATTTTATTTTTAGTATATAAAAGTGCCTTAATCATATACAACCCGGTTTTATATAAGTTTATATTCAAAAGAAGTTTAATGTCTTTTAATATCCAATATATTATAAATTAATTTTACCATTATAAAAATAACTATAAACAGTATTAAAAAAGAAAATAATGAAAGGAAGTTTAGTGGTGTTAAACATAAAATATAATTTATCTGTAAATTTTTAAACGATACTTTGCCGGAGGAAAAAGCTGCGGAATTAAGAGATTGTTGATAAAATTTGATTTAAAGGTAAAATTATCATAATAAATCTTTAAATTTAGAAAAGAATTCTTAATAAAAATATCAAGGCAAAGTATTAAAATGGTAAAAAAACAAAAAAAATCAAAATCTGATACCATCCAATCAGAAATCATGAACACCCTTATGATGGATGCTCTTATGGACTACCTTCCGGATAGTATATATTTCAAGGATCTTAAAAGCAGGATTATAAGAGTTAATAAGGCCTGTGCAGATAAAGCTTTTGGAGTGAGCACGGATGAAGCAGTGGGAAAAACAGATTTTGACTTTTTTTCTGAAGAACATGCAAAACAGGCTTATAAAGATGAGCAGCTAATAATAAAAACAGGAAAACCTATCGTAGATATGCAAGAAAAAGAAACATGGTCGGGAAAGAAAAGCAGATGGATATCATCAACGAAAATGCCTTTTTACGATAAAAAAGGTAATATTATAGGTACATTTGGTGTTTCGCGGGATATATCGGACAGAAAAAAGGCAGAAGAAAAAATAAAATACCTCTCCTTCCATGACTCACTTACCGGACTCTATAACAGGGCATATTTTGATGAAGAACTAAGAAGGCTCGACACCGCAAGGCAGCTTCCCATAACCATAGTGATGGGTGATATAAATGGGCTTAAAATAATAAATGACGCATATGGCCATGAAAAGGGGGACCTGTTTATAAAAAAGATAGCCGATATACTAAGAGATACCTTTAGAAAAGAAGATATCATCTCAAGATGGGGGGGAGATGAGTTTATAGCAATACTTCCCAGTACTTACGAAAAAGATACTAAAGATATAATAAATAGAATAAAGAAGATGTGCATTGAAAGAAGTACAGCTGATATGCCCTTAAGTATTTCATTGGGGGTCTCGTCAAAGAAATCATCAAATAAAGATATGAATTCTGTACTGAAAGAAGCCGAAGATAAGATGTATAAGTGTAAAATCACCGAGAGCAAATCCACAAATGAAATCATTATATCTTCACTCAGAGAGAATCTAAAAAGAGGAGAATACCGCCGTGAGAAACACACCGGCAGGATGCAGCAGTATGCTCTTACGATAGGGAAAAAACTCAAGCTTTCGAGTATAAAACTTGATGAACTAAAACTACTTATGGATCTTCACAATATAGGAAAACTGGCGCTGGCAGATGAAATAATGTCAAAACCGGGAAGACTTTCAAACGAGGAATGGAAGATAGTACAAAAACTTCCCGAGATCGGATACCGTATAGCAGAATCATCAATGGTACTCAAGCCCATAGCAGAAGCAATACTCTCCCACTATGAATGGTATAATGGCGAGGGATATCCAAGAGGAGTAAAGGGTGAAGAGATTCCCATACTTTCAAGAATATCATTTCTGGTCAATTCCTATGAAGCCATGACCACAGACAGGCCATACAGGAATAAGCTGACAAGAAAAGAAGTAGTAAAAGAGATAAAAAGATGCTGCGGGACACAATTCGATCCTAATATAGTAAGAATATTTCTGGAAATATTGGAAAATAATTCTCAGGAATAACCGACTCGCTAAACTCTTCATAAAAAATAAAAACTCTTATTAATCAGCGGTCTTATACAACTTAAAATTATTGGTGATTGGATATCTTCGATCCTTGCCGAATGCTCTGGGGGTTATTTTGATACCGGGAGAACCCTGTCTCCTTTTATATTCACTATGGTCCACCATCTCAATGACTTCTCTTACGGTTTTTTTACCGAATCCTTTTTCTGAAATGGAACGATAATCAAGATCGTCTTCTATATATGCTTTGAGTATCGGATCCAGGATCCTGTATGGAGGTAACCTATCTTCATCTTTCTGATCCGGTTTAAGTTCTGCGGAAGGGATTTTATTGATTATTTTTTTCGGTATTATCTCTGAATAGTTTTTGTTGATATACCTGCAAATTTTATAAACCATTGTTTTATAAACGTCTTTTATTGGCGAAAATCCTCCTACCATATCTCCATAAAGAGTGCAATATCCCACGCTTATCTCACTTTTATTCCCTGTAGATAACACCAGCCAGTCGTTTTCATTGGCAGCTGCCATTAAGATATTCCCTCTGATACGCGCCTGTAAGTTTTCTTTTGTGATGTTTATCCCGGAGTGCTTTAATATGACCTTTAAATTTTCGAGATAGGTGTTATAAATATCCGAAATAGGGATGGTTAAAAAATTGATACCGAGATTGTGGGATAGTTCTATTGAATCCTCAATACTCCCCTTTGATGAATAGGGCGAGGGCATTATGATTCCATTAACTCTATTCTTTCCGAGGGCAAAAGCAGCGATCACTGCAGTTAAAGCGGAATCAATGCCTCCGCTCAATGCAATGGCCACTTTATCGAACTTATTTTTGTTAACATAGTCTCTGGTTCCGAGAATCAATGCCTGAAGTATTTCTGCTTCGATACAGACAATGTAACGGTTATATCCGGAGACAATTTTATATTCCTTATTTATTTTTTTTCTTTTTTTATAATATTTTAAATCTATCAGAGGTAATGGTTCATGATATTTCTGCATTTCTGTTTTTTGATTTTCAAATCCGGAATCTTTTAATCTGGCAGCAGCTGCTCCTCCTGTATCAAGATCATATATAAGCACATCTTCTTTGAATGGTTTTGCATGGTCCAGAATATCACCTTTTTCGTTGATGATCACACTATTCCCGTCGAATACCAGTTCATCCTGGCCTCCGACCAAATTTAAATAAGCAATATTCACACAGTTATTAGCGGCAGCATGAGTCAGAAACTTTTTTCTTTCGCTGATTTTTTCAATATGGTAAGGAGAAGCGGATATGTTTATTATAAGTTCCGCTCCACCTAATACGGACTGAATTTCTAATGGACCTGATGGATGGTATATATCCTCACATATATTGATTCCGATAAATGTTTCTGCTACTTTGAAAATATAATTTACACTGCCTTTTTTGAAATATCTTTCCTCATCAAAAACCGAGTAATTTGGCAGGAATTGTTTGTTATATACCGCTTTTACCTGCCTGTCATAAAGTACTGCAGCCGAATTGTATATTTGACTGCGTTCTCTTCCAACAAAACCAATAATGGCAAAAATGTTTGCAGTACTTTTTTTAAGCTTATCCAGATAAACGATATTTTCGTCAACAAAAGATTTCCTGAGAAGAAGATCTTCAGGGGGATATCCGGTAATGGAAAGCTCAGGGAATACCACTATGTCGGTCTCGTTTTTTTTTGCTGCTTCGATATGGGAAGCAATGATGTCATAATTTCCTTTGAGATCTCCGACGGTTGGATTAATCTGTGCCAGATATAATCTTATAATGGATATTTTTTCCTCCTTTTTAAGATAAATTTACCGTAAACTTTAAATTTCTTAATTATATTCTAAATTATAACTCTTTTTGTTAATTTACTTTATTCTTATATAAAGGGGAGATTCTTCTCAGGTCCGATATTATTTTTTGGATAACTTCAAGAAAATAATCTATTTCTTCTTTTATATTCTCGAAACCAAGAGTTATTCTCAGGGAGCCATAAGCCTCCTCGCCCGAAAGTCCCATTGCGACCAGTGTATGCGAAGGTTTCAATGATGAAGAGGAGCAGGCGGAACCACTCGATGCTGCAATACCGGCATAATCGAGTTTTAATACTATTGATTCTCCTTCTATATATTTAAATGAAAAATTGCAATTTCCGGGTAGTCTTTCGGAAGGATGGCCATTAAATTTGACATCATCTATTTTACTCAGAACGCCACTTATAAGATAATCCCTCATTTTTGTGATTTTTATTATTCTATCTGAAAGATTTCTCTGCCCTATTTCCACAGCTTTTGCCAGTCCTGCAATTCCCGGTATGTTTTCGGTACCGGATCTTATTCCTCTTTCATGTCCCCCTCCAAGGATCTGCGGCATTATTCTGGTACCCTTTCTTATATAAAGAGCGCCTACTCCCTTTGGTCCATATATCTTATGGCCGGAAAGTGAAAGCAGGTCAATATTCAATTTATTAACGTCTGTTTTTATATTTGTAAAGGTCTGAACTGCATCCGTGTGAAATATAATACCGTGTTCTTTCAATATTTTTCCTATTTCGCTGATAGGCTGTATGGTCCCGACAATATTATTTGCGTGCATGATTGTTGCCAGAATGGTTTTGGAGGTTATGGATTTTTTGATATCAGAGGGATCGACCATTCCAAATCTATCGACAGGAATATAGGTGACTTTAAAACCGCACCGGGAAAGTTTTTTGAGGGGCATATGAACGGCAGGGTGTTCGATTTCCGAAGTAATTATATGGTTGCCTTTCTTCCTATATGCTTCGGCTGCCCCGATTATTGCAAGGTTATCACTTTCTGTTCCGCTGCCGGTAAAAATTATTTCTTTTGAATTGGCACCCAGAGATTTACCTATTATCTCTCTTGAATGTTCAAGAATTTCCCCGGCTTTGATTCCGGGCGAATGTGGTTCGGATGCGTTACCGTAATAAGTGGTATAGCAATCGTCTATTACTTTTACTACATCCGGCAGTACAGGGGTAGTGGCACTATGATCAAAATATATATATTTTGAATTCTCATTCATGGTTTTATTTTATTGTTTTTAACAGTGAAGAAAAAACTATCACTGATTTTGACTACTGTCAATAATTTATGCATCCTGTACCAGGGAGTAGGGCGGTAATGAATTAATATCTTTCAAGCATATTTACTATAATTAAATATTATTATATTATATAATATTTTCGTTGATTTATTTGTCAAAGTACTTTAAATCTATTAGAATTATATAAATTTATAAATTTTCTATAGTTTTTTAACGGGATAAAATGTTAAAGAAGTTTTTACCTTATATAGAAAAAATACTTCAGAATACAAATGAAATATTTGTAATAAAAGACATTAAAAACAATATCCTTTTTGTAAATGAAAAGATAAGGGATTATGGATATGATCCGAACATGCTTGTAGGTAAAAGGTATTTAAGTATTCTTTCACCAAAACATAAAGGAAAAAGGTTTAAAAAAATTGTTAATAGCAAAACGGCGCTAAATTATGAAATAGAATTCTTGAGAAGTGATGGAACCATAGTTAACACACTGGCGAGTAATTCCCCCGTAAGGGATGACGATGGAAATATTTTATACGTGGTTACTACTCTCACTGACATAACTTCATATAAGAAGCTTCAAAAGAAACTGGTAAGATCTACATATCTCGATTATTTGACCGGATTATATAATATCAGGTATCTGGACAGAAGGCTTAACGAGGAAATCAGCAGGGGAAGAAGAAAAAAAGAAAAAGTAGCAATTATAATGTTCGATATCGATAATTTTAAAAAATATAATGACCATAATGGTCATGAGAGTGGAAATAAACTGCTTAAAAGCCTGGGGAGCATTATCCGTAAAAACATAAGAGAAGGTGTCGATCTGGGTTTCCGATTCGGAGGAGACGAATTTCTAATAATAATAAACCAGGCAGAGGGAAAAATCGCACAGGAAATTGCATGCAGAATAAGAGAAAAGTTTTTAGGATTAAACTGCCAGAATACAGACCTGAGTATGGGTATAGAGTATTATAAGGAAGGATGCAGTATTAAAAATTTCATGGTAGAAGCAGATAAGAAAGTCTATCTGGCCAAGAAATCCAATGAAAAAGTAATGGAATAATATACTTAAACTTGTTTTAAAAATTGATTCATTTTAATATAATGGACTCCTAGTTAAAGGAGTCTTTCTTATTTGATAGGGATTATTCTAGCAAGAGAAGTATATACGGTTTTTTAAATAAATATTTATAGTAAAAACCTTAAAAATATTAAATTCTTATAGAAGAAAAAATTATGACAGAAACATTTTATTATTTATTTCCAATTTGTTTTATAGTAATAATTATTTTTATATATTATCGTTATGTTGTCTTTAGAGTTAATAAGTTTATTAATATAGATTTAAATCAAATTAAAACAGAAGGTAGCTTAATAAAATTAAGAGGAGTGAATATTCATTATGTAGAAAGAGGCAATAAAGGTAAAAGTATTATTTTCATTCATGGCCTTGGAGCAAATATATTTACATTTAGATATGGCATTGAAGAACTTTCAAAGTATCATAAAGTATATGTATTAGATTTGAAGGGCCATGGATATTCTGAAAGGATGCTAAATTCTGATTATACATTGATAGAACAAGCCAGAATATTATTAGATTTTATTACTAAGAAAAAAATTGGTAAAGTGGTGGCCATCGGTCATTCAATGGGCGGTGAAATAGTGTTATTAGCTTATGGCTTATGTCCCGATAAGTTTGAAAAACTGGTTCTGATTGATGGATTTGGTTTTAGAAACCGCTTTAGGTTTATCCTAACCTTTGTTAATTATCAAATAATAAATGTTATGTATTATCACTTCTTTGTAAAAAAATCTAATTTCATTAAAATTTTAAGAACGTTAATTTATAATAATTCATTCATTAATGAAAATATTATTGTTAATTATTTGACACCTTTCAGAATAAAAAATTCAAATAAAGTTTTTTTAAAAATCATAAAAGGTTTTATGAATGGTCTTAATAGATATAATATCAAAACTTTTTTAGAAAGTATAAATATTCCTACTCTTATAATCTGGGGCAAAAATGATAAATGGATAAATGTTGATTCTGCCTATGGATTTAATAATTATATTAAAAATTCCAGTTTAGAAATTATAGATGAAGCAGGACATGACAGTATTGAAGAAAAACATCAAGTTGTTAATAAAATATTGATAGATTTTATAAATATTGGTTAAACAATAATAATTAAATGAATCCTCTATATTTAAATGTATTTTATAGTGTTTCTAATTAGAAAGTAAAATAAGAATACTCATAAAGAATTATCTTTATCGTTTATTTAAAATTGAAATTAATATAAATAATATGTACTTAAAAATATAGGGAGATTTTATGAAAAATAAAATTTTTTATAATAATTTTTTTTTCGATAGAAAATCTATTCATCTAATTTTAATTATTGCACCAATAATTGTTGGATTATCTTATATTTTTTTACAATGGTTTTTTACAAAAAACATTAAAGATTCAACGTTTATTATACTCCTGTTTTGTGCAAATGCATTTTTGCTATGGGGACTCTTGAATATTGGCAAATACGTTTTAAAAAATTCTTTTGAGTTCTTTAAATTTATATTAATTGGAAAAGAAATAAAAGAAAAAAGAAATATGTCAGATAGATTTTTAAAAGAAATTTTTAATTTAAAATTAATGTGCATTTCAGGGGTTATTTATGGATCTCTTATTGGACTTGCTCCTAAAGTATTAGGTTCTTGGGAGGGTAATAAAATACTTCTTATATTGTTATCTATATTTTTATTTTCAATAAATTTCATTACAGGTTTTTCTTTATATTCCCTAATAACTTATTTTGTATATTCTATAAGATTAGGGAGACTAGTGAAAGTAGGGTTGTGGTATAGAGAAAATATATCAATAATATTTTTAAGAAACATTGCATATGAAGTTGCAATCATAGGAAGCATATATATATCTGTTTGTATTACTAGCATAATATTTGCAAAGGTTCTACCTATGGGGAAATTAATAATAGGCTATTGTTCTTTCTCAGCGATCATTATGATAAGTATGTTTCTAATACCTGAAATTCCAATTAGGAAGAAACTTTTTTTAGAAAAGAAAAAAGCTTTGGATGAAATGAACTATCGAATACAGAAAGAACATAACAGTTTTTTAGATAAAAATATAGAAGAGATTAATATAATTGAGTTTGAAAAGATTGATAAGTTGATTCTATATAAAAAAAGAATCAATTCTTTAAATATTTGGCCTACGAACTTTAAAACTATAAGGACTACTATTGGAATTATAATTATATCTATCATACCGGTAGGTATACAATATCTACCTGAATGGATAAAAAGTATAATGTAAAAAATGTAATAATAAGAAATATTATATTAGCATTACTTAAAAAATTACTAATTATTAAAAGTGTTTAAATATTAATTATGTTAAATTGTAAATTTAATAAAAAATTATTAATATTAGAAAATTTTAAAGTTGAAGAAAAATGAATAAATTTGCAAGAATATTATCACATATTTTTGATGGTACATTCATTTCAATCCCGGTTTCCTTTATTGTTTGTCTTAAAGTTGTGGATAATATAAGAAGTGCCATAAGCTGGGCTTTTATATGTTTATTGTTTAGCTTTTTAATTCCTTATTTTTATATATTTTTTTTATTGAAAAGGAATACAATAATTGATTTTCACGTTCTAAATAAGAAAGAAAGAATTAAACCCCTAATTATAATAAGTATCTGTCATATAGTAGGTTACCTTATTTTATATACTCTGGGAGCTCCTTTATTCCTAAAATCCATATTTGCAGTAAGCGTAGTCTCTACTGTTATTTTGACTATCATAACCTATTTCTGGAAAATCAGTCTTCATACCAGCTGGATAACTTTTATAGTCATTACTTTTAATATTTTATTCGGCAGATGGATGCTGCTCATGGTCCCCCTTATTCCTGTAATAGGTTGGGCAAGAGTAAGAATCAAAGAACATACAGTCAATCAGGTAATCTTCGGTGTGGGAATCTCCACCATAACTACCTTTTTTATCTATCATAATTACGGATTAATAAATTTGTTTTAGGCCGGATATCCGGTTTAAGCCTGAAGATCAGAAGTTCGTAATAAACCTGTGAAACCAGTAGGAGCCAAGCAATTCTATTGACGAAAGGGCAATCGCTATAACCGAAGGCAAGATCAAGTGCTTACTGGCAAGCCTGTGCGCTTTTTGAGAAAATGGCGGGATCAGTAGCACAAGTACCATATTGATAAAATAAAAAGTAAAAAGAATCGAAAATGTAATAAAATAGTAGTAAAAACGACCCATGAAATCGAACCTGATAAGAGTGATGACAATAAATACCGTAATTGTCAGGATATAAATCATAAATCCGCCCGCACTATTGAATATTCTTTTCGGTTTTGACTGTTTGTAATATTGAAATGTAAAGATAGGATAAATGATTACCATAATGGATGACCCACAAAGAAAACCGGTTATGAATCTTAAATTATTGCTTGTCTCATATAGACCAAAATTCGAAGCAATACCATCGATCAGGGTAGACAGGAAAAAAAGTGCAAGGACCACAAGGACATAAAGAGGCGGAAGGCCATTTTCTTTTTTTCTATACATTACCAGTAAAATAATGGCTGTGATGATAAACCCGATATAAATACCACTGCATCTCGCACAAACCGGCAGGACAATTTTACCAATCATAAGGCTTCTTGAAGAAAGCTGGTGGCAGACCGAAAAGCCAATTATTTCTATTAATGAATCAAACAATTTTTAGTTTTTATTCCTTTAAATCTTTTTCCAATATTAATAAAATTATAGTTTTAAATCTATAATATTGATAGAATTAACCTTATTATTTTCTTTATCTGAAGCAGATTGGAAAGGAAAATTCTTTATGATATATGATTTTCATACCCATACATTTTTATCGGATGGTAAAAACAGCCCCATCGAGCTTGTCAGGTTTGCAGTTGTCTGTGGATATCGATGCATAGCCCTGACCGATCACGGAAGCTACTCGAATCTTGATTTTATAATTTCAAGAATAAAAAAGGACTGTGAACTCGCAGAGAAGTATTGGGATATAAATGCGATTCCGGGGGTAGAGCTGACCAATGTTCCATCAAAGAGCATAGATGATATGGCCGGAGCAGCAAGAGAGCTGGGAGCAAAAATAGTTGCAGTCCACGGAGAGAGTATTACGGAAAATGTAGAACCGGGTACAAACATGGAAGCAGTTAAATCAAAATATATAGATTTTTTAGCCCATCCGGGTATGTTAAAATTAGAGGAAGCAAAACTTGCCGCCCAGAATGGTATTTTTATAGAAATTTCCTCAAGAGCCGGCCACAGCCTTACTAATGGATTGGTGGTAAGCATAGGCAGAGAAGCAGGAGTCAAATTTTTAATAAATAGCGATGCTCACAGCCATAATGATTTATTTAGATCGGGGATGCAGGAAAGAGTAGGTCTGGGTTCGGGTCTTAGAAAAGACGAAATCGAGGAAATCTACAATAAGAATTATAAAGAATTTCTTAAAAGAATAGAGTGATACTTTTTAATCCGGTTTTATGATTACTGCTTGATTACGGTAAGATGTTTCATATTGCTATAATCAATCCATACTTCCCGATCTGTAGCCTTCAAGATCTAAAGTGATATATTCGAATTTCATCTTTTTTAATTTCCTGATTATTTTTTCCCTGATATTACGTTGAAGTATTCTGGGAATTTCATCTTTTTCTATTTCTATTCTGGCAATGGGATGGTGATATCTTATTCTTATCTGTTTGAAGCCCAGGGAGCAAAGAAAGTCTTCGGCTTTTTCGATTTTTTTTAACACAGCTTTCGATATTTTTTCTCCGTACGGAAGTCTGGATGCCAGACACGCAAGAGCCGGCTTGTTCCAGGTTGGCAGGTTTAATAATCTGGAGTATTCCCTTATTTCTTCTTTGGTCAGTCCGGCTTCTGCCAGGGGAATTCTTATTCCCAGTTCCTTTAAGGCTTTTAGTCCGGGGCGATATGTATCTAAATCATTATAATTGGTTCCATCGGCGATAAAGTTAAAATTGTATTTATTCTTTAAGGAGATTAATTTCAAAAAAAGTTCTTTTTTACAAAAATAACATCTGTTTCTGGAATTATTTATGAATTCCTTTATTTCCAGTTCGTATGTGTTTATGATTATATGCCTGCAGCCTAATTTATTTGCAACTGCTTTTGCCTCTTTCAATTCTCTCCCGGGATAGGTAGGCGATTTAGCGGTTGCTGCAATTACTTTTTCTCCAAGCGCTTCTGCGGCTGCAGACAGAAGGAAACTGCTGTCGGTCCCACCGGAAAAGGCTATGACCACAGAATTCATTTCTCTGATTATTTTCTTTAACTTTAAAAGTTTTTTCTCTGAAATTATACTTTTTTTACTGTACATGATTTTCAATTTTTATATTGAGATATAAAAAAAATATATAAAAAACTGTATTTTTGCAACAGTCTTAGTAAAATAATATCCTGAAGTTAAAAAGATTGCATATTTAATTTATTCGAAAGCATATTAGCTTTAAAGGATTTGGAATCATGGATACAGACAGAATGGAAAAGATTTTATATATCGATTGTTTTTCGGGAATTAGCGGCGACATGATGGTAGGTGCTCTGTGTGATCTGGGACTGGATCTTTTATTTCTAAGAAATGAACTGAAGAAACTGGATATTAACGGATATGATATAGATTGCAAAGAAATAAAAGCCGGTTCCATAAAAGCAAAAAAATTTACTGTCAATGTAACCGGGTCACAGCCATGCCGGAATTTTGAGGATATTAAGAAAATAATCGGCGAAAGCAGCCTCGATAAAGAAATAAAAAAAATATCTCTGGATATTTTTCATCTGATTGCAGAAGCAGAAGCAGTAATACATGATTGCGATATAAGCAAGATACATTTTCATGAAGTCGGGACAGTAGATTCCATAATCGATATCGTAAGTACTGCGATAGGCCTAAGATTTTTAAAAATAGAATCATTTTACAGCAGTAAAATTCCGCTGGGCAGCGGTTTTGTCGAAAGTTCACATGGCAGATTACCTGTACCTGCACCGGCTGTATTGGAAATATTAAAAGAAATCCCGGTTTACGGAGGTAATTTTGATTTCGAAGTGACAACTCCTACAGGTGCCGCCATAATTAAAACTCTGGGAGCAAAGTTTGGCGAGATTCCAGGTATGAAGATTGAGAAAATCGGGTACGGAGCAGGAAGTAAAGTAAAAAAAGAGACTCCCAATATTTTAAGGCTTCTGATGGGAGCAGCGACAGACAAAATCGAACCCCATGAAGAAAATTTGATCATACTTTCTGCAAATATAGATGACAGCACCCCGGAGATTATTGGTTATCTACAGGAAACTTTGCTTAAAGACAGGGCGTTGGATGTATGGATTGAGCCCATCTACATGAAGAAAAACAGACCTGCTTTTAAATTATGTGTTCTATGCGATAGAGAATCGGAGTGTGAAATAATCGATAAAATATTCTCAGAGTCCACAACTCTGGGAATCAGAAGAGAAGAAATTAAAAGATATTTGGTTGACAGAGAAATCAAAACAATAAAATTGCCTTATGGTGAGGTCCGGGTAAAAACCGGTATTTACAAAGGGGAAAAAGTAAATATCTCACCTGAATTCGAATCATGCAGAAAACTGGCAAAAAAAACAGGAAAGCCTCTGAAGGAAATATATCAGGATGCTATTTTATTTTTTTCAAGGAGATAGTATCTTAATATTTCCTGCAGGACGGCAACGGTCGGTACGGCAATTAAAAGACCCCAAATACCAAATAATGCACCGCCTGCCATCAGGGAAAAGATTATGATACCGGGGTGAACTCCTACCTGATACTTCATTATATTCGGAGATATAACGTAATTATCTATTTGCTGAATAGCTATGAAAAGAAGGATCACCAGCACAGCTCTGAGCGGGGAAATAGTTAGTGCAGCCAGCGCTGCAGGAATAGCCCCTATTATGGGACCGAGAAGTGGTATGATATTAAGAAGTCCGGCAATAAAACCAAGCAGTATTGCAAAGTCTACCTTTAATATCAATAGCACAATAGTGCATAATGCTCCGACAATAATAGATACTAAAATTTGTCCTCTTACGTACCTTCCGGCCACCTTATTGATCTTATCCAAAATAATATTTGTCTGATTCTTGAACCTTCTTGGAATTACTATCATAAATGTGGTTTTTATTTTCTCGGAATGGACAAGTATATATACTCCCAGGAGCGGCCCCACTACGAGATAAAGAACTGTATTAAGTACCGATCTGCCCAGAATAGTGGCACTTTGAAAAATATTGATTCCTTCGAGATTGAGCCTGGATATAAGATACTGGGTAATAGCAGTGGTATCCTTTGGCAGTATTTCTTTGCCAATCAGATTTTCAATGTATTGGATAATTCTGCTGTTTTGAAGGAAATCATTTGTAACCTTCGTGAAATTCTCCATATATGTAGGAAATTCAGCTATAAACTTCCTGAATTGAGCTGTTATTACAGGTATAATAAAGAAAAAGACAGTAAAAATAATACCAATAAAGATGATATAAGTTATAGCGACCGCAAATATTCTTCGCATTTTTTTTTGCAGTAGGGTAACGATAGGAGCCAGTAGATAAGCTATGGCTGCAGCAATGATCAGTGGTATGATGGCTATTCTTATAAGGTATATGACATAAAAGAAAAGCGTGGCAATCAAAAGAAACCCGATTATTGACCAGGAAAAGATTCCTATATTTTTTATTTTTTTTATGCCGTTTGGACGTTTTAAAAATCTCATTGAAGATTATTATATTATATTTTATAAAAAAATATAATTTATAAGTTTGCAAGCGATAGGTAAAATGAATCCCTTCCGTTTTTGACTTATCAGGTTATTTAAAATAAAATATTTATTTCCTTAAACAAATTCAAGATTAAAAGGTAAATAACTATGAATTATGGTTACTTTGACGATAAAAACAGGGAATATGTCATTACAAATCCCAGAACACCGGTTAAATGGATCAATTATATAGGAACGTTGAAATTCGGTGGTTTTGTGGACCATACCGGAGGCGCTTTGATATGCAAAGGAGATCCATCTCTTAATAGAATCACTAAATATATTCAGCAGATGCCTTCGTCCGATTTCAAAGGTGAGACATTATATCTCCGGTTAAAACAGGGAGAAAATTATAAATTATTTTCTCCTTTTTTTGTTCCCACGCTGGATCGCTATGATCTCTACCAGTGCCATGTCGGCCCTGGTTATAACCGTATAATCTCGGAATTTTACGGCATCAGGACAGAGTGTACAATATTCGTCCCAACTGATGATGTCAGGGAAATCAGAGAAATAAAAATAATCAATAAGACAGACGAAGAAATTGAAATCGATGCAATTAGCGTTGTAGAATATACACACTTTGATGCCATAAAACAGTTTAATAACGCCGATTGGGTCCCGCAGACGATGCAGTCCCGCTGCATCCGGGAAGAAAGGGGACTGGCAACCCTTATACAGTATGCTTTTATGCGCAGGGAAACCGATGTGAACTTTTTTACCTCAAATCACCCGATTTCTTCTTTCGAGTCGGATAGAAAGAGATTTCTTGGAGATAATGAATATGGTACATGGTCAAATCCGCTTTCACTTCAAAAAAAAGAACTGGATAGCTATGAAGCACATCGCGGAGATAACATTGGTGCTCTCCTGCACCATCTCGGTAGTCTAAAAACAGGCGAGGAGAAAAGCTTGATTACTCAGCTGGGGCAGGAACAGAGTTTCGAGAAGGCCCGCAGTGGTATCGATAAATACAGAGATCCGGATGCTGTTAAGAAAGCATTTACCGAATTGAATGATTTTTGGGAGGAGTTTTTATCCGGAATACAGGTAGAGACGCCTGACCTGGAGATGAACAGCATGCTGAATATTCATAATCCACACCAGTGCTTTATTACCAAAAACTGGTCACGTTATCTCTCATATTATCAGCCGGGAATAGGCACAAGGGGCATTGGTGTTCGCGATAGCTGCCAGGATGTGATGGGAGTGATCAGCCATATACCAGAGGAATCTAAAGAACTACTAAAAAAAATGATGATGATTCAAAGAACCAACGGCAGTGCAATGCACGGTTTTAATCCCTTGACCATGGAAGGGTCGAAAGGAGAAATTGGCGATTGGTCCGACAGGCCGCAATATTACGGTGATGACCATCTATGGATTGTCCTGGCTGTGACCACTTATCTGAAGGAAACAGGAGATATGGAGTTTTTGGAAGAAATTATTCCATATTATGATGAGAAAAAAGGAGACCAGCAGTTGGAGAGCGGAACGGTTAAAGATCATATGAAAAGAGCCCTGAATTTTACAAGAAATGATAAGGGTAAACACGGGCTTCCCCATCTGGGTTTTGCGGATTGGAACGACACCGTGAACCTTAGAACAGGCGCAGAATCTCTTTTTAATACTCACCTTTACGGTAAGGATCTTCTGGAAATGATCGAACTCTGTCGCTATCTGGGGGATGAGGCAGGGATCAAACTCTATCAGACTGAGCATAATGAACTTAAAGATATATTTAATAGGACAAGCTGGGACGGCGAATGGTACGTTCGTTATTTTGATTCAGACGGTACTCCAATGGGATCACAAAAAAATAAGAACGGAAAGATATACATAAATGCTCAATCATGGCCATTGATATCCGGAATGGCGACTCCCGAAAATGCCAAAAAGGCCCTTGATTCTTTGAATAGACTTCTTAATACTTCGAGGGGAATCAAAGTCAGCTGGCCCGGATTTGATGGCTATGACCGGAATAAAGGCGGAATCACCACATTTCCACCAGGAACAAAAGAAAACGGTGGTATTTTTTTACACACAAACCCATGGGTAGTGATCGCCGAAACTATAATGGGAAACGGAGAACGAGCCTATGAGTATTATAGTCAGATAAATCCGGTATATAAAAACGATATCATAGAAGAGTATGAATGCGAGCCATACGTTTACGCCCAGAATATTTTGAGTGATGAGCACCCTCAGTTCGGTCTCGGACGAAACAGCTGGCTCACAGGAACAGCTTCCTGGATGTATCAGGCAGGAATCGGATTTATACTTGGTATACGACCCGATTACAGCGGTCTTAAAATCGATCCATGTATTCCTGGAAAATGGAATGGTTTTAAAGTGACACGCAAGTACAAGAACGCTATTTATAATATCGAAGTAAAAAATCCTGATAATAAGAATAAGGGAGTATATCGGCTTGAGGTTGACGGCAGGGGAATAAGCGGTAATATAGCCCCGATTTTTAAGGACGGTAAGATCCATATAATCACAGCAATCATAGAATAATTTTAACCTGGTCGTCTTAAGAATTGAAATTTGAAAAAAAAACAATAAATCCTGTTAAGCGGCAGGCGTAATCAATTGAAGTAGCAAATTAATTGTGATAAAGTTTAAATTCGAAAATAGTTAAAAAGAAGACTTTAGAACAGGGAATCATAATGCCGGAAGAATCCATTGCAGCTTATGTCAATAACATTATAGCTTCTACTCTTTTTATAGTCATAATAGCATTTATATTTGCAATTCTTTTTTTGTTGTCACGTGTATTGGTCCGCAGAACAGGTAACAGAAATGATGAGGAATCAAGAAAGGAAGCTTTTATATCTGAATCTTCGGGACTTTTTAATTATAAAAGAGATCCATATAAACGGAATAATGCTTTTATTCTGGCAACAATATTTATATTTATAGTTATTTTTATCTTTTTTATTTTTGCTGTCTTTAATTACAGCAGGGATCCTACAATAGGTTTAAATCTATATTTAATAATCGGAATACTGGCCTATCTCATTTTCATGGTTGTGTGGTTGGTCAAATCCAAAATAATAAATTAGAGGTTATCCGGGATGTCTTCTCTTATCAAAAGCAACTTTAATATACTGGTAACGGGATTCGGTTGTTGCAAACAGGAAATATTCGCGACCCAGTGTTCTTTATATGATATTCAGAGATTTGGTGTAAATTTCGTCAGTGTCCCGGAGGATGCCGATATACTGGTTGTTCAGGGTTTTTACAATAAAGAAGGCATAACCAGGGTTTTGAATATCTACGACAGGATGAAAAATCCGAAAGGTATAATTGCAGTAGGAAGCTGTGTTCTGAATGAAAACCTGTTCAATCTCGGGAGCGGACTCGCGAGTCAATTCAGAGACAGGGTAGTGATAAATATGCATATTCCGGGTTGTCCGCCCAGACCGGAAGCATTTATATATGCGATTTTAAGATTCCTTGGAAGAAGCATGCAATAAAAAAAGCAATAACAAGTTTTTATTTTATTTATAAAAGTGGCAGATAATATTTATAATAAAATTTATTCATCATCGAGAACCCTGTTTTTACAAGAAATAGGGGAGAAACTTAAATCTATTTTAAAGGATAAAATAAAGTATATCCGCAAGATAGGTCTTGATTTATTAATAGTAGTATCAAAAAATAATTTATACCAGATCATAAAAGAGTTAAAAGATAATCCTGATCTTAAAGTAAATAGTTTTCAGAGTATAGCGGCATTGACGAATGGTAAAAAAAACTTTCTTATTATAAATCTTAAATCGTTTGATAATGACTTTTCCGTTCTATTGAAAATAGAGATGTCACAAAGAGAAATTGAAGAAGATTACAGGGAGATTATAGAAATACTGGTGAAATTTTACAGAGCGGTTAAATTTTATAAACATAGAGGCAAGATAATCTCAGACAGTTGTGATATTAGAATTTTACCCCGGAGCATAGAAGGTCTGGATTGTTTTGACCTTGATATTTTGATGGATGACGATTTAATCAGGAAAGCTTATATAAATACAGAGATCGCCAGGATTATAGGATGCGATTATTATAAAGACATGAGACTTTATGATCTTATTGCTTATATCAGCAGATTTGACTGGAAAGCAGGTATATTTCCCGAAGTTTGTCTGTGCGAAGCTTTCGAAGAATTACTGCAGCTAAAAGTGACCGAAAGAGCGCAGTATATAAGAATGCTTCTCTGTGAATTATATAGAATATCAAATCATATTTATTTCATTTCAAACATCTGTAATGTTTTACAGCATGATATTGCATACAATCTCTCTCTTCTGGAAAGAGAGAGAGTTCTAAGGATAATAGAGTCAATTACCGGTTCCAGAATCATACCGAATTTTATAAGAATTGGCGGTGTGAAGAAAGATATAAATGAAGATATTATGGTAAACATCCGGAAAAGCCTGCCGGTTTTATTTAAAAATATCAGGAGAATCGAAAGAATAATGATAAACGACTTTCTGTTTATAGAAAGATCAAGGGATACCGGAACCATAGGCAAAGAAATTGCCCTCGAATACGGTGTATCAGGACCGAATTTGAGAGCTTCAGGAATCAGACATGATCTGCGGAAAGTCAAAGATTCTTTTTTCTATAAAGAGTTATCATTTACAATACCGGTAGGAAAGTCGGGAGATTGTCTTGACAGGATTTCAGTTAGATTTAGCGAGATATTACAGTCTTTAAGGATAATAAACCAGATCATAAATAAATTCCCTGAAGGCGATTTTATAAAGAAAATAAATGTGTCCCATCTGGAGTTTCAATCCAGCGAAATCTCTTATGGTATCGAATGTCCTCATGGTCTTTTTAAAATTTATTTAGAGGTCGATAAAAACAATATAAATTCTCTTCTGGTAAAAGGACCATCTTTTAACAGTCTTATTTTAAGCGAGGAAATACTGGCGGGTAATAAAATAGAAGATATTGATTTAATACTTGCAAGTCTGGATATAAGCCCGGGTGAGATAATAAGTTCATAACAGAAAGATACTGATGTTAATTATTGTTAAAAAAGTTTTTTATATTCTTGCATTACTGCTTGTTAATTTATATATATGCGAGTATATAAATAATAAACTAACTGCGCGCATGGATCTCAGGAGAGGATATAAAATATCCGGAACAAAAGGTATTGGTTTCCCTCTGGTCAGATTTTTTAAATATATGTCCAGGAGCGAGAAAACAAATATCTGGACCTTCTTTATCTTTTTGTTCTCTCTTTTAATATGGAGCGTGGTTCCCATTACTGCAAATCTGATTTTAATAGAAATGGATTACAGTCTTCTGGCCGCTCTGACTTTTTATATAATACTTATAATTTTATTATTTTTTAATTCAAGCAGGACCTCGTATAGTGACGCATATAGCGAATCCGGTAAGAAAATATTGATTTTACTCTCTTTTCTGATTCCTGCTTTATTTAGCATTGCCAGCATTGTTTTAATAAATAAAACATTGAGTTTAAAAGAAATCGTAAATTCTCAGCATCAGTACTGGAATATAATTTTACAGCCCCTTGGTTTCGTGTCATTCTTTATTTCGATATTTTTACAATTCAAGTTATTGGGCATAAGGGGAAAAAGCTATCTTTCGACCGGAGCTAATATTGGTAAAGAAGGAACCGGTCTGGGAAAAATTATTGAAAAATTTTCAATATATATGATTGTGTTTTTCTTGATTATAATTTTAAATATCCTGTATCTTGGAGGCTGGCAGGGTATATATATTATAAGGGGAGAGATAATACTTGCTATTAAGTTCTATATTATTTTTGTAATATTATTGTTGATGGATAAGGCACTCGGCAGAATAGATAGTTACAGCCTGCTCGTCAGGATCAATTGGAAATTTTTAATTCCGATATCACTTGTTAATTTTATAGTGACCTTTGGATTTTTTATTGCAAGGGATGTATATAATCTAATTTGACCGGAGGTATTTATTTTAGATGCTTAGACTTATAAAAAATTTTTTTATTGTCTTTGGGAATATATTCAGAAAACCCTGTACCGTCATTTATCCGAGGGAAAGAATAATAATTCCCGATGGAAGCAGAGGCGTTCTTCATCTTAAAGTAGATCCTGATTCTCTTGAAATCATCTGCAAAGGCTGCGGGCTTTGTAAAACAATCTGTCCACAGGGATGCATTACGACAAAAAAAAGGATCGAAGATAAAGGCAGGGAGGTCCTTGATGAATTTTGTCTGGATTTAAGTAAATGTATTTTTTGCGGAAACTGCGTTGAATTATGTAAAATGAATGCAATAGATATGTCCTATAAATATCAACTTGCGGAATTTGATAAAAATAATTTGAAATTGGAAAAGACTGAACTAATAAAACCATCAGGTACAATCAGGGATTTCTGGTAAAAGAATTATGTCACTTACAAGCCAGTTAATAATAATAATAATACATTATGCCAGTCTTCTTGGACTGCTGATCTGCGGAGTACTCTCGCTTATCCATTCCGACAGAAGAAAAAAATTGCTGTTTTTATTTCTAACCTTTCTTTTTATGGGAATCTTAAGTTTTGTTTATTATTCCGGTATTCTGGTCTTCATAATCGGAATTTTCGTAATTTTCTTTTTAATTTCACTATATTTATTTGTTTTTCAGCTACAATTTTTTGGGAGCAAGGATAAACAGAACGGAGATAGAAAAAAGGGCAGTAAAATCAAAAAGATGATCTTCGAAATTACCCTGCCTGTTTTGTTCTGCGCAGGTATCGGTTATTTATTCTATGTATATACTTCGAATTTTTTAAAAAAAGTAATTATAAGTGGGAATATTTATATTGTAGGTCCGGGTGATATCAACAGGCAATTTTTTACCGAATATAGTCCTGTCTTGATAATCATGATCGCATCATTATTTATATCCTTTTTATGGTTCATTATTATTAGCAAGGATTAAAAGATGAATTTTCAACTTATTATATATTTTAGCTTACTGGTTTTTCTGATGGGGATATTCGGAGTATTTTACAGCAGGGAAATCATTTCAGTTTTTATTTCTTTTCAGTTTATTATAATCTCTGCTGTTATAAATTTCCTGAGTTTTTCACAATTTTTATACCAGAGTTCATTATGGGATAAAATATTTATTATTTTCGGAATCATTTCCATATATTTGCTGATGTTTTGCATCATTTATTATTTTTATATAAAAATGGATGTACTGGATAAAGAAGCTCTTCATAGAGATTTTAAATTATTTAAAATAACAAGAAATGATTGGTATGGAGAGGATGATATATAATTATGAATTTTATACTTGGTATAAGTGAAAAAATCAATCCTCTTCATAGTGTAATGGTCTTATCCGGTGTAATTTTCATTTCATCTTTTTTTGTCATGTCCGAGAACCGGGCCGTTAAAAAATTTATTATAACCCTTTTTTCGATTTCTCTTATTACGGCTTTTTATCTTAATATTTATAGTTTTATTTCTGCCGGCAATTTTTCCAGCATTCTTTTTTACTTTGAAAACCTGCAAATGTTAGAAATAAGTATAATAATATTCTGTGCCCTTAATCTATTATTTTTTATTTCCATTTACGGAAGAGATAACAGGCATTTTATTAAAATACTCAATCTCCTTTTATTTTCTACCATAAGTGCTATTTTTCTCGTGGTTGCCAGAAATTTTCTTTTGATATTTGTGGCCCTCATTATATTTATACTGACCACATTTCAATTAATAACTGCCCTGAACTCAAAAACGGACAGGATCAGGCCTTATATAATGGGATACTTTTTAAGACCGCTGCTGGCGGTTATTTTATTCTTTTTCGGATTTTCATTGTTTTATGGTGCAACGGATTTTAAAGATTTTAATCAGATTTTACAGTCCGAACATATTTCGAATCCGCTGATTGCTTCGGGTTTGATTATTTTTGGAGTTGCTGTTTATCTGTATTTATTTTTATTTCCCTTTCAGGGCCCATATATCAGGCTTGTCAAAAAAAACGAATTTTCATCGAATGCTGTTATATGGTTTTTGTATTTTCCGATAGGGATTTTTATGTTGATGAAATTGAATGGATTATACGGCTTTTTTATAGAAAGAAATAACATCTATGCTTTTATACTTCTGGCGATAGCTTTTATTTTTATACTTGTAAGCAGCATAGGAGCTTTTAAAACCAATAGTATAAGAAGAATAATATCATTTTTATTTTTATTTTTTATCGGTATTTTTATACTGAATATTTCTATGTTTTCTGCCGGAATCATTACAGGTGATTCGCTTGCCTGGTTCAATATAGAGAATATATTTCTGATAATATTCAGTTTTATACCAATTTATAATATTTTCAGCAGTTTAGAAAAAAATACAAACAGCGATTCTATTGATAATATAAGAGGACTGGGAAGAAGCAATATCTATATGGGTATTAATTTGACGATAATATTTTTATCCTGGATCGGATTTGCCCATCATATCGGACCCTTTATAAAATATTTTAGCGGTACAAATCCTGCAGAGATGGGTATCCTGAATCTGACATTACTGGTAATAATAACAATTACTTTTATATTTCTTTTGATCAACGCATTTAGAATAATTATCCGGTTTTTTAAAAAGCCTCTCAGGGGTACCATAGAAAAAATCGTATTTCCCGGGTTTTTATATATTTATGTCACTTTTTTTTCTCTGATCACACTGGCTGCTGCCGTATGGGGTTTGCTAAAAATATTGAATATCGATATAGGGATCATGGATTTTAAAATAACCGGATTTTAGTTTTTTATTGTCTCTATTTAATATCCTTACTTCTCTTAAGATCTTGGAAGAACATAAAAAAAGATTTAACATTAAGCATTTCTTAATTATTATATTGGTTCTGATTATAGTAATAGCGGTGATTATAAGTGTCAATGAATTTTCCTTCAAAAAAGAATATGAACCGAAAACGGCACTTGCTGAACAATTACCAAGATTCAGGCTGATAGATATGGATAATCTCGGCATTTCAGGGGATGTAGATAATGATGGCATAAATGATCAAAAAGATATTATGCTTGGTACAAAAAAACAGCTTGAAGATCCCGCCAAAAATATTTTTCGGAAAGAGGGTGAAACTAATTATTACCAGGGTGGAGACCCCCCTGAAAATCTGGCAGACTGTACCGATATCATAGCCAGAGCCTTCAAAGAAGCAGGTTTAGATTTAAGAGAAATGGTAGATGAGGATATAAGGACTAATTTCGACGAGTATCCGTTAAGAGAGATATGGGGGCAAAGAACCAGTGATCCGAATATCGATTATCGCAGAATCCAGAATCTTGAGATTTTTTTTAAAAGAAATGCAAAAGCTCTTGATATTTTATTTGTTGCTACAGATAGCAATAATTTGAATTCATGGATTCCCGGAGATGTTGTTTTTTTTGATATGGATAGAAATGGCTATACCGATAATGTTGGCATTATCTCGGATAATACTACAAGGGAAGGAATTCCCAAAGTCATTTATAATTATATTGATCCGGGATATACGGTTGAAAGAAATATTTTAAAAGAGAAAATCATAACCGGTCACTACAGATTTCAGTAGCAGATAGGATAATAAAGGAGTTAAAATCTCCTGTTATTATTTTTTTTAAGGTGAAGTTTTTTAAAAAAATTACCGGTCATAAGTTTTATTTTGGGAAGTAATCCTTCGCTATATTTTGTCGAAAAATCGTATGCAGCTTCTTTAAGCTCTATGTCTTTTCCATATTTATTTTTTAAGTAGTATTTATGACCAATTATCCATACAAATAAATCTGATTTGGTTCTGTTGGAAAAATTTTCGATTATCTTAAATTTATCTATGATGCTTATAGCCGGAAGATATACATTATCATACCAGTCTATCGCAGCTTCCTCAAAAGTAATTTTTTCCCCATTTATTTTATTTTGATTTAAATTGTACATATGATTATTGATCTGCTCTAAAAGAAAATCATACTTGCCCGGCACCGTAAGTCTTATTTTAATGTCAGGTCTGCTTTCATTAAGTTTTGTCAGGCTAAGAAATTTTTCTCTTTCTGCCAGTATAAACATATCTATTGGATCCATTTCTCTCGACACGGGGATTTTTGTGATAAATTCTATTACGTCGGCGTCTATATAGTTGACCCCCATTCTTTTTGCCACACTCACTCTATGATTGCCGTCCAGCACAAAATAGATATTGCCGACTTTATACAGTTTTACCAGTGGGAGATCGATATTCTTTTTATATGCACTATAGATATCAGACCATCTGTGCTCAAGATTTGGTTTTATAGGCAGAAAATGTCTGTCGAAATCTTTGTATCTGTCTATGCTGCCAACTATATCATCGACATCAACGGTTCTTATTCCAAGATATTTTTGATTGTACAGATTCAAACCCTTGCTTATTTCTTCAAATGATAATAGTTTATTTTCTTTACCGGCAATGTATGATTTCAGGTTATTGAATAGTACACGAAATCTTGCACTTTCAAATTCATTTTTTGCTTCTGTTATAATATTATTCATATTCTATGATTCTAAATCCATAAGCGTTAATAACTTTTGTCTTATCCACTTTTTTTATCCAGTTATTATCTACTCCATATGCATGAATGTGACCGTGTATTAAAAATTTTGGATTGTATCTTCTGATAAAGCTGGCGAGACACTTAAATCCTCTGTGAGGTAAATCATCTTGATCCTGGATTTTATATGGCGGTGAATGAGTTATGAGTATGTCGATATATCGTTTTTTAAAAATCCTGTTAAGATAGAGCCGTGGTTTCATGCGATTTATCTTCATGCACATCTCAAAATCGGTATATTGATATTTACCTGTACTGTAACGGATGGACCCCTCAAGTCCGCCGATGATAACTCCGTTATATTCTATGATCCTGTTGTCCAGATTGATGCAGCCTTCGGGTTCTCCTTCCTTTACTCCGTTTTCCGTATATATGGCGTCTATATGGTGATTTCCATAGACATAAAATAATGGCTTGTTGAGTATGGAGACTATGAATTCAAGATAACTGCCAGGAAGATCACCGCAGGAAACAATAAAATCTATATCTTTTAATCTTTCTGCAATAGAGGAAGTGTAAATGATATCTACTATTTTGTCACTTATCGCAAGTATTTTCATTATCCAAAATATTAATAGATAATTTATTATGCCTTTAAAAACGGCTGGCAATCATTTTATAATAAAAGGTCATTATTTTATACTATTGATTAAATATGTATAAAATTAATTATTTCTATAAAAATGTATATAATTATACTAAAATTATTTTTTAATATGCCGGTCAGAGTAAGGCTTCTTTAAAATTTATATATATTATTAAAATAAATATGGTTGATAAAGCAGAGAAAGAACATATCTTAAAAAGATCCGGGTTCTCTAAAAAAATCTTTTTGAAAAGAACAATTTTCATAACTGCTATTATTTCTATTTTCATTTCTTTACTTCTGGTTTCACCTAAAAAAATCGATGCAGTCACTTTGCAGGAACTGGGAAACGCAATTGCCACGCTCAGCCAGGGCGAGGAAGATCTGCTGGAAAAAATATTTATCTCCGAGACTGAAATAGAGAATAAGAGAAATACACTTGAATCATTGGATGGGGAACTTGAAGCATTAGAGAACCAGCTGGATGAATTAAATAAAGAAAAAATAGAATTGATGAAAAGCATTGAGAATAAAAAGGGAATACTTGAAGAGAAAATTATTTTCTCTTATAAGTACGGCAATGATGATGTGAAGAAGCTCATTATAAGTGCAAGAGATCTGAATGAAGTGATAAACAATCTTTATCTTTTTAAAAATATTATGAGAAGAGAAGCCGAAATAATAGAGGAACTCCGTTTTGAAAAGGAAGAATACGATAGGATTTCAAGAAAATCAGAAGAAAAAATGAAAGAAGTCGAAGCCACAAGAGCTAAAATTCAGGAAGAGGAAACACAGCTTGCCAAAAGCATAGAAGAAAATAAGGTCCTTCTGAGTCAGGTAAAAAGTGAGAAAGGAGAAATCCAGAATCTTTTAGCAGAAATAAAAAAAAGAATAGCGATGATCCAGCCCCCCGGACTTACTCTGATTGGAGAATGGGACATGGTAGCAACTGCATACTATGCTTTCGGTAAAGGAGGCAACGATATTAACGGAAACGGAATAACGGCAATAGGGCTGAGAGCCAGAAAGGGAATAGTTGCAGTTGATCCAAAAATAATACCTCTTGGTACCAGACTATACATACCGGGTTATGGTGAGGCTCTTGCCGCCGATACGGGCGGTTGGATAAAAGGAGGCAGAATAGATCTGTGTTTCGAGACTCTGCAGGAATGCTTTGGGTACGGCAGGAGAAAAATAAAAATATATCTTATAGAGAATTAAAGTATCTTTAAATTATTTTTAGAAGTTTGGAAAGGGCCTGGAAGTCTTTTTTGAACTTTTGTTCAGTAATGGCGCCACTTTTACTAATGTTCAGGGGATCGGTAAAAGGGACAAGCTTAAAAGACGGATTTTCGAAGATCCTCATATGTATTTTTTCCATGCTTCTATATTTTTTACTTACGGAAAAAAACTTTTGCAGGATCACATTGGATACATCAAGCCCAAGAGAGATGATTATATGAGGAGTGATTATGGAGATTTCTTTTGATAAAAATGAGATACAGTTGTCTATATGTTTTTTTAATAATTTGATGGTACCTGCTCCGGACCCACCCTTTTCTTTAGTTGGCTTTCCGGATGAACATTTGATGAGATATGTAACATATATATCTCTGGTAAATGATAATCCTGCCTCATTAAATAATTTTCTTATGAATTTATCCCGGTCATCACTGATGATTGTGCCACCTTTTTTGGCGGTATTGAGAGATTCCGGATAATCAGCTATTACCATTATTTTTGCTTTGGAAGAACCGATTCCGGGTGAAGACTGTTTTCGGGTTTTAATAGGATCAATGCATTTTTTGCAGTTACCGATATCTTTGTTTAATTTATTTAAGCTTTCCCTGGCACTAATTGGCATAAAAGTTTAAAAATTGTATAAAAACGATTTATAGGTGAATCTTACATTGTTTTAAAAGTATACAGCATAAAAAATGCTGAGTAAATAACAAATCAATCATTTTTTATTTTTTATACTATTTGTTAAAATATTACAGAGTATTTTTTAAGAAAGTCAAAGATTATATGAAGGATGTATTATGGTTAAATATCAAAACCTGGCAGAGTCCATAATAAAAGGAGATAATATAAGCAGTAGAGATATTGCACAAAAACTTATTGCTAATGGAGTACCTGCGCTTGATATTTTAGATGATGGATTGGTACCCGGCATGGATGTTGTGGGAAAAAAATTCAGGGACAAAGAGATCTACCTGCCGGAGGTATTATTATCCGCAAGGGCAATGAAAGCCGCAATGGAAATAATAAAACCTCTCCTTGCCGAATCTTCTGCGAAAAGAAAGGGAATAGTAATACTCGGCACGGTAAAAGGGGATATCCATGAAATCGGTAAGAATCTTGTTGGTATGATGCTTGAAGGCGGAGGATATACCGTGATCGATCTGGGAGTCGATGTCCCTCCCGAGAAGTTCATAGAAGGGATGAAGAAACATGGAGCAAAACTAATTGGTATGTCTGCACTTCTTACAACTACAATGCCGGCTATGAAAACAGTAATCGATATGCTTAAAGCCGATCGTAAAAACACCGGTGTGAAAGTAATAGTTGGTGGTGCACCATTGAATCAGGAATTTGCGGATTCAATAGGGGCAGACGGTTATTCGCCGGATGCACCGGGTGCGGTTGAACTGGCTGGCAAACTGATTCCTTAAGTAAGTTCAAATAAGTAAATACATATTACCGTATTAAAGTAATGATATATATGAGGTATGCATGAAAATAGTGATTGTCGGAGGAACCGGATTCCTGGGCTATTATACACTGCTTGAAGCACTAAAAAGGGGATATTCAATGAGGACTCTGGCAATTGACGATGTCAATCTCGATGGCTGGTATCCCGAAGAGGTAAATGTCAGATACGGTAATGTATTCGAACTTTCGGAGGAAAACTTAAAGGAACACTTTTCTGGCTATGATGCCATGGTATATGCCCTGGGTCCTGACGATAGGGTTACGCCTCCTGCTCCCGCATATGATTTTTTCCATACCAGACTTGTCGTATCCTGCGAGAAAACCATAATTGCAGCACGCAGGGCAGGTATCAAAAAATGCGTTGTTCTGAATTCGTATTTTGCATATTTTGACAGGATTTGGCCGGAGAAAGAGTTAAAAAAGCACCATCCCTATATAAAATGCCGGGTAGAACAGGCGGAGCGGGCCATTGCCGCGGGCGGAGGGGAAATGGCAGTTATGATCCTGGAGCTACCTTACATATTCGGCAGTATGCCTAACCGCGTTCCTTTATGGAAGGATGTATTACTGGACCGTTTTTTGAAGAGCAGGGTCATCTTTTTTCCCGGAGGCGGGACGAATATGATTGCCGTAGAGCACGTAGGCGAGGCAATTATAGGATGTCTGGAACACGGCGAACATGGCGAGCGGTATCTTGTGGGTGATGAAAACCACTCATATAAGGAGATGCTTAAAATGATGATGTCCTCCATTGAGGTACATAAAAAAATTATAAATATCCCACGATTTGCGGCAGTATTGGCAGGCATTATGATAAACATGGGCCGGAAGAGGAAAGGTCTGGAAGGTGGCCTTGATGCCAGATATTTAATGCAGGATATTTTAACCCATGATTTATTCTTTGATCCCTCTTATACCGCAAAAAAGCTGGGATACGGAAGAGGAGGCTTGAAAGAATCTATTTTCGCCACTATGAAAGCCTGTTATCCGGAAAAATTTAAAACCCAACCGGAAACATAAAGTATCTAATAAAAAATTTAGCGCAGCTTGAAATAAAAAACTTAAGTAAATTGACCAGCCTAGGGTTTCATCTCTATAAAAAGATTAGCCATCTCTATTGCGCTCAGTGCTGCTTCCCATCCCTTGTTCCCTCTTTTGGTACCGGCTCTCTCAATAGCCTGTTCCAGGCTGTCAGGGGTTATAACCCCAAAGGCAACAGGAATATTCGAGTCGAGGCTTATTTTTGCCACGCCTTTGATGGTCTCACTGGCGATATATTGATTATGTGATGAATCTCCCTTTATTACTGCACCCAGACAGATAATGGCATTATATTTTTTTGACTGCGCCATTAGCTTTACAACCGATGGGATCTCAAATGCTCCGGGAACCCGGGCTACGCTGATGTTATTATCCTCGCATAAGTGTCTGTGCAGGCAGTCCAGAGCCCCATCCAGTAGCTTCGAAGTTATAAAATCATTGTACCTGCTTACTACTATTCCAAATTTGAGTTTTTTTGCATCCAGTTTACCTTCATATTTTTTCATTGTTTTATCCTTTCTTTCTATTGGTCATAGCATATGATTTAATTTATTTTTTTTGGTAGATAAGTATTTTTTATTATTCTTGTTTGGAGGTATGGAAAGCGGTATCCTTCTGGTTATTTTTAGTCCGTACTCTTCAAGGCCCGTGATTTTTTTTGGATTGTTTGTCATAAGGTGTATTGTGGTAAGTCCAAGATCGGAAAGTATCTGTGCACCCACGCTGTAATCCCTTAAATCTGCATCGAATCCAAGCCGGAGATTGGCTTCAACCGTATCAAGACCTTTTTCCTGAAGTTCATAAGCTTTCATTTTATTACAGAATCCTATTCCTCTTCCTTCCTGTGACATATAAAGGATCACGCCAGAGCCATTTTCGTTTATTTTTTTAAATGCCCTGTCCAGCTGCTCACCGCAGTCACATCTCATAGACCCAAAAGTATCTCCGGTGAGACATTGCGAATGTACCCTTACAAGAACATCTTTTTTGTTTCTTACCTCTCCTTTTACGAATGCAATGTGAAATTCGGGCTTAATAAGGGACTCATAAGTGATGGCCTTGAATTCACCCCACCTGGTAGGGAGACTGACTTCGGCAATTTTTTCAATCAATTTTTTTTTCATTTTTCTGTTTTTACTATTCCTGATTTGTGAATCCATATTTTTTCAGTTTCTCCTTAAGTTCTTTATTTTTTAATTCCGGAGAATCATGAGTTATCGATTTTTCTGACCGCAGAAAGTTTACAATATAACGGGCAAGCATATCCACTTCTACGTTTACTAAATCCCCCGGATTTTTTTGTATCAAGCTCGTATTTTTGTAAGTGTATGGGATAATAACTGCACTGAAGTTATCGGTTTCTACACCGGAGATGGTTAGGCTTATCCCGTCGATAGCTATGGAACCTTTTAATGTCACAAAATCGCGAATACCACGAGGAAGTTCCAGGTGAATAAGATGGGAATCGCCCATCGCAGAAATGTTTAGGATTTTGACTGCACAATCCACATGTCCGTGAACAAAGTGTCCTCCTAATTTATCTGATGGAGTTAGTGAACTCTCAAGGTTGACTGTGTCTCCGGTTCTAAGATGCTTGAATGAAGTGGAATTCAGAGTATTGAAAGATACATCACACCTGAAGGCTTCGTT
Organism: uncultured Actinomycetota bacterium; assembly: GCA_964517765.1. Taxonomy (GTDB): domain Bacteria; phylum Actinomycetota; class Humimicrobiia; order Humimicrobiales; family Humimicrobiaceae; genus Hydromicrobium. The sequence goes on along the minus strand of CAZFEN010000001.1, from coordinate 17,168 downwards.
GTCGAAATCGGTTACCGTGAGGCAAACTCCGCTTATCGATATCGAATCACCGATATTCAGACCATTTAAAATTTTTTGGCATTGGATTTCGATTTCGATATTTCCGTTTCTATTCTTTATTTTTCTTATTTTACCTGTTTCTTTTATGATACCGGTGAACATGATGACTCCATTATCTATGCTTTTTATTTTTTTAAAGGATATGCAGTAACAACGATATCATTTCCAACCCTTTTTACATTTTCGAATTTCAAATTTATAGAATCTTTTATCCTGTTTATTTCCAGACCTGCAAACATATCATAATCGCTGTCCCCGCCTATTATTCTGGGAGCGAAAAAAAAGATGAACTTGTCAATCAAACCTCTCTTCAAAAAAGAACCAAGCAGGGCAGGACCGCATTCCAGAAGTATCGAAGTTATTTCGTACTTCCGGTAAAGAATCTTAAGTATCTTAGATATATCCAGACCGGTTCCATTTAAAGGGTCTTTACCGACCATAAGTACATCGATATTTTTTTCCTGTAATTCTTTGACTCTTTTATAAAATCCGAAATTATTTTTATTTTCTGTAAAAATAATTGTCTTTGCCAGATCCGAAGTTTTTATAATATTGATACCGGGATTCAATGCAATTCTTAGATCGCTGTCGAGGATTACCCTGTAGAATTTTCTGCTCCGGGCTGCAAAAATGGTTTTAGAAGCATTTCCGGCGATTTTTCGGGGGATAAGATAAGGATCGTCATTTAGAACAGTATTTATCCCGGTTAAAATACAGCCGTATTCCTTCCTTAGATTCTGTACCTGCTTCCTCGATTTTTCTGAAGTTATCCATTTGGAATCCGAAGATCTTGTCGCCAGTTTACCATCTATGCTGGAAGCGACCTTGCAACAGACAAAGGGTATCTTTGTCTTGATTTGTTTGAAAAATACTTCATTCTGAAGTTTTATCTTATTTTCAAGAAGTCCGATTTTAACATTTATTCCGGCCTTTTTTAAAAATTCTATTCCTCTCCCATTTACTCTGGGATTCGGATCTATACTTCCAATGATTATTTTTCTAAATTTGTGCTTTACAATCTCGTTGACGCAGGGCAATGTCTTACCATGAAATGTACAGGGTTCCAGTGTTACATACATTGTAGAATTCTCCGGGGGCTCTATAGAGTTATTTATAGCTTCTATTTCGGCATGGGCAAGACCCCCCTGTCTATGATAACCATGTGATATTATTTTGCCATCTTTTACAATAACCGCACCGACCATGGGGTTTGGATTGGTTTTCCCTCTTCCTTTCCCGGCAAGTTTTATAGCAAGTTTCATATACTTTTGGTCTTCTTCGCTAAAAACGGAGTTTTTCTTATTTAACTCATTCATATTTTCGGTTGTGTATATTTTAAAAATATCCGGTCTCTCTATATCAATAAAATAAAAAACCATGGAGGAAATCCATGGCTTAATATTTTAAAATAAGTCAAAAATTTTCTCCTATCCAGACTTTAACTGTCGGTTTTAGAATTTCACTAAATCAGCCTGCTTTTTATACAGGGTTGCGGACTTTTACCGCCGGTAAGGGATTTCACCTATCCTTGAAAATTTATTCAAGCTTTAAATTTTCAAAAAACCAGAAATTATAATTAAAATATACTAAAAATAATATGGAATGCCAAGCCTTTTTTAAAATTATCCTTAAAAGAAAGATGGTGCCAATGGGGAATATTTACAATAAGAATTATTTTTAATATACTTCTTTAGGACCCGAGTAACTTGAATATTTATTTTAATACTGGATTTATATTTTAAGTAAATGGAAGATATAGGAATCCTTAAAAGCGGCAGGAAAAGTAAAAAAGTGAAGATACTTTGTACTTCAAGGGCAGGAGTTGCAACATGTTCAAGAATTACCGATGAAATCAGAAAATTCTTAAGTAAAAATCACATTGAATTCGAAATAACGGAATGCATGACATCGGATATTGGTTTCTGCTGTAAAGATGCAGATTTAGTTATAAGTATGACCCAGCTTCCTCCAAAAATAGGAAAGACGATTATAAGCGGAGTCCCTTTTATGACCGGAAATGAATTAGAGCATACCAAAAAAGAAATCTTAAAAATCTTGAAAGGCTGATTTTTTGGACCATAAATTAATATAGATTATATGTTATAATTCTTATTGTAATTAAAAAACAAAGTCAAAAGTTATGGAAAATAAAGATAAAGAAATAAAAATCGCCGCCTCTATTCTTAACAGCAATTTTGCAAATCTTGCTGGTGAAATAGAAAAAGTTGAAAAAGCAGGGGTAGATATGCTTCATATAGATGTTATGGACGGAAATTTTGTTCCAAACATAACCATTGGTCCTCCTATAATAGAATGTCTGAGAAAAAATACGAGGCTTTTTTTAGATGTGCATTTAATGATAAAGAAGCCTGACAGGCTTCTCGACAATTTTATACAAAGCGGAGCGGATCTGATAAATGTTCACGTTGAAGCATGTCCTCATCTTGATCGTACTTTAAACTATATAAAGAAGGCAGGTAAAAAAGCAGCAATTTCTTTTAATCCTTCAACACCTTTGTGCTATGTAGAAAATGTACTGGGGCTTGTGGATATGGTACTTATAATGACAGTCAATCCGGGATTTGGCGGTCAGGAATTCATACCTGCCATGACCCACAAAATCATGAAACTAAAACAAATTATCAAAGACTCCAATTTAAAGAAACATATTGATATCCAGGTTGATGGTGGAATCAATATGGATACTGCCCTTATTGCCGTAAAAGCAGGAGCGAATATACTGGTTATGGGCACCGCAATTTATGGCTCGAATAATCCGGCCGAATATGTAAGAAAAGTAAAGGATAAAGTATCCGGGATAAAAATGATTTAATAAGAAATATCTACTAAAAAATAGTCCTGTCAAAAAAGACAAGACTATTTTTTATTAGGTATTGTTTTATTTAAATTAAAGATCAATCAGCCGATATAGCTTCTGTTGGGCAGCTTTCCACAGCCTCTTCGATGCATTCTTCGTCATTTTCTTCGTAATCTGTTTTTATTACTTCTGCTACATCTTCATCCTCATTCAATTTAAAAATATCCGGACATGTTTCTTCACATAAACCGCATCCGGTACAGAGATCTTTATCAATTTTTACTTCCATTAGGGTCCTTTCCGTTTTTCTTTAGCAATATTGTTATGTAATATACAAAATTTTTTTTGCTATTTCAACAAAAAACTTTTTAAGGTTAAATGTATTAATAGTTATAGTAAAGATACGGCGCTATTTATTTGACTGTTAAAAATAAGGTTATTATTATTTCCTGGTCAATTCAGGGATATAATTATATAGAGTTTAGGAAGCTTCCAGTAAGTATTATATGAATAATATTTCCAAAAATATTTTATCAAGAAAATTTTACGAGAGAGATACTTCAAAGGTGGCCAGAGATTTACTGGGGAAGGCACTGGTTAAATACGAAGGGTCAGAAATGGTCGGGGGAATAATTATGGAAACGGAGGCTTATTATGGCCCGGATGATCCCGCAAGCCATGCTTACCATGGGAAGACACCCCGGAGTAAAATAATGTTTGGGAAATCAGGCATTGCATATGTCTATCTATGTTATGGCATGTACAATCTGCTGAATATTGTCACAGAAAATGAAGGCAAGCCTGGTGCGGTCCTGATAAGAGTGCTTGAACCTGTGTGGGGAATTGATATTATGAAAAAAAGGAGGAGTCTGGATGACAGACTTACTGATGGTCCCGGTAAACTGACCATAGCTCTTGGTATCGATATGAAGGATAACGGGGCTGATATTGTAACCGGAAAAAATAATATTTATATATTTGATTATAAAACAGGAAGCAATAATGTTAAAATAATGGTGACCGGTAGAATAGGTATAAAAAAAGGAAAAGAAAAGCAGCTCAGGTTCTATATAAAAACACGCAGGTGAAATTTTAAATATTAAAAGTAGAAGTATCCGTTTTATTAAAATACTTTAAAATGGGCTTAGAGGATAATTATTATTTTTGGGAGCCGAATTGGATTTCAAAAGGATATGAATATGATAGACCTAAAAAGATTGAGCAGGTTACCGTATGTTACCAAAAGAATATATATACTGGAGAAAATATGCCAATTCAAAAATATTGACCTGGAATATTTGTTTGGACTTTTTAGTATATTTAAAAGAAAAAATAGTGGGAAGTGGTTCTGGCAGAAAGCGGTTTTTACCGGAGCGCTTAAAACAGATTATGACAATTTTAATATTGTTGTAGATAAAATTGTAAGTGGTCTAAAGGAAGCCGATGAGAAGATGATAGAAGAGCAGATAAAATCTGTTTCTGAAAAGTTCGATAAATTACTGGTTGGTCTGGAAATAAACTGCAATATCGACCGGAAAAAAGATTTCGATATGGTCAAAGGATTTTTGGATAAAAATTTAAAGATACTGATTATCGACAATCTGAAAAGAATAAAATAATATTTTAAGTTGTGGTATATTCATCCCGGTATCTCTGTCCTTCCTCGTATGTCAGGTTCCCGTAATCAGGTAGAATATCCGGATTGCTTGATTCTGAAACAGCTTCATATGTACCGGCACTTATCTCTATTTCAATCGTGGAATTTTGTTCGACCCTTATTATTTTATATTCGGGTCCTTTCAGATATATGGTAATAGCAAATTCAGTATTATTTTCGATTATAAGTATACTTTTTCCAGGACCCCAGAATTTACGTTCAGGATCGGGTAGTTCAAGGGGATTATAATCCGAGGAAGACACCAGATTTATTTTCGAATCAATCAAAAGGGGATTGACTTCTTCTTCCAGCTGTGGATTATAACCTGCGATGATTTCATACAGAAATAATGATTTTCTATAATTTCCGGAATTATAATTATCCAGCGCAATATCTTCAAGAATGTAGGGTGGTATATTTGAAAATACTCTCTTCTTTTCATAAGCACTTATATTGTATTCGTAACTTATACCATCGAAATTTAGAATATTTAAAAATGTTTCGACACCTTCTATATATTCATGATTTTCTACAAGATCAGTTGATTTTTTAATACAGACCTCGTAAAAAAGATAGCCAGCTTTATCAAAGTAATCACTATCATTATAATCACTAATCAAATAATCCAGTGCTTCTATAGATTTGTCCCAGTTTTGGTCCCTATTAAAATTCAGCGCTGCATTATATAAATACTCAGGTATTTTATATATTGCAATGAAAGCATCATTGGTAGCCGGGAAGTTTATCTTGATTTCTTCGAGTATCTCAACAGCATTAAGATAGCTTTCAGCAGATTTACCATATTCTTTTTTTTCAGAATAATCCTGTGCCAATTTTGTATGGCACTCAACCAAAATATTCTTTATCTTAAGATCCCCGGAAGTAAAAATTTCCGAATCTATGGCGTTTTTATAACTATCAATTGCTTCCAGATAATCTTTGTTAGAATAGTAGGCAAATGAAATATTTTCCAGGGCACTGGCGGATAGCTTGCTGTTAGGGTAATTATCCAGAAGTGTTTTATAATAGTCTATTGACCCTTCATAATTTTTATTGGCAAGACTTTTTTCTGCTTTATAAGTCAGTGCCGTTGGACCGAAAATATTCGATAGGATTAATCCTGTAAGAAAGAGTATAAAGAAAAAAATAAAATAGGTACTTCCTCTGGTTCTCCTTATGAAATTGAATATTATAAGTACAAGGCTTATTACTATTGCAGGTATGCTGACAAATGGCAGTAAATCCCAGAATTTTCCCTTATCTGTATAAATAAGGTAACCCATACCTATAATTGTTAAAATAAATAAAACTATGAAAAATATCGACCCGGGATCAAG
>CAZFEN010000001.1:0-11196 GCA_964517765.1 uncultured Actinomycetota bacterium | reverse complement strand
TTTTTATATACATTTATTGCACGGCGGTTATATCTATAAACTTCCAATTTTATACTTTTAAGATTAAGATCAAACAATGCAAAATTTATAATATTTTTTACCGCATCTGAACCATAACCATGGTTCCAATAATCTTTTTCACCAATTACTATACCCATCTCGCAAGTTTTATTTTCCCAGTCGATTTTATGCAGGGCACAGTTACCTATATAAAGATTTGTATTTATATCTTCGATAGCAAAGACTACATCATTGCCGGAATTTTGAACAAATTCGAACCATTTGATTTCCTGTTCTTCCGTATAATCATCAAAGCTGTGACTGAGGAACATGTTTACAGAAGGATCCTTTAACCATATCAAAGATTTTCCCAGGTCCTTTTTTCTCAGCACCCGCAATAGTGTTTTTTTGCCGGAAATTTTTTGAACCGGGCAGTTATTTAAAAATTTTTCCCCAGCCAAAGCTGTCTATTGCTCTTTATTTTTACCAATCCTGTTTATAAATGCTTCTATGAGATCGACTGGAACAGGGAATACAATGGTTGAATTCTGCTCTGATGCTATTTCCTTTAAGGTCTGGAGGAATCTAAGCTGCACAGAAATCGGGTATTGACTGAGCACCCTTGCAGCATCCGCTAATTTTTCAGAAGCCTGGAATTCTCCTTCGGCATTTATTATTTTTGCTCTTCTTTCCCTTTCTGCTTCAGCCTGTCTTGCAAAAGCCCTTTGAATAGTCTGCGGCAGCTCGACATCCTTGATTTCAACTATTGATACTTTTATTCCCCATGGATCTGTCTGTTCGTCTATTATTTTTTGAAGCTCCTGGTTGATCTTGTCTCTCCTGGAAAGCAGGTCATCTAATTCCGCCTGTCCCAGTATACTTCTTAATGTGGTTTGAGCAATCTGTGATGTCGCCACTATATATCTCTCTATTTTTACTACGCTTTTTGCAGGATCCATTACCCTGAAATATACTACTGCATTTACTTTTACCGGTACATTATCTCTGGTAATGATATCCTGAGGCGGTACATCCATTGTAACAGTTCTTAAATCAACCTTAATCATTTTGTCCACAAATGGGATTATCACGAAAATACCGGGCCCTTTTGTTCCACTTAATCTGCCGAATCTAAATATTACACCTCTCTCGTATTCTCTTAAAATCTTGACAGCAGACAACAATATTATTAAGAAAATAAGTACACCTAATACTATTCCTACCACTACACCTATTGACATTTTTACCTCCTTTTTATTTTTATATTTTTTGTTTACTTAATGTAGTTACCAGCAAGGTCAGTCCTTCTAAGGATATTATTTTAACTTTCTGACCTTTTTTAATTCTCCTTCCGTCCCCGGATACCGCCTTCCAGATTTCTCCAGATACTTTAACCAGACCTTCAGGATTTAAGTCCTGGCAAACCACGGCTGTTTCTCCAATGAACTCTTCTTTGCCGGTAATCGGTTTTAACTTGTGAACTTTATAAACTGCTCTAATTACAATAATTATAAAACCGGATACTATTACTGAAGTGCTAATTATAAGACTTCTGGCTATTTTAAGATAGGGAGCACTGGTATTAATCAGCAGAAAAGATCCAATAACAAGTGAAGCTACTCCTGCAATTGATAGTATTCCGCCAAGATTCAGCGCTATATCCAGTATAAATATGATTATGGCCAGAATTATAAGGGCTATCCCGGCATAGTTAATTGGAAGAATGCTAAATGAATAAAACCCGAGGATTATAAATAAAATACCCACAGCTCCTGAGATACCTAATCCCGGTTGGGAGAATTCATAAATTATTCCAAATATTCCTATAATAAATAATATATAAGCAATATTTGGATTGACAATAATATGGAGGAACCTGGTAATAAAGCCCACTTCTATTCTTTCGGTTCCGGCAGTCTTCCCGTTTATAAGAAAGGCTTTACCTGATTTCTCTATGATTTTACTATCTATCTTTTCCAGGAGATCTTCTAGATTTGAGGCGGTAAGATCTATTACTCCAAGCTCCAGTGCTTCAGAAGTTATAATAGAATCACTCTCTCTTACTGCCTTTTCTGCCCATTCAGCATTCCGTCCTTTTGATATAGCAAGATTCTTAATAAATGAAACTGAGTCATTAGTTACTTTCTCCAGCATATCCCCTGAAATCTGTTGTTCTCCTCCAATATTGACAGGATGGGCGGCTCCAATATTAGTAAAGGGAGCCATAACAGCCAGGTCAGCAGCATAAGTTATAAATGTACCTGCAGAAGCAGCTCTGGCACCTTCGGGATATACAAATACTATGACCGGAATATTGGTATTTAAGATTTCTGTTATTATTTCTTTCATAGATGTTTCAAGCCCGCCCGGCGTATTCATTAGTATAATTAGGCCGTAACCGGAATCAAGTGATTTTTTTAAGCATTTTATTACGTAATTCGATATAGGAGGGTCTATTATTCCTGTAATCTCACAAGTATAAAAATTATTTATTTCTGTATATTCTTTATCACCGTTATTGTTTATATCACCGGATAAAGTTTTATCTACTGGTACAACTGTGAAAAACAATATAGTAAATATTAATAAGATTAAGAATTTGCAGATATTTTTTTGCATAAGAGTTTGTTAATTTAATTTACTTAATTTGGTTGTATTGAAAATATTTTTACCATATCATTATACTACAAAATTATTAAAAGGTTTGATACATTATATACCAGATATATAGGTTTAATAGGTATTTATTAAAATAAATTCAAAAGCCATGGAGGATTGGAATGGAAAAGTGGGAATGTCAGGTTTGCGGTTATATTTATGACCCGGAGAAGGGCGATCCTGATAATAATATAAAACCCGGTACAAGATTTGAGGATTTACCTGATGACTGGGTATGTCCCGAATGCGGAGCATCAAAAGATGAATTTGAAATATATGAAGGATAAGTATCACTATACCTGGCGTATATTTTTATTTCTTTATTAAGTAGTTTTGAAGTATTAAATCTTTACCGGCAGGATAACTGTTTTGTATTTAAGTAGTGTTTAAATATGTACCTTGATTGCAGAAACGGGACAGCAGTCCAGGCACAGTTCGCACAGGATGCATTTATCTTTGTTGAATTTTAATTTGAAGCTACTGCTGTCAAGGGTCAGAGCCTGAGTGATACATATAGAAGTGCAGACCCCGCAATCAATACACCTGTCTTTACTTATTATTATGTCCTTTGCAGCTTCCTGAACGGAAACACCTGTATCAGTAAGATATTTGATTGCATCATCGATCAGGACCTTATCACCCCTGAGTTCGATAAGCATTTTTCCTTCCATATCGGGGGTTATTTCGGCTCTTAGTATATTGAATTCCAGATTAAATTCTTTTACCAGCTTATATGTGATTGGACTGGTAACTATATTTTCCGGAAAACTGAGAACCAGCTTTCGTCTTACCATCAGAGTTCCTCCTTACTGAGTATATCAAGCGTGTTATATTTTTCCTCTGAAGGTAGCGAAGCGACATAGTCAGTCAAATAAAACTTGCCTTTTTTTATTTCTTGCTTTAAAACGTTCGATATCTCAAGCGCCTTAAAATAACTGGAAATCGATCCCGTCTGAATGGATTTGCCTTTGATTTTTATTTTTCCGCTTCTAAGCTCGCCGTAATTTACCCTTCCATAAGAAGGTCTGTTTCTTCTCTGAACGGAATAATCAAAAATCTCGGTATATATATCTTCGTCCTTGATTTTTAGGAATTCTACCATCTCTTCATCGATTACAGGAATAGGGATACCAATACCTATAAATATGGTAACGCCATAACCCTGGAAAGTGCATGCCTTAAGGTATTCGGGTGACATTTCCTTTAAATTACCTGTAACGGCAAGGGTTCCGGCCGGACCACACGGTGTACCATTGGGCAATCTCTCTCTTCCCGGATTATGCTGTGTGCCGTGCCAGGAGACATATCCCTGACTTCCTGCCAAAAATATTCTTGTACCTATTCCGATGGTCCTGTAATATGGATCGTTCAGCAGTGGGCTGAGCTGGCCCGCACTGCAGTAAGTAACATTGCCAAAATTTGGCAGTAATTTTCCCATATATGTATAGATGGTTCTGTTGGAAGAGTTGGTCGCTGCCGCATAATTCTGATAGGCATTTCTGGGATTGAATAGATAAGCCTGATTTATCGTATCTATCGTTATATAAGTCTCAATCTCTCTTCGGGGATAACAATCTGTGCCCTGTGAGGTTGCTCTTAGTTTTACCGGTTTCCCTGAGATCAAGTCTTCAATCACATGTGCTCCTCCGTAGCTTAACCCTTCTGTTTCCGAAAGTTCGGTTGCCCCGATATATGCATCCACGGCGGCTATTCCGGCATATGCAGGAACGTCATTTAGCAGTACTCTGGTCATTTTTATCGGGGGATCCGAATGTCCAAAATTCAAAAATGCTCCCGAAGAACACATGGGACTAAAAGTTGCCGTAGTGACCACGTCGACTTCTTTTGCTGTTCTTTTTATACCCTTTTTTTCTGCATAATCTATTATTTCTTCAGCATTTAATACTACAACTTTTCCATTTCTTATTTTTTCATTAATTTCTTCAATTGTCTTAGACATTTTATTTTAAATTCCTGATTTTAATTTAGTAGATTATGATACTCTAATATTTATATTTTTCCAATAATCAGCTGACCCCGGGATAGATTTTTATATGTCTATATAATATAATTTTTAAAGGATAGTCACTATGAAAAGTTATTAAAGTATTTCCCTGAGTGGTAAAAGAACTTTTATTTTTTAAAACAACAGTTTTGGAGAGGTAATCATATAATAATGAAACTCAGATTTAGAAATCCGCTTGTTCTAAGTATCGTGGCAACTTTCTTTCTGGTACCTGTTCTTATTCTGACGATGTATATATTCAATTCTATCAACTGGATCATGCTGATTGTTACAGCTGCTATTTATCTTGTCATTATTTTTCTGGTTTTTTTATATTACGGCAGTTTTGGCAGGAAGTAAGTCAAAGACATGGTTTATCATAGTGATATAGGATCGAATAAATACCGGATAAGTATCGAAAAATTACTTGTGGGTAAGCTTGACCTGGATAAAAGCATATATAGAAACCGGATTAAATATAAAGAGAGATATAATTGGAGGATTACATATAAATATAGTGATCTCCTGGTCAGCTGCAATAAAGACGTAAGCTTCAGGCTTGAAAGATTAATCAAAGAAATTTACGATCTTCTGGAATCCTGTATAAAGAAAGAACCTGTTTTTGAAAAAAGTCTGATACCCCTGAAATTAAAAGAGTACTATCCGCCTATAATAAGAAGGATGTGCCGGGAAGCTGCTATTTTTAATGTAGGTCCGATGGCTACTATTGCCGGTGCGGTATGTGATTATATTGCTTCGGGTCTGGAAAGTTATTGCAGGCGGTTAATAATAGAAAACGGAGGTGATATTTTTATAAAAAGCGACAGGGATATAGATATAGGCGTGTATCTCAAGAATAAATATTTTGCTGATAAGATATATTTAAGAATAAAAGCCGGTGATACACCCTGCGGTATTTGTTCTTCATCAGGCATGTTTGGTCATTCGCTCAGTCTGGGTAGAAGCGATCTTGTGGTCGTTCTGGCAAAATCGACAATCAGCGCGGATGGGGCAGCTACATCGATTGCAAATAAAATCAATACTCCCGGAGATATCGATACAACCATAACCGACTATAAAAATATAAAAGATATAATGGGCATTCTGGTTATAAAAGATGATAAACTGGGTGTCTGGGGAAATATCGAACTTATAGGAAGTTAAATCTTCTTGACTTTCAGGGAGATATCTTCAATATCCTTTTTTTCATCCTTTGGTTTAAAGATTTCGGCGTTTGTCCCAATAAGACTTTCTCCTCTGAATAGTCCCCCTTTGGCTATGGTTAGCAGAGCATCTTTTTGGGTCAGGTTCCCCATAAATTTTCCGGTTGGAGCGATTTCAACTTCTCCGGATGCTATCATGTCTCCTTTGTATGAACCGGCTACTACGGCATCTTTTGTTCTGATGTTGGCTTCTACTTTCCCTTCTTTTCCGATTGTGATTTCTTTTTCAGCCGTGATCTCTCCTGTTACCATTCCATCGATTCTTAACGAACCGGGGCAGTTGATCTTTCCTTCTACTTTAACTCCCTCGGCAATGACAGTAATATTTTTTGCGCCTTTCACGTCAACATCTTTTCTTGAAAGCATATTTCTTCCTCCCTTGAATTTGCTGCTTAGATTCTATGTCTGAATGTTTTTTGCAAGCTATTATAACACTTTTTGGCTAAAAATGATGGTATTTTTGTCACTTTAAATTTTATCCCTAAAAATATAAAATGATATTTAAAATCAATTAATCTTACAAAAAAATGAAAAATAAAAATTTATTTATCCGTATGTCTGTGATGATTTTAATATTCATACTTATATCTATAGTCGCCTCATGCAAGATTGCAGAATCGGCCGGCCAGGATGTCACGGAGGCTGAAGAAACCGGAATTACAGAGGAGGATAGTGACCAGGAAGAAGCAGAGGAAGAACAGGCTGTTGAGGAAATTACTGAAATAAATTTATGGGCAAGCGACCTTATTCCTGAATATATGATCACGGAAATCAAAAACGAATTATATAAAGTTTTTGATGTAATAACAGTTGTGGGAAGCAAGGAAGTTTCCGATGTATGGATAGAGATCGATAACAGCCAAAAGGATTCGGCAGCAACCTGGATACTGGTGCCGGTAGTCTCGTTTTTCAGAAATTTTGATGACGTATCCTTTGAGGATATAAAAGAATTCTGGACAGGAAATAAAGAAGTTTTAAGTTATATATCGACAGACGGATCTGAAACGGAACTCATTTTAACCGAAAAGGTTTTCGAGGCGCTAAAAGTGATTCTGGGTGAGAGCGCAAATGAGAATATAAAAATAGTAACCGAATCGGAGACCCGGACGGGTATCGAAAATGACAACAGTTTTTCGATTATACCTTTCGATGCCATAGAGAAAAAATATAAGGTTTTAAATCTGGATAACATGTCTGTTTTTGATAAGGAACTGGATCCTGCCGGTTATGGGTTGACCTTAGGAATAAATGTGGGAACCAGTAATCCGGAATATGAAAATGAAATTACCCGGAGTCTTGCAGGAATTAATATTACGAACAGGGATGTAGACAAAATGGCTTCAGTAATTATGACTGGTGTTACGGCACTTGCACGGGGAAAGACGATTGGCAGAAGAATGGACGAGTTAGGGGTCCTTTATCCTGCTGAAAAAATCGTAGATGTACTGCTCGATGCGGATATAACACATATAAGTAATGAAATATGCTTTGTGGAAGGCTGCAGTTCGGAAAATAGATTCCCTCTGCTGTGCAGCGCCCCTGAATATATAGAACTGCTAAAGTATGTCGGAACGGATGTAATAGAACTCACCGGAAATCATATGAATGATTATGGACCCGAATGGATGCTTTACACTCTGGATATATATGACAGCCTGGGATGGCCTTATTTTGGCGGGGGTAGAAACCTTGAAGATTCTTATAAACCCGTATTCTTTGAAATAAATGGTAATAAAATTGCCTTTCTGGGCGTCAATTCTTATGGTCTGGCAAATGCAAATGAATGGGCAAGAGAAGATTCACCGGGGGCAGCGAGGTGGAACATATGGGATGAGGCGGAAGGAGAAAAAGATTTTGCAAAGTTGGAAGGCATAATCAAAGAATTGAAAGACACAGGAAATATTGTTATTTTTACATTTCAATACCAGGAAAATGAAAGTTATGGCCCCACTGAAAGCCAGGTCAGGGATTTTCAAAGGATTATCGAGGCCGGGGCTGATATAGTAAGCGGAAGCCAATCCCATTATCCGATGGGGGTAGAACTTGCCGGTGATGGTTTTATCAATTACGGACTGGGAAATTTGTTTTATAATATGCGTGATATTTTAGGATTAAAACAGGGGATCATTGCAAAGCATATATTTTATGAAGGACGCCATATAAATACAATACTTATAACTACAATGCTTGAAAATCTCAGCCAGCCGAGACTCACCACCCCGGAGGAAAGAACGTTGCTTTTGAATTCTATCTTTGCCGGCAGCATAAGATGATCTATACTCATTGGACCGGCAATTTTCAAATCTTCATTGCCAGTCAAATTTTACTGTTATAAAATCAATCAAATAAGTAAATTTACATTACCTTGATTTCCTGAGGAATAATGTCAAATTATATTTTCCGGATCTTTTTCTCCGAATACTATGGCAGAAAAAATATAAATCTCCGTAGATATCTGTTTATAGCAGTCTTTATTTAAGCCGGCTTTAAAACAGGTTTGTTCCAGAAATTGAATCCTGTTCCATTTATAATCCGTTGCTACCTGAGGCAGAAGCAAGCCCTGGTAAAAACCTTTTTTTATAAATAATCCGTGTATTCCCACTTTTATTTCTTCCAGGTTTTTTATTTTCTTTAATGGAGAAAGAACTGAAATTTCAATATCGATGTCTTCCAGCTCATTTAAGGAAACCGATGGAAATCTCGGATCTCTCATTGCTGATTCGATGGCCATATTACGAATAGTCTCCCATAATGGGGTATCAGCAGTTATATTGCCTATGCACCCTCTTAAATTACCGCCGATGTGCAGGGTTACAAAAGCCCCGCACCTGGTGTTTAATACCGCATCGTTTATTCTGTATTCCGGAACGGTTCCGAAGTGGATTGTGTTGGTTATCGATTCCCGGGCTATTTTTAAAAGTGTCTTTTTATGCTCGGGAGTAAGTTCAATGCCATCCATATTTTTTCACCTTTTTTAAATGATATTATTAAAACCAGAGATGTTCATTTTTTATAAAATACGGCCGAGAGGTAACCAACTACAGCACTTCTATCACCTGTGACATCTCCGGAATTTTTATAACTTAAAATCCGGGAGGAATCTGCCCCTAAATCTTTTGAGGCAATCATAGCGGAAATCACAGGTCCACCACCGCACATTTCAAGATCATTATTAAGAAAACCGGACATAATATCTTCGGAATTAAAATTGGTTACCAGGTCCTTTATTTTTCCGTCCAAAACTAAAGCGGTATCATAAGGATAATAATGAGATAGATCCGTACTTGCGATAATCAGGATATTGTCGTTTTTAAAGAGTTTTCCTATGGCGCTGCCCAGTTCTTTTATATTCTGACTGTTTTGCTGTCCCATTACTATAGGCACTATCTTTATATTTTCAAATAAAACCTGCAGAAAAGGAAGCTGCACCTCCAGGCTGTGCTCACTTCTATGACCATATTTCGATAGTTCTATCCGGGGGTTTTCATCTGCAAGGATCCGTGATCTTTCTTTATCGACATATACCGGACCCAGAGGTGTTCTGTAGGCATCTCCGTTAAAAATAGAAATAAAGTCAAAATATTCCGAGTGAGAAGGTGCTATTATAAAGATACTATCGAATGTCTCTCCTTTTATCTGTTTGTAAGAGCATGCAGCGACCTGACCGGAATAGATATATCCGGCATGGGGGCATATGATTGATTTGATGTTTCTTATACCTTCCGATTTTACATTTAGAAGGAAATCGTTTATTTGCCTGCGAAGCACATCCGGATTGCCTGGATAAAAACTACCTGCCGCTATGCTTTCCCTGATATTTTCTGCTGATACCATAATAAGCCTCCTCGAATGCTGCTTTTAGACTTAGAATCTTTTGAATCAAGATAGTTATCTACTTATAATTATATTTAAATTATTTTTTTTTGAAAGTAACATTATTTTAAACGGCATGTGATTGAAGGATTATTTTGATACAGAAGAAATAGACTTAACGGGAAAAATATTTTAGTAATTATTACTACAAACTTTTAGAAGTTTTTGCTAATATTGTGATTTGCGGGAATATCTCACTTGTTATTTTCTAAGGTCAGCTTTTTAATATAAGAGTGTAAAAAACTTGTATTTACGATAACTTTGTCTTACAAAAGTTATTTTTTTATGCAAATTGATTGTAAGTGTAATATTGAGAGTAAGATAAACATTTCGAGGGGAGAATTTTTTACGATGGAATATATTCTTGGAGTTGACGGAGGTGGGTCAAAAACCACTGTTCAAATCGCAGATATTAAAGGAAAAATAGTTGCTGAAGTAGTTTCAGGTGCAAGCAGTTATAAAAGTGTGGGAATTAGTAAAGCAATAGAAAATCTCAATATGGCAGTATTTAGTGCCATCAATAATTTAAAAACACATGATGATGTTCGCTTTATAAGTTCTTGCTTTGGTTTTGCCGGTAATGATGCCGAAGAAGACTCAAAAACATATAAAGAAATTGTATTTAATAATAAACTTGGCCGTTATCTTGATCCGGAAAGAACTATTATTTGTAATGATACCAGAATCGGGATTGAGTTAGGCGGTAAAAATAATAATAAAATAATAGTTATAGCCGGGACAGGTTCTAATTGCCTCGGCATTAACGAAGATGGTGATCAGATAAGGGCAAGTGGTTGGGATTATATTCTTGCGGACGAAGGCAGTGGATACGCGGTAGGACTTAAAGCCCTAAAGGCAGTGATGAGGGCATACGATGGAAGGGGTAAAAAAACTCTCCTTTCCGAAACAATACTAAAAGAATTGAATTTAAAAAAGGTTTTGGATTTGGTCAGATGGGCATATAACGAACCATTTTCAAAGGTGAGAATTGGGGCACTGGCAAAAACAGTTTCCGTAACCGCACAGATGGGAGACAGAATAAGTATGGATATACTGGTTAAGGAAGCGGAGGAAGCAGCTGTTTCCGTAATTACAGTGGCCGATAAATTGGGTTTTAAGAATAAGAATTTCGATCTTATTTTTACAGGCAGTCTGTTTAAATGTGAAGAACATTTTAAAAATGTTCTAATGAGAAGAGTAAAAGAAAGCTTCCCAAAAGTTAACTTTATGCCCCGGATAAAAAATCCTGTAGAAGGAGCGATAAAATTAGCTGTTGAAAAGCTAAAGGATTCTTAATAAAATCACTCTATTTTGTTTGAACTCCGGGATTCTTACGCCTTGACATTATTTAATCGTATGATAATAATTATGAGGCTAAATTAGTTTGCCGGTGTAGCTCAATTGGTAGAGCAGCTGATTTGTAATCAGCAGGTTGTC